>NZ_JBXENY010000008.1:0-379533 GCF_059383875.1 Paenibacillus sp. JT22N7
ATTTCCCAATTTAGTAAGACCCCTTGAAGACGACGAGGTTGATAGGTTCGGGGTGGAAGCGCAGCAATGCGTGCAGCTGACGAATACTAATCGGTCGAGGGCTTATCCTAAACAACACGCTAAAGTTTCTTGACTTTGTCTTTCGCATCCAGTTTTCAGCGTGCAATTCACGTTGATATTGCAGTACATCCCGAGGTCTGCAATGTAAGTTATCGGGAAAATGTGGCGGTGTAGCTCAGCTGGCTAGAGCGTACGGTTCATACCCGTGAGGTCGGGGGTTCGATCCCCTTCGCCGCTACCATATTTTCGGAGGCTTAGCTCAGCTGGGAGAGCATCTGCCTTACAAGCAGAGGGTCGGGGGTTCGATCCCCTCAGCCTCCACCATATATGTTTTACAATGACGCGGGGTGGAGCAGCCCGGTAGCTCGTCGGGCTCATAACCCGAAGGCCGCAGGTTCAAATCCTGCCCCCGCAACCAATTTTTAAGCAGTAATTTATGGAGCTGTGGTGTAGAGGCCTAACATGCCTGCCTGTCACGCAGGAGACCGCGAGTTCGAATCTCGTCAGCTCCGCCATTTTCTTTTCGTTATACGGCTCGGTAGCTCAGTCGGTAGAGCAGAGGACTGAAAATCCTCGTGTCGGCGGTTCGATTCCGTCCCGAGCCACCATTTTTATGGAGGGCTAGCGAAGTGGCTAAACGCGGCAGACTGTAAATCTGTTCCTTCGGGTTCGGTGGTTCGAATCCATCGCCCTCCACCATTTCTTTCACATCGAGAGTCATTAGCTCAGCTGGTAGAGCACCTGACTTTTAATCAGGGTGTCGTAGGTTCGAATCCTACATGACTCACCATTTTTTAAAAGCTAATTTACAGAAAATAATCTGTGAATTTTTTTTGTTTATATGAGAATAAAAGGCTAGGTATTGGTGTAATCACCATGACCTAGCCTTTTTTGTGCGAATTTTATTAGGAGCGAAGCTTTAATTCGGCCTGTAGTTCAGTTAGAGACGCGTCTAGACGGAGCTTTAATTCGTCATTTAGCTCAAACCCGGCTGCTCCATCATCCAATTGCACACGAGCGATTTGAGAGTCTACCGCATAGACACCGCTGGCAAAATGCTTGGCACCCATGGATGCAAGAACAGGCTTCAGGGAGTAATCAATGGATAGCAGATGGGCCAGTGAACCGCCGATGAAAAATGGCGTAATGATTTTCCCTTCCAAGCCCTTTTGCGGCAATAGATCGAGGAAGGTTTTAAGAACACCAGTGAATGAGGCTTTATAGACTGGACTTGCGATAATGACGGCGCCAGCACCTTCTACTAAGGCCGTTGCTTCTTTAATGGCAGGGCTGTCGAAACGGGCGTTAATCAGATCTTCCGCTGGCAGCGAAGCGACTGTAATATGGCTGACCGTTACATTTTGGCTATTAAGCTGCTGTTCGATATATTGGGTAATGCCGGTTAGACGGGAACCAGGATTCGGGCTGCCCGAAATGATGACAATCGTTGACATGAAAATCGCTCCTCTATTATATACATATTTATTCCGATATGATAACTTTGTTTAATCTTAACATTCCAATCTTTTCGGCGTCAATGACATTTACGAAAACGGTTCATGATTTTTTGCTCATTAGGGAACAATAGGCGGAAACAAGCTGATTAGCGATGCAAAGGGGTCCGTCTAAGATGATATATGGGTTGGCGGCTTTTATAAGTTTGGCGATTGTAAGTGTAATGGTTCCGATTGTGAGAAGGCTCGCCTTGCAATATGGTATTATGGATCGGCCGAATGCGCGAAAAATTCATCGGCAGCCGATTCCCTTGCTCGGTGGCATAGCGATTTATGTGGCGTGTACGGTTACGATTATTGCTTTTCAGGGGATGACGTCATTAAGCTGGACGATTGCGGCTGGGGGCGCGGTGCTTGTCACCATCGGTTTATTAGATGATAAAGCTAAAGCGGAGGGAAGGGATTTTCCTGTCTGGCCCAGAGTACTTGTTTATGGTGTGGTGTCCACGCTGCCTTTGTGGTTCCATATTCAAATCGCAGGGGTGACGAACCCTGCTTCTGGGTTGTTCTTTTTTCTCCCGCATTGGGTAGCTTGGCTTGGGACGTCAATCTGGATATTCGCTCTTATCAACATGATTAATTTCATGGATGGGGTTGATGGGCTGGCGTCGGGCGTATGCGTGTTATCGGCGATAACGCTGTTTATTACTGCCTTGGTCAAAGGACAAGCTGAAACGGCGATTTTAGCGGCCATTGTAGGCGGGGCATGCCTGGGCTTTCTGCTGTTTAATTTTTATCCGGCAAGGATTTTTATGGGAGATGCGGGAGCCACATTCCTCGGATATACGCTCGCCGTTGTAGCAGTAGACGGGGCTTTTAAGAAAGCAACCTTCATTACAGTGCTTGTTCCGTTACTGGCGCTGGGTTTGCCTATTATGGATACTTCCATCGTCATGCTGCGGCGGCTCGCTCGTGGCAAAGGACTGCACCATGCGGACAAATTGCATACGCATCATGCGCTGATGAAATGGGGATTGAACCAGGTGCAAACCGTATCTTTTCTATATTTAATCGCGGCGTTGTTCTCCATGCTGTCGATCATCCTTTTGCTGGTCATGGGCTGAATTCCCTCCACCAATATGTTACAATGACGAGAAAAAGCGTTCATTCGTGAGGCTTGCGATAGGAGATAGCAGAAAATGAGCACGACAGAATGGTTGAAACCGCTGGAGCGCATTTTGGACTGTCCAGTTCGTCTAGTAAAAATGCAATTGTCCGAATGGAATGATATAGCAGAGAAAAATCACTATCTGCAGGCGGAGGAGCATGGGCGCAGCTTAGCTTTGGAAGGACAACGCGTCCAACGCGAGGATAAAATGTGGGTGGCCGTCAGAGTAGAGGAGCATGAAATAGAGGTTTTGGAAATAGAGGGCAGCCGCTTTGAGGCGAGTACGCTGGATTTATTGAGCCTAATGCTGCGCTGGAATGAAACGAGGCCAGCACAAGATAAAGCGGCTGGCAAGCTGACAGAAAGCGAGAAAACAGCTCGCAGCATCGGCGAGTGGATTCAGGAGCAGTTCGAATCAGGCGAGCCGGGGCAATCGATGCCGGACCATTTGACCGCGGGTGGCAAGCTGTTCGCGGATATGATTCCTTTTTTATTAGTAACGGAATATTCAAATACCAAGCAAGCGGCTTACGTGGAGCTGGAGAAGCTGCTGCGTTCCTTTCTCGCCGAGGAAATATTATTAATACCGCTTCGGGAGCAGGAATGGCTTATCTGGGGTCCGGTATCACTGCTTAAGGAAGCGGATTCAGAGGTGTTTGATGACGATGATGAAGAGTCGGTGGAGGATAATCTGGCTTCCATCTGTCTGGGGCTGCATGAGATGCTTGCCAGCGAGTGGATTGGCGAATGCCATCTGGCGGTGTCTCATCCGATCAGACCGGCGAAGGGCATCGTAGAGACGACGGCTGCGCTGCGCGAAACGATTAATTTGGGGCGAAAATTCCATGTTGGGAGCAATATTCATTTTCCATGGAATTTGCAGCTGGAGCGCCTGCTGAATAGTATACCGGAGAGCCAGCGGGCCCGGTATTTGGAGCAATCGCTAAAACGTACGGAGCTTTTCGTAGAGGCAGAAATGCTCGCTACACTCGAAACCTTCTTCTCACTGGACTGTAATGTAAGCGAAACCGCGAAGAAGCTTTATATTCACCGCAATACGTTATTATACCGTTTGGACAAGCTAAAACAGGAGACGGGGCTGGATGTACGACAGTTTCGGGATGCCGTCTTAGTCAAAATTATATTGCTATTGTACAAAGTTACGAAAAGACATTAGTTTTTTTGTAAAGTTTGTGCATAGTCATCTGACTGCATGTGGGATAAGATAGTCCTATAAGAAAATTTCTTTTAGGGGGAAATTCACATGGCAGGCGTACGTTTAGAAGGCATTTACAAAAAATACCCGGGTTCTGATAAAGCATCGGTAACTGACGTTAACTTAGATATCAAGGACAAAGAATTTCTAGTGCTTGTAGGTCCATCCGGTTGTGGTAAATCGACAACTCTTCGTATGATTGCAGGTCTTGAAGAAATTTCCGAAGGTAAATTGTTTATCGGCGAGCGTCTTGTTAACGACGTAGCTCCTAAAGATCGCGATATCGCAATGGTATTCCAATCTTACGCTCTTTACCCGCATATGAACGTATACCAAAACATGGCTTTTGGTTTGAAACTTCGTAAATTCAAGAAAGCAGACATCGACAAACGCGTTCGTGAAGCTGCTAAAATTCTAGATATCGAGCATTTGCTTGACCGTAAACCGAAAGCTCTTTCCGGTGGTCAACGTCAACGTGTCGCTCTTGGTCGTGCGATCGTTCGTGAGCCGCAAGTATTCTTGATGGATGAGCCGCTTTCCAACTTGGATGCGAAACTTCGTGGTCAAATGCGTGCTGAAATTTCCAAGCTGACTAAACGTCTTGAAACAACAACAATCTATGTAACGCATGACCAAATCGAAGCTATGACGATGGGTGATCGCATTGTTGTTATGAAAGATGGCTTTATTCAACAAACGGCTTCTCCAGAAGTGCTTTACAACCACCCAGTTAACATTTTCGTTGCTGGCTTCATCGGTGCTCCTTCCATGAACTTCATTAAAGGTGCATTGACGGATCAAGGCGGTACTGTTCGCTTCAAATCGACTGGCGTAGATGTAGTTGTGCCTGAAGGCAAAGCTGCTACACTTCGTTCCAAAGGCTACATCGGCAAAGATGTAATCTTGGGTATTCGTCCAGAGGATCTTCATGAAGAGCCAGTATTCCTGGAAGCTTCGCCTAACACGATCGTTAACGCTTCGATCGAAGTTGCAGAGAACCTGGGTCACGAAATGTACCTGTACCTGAACGGTATTGGCACAGACACAGTTATCGCACGTGTAGACGGACGTTCCGCTCTGCGTGATGGCCTGACGGTTAAACTTGCTCTGGACATGAACAAAGTTCACCTGTTTGATACAGAGTCCGAGCTTAACATTTTTGAAAACTAATTGCTAAAGCCATTATAGATTTCATAAGAGAGCTGTTGGATTTGTCCAACAGCTCTTTGTTATTCTACTGGGAATAAATAAGTGAATCTTATCATTCATTTTAGCGTCAATTTGAGCGTCAGAAAGCGGGAAGACATTGCTTTCGGCGCTTTTTTCCTATACGATGAAGTCATTGGTAATCAGTTTACATACGCTGTTGTGATATAAGGAGGCCATGCTATGCCTAAGAAAGTGAAAGTATCAGAATTAGTGCAGCATTTTTCGTTGGAAATCATATCGGGTGAGGAAGGCCTGAAGCGTGCGATTACGGTTGATGACCTGTATCGTCCGGGGCTTGAAATGGCCGGATACTTTGATTATTTTCCGAGTGAGCGGGTGCAGCTGTTAGGGAAAACGGAAATTACGTTTCTCAGCACGCTGACGTCCGAGGAGCGCAGGCTGCGTATGGAGCGTCTGTGCCATTCAGACACGCCTTGTATTATTTTGACCCGTGGACTAGAACCGCCGGATGAGCTGATTGCTTATTCGAATAAAACAAATATTCCTGTGCTTGGCAGCCATGTGGCGACTACGATTTTAACGAGCCGGATTACGGATTTTCTGGAGAAAAAGCTTGCGCCTACCGCAACCATTCATGGTGTTCTGGTAGACGTTTATGGGGTGGGCATGCTCATCACTGGCGGCAGCGGTATCGGCAAGAGCGAAACTGCGCTTGAGCTTGTAAAACGCGGGCATCGCCTCGTTGCCGATGATGCAGTTGAAATCAGACAAACATCAGACAGCCAGCTTCACGGCACAGCACCGGAATTGATCCGTCATTTGCTGGAGATTCGCGGCTTGGGCATTATTAATGTAATGACGCTGTTCGGCGCGGGTGCCGTACGTACACAGAAGCGGATTACGTTAGTCATCAAGCTCGAGAATTGGCAGCAGGATAAGCAATATGACCGTCTGGGGCTGGATGAAGAGAAGACGCGTATCATTGATACCGATGTGCCGCTTGTAACCGTGCCTGTAAGGCCGGGACGGAACCTTGCAGTTATTATTGAGGTGGCGGCTATGAATTTCAGGTTGAAGCGGATGGGCTATAATGCGGCGCTGCAGTTTACTAATAAGCTGACAGAAACGATCGCTGAAGATGCGGATGATTACGATTGATATAAAGGAGCTAATAAAAGATGCTTACATCGCTAATTGACCCGATTGCTTTTTCACTGGGTCCCCTAACTGTACGTTGGTACGGCATTATTCTCGGCACAGCTGCCTTGGTAGGCTTGCTGCTGGCGATACAAGAGGGCAAACGCTTTGGTATTAAGCCGGATTTCTTTATGGATATGCTGCTGCTTGGCGTTCCTTCTGCCGTTATTTGTGCTCGGATTTATTATGTTGCCTTCAAATGGGAAGATTATAAGGCGAACCCGCTCGATGTGTTTAAAATTTGGGAGGGCGGCATAGCCATTTATGGCGCGCTGATCGGTGCCTTTCTATGCGGGTTCTTCTACTTCCGTTATAAGGGCTACAGCTTCTTGAGACTCGCCGATGTGTGCGTTCCAGGGCTGCTTGCCGGTCAAATGATTGGCCGTTGGGGCAACTTTATGAATCAGGAGGCATATGGCGGTCCTGTAGAGGAAAGCTTCCTGCGTGATACGCTGCACCTGCCTAATTTTATTGTGAATCAAATGAATGTGAATGGCGTCTTCCATCACCCGGCCTTTTTGTACGAATCGCTGTGGAGCCTTGTAGGTATCATTCTGCTTTGCGTACTGCGCCGTCAACGCTTCCTGCGTGCGGGCGAATTGCTGGCGAGCTATTTCATCTGGTATTCCCTCGGCCGCTTCTACATTGAAATGGTGCGTACGGACAGCCTGGCCTTCCATGGCCCTAATTGGCTCGTGAACCTTGTTGACGTTCTTTGGTCGCCAATGACGATTTTGTTCCAGCCTGGTTACTTGGACCCGGCTTACGGCAATCTGAGAATTTCACAGCTGCTTGCGCTTCTGCTCATTGTTGGCGCCATTGCGTTTATCGTTGTTCGCCGCAAAACAGGAGCTGCCAAAGAGCATTATTCCGATCCAATTGTCTCCACGAAGGTAGAGCATGCGGCTATTGCAACGGATGATGTTCCAAAAGCATAACGGCGGAAGTTAAATGGAGATAAGACGAGCTATTGCCTTCTTGAAGGCAGTAGCCGTTATGTTTTTGTAAGACTTTTTGTAAGGCTTATAGAGAAGTTTTAAAGCGGATTTAGGAGGAGACAGATGTGCTAGGCAACATAAAAACGATGCTGTTTGATTTGGATGGTACCATTATCGATACGAATGAACTGATTATCCGCTCGTTTCTGGATGCGCTGAAAGATGTCGTTCCGGCGGATTTCTCCAGAGAGCATATTATTCCAAGCATGGGACAGCCTTTGACGATGCAAATGCAGCAGTTTTCGGGGCTGGAGGATGTTACGCATCTGGTAGCGGCTTATCGCGAAGTAAACCTTCGCCTGCATGATGAGTATGTTAAGCCTTTCGACTATGTTGTAGAGGTCATTAGAAATTTGCATGAACAAGGCATCCAGATTGGGATTGTAACGACGAAAATGCGACTGACGACAGAACGAGGCTTGAAATATGTCGGCTTGAGCGATTATATTGACACGATCGTGACCATTGATGACGTCACACATCCGAAGCCTCATCCAGAGCCTGTCAGCATGGCTATTGCTGCGCTTGGTGCAGATCCAGCGACGACATTGATGCTGGGCGACAGCTCGGTCGATATTTTATCCGCTGAGGCGGCTGGCGCTTTGCCTGTTGGTGTAGCCTGGTCGATGAAGGGAGCACAGCTGCTTAGAGATTCTGGTGCCCAGTATGTCATTGATGATATGCGGGAGCTGTATGCTTTCGCAGGATTGGAGCGGAGATAAATTGCGTAATGTCGAACGTTATCCGGTAGAGGGACCTAATGCGCTCTGGCAGGTCTATCGCACGGTCAGCCGCTTTAAGGCGGTTCGTAATTTCATATTCATTCAGCTGGCCCGTTATTGTCCGATTTTGCCGGTCAAAAATATGATCTATCGCCGTGTGCTCGGCATGAAGGTAGGTCAGCATACCGCTTTCGCGTTAATGGTGATGGTGGATGTTTTTTTTCCGGAACGGATTGAGGTTGGGGATAATACGATTATCGGATACAACACGACGATTCTTACGCATGAATATTTAATTCGCGAATACCGGCTTGGAGATGTGAAAATAGGGGCGAACGTCATGATTGGCGCTAATACGACGATTTTGCCGGGTGTTACAATTGGCGATCATGCGGTTGTAGCCGCTGGCTCAGTCGTTTATAAGGATGTGCCAGCCCATGCCTTCGTTGGCGGGAATCCGATTCGGGAAATTGGTAATGGGAACCGCTCAGAGGATCACAGCTAAATCTTCTAATGCCTAAATGAATCAAGCTGATGGCTTATTGAGCATCAGCTTGATTCATGTTCATGGAAGCAACGATTATAGTTAGTAGCAGTTTTCCTCGACATCGGCATCTTCATTATGAATCGTAATCGTCGAGGAGCCTGACAAGCTTTCTGTATAGGAGCATACGGAGGTTGTACGTGTAACGCCAGTTACATCAGTATATGTAAGATAAATGCCTCCTTCGCCAGTTAAGCTTAGATCGGGAGTGATTTTCTTCTTGGCTCCGCTGGGGATGGAATCGTTGTACAATTGTTTGGAATCCGTTTCGATAATATTGCCTTTCTCATCACTGGCAAGTATGCCTGCTTGGATGCTTACAAGCTCATGATCGGATTCATTATGGATGGTCAGAGTGAAGCTCTTAAACATATTGAGGATGCCCATGCTCTTGTTAAGAACAATTACACCGATGATCGCGCCGAATAAAATCATACCTAGCAAGATGCTGGATATCCATATCGCAAGTTTGTTTCTAGCGGGTTTCAAGTGATCGTGCCCTCCTAAAAGAATGATTCATTTAAAAAGAAGACGAGCGGCAGCTGGAGAAAGTTGCATGCGTTGCGGGGATTGGTCTTGTGAAGTTATGATGCGTCTCCCAATCGGGAAAGCTCTAATCTTGACGGAGCAGAGGCTTCATGTTACCATAACGTCTAGGTACTTTATTTTGGCAGATCGCTAATATGGCAACGCGTTAACATACTAAAGTAAATTGTGGGTGAAAATAGATGTCTAAACCAAAAGTATTTGAGAAACCGATTGGTGTTAAAGATTATCTTCCGGAGGCTGTTGCAAAGCTGCGCCGGATCGAGCATGCTGCTCTTGCCTGTATGCAGAGCTGGGGTTATGAGCAGATTATTACGCCGACTATGGAATATTACGATACCGTAGGGGTAGCAAGCTCTACCTCTGACCAAAAGCTATTCAAGCTGCTCAACAACCGTGGAACAACGCTCGTACTGCGTTCGGATATGACAGCACCTATTGCGCGTGTAGTGTCCTCGCTATTGAAGGAATCGCCATTCCCGCTGCGACTGTCATACCACGCGAATGTATACCGTGCAATTGAAGAGGAAGCGGGCCGTGAGGCCGAGTTTTTCCAGACGGGCGTAGAGCTTGTTGGCGATGCTTCGGCTGATGCGGATGCGGAGGTTGTGGCGCTCGCTATCGCTTCCCTGAAGGCAGCTGGCGTAAAACGGTTCAAGATCGCTATAGGCCATGTCGGCTTCCTGAACGGGCTGTTCGAGGAATCGCTGTCTGGACGCAAGGAAGAGCAGGAGCAGCTTAAAGCATGCCTGCTGGGACGCGATTATGTCGGGTACCGCGAGCAGTTGCGCCAGCTGGCGCTGGAGGAGCCTGTAAAGCGCGAGCTGGAAGGGATTTTAAGGCTGCGTGGCGGCCAGGAAGTATGCAAGCAGGCGCTTGAATTAAGCGCGGATGAGACGGCACAGGCGTCTATCCAGCATTTATGCGAGATGTGGGACGTGCTCGACGCTTACGGACTGAGCGAGCATGTGCTGATCGATCTGACGATGATCGGCGATTTCTCCTATTATACAGGCATGACCTTTGAAGGTTATGCTGCGGATCTTGGATTCCCTGTAGTGAGCGGCGGAAGATACGACAATTTGCTAGCCCAATTCGGCCGCCCGGCTCCAGCAACAGGCTTTGCGCTGAAGACGACGCGGATACTCGAAGTGCTCGGCAATGAAGACGAGCCAGCGAAGGCTGAGCGTGTTCTGATCGGCTACGATGAGACGGAGCGCAAAGCGGCGCTGGCAATCGCGCAGCAGCTCAGAGGCCAAGGAGCGACGGTTGTGACAGAGCGTATCGGGCAAGAAGAGGCAGCGGAGCTGGCGAAGAACACGTCTGGACGGTTTATTTTCAAAGGCGTGGAATATGTGGAGTTTCTACTATTTACCGAAGGTATGGACGAAATGCTTGGAGGGGATGGCAAGTGAGCGGAGCAGGCAGAGAGATTTTGAAGGTAGCTATGCCGAAAGGCCGGATTTACAAGCAGGCATCGAAGCTGTTTCGCGAAGCGGGACTGCCGATTCCAAGCGATTTTGACGATACGCGCAAGCTGATCATTGAGCTGCCGGAAGCAGGCATGGAGTTTATTATGGCAAAGCCTGTAGACGTGCCTACTTATGTGGAATATGGCGTCGCAGATATTGGAATCGTCGGCAAGGATGTGCTGATGGAGGAAAATAAAGATGTTTACGAGCTGCTGGATCTTGGCATCGCCAAGTGCCGGATGTCGGTAATCGGGCTGCCTGATTGGAAGCCGGTTATCAATCCGCGAGTAGCGACGAAATATCCGAATGTGGCTTCGCAATATTTTCGCGAGCTGGGGCAGCAGGTAGAAGTGATTAAGCTGAACGGCTCGATCGAGCTTGCGCCACTTATTGGCCTCGCTGACCGCATTGTCGATATGGTCGAGACGGGACAGACGCTGCGCGAAAACGGCTTGGTCGAGATGGAGTCCATCTTCGGTATTACGAGCCGCTTGATCGCGAACCGCGTCAGCTACCGGATGAAGAACGAGGCGATTCAAAGCCTCTGCGATAGATTGCAGGATACGCTCGGCGCGAAGCTCTAGGATTGCGGGAACGCGGGCATTAAAGTAGATGGAACAGAGCGTTAAAAGCAGGAAAGAGCGATAATAGAAGGACAGAGCAGAGCCATAAAAGCAAATGGAACAGAGCCTGAAAGGAAAGGGGTTGGCGATTGTGAGAATTATGCGAGCGGAGCAGTTCGGGTTGAAGCGCGAGGTGGAATACGGATCGCCGGAGCAAAATGAAGTAGTGCGGACGATCATTGCAGACGTCCGCAAAGAAGGAGATGCTGCTTTGCTGCGTTACACGGCAAAGCTGGACAGGGCTGAGCTGACGGCAGCGGAGCTGCGCGTGACGCAGGCGGAAATTGATGCGGCGTATGACCAGGTAGACGCCGCTTTTCTGACAGCGATCCGCGAGGCCGCTGTCAACATCAGGTCTTTCCACGAGAAGCAGAAGCGCAACTCGTGGATGGATTTGCAGCCGGACGGGACGCTGCTCGGGCAAATTTTGCGACCGCTGAAGCGGGTCGGCGTCTATGTGCCCGGAGGCAAGGCGGCGTATCCGTCGTCCGTGCTCATGAATGTCATTCCGGCCCAGGTAGCTGGCGTGCCGGAAATCGTAATGGTCACGCCGCCGTCAACTGGCGGACGGGACGGCATTGATCCAGGTATTCTCGTGGCTGCTGCTGAAGCAGGGGTCAAGGAGATGTACCGCGTAGGCGGAGCGCAGGCAATTGCCGCACTCGCCCACGGGACGGAAACAATCGCGCCCGTTGATAAAATTTGCGGGCCGGGCAATATTTATATCGCGCTGGCGAAGCGCGAAGTATTTGGCGCTGTCGATATCGACAGCATCGCAGGTCCAAGCGAAATCGTCGTGCTTGCCGACGAATCGGCTGATCCGGCTTATATCGCCGCTGACCTGCTGTCGCAGGCGGAGCATGACGAGATGGCATCCTCCATCCTCGTTACGCCTTCGGAGCAGCTCGGGAGCGCTGTAGCCGCTGAAGTGGAGCGTCAGCTCGCTACGCTGCCGCGCCAAGCAATTGCGCGGGCTTCTATCGACAGCTACGGCGCCGTGCTCATGGTCGACTCGCTGGAAGCGGGCATCGACGTCGTGAACAAGCTGGCGCCTGAGCATCTGGAGGTGCTGACAGCCGATCCAATGAGGCTGCTCGGCTTGATCGAAAACGCCGGGGCAATCTTCCTCGGCCCTTACAGCTCGGAGCCGGTTGGCGATTATTTCGCCGGACCGAACCACATCATCCCGACGAATGGAACAGCGAGATTTTCCTCGCCAGTCAACGTGGATGATTTTCTGAAAAAATCAAGCTTGATTTACTATAGCAAGGAAGCGCTGCTCGCAAATGGCGACAAAATTATGACGCTGGCCCGGCAGGAAGGGCTTGAAGCCCATGCGCGGGCGATTCAAATCCGTTTGGAGCGCGAAGGGCGGTAACGAGCAAGACTAGATAAGCAACAGCCAAAGCAAACAAAGCGAACAAAGCGAACATTTATTTTACGGGAAGAAAGAAGGAATCGGTAATGGCGGAATTGACAGGACGCGTATCGGAAGTAGCTCGCAAAACAAATGAAACAGACATCAAGCTGGCGTTTTCGGTAGACGGAAGCGGAACGGCCAACATTGAGACGGATGTGCCTTTCCTGAACCATATGCTGGATTTGTTCACAAAGCACGGCCAGTTCGACCTGACGGTCAATGCCAAAGGCGATATTGAAATCGATGACCACCATACGGTGGAGGATATCGGCATTTGCCTCGGGCAAACGCTGCGTGAAGCACTAGGCGACAAGCGCGGCATCAAGCGTTACGCGAGCGTATTCGTGCCGATGGATGAGGCGCTGGCACAGGTTATTATCGATGTGAGCAACCGTCCGCATTTCGAATACCGCGCGGAATATCCTTCAAGCCAAGTAGGCAGCTTCTCTGTGGAGCTGGTACACGAGTTTCTATGGAAGCTGGCGCTGGAAGCGCGCATTACGCTGCATGTTATCGTACATTACGGCCAGAATACGCATCATATGATTGAAGCGGTATTCAAGGCGCTTGGCCGGGCGCTGGATGAAGCGACGAGCATTGATCCTCGCGTACAAGGAGTGCCTTCGACGAAAGGAGTGCTGTAGCATGATTGCAATCATCGATTACGGCATGGGCAATCTTCACAGCGTTAGCAAGGCAGTTGAGCGTCTGGGCTATGCTGCGGTAGTAACAGCTGATCCGCAGGAGATTTTGGCGGCGGATGGCGCGGTTTTGCCAGGTGTCGGCGCCTTCGGTGATGCGATGAGCAATTTGCGCGAGACGAAGCTGGATGAGGTCGTGAAGCAATTTGCCGCCTCCGGCAAGCCGCTGCTCGGCATTTGCCTCGGCATGCAGCTGTTGTTCAGCGCGAGCGAGGAGTACGGCGACAACGAGGGCCTCGGCCTGCTGCCAGGCAAGGTTATCCGTTTCCAAGGCGATTACAAAATCCCGCATATGGGCTGGAACAAGCTTAGCTTTGAGCAGGAGCAGAGCCCGCTGTTTGCGGGACTGGAAGAGGGCCATGTATATTTCGTCCACTCCTTCCATGCGAAGCCGGAGCAAGGCAGCGATCTGCTGGCTACGACTGATTATTATCAGCAGGTAACAGCTATCGTTGGGCGTGAGCAAGTATACGGCATGCAGTTCCACCCGGAAAAAAGCGGCGAGCTGGGCATGCAGCTGCTTGGCAACTTCCTCGCATTGACCGGCAGCAGCAAGGCTTAGTCTATCCCCGCCGACTACATCACTGGGAAGTCGCTTATCAGCACCATGTAACTATCGATCGACAACGTTATTTTTTTACAAGCGTAAACGGCTGTCGCCGTCCTCTGGCGGTAAAGCTAACGTTTCGCGGTGAAATATAAGCGGAGTATAAGGGTGAAAATTATACATTCTTATATTTTAAAAAATGAATATCTACAGGCTGTCGCATGCGAAGCCATAGATGAGTCTAATATAAGGAGCGTGCAAAATGCTGGCAAAACGCATTATTCCATGTCTCGATGTCAAAGACGGCCGCGTCGTTAAAGGCGTTAATTTCGTTAACTTGCGCGATGCTGGCGATCCGGTCGAGCTGGCGTCTACCTATGACCGCGAGGGCGCGGATGAGCTCGTATTTCTCGATATTTCCGCCTCGGTTGAAGGCCGGGCTACGATGATCGAGGTCGTCAAACGCACGGCAGGCGAAATTACGATTCCGTTCACCGTTGGCGGCGGCATCTCGCATGTCGACGACATGAAGCGGCTGCTGCGCGCAGGCGCAGACAAGATCGCCATTAATACGGCCGCAGTCAAAAATCCTTCGCTCGTACGCGACGGCTCGCGCAAATTCGGCTCCCAGTGCATCGTTGTCGCGATAGACGCGAGATTTAACGAAGCGTGGGGCGAGTGGGAAGTGTATACGCATGGCGGCCGCCAGGCGACAGGCATTAAAGCGCTGGAGTGGGCATGTGAGGTTGAGAAGCTTGGCGCTGGCGAAATTTTGCTGACGAGCATGGATGCAGACGGCACGAAGGACGGCTTTGATCTTCCGCTGACCGCTGCTGTATCAGGCAAGCTGGGCATTCCGGTTATAGCTTCGGGCGGAGCTGGCCGAATTGAGCATTTCAGCGATGTTTTCGATCAGGGCAAGGCGGACGCTGCGCTGGCGGCGACGATTTTTCACTACAAAGAAATGACGATTCGCGAAGTGAAGGATGATTTGCGGCAGAAGGGCGTGGAAGTCAGATGACAGACTGGATAAAACAGATTAAGTGGAGCGAGGACGGCCTTGTGCCAGCGATCGTGCAGGATGCACAGAGCAAGGAAGTGCTGATGCTCGCTTATATGAACGAGGATTCGCTCAAGCTTTCGGTGGAGACGGGTTCGACCTGGTTCTGGAGCCGCTCGCGCAGCGAGCTGTGGAACAAGGGCGCAACGAGCGGCCATACGCAGCGTATTGAGTCCTTATCCTATGACTGTGACGGCGACACGCTGCTGGTACGCGTTCATCAAGTTGGCCCGGCTTGCCATACGGGAAGCTATAGCTGTTTTTTCAATGATATCGAGCGGGTCAATAAAGCTGCTGAGGCCAATTCCGGCGAAGATTCCGCGTCAACTGGGACAGCTGCAGCCGGACAAGGCGGAGATCGCTTTGCGATTTTGGGAAGCTTGGAAAGCGTCATTGCCGAGCGTCATGCGGAGCGTCCAGAAGGTGCGTATACGACGTATTTATTCGATAAAGGCATCGATAAAATTCTTAAAAAAGTCGGCGAGGAAGCAACCGAAGCGATTATCGCGGCGAAAAATCAAGACAACGACGAGCTGCGCTCTGAAGCTAGCGACTTGATCTTCCACCTGCTGGTGCTGCTCAGAGAGAGGGGCTTGCCACTGGATGATGTGATGCAGGAGCTTGTGCAGCGCCACGGCAAACCAGCCAGCAATAATGCAATGAAACGCGAGCAGTCCAAAGCCTAGCCAGGCGGATTGCCGCGTTTTGCGGTTTTAATTCAGATGATTAAAAAGGGAAAGGCAGGACTGCCTTATGCTTATCGATTACCATACCCATCATGTTCGCTGCGGGCATGCAGTTGGCACGCTTGAGGAATACGTACAGAAGGGCATTGAACTGGGGCTTGACCAGCTCGGCTTGTCCGACCATTTGCCGCTTATTCATGTCGATCCGGCGACGTATTATCCAGAGATGGCCATGCCCATGGAGGAGCTGCCGCGTTATGTCGAGGAGTGTTTGACGCTTAAGGAGAAGTACAAACATCAAATCGACATTCGCGTCGGACTGGAAGGCGATTATATCGAGGGTTATGAGCGGCAAATCGAGGATATTATTAAAGCATATCCGTTCGATTATGTCATTGGCTCAGTACATTTTCTCGGCGAGTGGGATATTACCGATTTTCGCCAGACGCACGGCTGGGAAGGCAAAAACCGGCTGGCGGTATATGAGCAATATTATGATGCGGTGCAGAAGGCGGCAGCAACCGGGCTTTATGATTTTATCGGGCATATCGATGTAATCAAGCGTTTTGGCTTTAAGCCGGAGGAAGATGTGACGCATTTGGAAAATGCAGCGCTCGAAGCCGTCAAGCGGCATGGCGTTGCGATTGAATTGAATGCCTCGGGCTTGCGGACACCAGCGGAGGAAATGTTCCCGAGCCGCAGAATGCTGGAATATGCGCTTAAGCTGGGCATTCCAATTACGGTTGGCTCGGATGCGCATCAGCCAGAAAGACTGGCACAATACCTCGATCAAGCGCGTCTGATGTTGAAAGAAGTCGGTTTTTCGCAGCTCGCGACCTTTGATCGTCGAAAATTAGTCAGTATTGATTTTTGAATTATTAGCAATTCGATGTATAATGGTATTGACCAAGCGCAAACGGGCTGTGCCCGTAGCACAAGCTTAGGGCAAGCAGGCGTTGCGCATTGAAAGCCTAGTCAGGTAAAACTTATTTGGTTTAAACGCTCAGGAGGGTATTATGTTAAGCGACAAGTTGCGTATTTTCTCGGGATCGTCTAATCCGGAACTAGCTCAGAAGATTGCTTCGGATTTAGGATTGACGCTCGGCGCCATTAAGATGTCCAGATTCAAGAGTGGCGAAATTTATGTCCACTATGAAGAAACCATCCGGAACTGCGACGTATTTCTGGTTCAATCGTTTTCGCATCCGATCAACGAATATTTCGTGGAGCTGCTAGTTATGATTGATGCAGCGAAACGGGCTTCGGCGAAAACGATTAACATTATTATGCCGTATTACGGTTATGCCCGTCAGGAGCGTAAATCCGCGCCGCGGGAACCGATTTCCGCAAAAATGGTTGCAGACGTATTGACGACAGTTGGGGCGACCCGCGTCGTTACGATTGACTTGCATGCACCAGCGATTCAGGGCTTCTTTAATATTCCGGTCGATCATATGACAGCTCTTGATCTGCTCAGCGATTATTTGAAATCGAAAAATATTAAAAACCCAGTTGTCGTATCGCCAGATGCTGGACGCGCTTCGACTGCCGAGAAGCTTGCCAACTACTTGGACACTTCGTTCGCGATTATGATCAAGAAGCGTCCAGCACATAATGAATCATCGATTACCCATGTTATTGGTGATGTTGAAGGCCAGACACCGATTATTATCGAGGATCTGATTGATACCGGCACAACAATTGTCAATGTAGTCGAAAGCTTGAAGGAACGTGGTGCGGAAGATGTGTACGTGTGCGCTACTCACCCTCTCTTTTCCGGCAATGCTATTGAGCGTTTGGATATTCCAAGTATTAGAGAAGTAGTCGTAACCGACTCTATTCTCCTGCCTGACAACCGTCCGGACCGTTTCACGGTGCTATCGGTTGCTCCTCTGCTTGCAGAAGCAACACGCATCATTATTGAAGGCGGTTCGATCAGCACCCTGTTCAAAAACGCAGGCGTGTAGCGAGAACTTTTTTTAAATATAGGAAAGTATATAATTATCCCATCCTTTCTCTATATTTCTCGGAATGAAACGCGCTGCTCCGCCAGAGGACGGCGACAGCCGTTTCACCTTGTCGACTCTTTATCACAAACAGCATAAATACTTATATGAAATCGCGGGCGGTTATTAAAACGCCCGCGATTTTCATAACTTTTTGCCTTTTGCCACAATGGAACGCGGGTAATTGCAGCCGTCCTGGAGCGTTTCCTTTAGTTTGAGTGCGCGACTTGACCGTTCCTATGTTATAATCGTAGAAAATGAAGTTTCCGGGAGGTGCCTTGCCAATGAAGGGAAAGAAACGCGCGGCCACAGCTGAGCCAAAAACGAAAATCATACCTATTCAGTGGGATGCCACATTCTTTTTCGAACGGGCTGTCCGCTCATTGGACCGATACCACTATGACAAGGCACTTAAATATTTTCGCCGTGCTGTGGAATATGAGCCGGAAAATCCGGTTAACCATTGTAATATGGCTGGCATTTTATCGGAAATGGGCAATTATGAGGAATCCAATAAGATTTTGCATTGGATCGTCGATGAGCTTGATCCTACGATGACGGAATGCCATTTTTATATGGCGAACAACTATGCCAATATGGAACAATATGAAGCCGCTGAAGGGGCTTTGGTGCAATATCTCGAAGAGGATGCGGATGGGCAGTACCTCGATGAGGCGGAAGAAATGATGGAATTGCTCGATTATGAGCTGGAGCGTCCAACGCGGGTAACGAGCATTAAGGCGCGTGAAGGCCTGTTTGAGCATGATCAGGCACGCACGCTTCTGGAGGAAGGCAAGTTTACCGAGGCGGTTCGCCTGCTGGAGGACATTATTGCGGCACAGCCGGAGTTTCTGGCCGCCCGCAACAATTTGGCGCTCGCTTATTATTATATGGGTCTGTTCGATAAAGCGATGGAAACGATTCATGAGGCGCTGCATATTGATGCGGGCAACCTGCATGCCTTGTGCAATTTGGCCATCTTTTATCAGCATGCAGAGGATGAGAAAAGTTTGGCTCCACTGGTGGAGCTGCTGCGCAAGACGGCACCTTTTCATGAGGAGCATGTGTTTAAGCTGGCTACGACGATGGGCATTCTTGGCGAGCATGAGGCGGCTTACCGCCACTTCCTTCGCTTGCTGAAGGACCCTGATCTAAATCAGGACCCATGCCTGTATCATTATGCGGCTGTGGCAGCATGCAATATTGGTCGGTTCCATGAAGCCGAGCGTTTGTGGCGGCAGACAGCGAAGCTTGATCCAAAGTCGAATATTCCCCGCTATTATATGGAGCAGCTGGAGCTGGTGAAGCAAGGGCAGCATAAATCAGCAGTCAGCTACCATTATCATTTGCCGTTTGAGGAGCAGTTCAAGCTTTGGGAAAACTCCTCGGATGGACTGCCTGATCATTTGAAGCGCGACCCGCTCGTCCGCTCCTCCTTCTTCTGGGCGCTGCGCCACGGCGATCGGAACACGAAGCTGCAAGTTATTCAGGCGCTCGGCATGATTGCCGACAATGAAGTGAAGGATGCGCTAAGAGCGTTTTTAATCGAACCGGGCGAAGACGATTATTTGAAGCGGATTGCGATTTTTGTCCTGCGCACCATTGATGTACAGGAGCCTCTGCAGGCGATTTTGGAAGGCAAGGAAACGGTCATTGAACCGAATCGTGTTCCTTCTCGTCTGCCTGTGTGGGAAGCCAAATGGCAGGAAGTAGTCGAAGCTGCGTTATCGCGAATGAACAAACGTTATGATCTGATCCAGCAGCATGATCTAATGACGCTGTGGGTCGAGTTTCTCAGCCGGGTTTATCCGGACGTTCCGAAGCTGAGCAAGGTCGAAGGCTGGGCCGCAGCACTGGAATATTTGACGGCGAAGATGCATCGGCGCACGATTTCGTATCATGAGGTATCCGTTCGTTATGGCACTTCCATTGCAACGGTCAGCAAAAATGCGAAGCGAATCGATCAAGTGTGCGGCATTAAGGAAAAGATGCGTTCGATCAATTCGGTATTTGCGCCAGATGAACCGCTGGAATAGCGAGCAGGCGTGTCTGTGAAATATAATAAGAATAGGGCAAAATCTAAGGAGGGTTACAGGATGTATAAAGCAATTATTATCGGTACGGGTCCTGCGGGACTGACGGCTGCGATTTATTTGGCTCGTGCAAACATGAAGCCGCTAGTTATTGAAGGACCGGAGCCAGGCGGACAATTGACGACGACAACGGAAGTAGAGAACTTCCCGGGCTTCCCAGAAGGCATTATGGGTCCGGATTTGATGGCTAATATGCGCAAGCAAGCGGAGCGTTTCGGCGCAGAGTTCATTACGGGCTGGGTGAACAGCGTGGATACTTCCGCGAGACCGTTCAAGCTGCAAGTAGAAGGCAAAGGCGAATTCGTAGGCGAGTCGCTTATTATTTCGACAGGCGCTTCAGCGAAATACCTAGGCATCCCTGGGGAAAAAGAAAACGTAGGCCGCGGTGTCAGCACCTGCGCCACTTGCGACGGATTTTTCTTCCGCGGCAAAAAAATCATCGTGGTTGGCGGCGGCGACTCCGCTATGGAGGAAGCCAGCTTCCTGACCCGCTTCGCGACGAACGTAGAGCTTGTTAACCGCCGCGATGAGCTGCGCGCTTCTAAGATCATGCAGGACCGCGCACGCGAAAATGAAAAAATCGACTGGAGCCTAAACCGCACGCCAGTTGAGGTTGTAGCTGGGCCAATGGGCGTTACTGGCCTTAAAGTACGCAACAATGAAACGGGCAGTGAAGAAGTCATTGAGACGCACGGCATTTTCATCGCGATCGGCCACACGCCGAACACGGCCTTCCTGAATGGACAGATCGATACGGATGAGCATGGCTACATTAAAGTAAAACCGGGTACTTCCGAGACGAACGTTCCAGGCATCTTCGCTTGTGGCGACGTGCAGGACAGCAAATATCGCCAAGCGATTACCGCTGCGGGCAGCGGCTGTATGGCAGCGCTCGATTGCGAACGTTTCCTTGAAGGCAGCATGACGCATGACTGGAGCCAGTCCCTGTAAACATAGATCGGCGGTTAGGTTCAGTTAGCGCACATAAGGCGCAAGCGCCTATCAAACGCTGAGCTTCCTAGTTCCCTAGATCGAAATGCAGCAAATACCCCTTTGCCTGATGAATAAGGCAAAGGGGTATTTATTGTATGTTTATTGTACGCTTGTATGTTTGGGCAGTACCCTAGAACAAGCAGCACTATGAGCTGGGGTGGCGTACAGGTGGCGCAGCATTGACGCAAGCGGCATAAGCTTGCCGAAAATAATCATTTGCTTGTAGACGCAAAATGCGTCCACAGCTCGCTGCGCGAGGTGGTCACTGCTGTAGCCCCAGCGGCAGTTGCATTTTCCACATCTGCTACAGTTCGGATCAGACCGCCGGCAAAAATCGGAATGCCCGTCCGTTCAAAAACTTCACGAATGATATGCGGCATGACGCCTGGCAGCACTTCAATATAATCAGGCTTCGTGCGCTCCAGCAGCACATAGCTTTTCTCCAATGCCTGGGTATCCAGCAGAAACAAGCGCTGTATCGCAATAAGGCCATTTTTCTTGGCTGTGCTAATGACAGCGCCGCGTGTAGAAATAAGTCCGGCCGGGCGAATCATCTGGCACAAATATTCGGCTGCGTATTCGTCATTTTTGAGGCCGCCGATTAAATCGGCGTGGAGCAGTATTTTTTTGCCATGGGCATTCGCCAGCTCGAAAATGCTCTTCAGTTGGCTGATATGCGTCTCCAGCAGCACAATATAGGAGAAGTCAGAAGTCATCAGCTTTTCCAAATCTTTCGTTTTTCGCGGGGCAGGCAATATTTGCTGGTTGTGAAAGGGCAAGGCCGAATACCTCCTTATCGGGATGTGGATTCATTGATCTATAATAAGCTGCCAGCTAGGCGTGTATACGCGGCTTCGATTTCAATGCGGAACGGAACTCTCCTTCTGAGGGATGGGGAAGTGCTGTTTACGCTTGAAATATAGGAAAGGATATGGTTTTCGCATCCCTTCTCTATATTTTTCGGAATGAAACGCGCCACGCCGCCAGAGGACGGCGACAGCCGTTTCACCTTGAAATATAGGAAAGAATGTGATGTTCCCATCCTTTCTCTATATTTCATCACGAAACGAAAGCTTTGCCGCCAGAGGACGGCAAAGCCGTTTACGCTTGAAATATAGGAAAGGATATGGTTTTCGCATCCCTTCTCTATATTTCTCGGAATGAAACGCGCTGCGCCGCCAGAGGACGGCGACAGCCGTTTACGCTTGAAATATAGGAAAGGATATGGTTTTCGCATCCCTTCTCTATATTTCTCGGAATGAAACGCGCCACGCCGCCAAAGGACGGCGACAGCCGTTTCACCTTGAAATATAGGAAAGTATGTGATGTTCTCATCCTTTCTCTATATTTCATCGCGAAACGAAGCTTTGCCGCCAAAGGACGGCAAAGCCGTTTACGCTTGACCCTAGTCTAATGGATATACGGGGTGAACTCAACGTGCAAATCCAGCGGCAGCAAGGAGCTTCCTGCCTTGACCAGAGGGAGGAGCTTCGCTTATAGTGGACAGAGAAGATTAACATATTAATGAGGTGGACTACAAATGTCTCAAAAGATTTACGTTGGAATCGATGTTGGCGGAACGGCAATTAAGGTCGGATTGTGCAACGAGAACGGGGATTTGCTTCACACGTATGAAGGTCCCACAGAAACGAATAAAGGTACGGATGCTATCCTTGAAAATATTGCTGCTTATGCGCGTGCCATCGTCGCTGAATCTTCCTATGAATGGGAGCAGGTTGGCGGTGTAGGCGTAGGAATCGCCGGTTTCCTGGACATTCCGTCGGGCTATATTAAGTTCGCGCCGAATTTGAAGATTCGCGACGTAAATTTGAAAGATTATTTGGAAGCCAAGCTGGCAACTAAAGTGCTTGTAAACAATGATGCAAACGTGGCAGCGCTGGGCGAGGCTTGGGCTGGCGCGGGCAAAGGCATCGACCACTGCGTATGCTACACGCTTGGTACAGGTGTGGGCGGCGGTATTATTATCGGCGGCAAAATCGTCGAAGGCTTCGCCGGCATGGCTGGCGAGCTTGGACATATTGCAATTGTGCCGGATCTCGAAGCGATTCAGTGCGGCTGCGGCAAGATGGGCTGCCTCGAAACGGTTTCTTCCGCAACGGGCATTATCCGTATGGCGAAGGATGCTGTGGAGCGCGGCGACCGTACGACGCTTGCTCAAGTGACAGACATTATGGCGAAGGACGTTATCGATGCAGCAAAAGCTGGAGATGAAGTAGCTATGCGCATTGTAAGCCGTGCGGCGTATTATTTGGGACGCTCGATGGCGCTGATGGCCGTCGTGCTGAATCCGGAATGCTTCATTATTGGCGGCGGCGTGTCCAAAGCCGGCGAGTTTCTGTTCGAGCAAATTCGCGAAGTATTCGAGAAGTATACACAGAAAGAAGCGCAGGATGGCGTGAAAATCATCCCTGCTACGCTCGGCAACAATGCAGGTGTCGTTGGCGCAGCGGGATTGATTTTGCGCTCGTAGCGATAAACATAGGATAACAGGGACAATTTCCCCGCTTGTGAGGAGGAGAAGAAGATGGAGACGGCAGCGGCACTAGCGAAGCTTGTTATTATTACAGGGATGTCAGGCGCGGGCAAAACGATTGCTGTACAAAGTCTAGAGGATCTTGGCTTCTTCTGCGTCGATAATTTGCCCCCGGTGCTTATCCCTAAGTTTGCAGAGCTGATTGAGCAATCAAACGGGAAGATCGGCAAGGTTGCCTTAGTTATTGACTTGCGCGGCAGGGAGTTTTTTACAGCTTTAGCGGAGTCTTTAAGTTATATTAAAGACCATTCTACCATAAGCTGTGAGATACTGTTCCTGGATGCGACGGACGGCGTGCTCGTTCAACGTTATAAGGAGAGCCGCCGCCGCCACCCGCTTGTGCCCGATGGCTTGCCGCTGGACGGCATCAAGCTGGAGCGCAGAATGCTGGAGGATTTGAAGGGGTCTGCATCGCTGGTCATTGACACCAGCAGTATCAAGCCCGCACAGCTGAAAGAACGGATTATTTCCAGGTTTACGAATTTGGAGCAAAATAGCTTGTCGGTCAATGTCATTTCTTTCGGCTTTAAATATGGCATTCCGATTGATGCGGATTTAATTTATGATGTGCGTTTTTTGCCTAATCCTCATTATATTGAGCATCTGCGCCCAAATACCGGCCAGACGCCAGAGGTTTATGAATATGTGATGAAATGGCCGGAAACGCAGGCGTTTCTGGCTAAACTGGTTGATATGCTCCAGTTCCTCCTTCCGCTTTATCATAAGGAAGGGAAGAGCCAGGTCGTTATCGGCATTGGCTGTACCGGAGGAAAACATCGCTCGGTGGCGATTTCGGAATACTTGGGCCGTGTGCTGGGAAGCAGCGATACGGAACGGGTACGCGTCAGCCATCGCGATTCCGACCGCGACAGGCATTAACGGAGGGAATGTATGCAGAACAGGCACAAAATAGGAGCGCCTCCCAAGATCGTAGTCATTGGCGGAGGCACAGGATTATCCGTTATGCTGCGCGGGCTGAAGGAAAAGCCCATGGATATTACAGCCATCGTCACCGTTGCGGATGATGGGGGCAGCTCCGGCGTGCTGCGCAATGAGCTGCAAATTCCGCCTCCGGGCGATGTTCGCAATGTGCTGATGGCGCTCGCCGATACGGAGCCGCTGCTTGCAGAGGTGCTGCAATACCGATTCAATTCAGGCACGGGGCTTGCCGGGCATAGTCTCGGCAATTTAATGCTGGCTGCTATGGCTGACATCACAGGCGATTTTGTGACGGGCGTACGCGAGCTGAGCAGGGTGCTGGCGGTGCGCGGGCGTGTTTTGCCTGCGGCAGCCCAGGCTATCGTGCTCAAGGCAGAAATGGCCGATGGCTCGATCGTCATTGGCGAGTCGATGATTCCAAAGGCGGGTCAAGCGATCAAGCGTGTATTCATTGATTCGGAGAAGGCACACGCGCTGCCGGAAGCGGTTAAGGCGATCGAGCAAGCAGATGCCATTCTTATTGGGCCTGGAAGCTTGTACACGAGCATTATGCCGAATTTGATTGTTCCCATGCTTGCCCAAGCAATTACGGAATCTTGCGCCGTCAAGCTGTTTGTGTGCAATGTGATGACGCAGCCGGGCGAGACGGACAATTATACGGTATCGGATCATATGAATGCGATTGAGGCCCATATCGGCCTTCAATTATTTGATTATGTCATTGTGAACAATGGTGAAATTTCACCGCAAGTGGAAGCCAAATATGCAGAGATGGGCGCAAAGCCCGTCGCTATTGATTTAGAAGCTATTCGCAGCAAGGGCTGCGAGGTTATTGCGGATCGTTTTGTTTTATTCCAGACGTTTCTAAGGCATGATGCCGAGCGTCTAAGCCATCATATTTATAAGCTAGTGGAAAACTGGATGATTAGAAAGAGGTGACAAACCATGTCGTTTGCGGCACAAACGAAAAAGGAACTTACGCTTATTGAAGCAGATTCCTGCTGTGAGCTTGCAGAGCTTTCCGCACTCATTCGGATGAATGGTTCTGTCAGCTTATCCAGCCGCAAAGTCATTTTGGACATCTCAACAGAAAATGCTGCCATAGCCCGTCGTATTTATTCTCTGGTCAAAAAGCACTTTGAGGTACACACCGAGCTGTTGGTTCGGAAAAAAATGCGGCTGAAAAAGAACAATGTGTATATCGTACGTATTCCAACAATGGTACAATCTATATTGAGCAAGCTTCATATCGTATCGGAAGGTTTCGTGTTCAACTCCGGAATCGATAAAGCGATGATCAAGAAGTCTTGCTGCAAGCGTTCTTATTTGCGCGGGGCTTTCCTTGCTGGAGGTTCAGTGAATAACCCTGAGGGTTCCTCGTACCATTTGGAAATTTCTTCGATGTATGAGGAGTATTGCGCCTCATTAGTGGAGCTTGCCAATAAGTTCGAGCTGAATGCCCGCTGCATTGAACGGAAGAAAGGCTTTATTTTTTACATTAAGGAAGGCGAGAAAATTATTGAGCTGCTGAACATTATCGGTGCTCATCAGGCGCTGTTCAAATTCGAGGATGTAAGGATTATGCGCGACATGCGCAATTCCGTCAATCGCATCGTCAATTGCGAGACGGCGAACCTGAACAAGACCATTGGCGCGTCCGTGCGGCAGATTGATAATATTAAACTGCTGGACCGCGAGCTGGGCCTTGATAACTTGCCGGATAAGCTCAGGGAAGTCGCTGAAATTCGCCTGCAGCACCCCGATCTGAACTTGAAGGAAGTTGGCGAACTGCTGAAAGGGTCAGTAAGCAAGTCGGGCGTAAACCATCGTCTTCGCAAAATTGACGAGCTTGCTGAAAAAATACGCAATGGCTAAACTTTTAACTTCTTGTTTCCGATGGTATAATGATACAATGAGTTTAAAATTATCGGCATAATTAAGGAATGAATAAGATATAGGGGGTATGGTTTCCATGACAAGGCTTCCGGTTGTCGTTCGACTAAAGACGGGTCTTCATGCAAGACCTGCAGCATTATTCGTACAAGAAGCTAATAAATTTTCATCTGAAGTATTCGTCGAGAAAGACGACAAGAAAGTGAATGCCAAATCGATTATGGGAATTATGAGCTTGGCAATCAGTTCGGGCACTGAAGTTTTCATAAGTGCGGAAGGTTCGGACGCAGAACAGGCTGTAAACGCTTTAGCTGCATTGGTAAGCAAGGAAGAGCTGGAGAACCAATAAGAAGCCCTATGCAGCAGGGATTCGCTTGCTCATAACCCTATTATTTGGCCATGCCGCCTTCTGGATCTGAATGATCCGGGGCGGTTTTTTGGTTAAAAAAAGTCCATAACAAAAGAACCCCGGTTCGCCTGAACCGGGGTTCTTTTGTTATGCGTCCACAATAATGCGGGGCAATTAGATTTTTTCAATAACCTTGTCAACGAGACCGTACTCGCAAGCTTCTGCTGCGCTCATGAAATAGTCGCGATCGGTATCTTTCTCCACGCGCTCAAGCGGTTGGCCTGTGCGCTCGGACAGGATGCCATTCAAGTGGTCGCGCATTTTGATAATGCGGCGTGCGCGAATTTCGATATCGCTCGCCTGGCCTTCAGCGCCGCCCAGCGGCTGGTGAATCATAACCTCGCTGTTCGGAAGCGCGTAACGCTTGCCTTTGGCGCCTGCTGCAAGCAGGAAAGCGCCCATCGATGCTGCCATACCTACACAAATGGTGGATACGTCAGGCTTGATGTATTGCATCGTATCATAGATAGCCATACCCGAGGTGATGGAACCGCCAGGGCTGTTAATGTAAAGGGAGATGTCTTTCTCAGGGTCATCAGCTGTCAGAAACAGCATCTGTGCGATGATGGAGTTGGCTACAACGTCATTGACGCCCGAGCCCAAGAAGATAATACGGTCCTTCAATAACCGGGAATAGATGTCGTAGGAGCGCTCTCCGCGATTAGTTTGCTCAATAACCATAGGGACGAAATTCATATCCTGTAAACCTCCTCCGAAAAATAACAAGATTGATATTGCCGTAACATCATAATAGCGGATGAAACGTTAAAAGTCAAAGATAGTCAGACAAATCAGATTTTTCTCTATCGCATGCCTTTTTGCAGCTAAAAAACGATATAAAAAAACCACCCTTTCATCAGGGTGGCCACATACTAGGCTTCATAAACACGATTGCTTGTTGTATGTCGTTATTGGCAAATCAGAACGCGCCCGCTAGGAATCGAACCTAGATCTCAGGCTCCGGAGGCCTACGTCATATCCATTGGACCACGGGCGCATGTATAAAAGTAACAGCAAGATTTAGTATATGTTAAATGTGAATAGAAATCAAGCCAGCTATTAAAAATAAATTTGATAAAATCGTGTCAGTAAACGGTTTCATATGAAATTGTTGACTTGAAATGTTAGATCAAGTTCGGTAAAATAGAGGTGGGACTTAAAACGAAAGCATGGGACGTTTCGTGTCCACCGCAATGCATGAGTATCGGTTTCGCTTAACTTAGTACGGGTGGAGTGAATAATTAGAAGATGCGCCAAATGATTGAATTGCAGCAGCAGCTTCTGCCAGATTTGCTCGACGTGATGAGGAAGCGCTACAGGATACTGCACCAGGTTATGCTCTCTGATCTCATCGGCCGCAGAACGCTTGCGACAACGCTCGGTATGACGGAGAGGGTGCTGCGAGCAGAAACGGACTTTCTAAAGTCGCAGGGCTTGCTTGAAATTCATGCTTCAGGCATGAGAATCAGTGAACCTGGCAAAGAACTGCTTGAACAGTTTGAGCCTTTTGTGCAGACGATTTTCGGCTTATCGGAGCTTGAGGAGAAGATCAGAAGTTATTTCGGGCTGAGCCAAGTTGTTGTTGTGGCCGGCGATTCTGATGTATCCGCGCAGACGAAGCGGGAACTCGGCAGAGCAGGAGGGCAGGTACTGCGCAAAGCGATGGAGCAAGGCGACGTCATTGCCGTTACAGGCGGTACGACGACTGCTCAGGTAGCCAATCAGCTTTCGGCTGTGGCGCCGCTTAAAACCAATTGGTTCGTGCCTGCAAGAGGCGGACTTGGCGAAAGCGTCGATTATCAGGCGAATACGATTGCTTCCACCATGGCGAAGCGGACAGGTGCCAACTATCGGCTGCTTCACGTTCCTGATCATCTTGGCGAGGAAGCTTATGCTCCCATTATGCAGGAACCGAATATCCAGGACATTATAGAAGTGATCCGCAGGGCGCGTATTGTCGTGCACGGCATCGGAGACGCTATGGTGATGGCTCGGCGCAGGAAGCTTGATGAGGCGACGATGCAGGGTATTGAAGCTGAAGGAGCGCTTGCTGAAGCATACGGTTTTTATTTTGATCGCAGCGGGCAAGTGGTTCACAAGATGCCGACGGTAGGACTACGGCTCGAGGATATTGTGAAGACTGAAGTAGTTATCGGAGTAGCCGGAGGCAAAAGCAAAGGTGAAGCGATCGCTGCAGTTATGCGTTTTGGACACAATGATGTGTTAGTTACCGATGAGGCTGCCGCATTAGAAATCATTGCGATTATTGAAGGCTCAGCTCCATAAAAATATAAGAATTTATAAGTTGCAGCTTATAAATAGGACTTATATTTCACCGCGAAACGGCAGCTTTACCGCCAGAGGACGGCTTTCGGCCGTTTACGCTTGAATTCTAAGAATTTATAAGTTTTATCCTTATATCCGCTTAGAATTCTAGGGCAAAGCTCTTCGCTCGTCCTAGAAGGACGACAAAGTCGTTTTTGCTTGGCAAGTGATCTTGATGCTTCGCGCGCCGGGCGAGACAATGGCATCCGGCATGCGAAATGTCTTGAAATATATTTTTTATCCCAAAACACTCTAGGAGGAAACAACAATGGTTAAAGTAGGTATTAACGGTTTTGGTCGTATTGGTCGTAACGTATTCCGCGCAGCTCTGAACAACGCTGATGTTGAAATCGTAGCAGTAAACGATTTGACAGACACAGCTACACTGGCTCACCTTTTGAAATATGATACAACTCACGGTACTCTTGATGCTACAGTTGAAGCTAAAGAAGGCGCGATCGTAGTTAACGGCCGCGAAATCAAAGTTTTCGCTGAGCGCAACCCTGAGAACCTGGCTTGGGCTTCTGTAGGCGCTGAAATCGTTGTTGAATCCACTGGTATTTTCACAGCTAAAGAAAAAGCTGAGCTTCACCTTAAAGGCGGCGCTAAAAAAGTTATCATCTCCGCTCCTGCTACTAACGAAGACATTACTATCGTTATCGGCGTTAACGAAGACAAATACGATGCAGCTTCCCACACAATCATCTCCAACGCTTCTTGCACAACGAACTGTCTTGCTCCGTTTGCAAAAGTATTGAACGATAAATTCGGCATCGTTAAAGGCATGATGACAACGATCCACTCGTACACAAATGACCAATCCGTTCTGGATGTACCGCACAAAGACCTTCGTCGTGCTCGTGCAGCTGCTGAGAACATCATTCCTTCATCGACTGGTGCTGCTAAAGCGGTATCCCTTGTACTTCCTGAGCTGAAAGGCAAACTGAACGGTATGGCTATGCGTGTTCCTACACCTAACGTTTCCGTTACTGACCTGGTAGCTGAATTGAAAGTTAACGTTACAGTTGAAGAAGTTAACGCTGCTTTGAAAGAAGCTGCTGACGGCGCTCTTAAAGGCATCTTGAACTACAATGAATTGCCGCTTGTATCGAGCGACTACAACCACGATCCAGCTTCTTCCACAATCGATGGTCTGTCGACTATGGTTGTTGAAGGCAACATGGTTAAAGTTGTTTCTTGGTACGACAACGAGTGGGGCTACTCGAACCGCGTAGTTGATCTCGCTGCTTATATCGCAAGCAAAGGTCTGTAAGAACAAGGGAAATATCCCCCACAATTACATGGAACGCTTTACGTCCCAGGCCGGTATTGCACTGGCCCTTGGGATACGCTTAATCCGCGGCGCTCCCGGGGCATCGTATGCGATTCAAGCGAAACCTTAACAGGGGCGCGATTTTGTCTTCATGACGAAGCGCAGCTTCAGGTTCGCGAGCCTTCTGGCCGCGGGCCAAGAGGGAGCGTTCCTTCTTTTAATAAAGAGGGAACGCTTCTTTTTGTTTGAATATAGAAAGTGTTAAGCTTTGCACGCTAATATCAGGAGGTTACATTCATGGCTAAAAAAAGTGTTCGTGACGTAGAAGTAGCAGGCAAACGGGTATTCGTACGCGTCGATTTCAATGTGCCGCTCGAAGATGGTAAAATTACCGATGACAAGCGTATCCGTGAGACGCTTCCTACGATTAACTTCTTGATCGAAAAAGGCGCGAAAGTTATTTTGGCAAGCCACTTGGGCCGCCCGAACGGTGAAGTTGTAGAAGAGCTTCGCCACACAGCATCGGCAGCGCGCCTGTCCGAGCTGCTTGGCAAACCGGTAGTAAAAGCGGATGAGTCGATCGGTGAAAATGTTAAAGCGCAAATCGCGGCTTTGAACGCTGGCGATGTATTGCTGCTTGAAAACGTTCGTTTCCATGCGGGCGAAGAGAAAAACGATCCTGAGCTGGCGAAAGCTTTCGCTGAGCTTGCTGATCTTTACGTAAATGATGCTTTCGGAGCTGCACACCGTGCTCACGCTTCGACTGAAGGCATTGCGCACCACCTGCCGGCTGTTTCCGGTCTATTGATGGAGAGAGAGCTTGATGTTCTTGGCAAAGCGCTGAACAACCCTGAGCGTCCTTTCACAGCTATCGTAGGCGGTTCGAAGGTTAAGGATAAAATCGACGTTATCAACAAAATGATCGAAATTGCCGACAACATTATTATCGGTGGCGGCTTGTCCTACACATTCTTCAAAGCACAAGGCCATGAAATCGGCAAGTCGCTCGTAGACAACTCCAAGCTTGATCTGGCGCTTGAGTTCATCGAGAAAGCGAAAAAGCTGGGCAAAAACTTCCTCATTCCAGTTGATATCGTTGTAGCTGATGATTTCAGCAAAAACGCCAACACGCAAATCGTTGACGTTGACGGCATTCCAGCTGAGTGGGAAGGCATTGACATCGGTCCTAAGACGCGTGAAATCTACGCAGAAGCGATTAAAAACTCCAAGCTGGTTGTTTGGAACGGACCAATGGGCGTATTCGAAATCGAGCCTTTCTCCCATGGTACACAAGCAGTAGCGAAAGCATGTGCAGAAACAGCTGGCTACACCGTTATCGGTGGCGGCGATTCGGCTGCAGCGGCTGAGAAATTCGGTCTGGCTGATAAAATGGACCACATTTCCACTGGCGGCGGCGCTTCCCTGGAATTCATGGAAGGCAAAATTTTGCCGGGCGTTGAAGCACTTAACGATAAATAAGCAACCCATACAGTACAGGAGGGTATATATATGAGCAGAAAACCAATTATTGCAGGCAACTGGAAAATGTTCAAAACGGTTTCTGAAGCGGCTTCCTTCTTCGCAGATGTGAAAGGCAAAGCAGAGGTTGATGGCGTAGAGAGCGTGATCTGCGCGCCATTTACAGCACTTCCTTCCCTTGTTGAAGCAGCTAAAGGAACAACGATCGCGATTGGCGCTCAAAATCTTCACTTCGAAGACAATGGCGCATTCACAGGTGAAATCAGCGGCGTGATGCTGAAAGACCTGGGCGTAAAATATGTCATTATCGGCCACTCCGAGCGTCGTGCTTATTTTGCTGAGACAGACGAAATCGTTAGCAAAAAAGTACATGCAGCATTCAAGCATGATCTGACTCCTATCGTATGTGTAGGCGAGAAGCTTGAAGAGCGCGAAGCTGGCGAAACAAAAAATGTTTGCAACGTGCAAACGGTAGCGGCATTCCAAGGCTTGTCCGCAGCTCAAGCAGCTGAAGTCGTTGTTGCTTATGAGCCTATCTGGGCGATTGGCACTGGCAAATCTTCAACTTCTGAAGATGCACAAGACGTTATCGGTTATATCCGCAGCGTAATTGCAGGTCTTTATGACGATGCTACAGCAGCAGCGGTTCGTATCCAATACGGCGGCAGCGTCAAACCTAACAATGTTGCTGAATATATGGGTCAGCAAGATATCGACGGCGCGCTTGTAGGCGGAGCTAGCCTTGAGCCTGCTTCCTATATCGCACTGATCGAGGGGGCCAAGTAAGATGGCTGCTCCAGTTGCATTAATTATACTTGACGGCTTTGGTCTGCGCGATGACGTGACAGGCAATGCAGTTGCCCAAGCGAAAAAGCCTAACTACGACCGTTACTGGTCGACTTACCCTCATACGCAGCTGACAGCGAGCGGTGAAGCGGTAGGCTTGCCAGATGGACAAATGGGCAACTCCGAGGTTGGCCATTTGAACATCGGCGCAGGCCGCATCGTTTATCAGGATTTGACTCGCATCAGCAAGTCGATCCGCGATGGCGAGTTTTTCGACAACGAAACGCTGCTCGGCGCTGTGCGTCATGCAAAAGCAAATAGCAAGAAGCTTCACCTGTACGGCCTGCTGTCCGATGGCGGCGTACACAGCCACATTGCGCATTTGTTTGCTCTGCTTGACCTGGCGAAGAAGGAAGGCCTAGAAGATGTTTATATCCATGCATTCCTTGATGGCCGCGACGTTGCCCCGGATAGCGCAAAAGGCTACATGGAGCAGCTTCTCGCGAAGATCGAAGAGGTTGGCGTAGGCCATGTTGCAACGGTGCAAGGACGTTATTACGCGATGGACCGCGACAAACGCTGGGAGCGGGTAGAGAAGTCTTACCGCGCTATGGTGTATGGCGAAGGCCCGCAATATAACGATCCGCTCAAGGCGATAGTTGAATCGTACGAGAAATCCGTTTATGATGAATTTGTTATGCCAACGGTTATCGTGGGCGAAGATGGCAAACCGGTTGGTCTTGTCGAGTCGGAGGATGCAGTTATTTTCTTCAATTTCCGGCCTGACCGTGCGATTCAACTGGGACAAGTATTTACGAATGAAGATTTCCGCGGTTTTGAACGTGGGGAGCATGCTCCAAAAAATCTGTATTTCGTATGCTTGACGCTGTTCAGCGAAACGATTGGCGGCTTTGTCGCTTATTCGCCGAAAAACCTTGATAATACGCTTGGTGAAGTGCTTGTGCAAAACGGCAAGAAGCAGCTTCGCATTGCGGAAACGGAAAAGTATCCGCATGTTACGTTCTTCTTCAGCGGCGGCCGCGATCATGAACTGCCGGGCGAGACTCGCGTTCTGATTAATTCGCCTAAAGTAGCGACTTATGATCTGCAACCAGAAATGAGCGCTTATGAGGTAGCGGCAGCTGCAGTCAGCGAGATTGAAGCAGATAAGCATGATGCGATTATTTTGAATTTTGCCAATCCCGATATGGTAGGTCACTCCGGCATGCTGGAGCCGACAATCAAAGCGGTGGAAGCAACGGATGCATGCTTGGGCCAAGTCGTTGAAGCTGTGCTTGCTAAAGGCGGCGTATGTATTATTACAGCTGACCATGGTAATGCCGATATGGTATTTGATGCAAATGGACGTCCTTTCACAGCGCACACAACCAACCCGGTGCCATGCATTGTGACGGTTGCTGGAGCAACGCTGCGTGAAGGCGGAATTTTGGCAGACCTTGCACCGACGGTGCTTGATTTGATGCAGCTTTCCAAGCCGGCAGAAATGACGGGCATTTCCCTGATTCAGAAGTAGCAACTATCATTAAACTAAGAGGAGTGTTCAAACATGTCTATTATCGTTGACGTATATGCACGCGAAGTATTGGATTCCCGCGGTAATCCAACAGTAGAAGTAGAAGTATCCCTAGAGTCCGGTGGCCAAGGCCGCGCTATCGTTCCATCCGGCGCATCCACTGGCGCATACGAAGCTGTTGAGCTTCGTGATGGCGACAAAGGCCGTTACCTTGGTAAAGGCGTAGAAAAAGCAGTAGATAACGTTAACACGATTATCGCTCCTGAAATCATTGGTCTGGACGCTCTTGATCAAGTAGCTATCGACCGCAAAATGATCGAGCTTGACGGTACGCCGAACAAAGCTAAGCTGGGTGCTAATGCGATTCTTGCTGTATCGATGGCTGTAGCTCGCGCTGCTGCTGATGCACTGAACGTATCCCTGTACACTTACCTGGGCGGATTCAACGCTAAAGTTCTGCCAGTTCCAATGATGAACATCATCAACGGCGGCGAGCACGCGGACAACAACATCGACGTACAAGAGTTCATGGTTCTGCCAGTTGGCGCTCCAACGTTCAAAGAAGCTCTTCGTATCGGCGCTGAAATTTTCCACAGCCTGAAATCGGTTCTGAAAAACAAAGGCCTGAACACAGCTGTAGGCGACGAAGGCGGCTTTGCTCCTAACCTTGGTTCGAACGAAGAAGCAATCACTACAATCATTTCCGCTATCGAGAGCGCAGGCTACAAGCCAGGCGTTGACGTATTCCTCGGTATGGACGTAGCTTCGACTGAATTCTTCAAAGATGGCAAATACCACCTGGAAGGCGAAGGCAAATCCTTCACGCCTGCTGAATTCGTTGACCTGCTTGCTTCATGGGTTGATAAATACCCAATCATCACAATCGAAGACGGCTGCTCCGAAGACGATTGGGATGGCTGGAAATTGCTTACTGAAAAATTGGGCGACAAAGTTCAACTCGTTGGTGATGACCTGTTCGTTACAAACACTGAGCGTCTGTCCGATGGTATCGACAAAGGCGTGGGCAACTCGATCCTGGTTAAAGTTAACCAAATCGGTTCCCTTACTGAAACATTCGACGCAATCGAAATGGCGAAACGCGCTGGTTACACAGCGGTTATCTCTCACCGTTCCGGCGAAAGCGAAGACAGCACAATCGCTGACATCGCAGTTGCAACTAACGCTGGCCAAATCAAAACAGGTGCTCCGTCCCGTACGGACCGCGTAGCGAAGTACAACCAATTGCTTCGTATCGAAGACCAACTGGGTGCTACAGCTCAATACGCTGGTAAATCCGCATTCTACAACCTCAAAAACTTCAAATAAGCTTAAACAAATGACAGCTTGTTCAGTTTGATTGTCCAGTACTCTGGTCTTCTCTAAATGAGCAAGTATCAATGCGAATAAGCTTTTATGCACTTATGCACTAAAAAATCCCTGCCCACAAATATTGTGGAGCAGGGATTTTTGGTATGTAAAAAGGGTGTGGAAGGCTGTTGAAAAGGCAAGTGGAGAAAAAGGGTTGGGGTGGAGAAGCGTAGCATTCGCAGGCAACAGCGATCGAATCCCAACCCTTTTACGCAGCGCAGATCCTGTTCATCAGCCTTCCACTATCGCCGTACCGTCTTACGACCAACAGCCAACTCCACACTATGCACAATAATGTAGATAACCAGCAAACAAATAGCCAGCACTATCGACCCTTCCGAATACTGCTGAAACAGCCTCACCGACCAGCCGTCATCGCCAATAATCCAATAGGCAATAAAATTAGAAACGGCAATACCGTCCTCGAACGAGGGAATCAGACTGTATAAATAATTTTGTGAAAGACCAATTGCAGCTATAAGCGTAACAATGACGGAAATGAACACGCCTTTGGAGTAAATGTATAAGGCGCCCGCTTTTTTGAGAACAATCATGGTTAGGATAATCCCGGCCAAACAAATGATGATAAACAAAGCAGTATCCCCCTTTGCATAAGTAGTGTGCGAAGCCTTTGCTTGTTTTGGTCACCTCTAATGACGAGCCTGTTTTGCAAATGGTTGCTGGATTTGAGCAGAAAAGGAGGTGTTATTTTATGGATAAACAAGTGCTGAGTCTGCAAATGTATTCGCTGCGGGACATTACAGAAAGCGACCTACTGGGGTCTCTGGACAAGGTAGCTGAAATCGGCTATAAAGCGGTCGAATTCGGGGGTTATTTTCACGCGCCGGCAAGAAGGTTGAAAGAGCGTTTGGATTCACTGGGGCTCATTGCGCCTTCCGCGCACATCCCGCTTAATTTTGAAAATATAAAAAAAATTCCATCAGACTTCGAGAAGCAGGTTGAATATGCAAATGAGATTGGGCTGAAATACATGGTCGTGCCTTGGGTTCCTGTGCCAGAGGTGCCGAAAATGGACGATATTAAATATTTGGCAGAAATTTTGGAGCGATGTGCTTGGCAAACGAAGCAGCAGGGCATAAAGCTATGCCTGCATAACCATGATGCGGATTGGAAAAAGGTTGAAGGCAAGCCGCTGTATGTGCACCTGCTGGAGCTTGTGCCTGCGGATTTGTTAGAGGCGGAGCTGGATTTGGGGTGGATTTATATGGCGGGTTATGACCCGGCTGAATACGTGAAGTATTATTCGGATCGGCTGCCGCTCGTCCATTTTAAAGATTTTCAGGAGGGACGCAAGGATACGGAGCTCGGGAGAGGAGATGTCGGCTACACCGAGCTGTATGAGGTGGTAAAACATTCGGGAGTAAAATATATCATTATTGAGCAGCAGCAGTTTACGGAAACGTCACTGAAAAGCGCAGAGATGAGCTTTCATTTTATGCAAAGGCTCATGCAAGGACCGCAGCCAGCCAAGGGATAGCCGTAACAGGAAATGTTAGGGTTAAACAGCAAAGTATTGTTTTCAGTAAATCGCTGTGATACAATCATTTTATATGTTTTAATGGAGCTCCTATGCTGGAGGTGGATTGAATGGATATAGCTTTGAAAATTTTACTGGTTATTTTTTCGGTTGGCCTAATTGCGGTCGTATTGCTGCAAAAAGGTAAAAGCGCGGGATTGTCCGGAGCCATTAGTGGTGGCGCTGAGCATTTGTTCGGCAAGCAGAAAGCGCGTGGTTTGGACTTGTTCCTGCAGCGTTTGACGATTGCACTGGCTGTTGGATTTTTCGTCCTGTCGCTCGTTGTTGCTTACGTCGTACAACAGTAATAATCTGTATTGAATGCAAAAAGTGGGGGAGCTTCCTCCACTTTTTTTGTTTTTTCGTTGTTTCGCGGATGCGATTGGGTAATTTCGTGTATACTAATTGGTATATGATAATCTATCAACCGGTTGCAAGTGCTGATAGAATGGCCTCCGGTATATGAGGTGACGAGGAAACTAATGACACAAGAGCAGGAATTGCTTGATTTTATGCGGGAGACCGCTTATAAACCGATGACTTATCAGGAGCTGGAGCAGCATTTTGGCGTGATGGAGGCTGCTGATTTCAAAGCTTTTTTGCAGCTGCTTACCCATCTGGAGGATAGCGGAAAAATCCTCCGTACGAGCAATGACCGTTATGGCGTTCCGGAACGGATGAATTTGCTGCGCGGAAAATTGCAGGTGCATGCGAAAGGCTTCGCATTTCTGCTTCCTGACGACAAAGAGCATCCTGACATTTATATTCACGCCAATGATCAGCTCAGCGCGATGAACGGCGATATTGTCCTTGCGCGCGTGACGTCCAAGAGCCAAGCTGGAGGCCGCCTGGAGGGCGAGGTAGTCCGCATTGTGCAGAGAGCGGTTACACAGGTGGTCGGCACTTTCGAAAGCCATGAAGTGTATGCCTTTGTTGTGCCGGATGACAAACGGATTAACCGCGACATTTTCATCGCGAAAAATGAATTTAAAGGCGCTGTATCCGGTCAAAAGGTTGTCGTGCGCATCGTTACCTATCCAGAAGGCCGTTCAGCGGCACAAGGCGAAATTATTGAAATCCTTGGCCATAAGGATGATCCAGGCATCGATATTTTGTCGATTATCCGCAAGCATCAGCTGCCGGAAGGCTTTCCGGAAGAGGTGGATGCAGAGGCGGAAGCGGCTCCTGATTCGATTACCGAGGAAGAAATTGTAGAGCAGGGCCGTCGTGACCTGCGCAATGAGGTCATCGTAACGATTGATGGCGAGGATGCTAAGGATCTGGATGACGCCGTCCATGTAAAGGTGCTGGACAACGGCAATTATTTGTTGGGCGTCCATATCGCAGACGTCGGCTATTATGTGCGTGAAAACTCCGAGCTCGATCAAGAAGCTTTCCGCAGAGGCTGCAGCGTTTATTTGGTGGACCGCGTCATTCCGATGCTGCCTCATCGCTTGTCGAATGGCATTTGCTCGCTTAATCCGCAAGTAGATCGGCTGACGCTTTCCTGCGAGATGGAGTTTGATGCCAAGACGCTGAAACGCGTGCGCCATGATGTGTTTACGAGTGTTATTCGTACGAAGGAGCGCATGACGTATACGAACGTTCGCAAGCTGCTGACGGCAACCGAAGAGGAGCCGCAAACCGAACTGAAGGAGCGCTACGCTGATTTGCTGGATATGTTCACGCTGATGGAGCAGCTGGCGATGAAGCTTCGCAAGCAGCGGATGAAGCGGGGCGCGATTGATTTTGACTTTCAGGAGTCGAAGGTCATCGTTGATGAGCAGGGCAAGGCAGTCGATATTGTGAAAAGGGATCGTTCCATCGCGGAGCAGATCATTGAGGAATTTATGCTTGTGGCGAACGAGACGGTTGCCGAGCATTTCCACTGGCTGCGCGTTCCTTTCCTATACCGGATTCATGAAGACCCGGATCAGGAGAAGCTGATGCATTTCATGCAGTTTGCTGCGAACTTCGGTTATGTGGTGAAGGGCAAAGGCAACTCGGTCCATCCGCGTGCGCTGCAAATGCTGTTGGAGGAAATTAAAGGCGCGAAGGAAGAGACGGTTATTTCCACCGTTATGCTTCGCTCGATGAAGCAGGCGAAATATGATGCGCAAAGCTTGGGACATTTTGGGCTGGCAGCGGAATTTTATTCGCACTTTACTTCGCCTATTCGCCGGTATCCGGATTTGGTTATCCACCGCGTCATTCGCGAGGTGCTGGAGGGCGGCGGAGCGCTCAGCGAGAAGCGCAATGAGGCGCTGACTGCACGCATGCCGGATATCGCGCAGCATTCATCTGAGCGTGAGCGGGTAGCAGCTGATGCCGAGCGTGACACCGAGCAGATGAAAAAATGCGAATTCATGCTTGATAAAATAGGCGAGGAATTCGATGGCATTATCAGCAGCGTAACCAGCTTCGGGATGTTTGTCGAGCTGGATAATACGGTGGAAGGGCTTATTCGTCTGAGCGATCTGACGGATGATTATTACCACTTCCAAGAGCAGCATATGGTGCTTATCGGCGAACGTACTTCCAAGGTGTACCGGATTGGCGATGAGGTGAAAATCCGCATTGGCAATGTGAATATGAATGACCATACGATTGATTTTGAAATGGTCGATATGAAGCCTCGCAGCGGTTTTAAAGGCATCGCTGATGCTGGGTTCGGCGCATCGCGCGGCGGGCGCGGGCGCAGCGGCGGCTTTAACAAAGGCGGACGCAGCAGCGGTGGCGGTGCGGGCACCGACACTAGAGCGAAGGGCGACAGTACCGCTGCTGGCAGCAAGGGCGGAAATGGCGGCTACGGCGGCTTTAAAGGCAAGGGCGGCAAAGGCGCCAAAGCGGGCAATGGAGCGAGAGGCGCCAGAGCCGGGAATGAAGGGCATGGAGGAAGAGCAGGGAAAAGCGGCAGAGCAGGGAACAGCGGTAAAGCAGGAGCAAGAGATGGCGGCCAGCAAAGCAGCGGTCTGGCCGGAAATGGGCAGAACCCGTGGCAGCTGGATGGTGCTGCTGCCGGGGCGCGTCGTCGCGGCAAGCGCGACGACATTGGTGCGGGGCAGCGGCGCGAGGGTGATGGCGCCGCGCCGGGGTTGTCGGACGCGCTAAGCCGTCCGGCAGGAGAGAGCCAGCGCCAGGATAGCGGCGCTGGTGAGGAGCAGCTGTGGTGGAACTCAGCTGCTCAGGCCGGCGGAGCCGGCCAAGGCGCGAAGCGCCAGCGCAAGGGCGCTGGGCGCGGAGCTGCGCCAGGCGCAAGCGGCGGCGGGAACGCGCCGCGCCGCGGGCGCAAGGGCGACGCTGGCGGCAGCTTTGCGCCGGCGGAGCAGACGCAGCGGATCGTGCGGGCGGAGCCGCAGGATCGAGGCGAAGGGCGCGGCGGCGAAGGCGCGCCGCGCACGGATATGTGGGGGCTGCCGATTAGAGGAGGCAGCCGTCGCAGCGATGACGGCGAGCGAAGCGGCGGAGCTGGCCGTGGTTTTGAAGGCGGCAAGCGGCGCCAGGCGGCGCAGCCAGGCTCAACCAGCGGCGCCAACCCTGGTGGGCAGGCTTCGCCAGATGCTGCTGGAGCAGGCGGAGATGCGGCTAAGAGGAAGCGCAAGAAGAAAAACGGAGGCAACAATTCAACGGCTGCTTTTGTTAGAAAAAAACGTAAATAAAACAAAATAGTTGTAAAGTCCCTTGCATCAGCGCTGCCCCTCATACAGAGGCTCAGCAGCGCTGGTACAGCGGGCCAAGCTTTAGAAATTATTTAAGCTTGTCGCTTGCTTTTTGAATATGGGTATAGTACACTCAAAGCAATTGATGATATGGACCTGAATTCACATATTGAAAAGGGTGTCATTACAGTCATGGACCTTTTTCAATGTGTGAATTTTTTGTTTCTCAAAACGAAACAGGCGCATATTAATTTTATTTTTGGAGGTTTTACAAATGCAACAAGGTACAGTTAAATGGTTTAACGCTGAGAAAGGCTTTGGCTTCATCGAAGTTGAAGGCGGCAACGATGTATTCGTACATTTCAGCGCAATCACTGGCGAAGGCTTCAAAACGCTGGAAGAAGGACAACGCGTAGAATTTAACGTTGTTCAAGGCAACCGCGGACCACAAGCTGAAAACGTAGTAAAACTGTAGTAGTTTAATCAACTGCGAAATTTAGCCGCTTTCGACCGTAAGGTCGGAGCGGCTTTTTATGCTTTTGACGAGCAAACCATATTTTATAATATGGCAGCTGCTTTCTTGCTTTCATTTTCAAAAATTGCTACAATATATATCTAGCGGCTTTTTCAATTTTCTGGAGCTAATGATGATGTCGAGGTGATAAGAATGGGCAAGAAAAACGACGGCAAGCAGCTTGCGCAAAATAAAAAAGCTTCCCATGATTATTTCATCGAAGACACGTATGAAGCGGGAATGGTGCTAATGGGGACGGAAATTAAATCGCTCCGCAACGGACGAGCCAATATTAGCGACGCATTTGCGACGATACGTAACGGCGAAATTTTCATCCACAACTTGCATATCAGCCCTTTCGAGCAGGGGAATCGTCACAATCCAACGGATCCGACGCGTGCCCGCAAGCTGCTGCTTCATAAAGCTCAGATTCACAAGCTGCTCGGCCAATCCAAGCAGGAAGGCTATTCGATTGTGCCGTTGAAGATTTACGTGCGCAATGGTTACGCGAAGCTTCTAATTGGGCTAGGTAAAGGTAAGAAGCAGTTCGACAAACGCGATTCCGCGGCAAAGCGTGATGCCCAGCGTGATATTCAGCGTGCGCTGCGCGAGAAGCAGAAGATTATACGTTAAGCGCGAAGATCCTGAGTGCAAGCGCAAAGTTGAGCGTCTGTAGATTTTCAAGGAAAGCGTGTTGAATTTTACTAACAGTACCAATAACATTTTAGGGATTATTCCTTGAATCGTGTTATACTAACAAAGTAACGAAGCAAGTTCTTAGCTAAATGATGATCTGGTTGCGGCTCTTATGAGCTGGCAAGGATGAGTCATTTATGCCAACTCGGGGGCGTTCTTGGATTCGACGGGGATAGGACGAGCGCGGGTTGCGGGTAGTGGGGACGCGTCCACTTCATCAACGCTAAAGCCTATTAAATGGCAAACAACAAACAAACTACGCTTTCGCAGCCTAAGAAACTGTGAGCGTGCTCCTACCTAGCATCGCCCATGTGACTAGACTAGGGGCTAACAAGTAGTGGGATACGCTGTCTCATCTCCGCCTGGGGTGAGCTGAAGAAGACAATCAGGCTGACCTTGGAAGAAGCCGGTTACGAGGCGTCCTCCTGGGTGACATCAAAATCGTGACTACACCCGTAGATGCCTGTGTGGCGTGATCTTCGGACAGGGGTTCGACTCCCCTCGCCTCCATATGTAGTACCAGTGACGGACACCATTCGGTGTCCGTTTTTGTTTGCTTGGAATCAAAGTGCAATTTAAGGTAATAAGTTTTTCCACCTGGTATGATGAAGGGAAAAGGTGATAATACAATCGCTTTCTCAATGTATAGCTCAAGAAAAGACTTGTATAATCAATGATAAGCTAGTCATAAGAATCGGATGCTTTTTGAATTTAAACCGTTATGGTTTGTTCGGTACTGTCTAATAACACTCGGGCTTAGAGCTAATAGTAGAGTTATAATGATATTAGTTGAATTTTAAAACGAAATGAGATGAGTATAATGGCTATCAAGCATGGAATATGGAGAGTTGCTGGTGATGAGGTCAGACAAGTAAAGAATATTACGTTAGATTTGGAAATCGAACTTGAAAATATCATTCAATCAAACCCAGCTATACTGGATGACAATTGGCTGATCATCGGAAGACAAGTCATGACCGAGTTTAATACATACATTGATTTATTAGCAATTGATAATAGCGGCTCTATAATTATTATTGAATTAAAAAAACATAAGACAAGTCGAGAAGTTGTGGCACAGGGCCTGGACTATGCATCATGGGTTAAAAACTTGTCAGTAAGTCAAATATCTGCAATATATGAGACTTATATAGCTAGATACTCTCAAAAACAAAATAGTTTAGAGGAGGAATATTATGATAAATTTAAGATTAACCTCGAAGAAGAAAGTATTAATCACTCCCATCAGATCGTTATTGTAGCAACTGAATTGGATTCAAGCACAGAAAGAATAGTGGAGTATCTAAGTGATTCTTTAATACCGATAAACGTCATCTTCTTTACTGTTTTTGAAGAGGATTCTACTAAATATATAAGCCGTGCATGGATGATTGACCCACAAGAAACCTTAGACAATGCATCTATCGTAGTTAAAGATAAGGAGCCTTGGAACGGAGAGTATTATGTTTCTTTCGGTGATGGAATAAATCGTAGTTGGCCTGATGCTTTAAAATACGGATTTATCTCAGGCGGCGGCGGGGAGTGGTACTCACGTACACTTAATCAGTTGTCTATTGGAGACCGTGTTTGGGTTAACATTCCTGGTATTGGTTATGTTGGTGTTGGAAGTGTTACGGATACAGCTAAAAAGGCAGATGAAGTTTTCTTCCAAGAAAATGGAGAGGAACAAAATATATATCAGCTTAGTAATAATGCAAATTACTTTCAAGACTTCCTGTATGACGATGATAGGGCCGAGTTCATTGTGAAAGTGAACTGGATAGAGGCTCTGCCTGCAAATAAAGCTATATCTGAGATTGGATTTTTCGGAAACCAAAACACCGTTTGTAAGCCGCGTGCTTCCAAATGGGTTCATACCATTAACCGTTTAAAAGGCATTTGGCAAATACAATAAAATAAAAACAAAATAACCCGTGTGCGTGATTCTAACCTGCATTGCATCGCCCATGTGATAAAATTAGGGGCTAATAAGTAGTGGGATACGCTGTCACATCTCCGCTTGGGGTGTGCTGAAGAAGATAATCAGGCTGACCCAACGTATAGCCGGTTACAGGTCGATACTCGGGTAACATCAAATTCGTGACGACACCCGTAGAAGCCATTGTGGCGTGATCTTCGGGCAGGGGTTCAGATTCCCTCGCTCTTGTGAACCCTTGTCCTTGTAAAACCACAACTAATTATACTGGATAGGGGCCAACGTGTTTGTGGCTAAAGAAGTACCTGACTTACGTCAATGCGACGCTGGTAGGTACTTTTTTGTTTATAAGTGGAGGAATGTGGAAGATATTGTCGAATCAATAATGTAATATTATATGAGATAATAATCAACGGGAAAGGACTGGCTTTTCCTCACTGGAATTTACTATCTCACATTTAACAGTAAGGGGGAGAACATGCCTTTTCCAATTGAAGAAAAGTTTGTAGTAGCTGTCGCTTCGAGTGCCCTTTTCAACTTGAAGGAGTCTGACAAGGTATTTAAGGAAAAGGGAGAGGAAGAATATCGCCAATATCAACATGATCATGAACAGGATGTGCTAGAACCGGGAGTTGCTTTTCCATTGATCAAACGTTTACTCATGATCAATGGTGATGATCCGACCGACCAACCGGTTGAGGTCGTGCTATTGTCGAGGAATGATCCCGATACGGGTCTTCGTGTTTTCAAATCTATTCAACATTATGGACTTACCATATCGCGTGCTGCATTCGTTGCAGGATCGAATCCTTTCATTTACATGAATGCATTTAACGCTTCATTATTTCTTTCGGCAGATCCTAACGATGTGCGATCTGCCATCGAAATGGGCTTGCCAGCCGCCCAGGTGTTTCCTACTGAATTTGTTGATGATGAGAAAGAGTTGGAGCTTCGGATTGCGTTTGACTTTGATGGTATCATTGCAGACGATTCAGCGGAAGGGATTTATCAGGCTCTTGGAATGGAAGGCTTTCATGAGAATGAGAGACAAAAGGCAAGTGAAGCCCTGCCGCCCGGACCGCTTTTTAAATTTTTTGGTGAAATAGCCGTTCTTCAGCGACGTGAATGGAAAAAGAAGCAGAAGGATAATGTTTATTCCCCACGTATTCGAATAGCTATAGTAACTGCTAGAAATGCACCAGCACATGAACGCGTAGTAACGACACTAAGAACTCTTGGTATACTGGTCGATGAAGCTTTCTTCCTTGGCGGAATAGAGAAGGGGAGAGTATTAAAGGTATTTCGTCCACATATCTTTTTCGACGATCAGGTAGGTCATATTGAGGGAGTATCGAGTGTTTCTCCAACTGCGCATGTTCCTTTTGGGGTTGCTAATAAGGTTAAATCGTTGACACCACCCCCAAAAACATCCTAACTAATACACAGCGGCGAATTGTGTTTTTGCACAGCATTGGTGGCTTATTTCTAATTAATACGGTCTGTCCTATGGATCAAGTTTCTTTCGGAGGAGTAGGTACCAACTATGAAAAAAGGATTATTGGCATATCTTGTTACTATGGCGCTATTTTTCTCTTTAGTTCCTTCTAATGTATTAGCAGCTGAAAGAAAATTCGGCGATACGATTGCTAGTGCGAACGGACGTGTAATTGCAATCCAGAAAGATGGGAGTCTGTGGTATTGGGGAAAGGGCACATTTAATGATTCTAGAGGTGATCAATCTCCTCAACGAGCAAGCAAATCCAAATTAATGGATGATGTCATAGCCGTATATGGAAATTGGTGGAGTAGTTTTGCCATTAAATCAGATCACAGTCTATGGTCTATACAAAGTGATGAAAACGACCAAGGCGTTACAAAACCCATTAAAGTAATGGAGGGGGTTCGAGAAGCTACTGCTTCGTACAGTAAAGTGTTAGTACTGAAAACAGACGGAACCGTATGGGTGAAGCCTGCCTATGCAGACAACAAGAGTTTCAAACAAGTTATGTCTGGAGTAAAACAAATCAGTGCTAATCTTAATTGTTATTATGCTTTGAAAGAGGATGACTCACTCTGGGGATGGGGAGATAACTATTCTGGCGGATTAGGAATTAAGACGCAAGAGGTTGATATAATCGCACCAGTTAAAATAATGATGGATGTAAAAAGCGTTCACGGGATTGGCAGTAACGCATTTGCAATTAAGAAGGACAGCACCCTTTGGGGTTGGGGCAAGAATGAAGATGGTCTCCTATTTACAGGTAAAGGAGAGACGTGGGCGTTTAAGCCCTATGCTGATGGAAGTCAAAGTATAGTGAAGGCACAGTTTACACCTGTTAAGATTATGAGTGATGTTATAAAGGTCGATGGACGCAATCACATAGCTGTCATTAAAAAGGATCATAGTCTATGGACCTGGGGCGGTAATCAAGAAGGACAGTTAGGGGATGGCTCAACAGAGTCGCGTTATACACCTCAAAAAGTTCTTGATGATGTCATAGATATTACGGCAAAAGCGGCTTTTACGTTCGCATTAAAATCCGATGGCAACCTGATGGGCTCTGGATCTAATGGTGTGGGAGAATTAGCTCTTGACACATTCGATTACGATCCTCATCCTACACCTATTCAGATAATGGATAACGTCGCAATCCCTTATACGACGGCTTCCTTTCCGTCGGTTTGGGCCAAAGACGATGTATCTTTTGCGATTAAAAATAAACTATTACCTTTGTCGATGCAATCTGGATATGAGAAAAATATAACACGAGGAGAATTTATATCCTTAATTGTCCCATTAATAGAAACAACAACAGGCAAGGAATTAGATACAATCATGAATGAGAAAGGCTTGAAATTGGCAGAACCCTTTAATGATACAGACGACAATAACATTTTAAATATCGCTGCATTCGGTATAATTACCGGAGTTGGAGATGGTAGGTTTAATCCGAATGGTCTTATAACCAGAGAACAAGCGTCACTTATTTTAATGAAAACGTCAAAATTTATCGGAATAGACAGCGAGATTAGGGTAGATTCCAATAAATCCTTCACCGATCATAATCAAATTTCTGCTTGGGCGGAAGAATCAGTTTATTTTTGCACAACAAATGAAATCATGAAAGGCACAGGGAATAATAATTTTAGTCCAAAGGCCCATTATACAAGAGAGATGAGCGTAATTACAATCGTTCGATTGTACGGTCAAATTTCAGGTCAAGTTACCTAAACTGCATCGTGATACACGGTTATAACTGCACCTAGGGTGTGCTGAAGACTACCAAGGTCTAGAGTGGGGAGGCTTTCCGAAGGTGACATCAAAATCGTGACTACACCCGTAGATGTCTGTGTGGCGTGATCTTCGTACAGGGGTTCGCTGAGGTCTCTATTCTTCTGAATTTTAATTATGCTGCAATGAATATATATATTGAAGTTTCTTGGAGGCTTACAAGGCTCACTCAGAAAGAGGTCATCGTTACATTGAGGAAGTCGTTGTAATCGATACGTTTGCTGATTCATCAGAAGCCCTTCGCCGGTACAGTCAACTTCATCGGGAAGAGCCTAGTCGTGAATATTGCTTCTTTCACACCTCTCGATCGGAATTAGAAGCGAGGGAACGCTATGTTGGAATCAGAGGACCGGGCAGTACACCCGTAGAAGCAAGCGTGGTGTGGTTTTCGGATAGGACTTCAAATCCCCCAACAATCAATATGCAAATCCCGACCGCACAAGGTCGGTTTTTTTTCTGTCCAGTTGTCTAACTTTTACGATAAAGGGCTTCTAGGATTTTTCATATGGTAAAAGCCCGGTATACGCATGACTCTTGATAAATTGGTTAATAGTGGATCGGAGCTGAATTTGTTTATAAACGCCCTCTTCAATTGCGGTACTCTCTGCTTTGTGCGCAGAGCTAACAGATGGTAGTGGCCATTTTTATTTCTTTTAACTGTAATCCATTGAAGCTGTTCTTCAGGGTAGGGTTGAATTGATTCGAGAAGATGATGGTTATAAAAGATGGCGCAATGGCAGCCTTTGATATCCATGAAAATCTGCGTAACAGAAACGAAACCTATGATCTGCTTTTCAAAAATCAGTCTAGCGGGTTGAAACGCTGTTATGAAAATACATAGGACATAAAGCCATTGATTGCGATTGCGAGGGGATTTTACTTTGACAGAAAGCCTCGAATCCTGGTCGCTGGTCAGGGGCAAGGCGCAATTGAGGCCTGGATGAAGAAGTTGGGCTCAATCCGGAAAAAGCAAGCGCTATTCAAGCTGAGCAAAAAGCTCAAACATGGCTATCTTATATTAATATATTCGCGACAACTATCTTGACTAACACCGATCAGAAGTCCGTTCACATTACATTAAACTAAAATATATAATAATAAAAACAAAATGTAATAAAATAATGAGTTTTTAAAAAGGGTATAAGAAATATACTAGAGTATATATTCGTTCATAGATTTCATAAGGTGTTTACAAGCGGGATAAAGATGGAGATACGGCCGTGATTGGGATGGGAAGGGGGTTATCTAAATTATCATCTAGTTTTTGGTATTAAATATAAATAATTTTAATTGATTCAATTTACAGCAAAATATCCATAAAGTATAATTGATTCATAAGGAGGTGAACATGCGCTGTGAAGTCTATATCGAGGATAAGCCTTTTTTAAAAGCTCAAAAAGTAAGCGCTTTCTTTTTTGGAGCCCGGTTACATGTCCTGAAGCTTTTACACCGATGATTACCCGCATTTACCCACAAGCGGTACCCCTCACCAAGGAAACTGATTTGCATATTTAGTCACTATTTCTATTGCTCTGTTTGCAGCTTTAAAGGCTATCTGCCCACCTTATTGCAAGCGCTATCATTTTAGCCGGAGGTGAAAATTCACAGTTCATCCGTACGTTCTCTAGGGTGCATACACATCATGCCGAGACAGAGGATCAATTATGAATATTTAATAAATCTAACCAAAGGAAAGGTGGATCCATGATGATGAAATTGAAAACTAAATTTAATGGCGGTAAGGCTCTCCGTGAAGGTATAAAGCAAATACTTGTAATAGCGCTGCTTGTGGTGGGGATTTTCCATGGCATGGCCCCGGGGGCGATCCAGGCTGCGGAAGCGCATCAGAATAATCCGTTTGTCGGAGCTACAGCGTACCTGAACCCGGATTATTCCGCCCTTGTCGATACATCCATCACGCTTACCAGTGACACGTCGCTAAAAGCAAAGATGGAAACGGTCAAATCTTATCCAACTGCAGTCTGGATTGACCGAATTGCCGCCATTAATGGCGGGGCGAACAATGCCGGACGCAAAAGTATCGAGGAGCATCTGGATGCTGCTCTGGCTCAAAAGAAAGTGGGTACTCCGATTACCGCTTCATTCGTCATTTACAATCTGCCGGGCCGGGACTGCCATGCGCTGGCGTCCAACGGTGAATTGCCACTGACGCAGGCCGCATTGCAGACGTACAAAACGGATTATATTGATGTCATCGCAGGTATTTTTGCCAAACCCAAGTATCAGGACATTCGCATCATTGCCATCATTGAACCGGACAGTTTGCCTAACCTGGTCACCAATCTCAATACACCAGCCTGTGCTCAAGCCAGTTCGACAGGCATCTATGAAGCTGGCGTGAAATATGCACTGGACAAGCTGCATGCCATTCCGAATGTGTACAACTACCTGGATATCGGTCACTCCGGCTGGCTCGGATGGGATAACAACCGGACAGCTACTATCTCGCTGTATACGAGCGTTGTCCAGGGGACAGCGGCTGGCCTGAATAGCGCAGACGGCTTCATTACCAACACGGCGAACAGCACTCCGCTGAATGAACCGAATCTGCCCAACCCGGATCTGAACATCGGAGGACAACCGATCAAGTCGTCCAAGTTTTATGAGTGGAATCCGTATTTTGACGAAACCGATTTTACGGCTGCATTGTATAGCGGGTTTGTGCAGGCAGGCTGGCCGGCCAGCATAGGCTTCCTGATTGATACCAGCCGCAATGGCTGGGGAGGGGTAAACCGTCCGACATCGGCTACAGGCAGTGATATTAACACCTACGTGAATTCCGGGCGTGTCGATCGCCGGGATCACCGGGGGAACTGGTGCAACAACAGTGGAGCAGGCATAGGTGAAGCACCTAAGGCAGCACCGGGACCTGCCCATCTGGATGCCTATGTGTGGGTCAAGCCTCCGGGTGAATCCGACGGTTCCAGTTCGGAAATTCCAAACAATGAGGGCAAGGGCTTCGACCGGATGTGTGATCCAACGTTTACAACTCGTGATGGTGTATTGACGGGGGCGCTTCCTAACGCTCCGGTATCTGGCCATTGGTTCCATGATCAATTCGTCATGCTGGTGCAAAACGCATTCCCTGTTCTTCCGGCCACCAATGGCGGCGGAACGACGGCTCCAGCAGCTCCGGCAGCACTGACTGCGACAGCAGGCAATGCACAGGTATCATTGAGCTGGACGGCTTCCGCAGGAGCAACGAGCTATAACGTGAAGCGGTCGCTGAGTGCGTCCGGACCGTTTACCACCGTTGCCGCCAATGTGAGCGGCACATCGTACACCAATACGGGTCTGACCAACGGGACGATCTACTATTATGTGGTCAGCGCCGTGAATACCGCAGGTGAAAGCGCGAATTCGGCTGTAAAAAATGCTGTGCCGGTAGCTGGAGCCATCGCTCCTGCTGCACCTACTGCATTGACGGCCACAGCAGGCAATGCACAGATCGGCCTATCCTGGACGGCTTCTGCAGGAGCGACCAGTTATAACGTGAAACGCGCGCTGAGCGCGTCCGGTCCATTCACTACCGTTGCTGCCAATGTGAGCGGCACTTCTTACACGAATATAGGTCTGACCAATGGTACAACCTATCACTATGTTGTGACTGCTGTGAACGCTGCGGGGGAAAGCGCCAATTCTGCCGCTGCTTCCGCAACTCCGCAAAGCGTGGTTGTTCCGACCAGCGATCTGGTCTTGCAATATCGTGCGGGAGATACCAATGCGACAGACAACCAGATCAAGCCGTATTTCAATATCAAAAACATTGGCAGCACGGCTGTAGATCTGAGTGATCTGAAAATCCGTTATTACTTCTCGAAGGAAGGCACCGCAGCTATGGACTCGGCCATTGACTGGGCTCAGGTTGGCGGTACCAACATCCTGCGCACGTTCACCGATACGTATGTAGAGCTCAGCTTCACTTCCGGAGCCAGCGCGATCCAGGCAGGTGGACAATCCGGGGATATCCAGCTCCGCATGTACAAAACGGACTGGACCAACTTTGACGAAACGAATGATTATTCCTACGATCCAACCAAAACATCCTATCAGGACTGGAACAAGGTGACCCTCTATAAAGGCGGCAGCCTAGTGTGGGGAATTGAGCCTTAAAGGACAGAAAAAGAAACTCCAGAGTTGATTGCCGAATCGGTCAGAGTTAAAGACGAGTAAGATGCTGTGCAGGCCATAGGAATGTATCTAGGCCGTGAATACGAAGTAAGGACGTATGCAGACGTTGGGGATTTTATTGTTTATTAGCTGATGAAGGATTTTTTGCAGGCACGTGTTGAAGAGCATTAGTATTAAGAATTAGCATCAGGGGATATATAAATGTCTAAATGGTTATAAGCAATTGCTGGAGAGGTAAGAAGTTTTTTATTTACAACATGCTTCCAAGAATAAATGATTCCACCTATCTAAAATTCTGCTCAACATGCGGCGGGGAATTGTTGTTTTGCACAACCACGGTTCGCCTCCATACTACAAAAGGGGCTGTCCAGAAAGTCGGTGAAAGCTGACTACTGGACGCCCCGTTTTTATTAGATGCATGCCGAGGGATCGAAAAGCTGCTGCGAGAAAACATCCCCGCGATGTGGCTGGCCGAGATGCAGCAGCCGGACTTCCGTACCTTAAACGACTTCCGAGGCGTGCGCATGAAAGCATTCATGGATGAGTTGTTTGAAACGATGACCCACAAGCTCATCGCAGATCACTACATCACGATGGAGAGCTACTTTCTCGACGGTACAAAGATCGAAGCCGATGCTAACAAATATTCGTTTGTGTGGAAAAAAATCCACGCTGCGCTTTGAGGAAAAGATCAAGGTAAAGGTGCAGGAGACCCTTGCGCATATTCATACCCTCACGCAGCAAGAAGCTGGCGAATAGGCCGCTACAGATCCAAATGAGCTTCCTGCAAAGCTTGAGGAAACAGCAGCTGTGCTGGAAGAAGCGGTGTTGAGTACTTTTATACCAAAATTGTTAATTCAATAGCAATTGGAGAAGCAGTCACTCAAAACTTTCAAGTTGAAATTGGAAATATGGATTATGGGTTGGAAATGCAAGGGATAATAGGTTTTAATCTACTAAAACGAATTGGAGCAAAAATCGACGTTGATGCAATGAAAATAATAGTGGATTAGCCAGCGGGTAGTGGGATACGCTGTCTCGCCTCCGCCATGAAAACCCAGTCCGCATGAGGGCTGGGTTTTGTGTTGGAAAGGTTTTTCGGAATAGAATCCGTATTTGTCTGAAGGCATGATATAATGAAGTATTCCGATCGATTAGGAACGAGAGAGGAAACTCGATATGAACAGATTTGAAGACTGGAATCTAAAAGTAAAAAAGACGTTTAATGCAACGAGCAACTTAGTTGTATTAACCGTTACGGAGGCAGGAGGATTAATGGGTCTCTCCAAAGATCAAATGAAGGTCTTCGTGGATAAATATCACTTAACAAAAGTCCCGATCATGAGAAGTGCCCATAGATACCTGTTACTGAAGTGTGAAATAGACGAAATTGTAGCGAATAGGGCCGTTTAGTACAGGGCGCTGCCGCAGACGAAGTCAAAACAATGATTACACCCATAGAAGCAAGAGTGGCGTGATCTTCGGATAGGGGATCGATTCCCCTCGCCTCCATATTGCAAAATCCACAACCGAATCCGGTTGTGGATTTTTAATTAATGTTGATTATTGAATAGGGGTTCCGTTCTAAGCAAATAGTTACCCCTTACCTCTGCAGCCCAATTGGCAAAGACCTCTCTCCATTGAACACTGTTAAAGAAATCGTCTACGGATTGGTTGTCGGAATCCCAATCGATAAATATGTTGAGAGGTGTGATTCCTCCAGCCCAAACGCCATTATTGACGTCAGTTCCCCGCTCTCTAACTAATAATATTGGAATTCCGAATTGAAAAGCCATGGCAGGCTCGATTTGAGAAAAAGTCGATCCTTCCCAGAACGGAGTGCTCGTCGGCGGCTGCCCCACATTGGATTGAAGAATTTCCACAAAAAATCTGCGGAAGTTGATCGCGAGCAAGCCGTAGCTTGAAAAAACCAAGCGTCGTATATTCGTGAGGATGCTCTCTGGATATTGTTCACTTACAGGCAATGTGCGGGGAAATAGCAATGCCTCTTCAATTTCTGCAACAAGACGGTTCAGAAATTGTCCTTGCAGGTCATTTACCGTATTGGTTGTACTCAAAAATATAGGAATTCGAAAAGCGCGATCCACGCATTCATCGATAGCCGATGTTGTGCCCTTTTCATTATCAGTGGGCTTAGGTTTTGTGGAGGTGGAGGTTATATTCAACCCCAGTCTATGTGTATTAGCCATTAGCCCATTTGTGTTACTGGCATAGCCTTTACGATGAGAACCTATTTGTGTTTGCCAAGACACCATTCTGCAGATACTATTAACCTGATAGTAAACAAGGAGTGTGATCGTTAAGTGGAGGAGAGAGGAACTGTAGTCTCAATGTTGTCCTCGCAGACTGGAGATTCGACGCAGCAATCGAATGAAAATGTAGCGTTAATGTGCAAAGAAACCCCAACCCTATTAAATCAAATTGCAGAAGGCTTATTACATACCGACGTGAAAATTGCGGGAGATTGCGCAGAAGTTTTTACAAAGGTAGCAGAAACTCACCCTCACCTAGTTACGCCATATGCCAAGCAGCTACTCTCCTCGATTCATCACAAACATACACGGGTGAGATGGGAGTCCATGCATGCTGTTGCTCTCATAAGTTTTAGCATACCTAATCGAATTTTCGATGTACTTGAAGAAATACAAGAACGGATGTTTTTGGACCAAAGTACAATCGTAAAAGATTATTCTATCCTTTGCTTGGGGAATCTGGCATCCTGCGGTGAAGCGGAAGCCAAAATGATTCTGCCGATATTAAAGAAGGGACTCCTTCAATTAGAGGAGAAATTTCTATCTAAATTGTTAACGGCCATGATTGGAATCGCTAAGGTCTCCCCGAGTTTAGCGGCCGAAGTTTTGGTGTATGGATATGATTATGAAGTCCATCCCAAAAGCTCCGTTCAAAAGGCGGCGAAGAAGTTAGTAAAAGCAGCAAAATAGACCTCCGATTATGAGGCGTCATTTGCTTAAGCTATATAAGCTAATTAAAGGGTTTTAAAGCTAGAGATTGAATAATTTCTGCTTGGGAGAAAGGTTTTTTCCTGCCCAATTGTTTAACCCTTACCATAAAGGGGCTTCTAGGATTTTTCATATGGTAAAAGCCAGGTATGCGCATGACTCTGGATAGATTGGTTATCATGGGATCAGAGCTGAATTTTTTGGCTAAAGCTTTTTGAATAGGAACGAATTTGCTTACGGAGCCACCTTGGATAACCCAGTAGATGTGATATCCGTTTTTAGTTTCGACAATCATCGTATCCTTAATGTGAGTCTTGAACTTTTTAATAAATGCGTTCTTCAATTTAGCTACTCTCTGTTTTTTTCGCAGAGCTAGCAGGTGGTATTGGCCTTTTTTATTTTTTTTAACCGTAATCGATTGAAGCTGTTCTGCTGGGTCGGATTGAATCGTTTCAATCATCTGTTTGACCTGTTCTTTGGTGTCTAAATGCACGGAAATCTTGTTTAGATCTACATCGATAAACTGTGCTCTGATTTTTTTGAAATCACTAGTCTTTGATTCTCGGTAATTGATCTCCATAAATACGGCATAACCTTTCTTATTTTGACTGAGAACATGTATGCGTTTATTCCTCTTGGTAAAGAGTGTGAATTGAGGAGTATGGCTTTCAAGTAGACTTAGCGGTTTATGAAGTGTCATGGCTGGGTGCTTGGAAGTGGAACTGCATTTTGTATTTTTGTTCTTATCGTCATGGACTAAAATGAAATTCAGTTGTTCGTTCTGCTCGCAGCCTAGTTTTTTTATAAAATAGCGTGCATGACTGGAGAACCTCTTCAAATTTCTCGAATATGTCGTTGAGCCTAAACGTTTTGCCATTGAACCCCATCTCCTTTAGAGCATGCGTCACACTTTCGATTCTTTTCTAAACAATCATATTCTGGAAAGAGGACACAAGTGTAAGGATCAGTACCCATTTTTTAACATGTGATAGGCTAATCAAATAGTCAGGGCGTTTGCTAGGGCGCTATCAAAGCAGATTAATCGCAAGGTAAACCTAATGTTTTTCAAAATAATAAAAAAGCTCTCAAGATAAAGAAATTGGGCGAGTGGGCGAAGTTCGCCAAGACAGAGAGAGGGGGATTGCGTATGGATTGGGAAGCCCACATCGAACGGTGGAGCCGAGCCGCTGTTAGACTGCTGGATATTCGGCAGTATGGTGTAGAGAAAGGAACGGTTCCTGATCGCTTTGTGACGCATACGAGCTTTTTCGTAGTTACTACCCATGGAGAGGCAAGAGTGAGTCTGTCGGGAACGGTCTATCGCACTCAGCCCCTTCACATTTTGCACGGAGGGAAGGATGCGGAGCTGGATTTTATGCCGCTAGGAAACGACTTTGCCTGCTATTTGCTTCTTTATAAAGCCGAGTGTGAATCGTCGGAGGATGGAGAGGGCTTCCATATGCCGTATGCATTCACTCCTTATGCGTCGCTGCCTCTACGGGAAAAGTGCCAAACCATGCATCACTTATGGCAGCAGGCAACCCCGATGGACAAATTGCAGGCGCAGTCTGTTTTTCTTCCGTTTGTGTATGAGGTTATGCGGCAAGTCCGCACGTTGGCAAAGGAAAACAGCAGACCGAACTTAGTAACCGAAGCGATACACTATATTCAAGAGCATTACAGGGAGTCAATTACCGCCGAGGAATTGGCCGGGATTTACAGCTGCAGCGCGAGCTACTTGTCTCGTTTGTTCAAAAACCAGATTGGGGTCGGTCCGATTGAATATCTGATTCATGTACGCATTCACAAATCAAAGCAGCTTCTGCTGAAATCGGAGGCACGTATCCAGGAAATAGCTAGCAGCATTGGCTATGCGGATGTCTATTATTTTAGCCGCTTATTCAAGAAGCATACGGGCTGCTCTCCGCTTCAATTTCGGGAGGACAATCGGCGGGCTGTTCAGAATAATCCATTACGTCTGTTAAAATCGTCTATTGTAACCCCAAAGCTTGTTTCCCATAATGAGAATGAGATTTGTTATCAATGCAATGGGGAAGGGGACACATCAATGTTTAGATTTTCAAGACCCGCGTTTGGAGCAATGTTGCTATTATGCACAGCCTTGCTGCTGAATGCTTGTCAGACAGGCAGCAATACAGGCAGTAATACAGGGGCGGCGGAATCCCAGACTGCTTCTGCAGGTGTCGCTACAGAAAGCGCAGCTGCAGAAACACGCATTTACGAGCATTTGAAGGGCAAAACAGAAATTCCTGTAAAACCTCAGCGGGTGGTCAGCCTCTATCATTTAGGTGAGCTGATGGCGATTGGGGTAAAACCAGTAGGTGCAACCACCTACATTCTGAGTAACCCGCTGTTAAGTGATACTTCCGGTATTGAGGACATTGGTATTCCGCCTGATCCGGAGAAGATTCTCTCGCTGGAGCCCGACCTGATTGTTACAACGGCACCATTCGCAGAGGCAGTAGAGGGCGGGTACGAAGCACTGAGCCAGATCGCCCCAACCATTGTTGTAGAACAGCACAACGATCCGATAAAGGATGTTGAAATGTTTGGCGATATTCTTGGCAAGCAAGAGGAAGCTAAGCAATGGAATGAGGCATTTGCGACAAAGATAGCCGATTACAAGGAGAAGATTGCCCCGTTTATTGGGGCGGATGAAACCTTCTCGATTTTGAATGTGCGTCCTGATGCCGTTTTTATTTACGGTGATACCAATATGGGGGGCAACATTCTTTACAGGTACCTGGGTTTAAAGCCAACCGAAAAAATAAAGAATGATGTTATCAATGGAGAAACATGGGAAATATCTACTGAGGTCATTCCTGATTTCATAGGTGATCGGTTATTTCTAGCTGTGAATGAAGGAGCAGAGGAAGAATTGAAGAAGGTGGAGAAGCTAATTAAAAATTCACCAGCAGGGAAAGCAGGAAAGATCTACAATATTGATTTCGATACATTCCTTCTCAGTGATCCGATCTCAGTAGAACATCAGTTGAATATCATCGTTGATTTGCTGGTTGAAGGCAGCAAATAAAAGCAAAAAGCATATCACCTCTACTTCGATGAGAGTCAAAAAACGACAGGGTATAGATAATCATTTTTAAGATTGGGATTCTGGGAAATATTACATTCTAAAACTTGACAGTAAAGAGGAAATTAAAGTAATTTTATAGAGGAATCCATGTAATATTCAATCTGGTTGGAGAGGACGAAGTCGTAATGGTTGCTAATTGGTGGCTGGCTCTTATTATTATGGTTGTGTTTAATGGGATTGTAGCTTGGACTTTATTTATAGGACAAGAGCCCGTAAGCCGAAGAGCCAAAAAGTGGTTGTTTATGGTTGCCAATGTTATTGCATTTATGCTTGCTGTCTCTCAATTTTTTTGGATGGATTTTTAATAGAATAAGATAAAAAGGCCATTAACCAGTGAATGGGTTGATGGCTTTTGTTTGTTTTTTAATAGAGCGCAATTAAAAATAGGGTTACTTCAGCTCATACTTCGCAAGACTCTTACCCATATCCAGATAAAAGGTAGTTGCATTCAAGAATCGAATGTTTCTCTCGGCAAACCGCGCTTGTTCCAGAATTAATGAGGTTTGCGTTTTGAGTGTGCTAGAATCCAATACATAGAAGGCTGCTTTTGATGGCTTTTCAAAATCAAACCAAGAACCTTTGGACTCGACACCACCGAAGGCGATACTCTGGTTCCCTAGCAGCTGCAACGTGTATTGGTCAGGCAAGTCATCAAAGGTTCTCGTTGCGACAAGCTTATTGTTTGTATCGTATACGGTCAGCGTATTTTTATCCTGAACCAGATAGTGATTGCCTATGGACATGAACAATCTATCTTTACGATCAGACTCAGGTGTTGGCATGATGCGGCTCCATTTCTTTGTTCCATCAGGTGAATAGCCGTATAAGGTTTCAATTCCGGTCTTGGCATCTAATACCGGAACAAGAACAGTTCCACCACTGAGAACATCGAAGTCAGCATGTATATAGCTAAAATAATCCTGCGGGTATTTGGCAGTCGTGATTTTTTTGTTAGCCGAAATAGAATAGATATCTAAAATCGTTGCAGCCCCTACATAATTAACGGAGCCGACATAATTTCCTTGGATGTGGCGTATAACGCCATCGTATTCTCTATCAAGAAGTTGTTTGCCTTCCGTTGAATATAGAACTAAATGGCTCTTATCTTGAATCGTATCAATAGTAGCAATGCGTCCATCATCAAGCACGTACCAATTAAAACTATAAGCAAGGGTCTTCGACCATCGCTGCTTATTGTTTGAATCAAGCGCGACTAGCTTTCTGACATTTTTCTTTTCAATTTTTACCTGTTCTACATAATATAAGTTCCCATTACGGTCTATATCGAATGCATTGTACACGTGAGGCGAGTTGCGTATCCATTTTTGCTTTCCCGTCGTATCGTCAAAAGCCATCATCCTGTAAGTGGATTTGCTTTTTCCTCCGGGGCTATAATCCTGAAACATATATCCAGTACGAGAACCGTTTTGATTAGATACGATAGGAAAATATTTTTTACCTAGAAAGTAATAATTTCTGTCTAAAATAGTTGTTGATGTGTGATCTGGAACCGTTATGGTCCATCGTGGCTCGGGAAGCTCTGTAAAGTCAGCAGCAGATACAGGTTGCGATAAAAATGTTGTCAAAATCGCAATCAAAGAAAATAATTGAATACGTAAAGCAAACTTTCTCATTAAAGTAGAATCCTCCTAAATCGTATGTAATGTATTAGCTATGGTGATTATATCATATGGTTTGGGATATGATGTCTTGTCACAAACATTCCGTTCATGAATCTGACCATGAATAAATGGCGTATTTTTGTTTTCTGCGATATATTTAAAATGCTAAAGCTTCTATTATACAGACATGGATAGGGGAACACCAAAATGAACAGCATAGAATCTCTTGAAGCTTTGATTACCATGGTTCCTATCTTTAAAGCAGCAGTTCCTGCAGAATTATCGATTGCTATTTGTGATACAGAAAAATTTATTGCTTATTGGGCTGGCGAAAATATTGATTTGCACATACGTGTTGGTCAACCGCTGCATCACGAGGAACCGCTAATGCATGCGATTCGGAATAATGTAGCGTTAAGGGCAGAAGTTCCTGCCACCTTTTATGGTTTTGAATTTATTGGGACGGCAACACCACTCCACGACTCTAATGGAAATGTAATCGGCGGCATAGCTATTCAGCTTCGAAAACAGAGCGAATTAATAGCCATTGCGGACCAAATTTCGTCTTCACTATCGCAAGCTAACAATCAGCTCTCACAAGTTGCGGATAGCTCGGTAACACTGGCAGAGTCTGCCCAGCAGCTTCTATCACTCTCCCATCAGACGGTAGAACAAGTAGATGAAGCGGGTAAAGTTGTATCCATTGTCAGAAAAGTAGCGGACCAGACGAACTTATTAGGCATTAATGCGGCGATTGAAGCAGCACATGCAGGGGATCGAGGGAAAGGCTTTGGCATTGTAGCCAGTGAAATACGGAAATTGTCCAATGAGACGCTTACTTCTACAAACGCGATTCAGCATACTCTGAAAACATTTGAAGAGGCAATAAGCGGTATGCGTACCTCTATCGAAGGTATAACATCCATTGTTGATCAGCAGGCCGTATCATCCCGACAGGTTTTGGATTTTATTGAAGAGGTTCATCGCATGTCGGAGCAGCTTAATCAATTTGCAAAGAAGTTATAACCCATCATCATGAAAAAGAGCAGAGCACCGTACCAGGTGCTCTTTTTGTTTTCTAATGAACCGATGAAGCATATATCTTTTCAAGGTAAGCCATAGAAGCTTGCTCGGCTTCTTCTTTTAAAATGAGTGTATCCGATTGTTGACGCAAGTATTTATATAAATCGATTGTGCTTTTTAATGCATGGTAGCAGCTTTCAAATTGGTGCGAAGGAATCGTCTTTTTTAGCTGTTCTATTTCATTGATGCCATACTGTTCCAATTTTCTGACGCCTCTAGGAAGCTGCCCGTTTTTCATTAATACCAACGGGCCTAAGACAGCACCGCGAATAAAGGTTAGATGGTCGATCAGTTCAAACCATTCTCCTCTTCCCAGCTTCGTTGCGCCGTAATGAACCCACACCCAGAAACGGTCCTCTATCCATTGGGCATCCGGGTACGGATGAGAGGGAGAGGTTTTTTCAAAAATATGACTGATTTCCTGATCCTTTTCCCATAAAATAAGAGGGTTTTCGATTCGTATTTCAAGCTCTTCCAATGTAACGAATTTAAGATCGACATGCAGCGGTTCTGGTCCGTATAAGCAAATCACCACGCGAGGCTCGCCGACATGCTCACCTGTAAATCCAGACAGCAGCTTGCCCAAGCCTTCAGCAATGAGAAGCCGTTGATTCATCATTTGCTCCTGGTAGGCTGAGTCGTAAACGATGATTAGGTCTAAATCGCTATACTCATCCATCGTATTCGTCATCATGGAGCCGCCGGCAAGGAGACCGCGAACTCGTTGATCTTGACTGAGTTTTTCCTTTGCTTGATTGAGGAATCGTTCGTGCACAGGTAAAAACATAGCAAACACCCCTTATAATATGACCCATCAAAATGGGTATTACGCCAACTTATCATCTCGAATACCCTTTGTCAATTCATAGAGGTTGAGTGAGGGAGAGAGAAAAAAGTGGACAATTTGTATCCGTTTACATTATAATCAATTTAATTCCATATTTTGATGGGGGGTGGTTTGGGGCTTTTTCTGAGCAAGCGTTTCTAAGAACGGGGAAAAAGCTTGAAGCCTTATTGGCGTGCTAATCTATCAAAAGAAATGGAGGGAGAATGAAATGAAGAAAACATTGTATTCCGCTATTATGTTAACGCTGTTATCAGGATCGATTGCGGGTGCCGCCTGGGCGGATAATTACGAGTCGAATGACACTTTAAGCACAGCGTATAAAATTCCAACGCAAACGGTGGCTACTCCCTATGGCCCGTCTTACTGGGGGGGAAGCGCCTGGTCCTATTTATCATCCCCGACAGATGTGGACTACTTTACATTCAGAGGGCATGGCAAATCTGTCGTGCTGGGTTCTCCTTCCGGCTATGATTACGATTTATACGCCTATGACAGTGCAGGGAATTTGGTTGCTTCTTCTACGAATACGTCAGGAACGGATACGGTTCTTGTCGACTACGATAATGTATATTTTAAAGTAATAAGCAAAGATGGACGCTACAGCGACACGGCAGCTTACAGCGTAACCTTTTACAAAAGGGATGTTTGGGTACCGTGACCAGCCAGTCATTGTAAAATAACGGTAGACATTATGGACTTAATTGCTCCTGTCTCCACTAATAGAAACTCTACAGCCTCCATGAGGTTGTAGAGTTTTTATTATTTTAAGCAAATAGCCTGCATACTTTCATTGCGCCTGTTCCTTCGTAAAAACAAAAAACGACATACTATTTACAAAAATGGTATTAATGTATAAAATATCCATAGAAGCGAAGGCTTCAGTACGCGGCTTATCCCATATGGTCTGAAAGATTAGGATAGAATATCCCCACTATTAGTTGATTGGAATTTTATTGGAGGTGGAATACTTGGCACGTGTGTTAGTGGTAATGATGCCTGCAGAAGGGCATATCAATCCCTCATTGGGATTGATCAAGGAGCTGGTAGAGAACGGCGATGAAGTCGTCTATTGTTGTACGGAGAAATACCGGACGAAGATTGAACAGATCGGTGTGCAATTTAGGGCTTACTCATTCAACGAGGCAACCCTGATGAATAACCCTGATATGAAGCCGTTTGAAATCAAGCATCCCTATCAATTTATATATATGATTTTAAAACATATTATTCAGCGATTTATTCCGGATGTTCTGAGGCTGACTGAAAATGAAACCTATGATTATCTTATTTTTGACTCCTTAATGGGCTGGGGAGGACAAGTTTTAGGTGAAAAGCTGGGTATACCAACGGTTTGCTCGACGACTACCTTTGTTTTTGTAGAGCTGCTTGGATCGGGCAATAAACTGGACGATGACGATGAGGAGGTCAAGGAGCTTTATAACGGCATCATGGAATTGTCACAGCAATTAGCTGCACAGTTTAATGTGGCTGCCCCTTCCTTGGATGAACTTGCCGGACATCCAGGACAATTGAAGATTGTCTATACAAGCCGTTATTTTCAACCAATGGGTGACACGCTGGATGACAGCTTTGTGTTCACCGGCCCATCTATTATAACGCGCAAGGATGCGCCAGCCTTTGCCTATGAGCCGCTTCATGCTCCGTATAAACAGACGGTTTACATTTCGATGGGAACGATTTTAAATAAAGACCTTGATTTTTATAAGCTCTGCTTCACCGCCTTTCATGATTTGCCTGTACAGTTTATATTATCATCGGGGAAAGATACCGATTTAGAGCCAGTGGCTGATCTCATTCCTGATAATTTCATCATAAGGCCCTATGTTCCCCAGCTGGAAGTGCTGCAGCGTGTAGATGCTTTTCTGACACATGCGGGCATGAACAGTACGAGCGAAGCCTTGTATTATAATGTGCCATTGATTATGCTCCCGTTGACCTCGGATCAGCCTCGTGTGGCAAGCCGCGTGAAGGAGCTGGGAGCGGGAGTAATCGTGGATAAGAACAACCTCACGCCCGAAGTGCTGAGGAACGCTGTATTAGAGGTACTCGGCAATGCCTCCTACCGGGAGCAGGCTGGCGTGATTGGCGAAACGCTGCGCGAGGCTGGCGGGTATAAGCAGGCTGCTGCTGCCATTGGGAGCTTTTTGGACAATCGGCGGTTATCGGCAACGGCCAGCTCTTCGCTTGAATAAAGAAAGCTGCAAGCAGCTTTCTTGACGTCAGATAAGAGTGGCTACTTAGCGTAGACATTAGCAAGGGCATCGTTAAAAATAGAATTATTAACGTCTATCTGAGGAAATTTGCAAAGTTTTGTTTGCACAGTCATGGTTCGCCTCTATTATGGAAAGCCCGACCACATGCAGTCGGGCTTTTGTTAAGCCTTTCTTTTGTAAACAGTCGTAGACAATGTGAAAATATAAAGAATATTTACCGTTAAGGTTGTGGAGGAGATGTCTAAATTATAAAAATGAAACCATATACATGTATTCTATTAAATATTATCAAATATAGCGATGAAATTCAAAATGCCGATTTCCTTTTTTGTGCTTCATAATGCAGTTTTTGTGGCAGTCCCATTTATGGTATCAAGTATAGATTCTAAAGTTTGTATTATACTATTTTTTTCATCTGTATCCTTTAACATCCAGTTTTCGATTAACATATCTTCTAATGAATTCGAGTTATAGTTCCCAAATATAAACTTCGAACTTTCATATATTTTGGTTTTACAATTCACATTCGAAATAGTAGTTTTCCACTTGTTTTTGTCTGCAACAATTTTATTAATAAAGTCCTCATCCCAAATAATATCGTCCGGTGTCATCTGTGGAAAAAAATATACATGTTTATTAAAGTAATTGATATAATTCGTTTGGAGTATTAAATATTGATCTTCGCGCCCACCTAGCTCTGAATTTCCATCTACTTCGAAATTAACTTTTCCACCAGTTAGGTTTTTAATTACCTCGTCGAGAATAGCTTGATTTTGAGTTTCCTGTAACTGCATATTAGCTATTCTTTGAATTGGTTTGCTTGGACGTTGGTCTCCATCAAAAATTACAAATGTTCTGTTAAGGGACTCAGTAGAATACAATTTGATATAGTTGTTTTTAATAACAGAAGCACCACCTGGAGTAAAAAAAACCTGTATATTATTGAATTTACTATTACCTAAATGATCCATTGTTTTTTTAATTATTTTCTCTGCTAGCCGATCCTCAACTTGAATTCTGTAGTTAAATGAGTAAGAGTCACCTAATTTATAGAAGGCTTCATTATACCAACAATCATCTTGTACTATAGTTTTGTTACTATTTAGATCTTGATAGAATAACTTAACTGCTTCCTTCGGTAAATGCTCAACAAAGTTTGATGAATGTGTTGATATCACAATCTGATGTTTTTTCTCTAAAGCTATTTTTAAAAGTACTTTTTTTAAACGTTTTTGTGCACCGGGATGTAATGATACCTCAGGTTCATCAAGTAGAATCAAAGTCTCTTTTTCTGCTTTTAATAGTTCATGAACTAACTTTACTACGGCAATTTCTCCACTTCCAGCATGTGCTTCTGAATATTTAATACCATTTCGTTCCAGAAGAACGGACGTTCCCCAATTTCCGAATAATTTATGGGCAACAATTTTCCCACCTATATAGTCTTTTCCTAAAATATAAGAAATAACTTCTATCTCTTCTTTAGATAATTTAGAAACCTTTTTATTTTGGTCATTTACGCCTATTTTATATTGTTTATCTGTATCAAACACTTTTTTTAGTTTAATGGATTGATTTCTTAGGTAGTCTTGTTTAGTTTTAGAGGCTAGACCTCTTTTTAATTCTCCAAAATAAAAATATTGATCGAAAGCACTTAATTCTGAACGAAAATCTAAATAAAGTACCTTTTTGTCAATAGGTGTGAACCTTGACTTACTGTCAACTTGCATATTATATTTTTTTAGAGGCCTACTTGTTTCCCAATAATCGGGGTTATCATTCCTTTTAGCTCTGGTTTTTAATACTTCTTTTAGCGTTGTTTGATCATGAAATCCATAAAAGAAGCAATGTCTATTCTTTCCTATCTCATCAACTTCTTTTATAGGATCAATGCTTGTAGAAAACCAAAATTCGCCAGGAGAGTTTCCTCTAGGTGCACCGTATAAGGCTTGTAGAGTGGAGCTTTTTCCAGCACCATTCTCACCTACAAATACGGTTAATGGAAATTGAAATGTTATATGAGTATCATTATCAAGATTCTTAAAGAACGGAAATCTGATATACTCTATGAAATTTTTGAAAACTCCTTTTTTAAAAACCTCGAGATTTGTGTTTATTAAGTCTATAATATCACTATCTGTATTTTTCATAATACTTCCTCCCTAATTTACTTAATATCACAGTTCGACAAAGTTCGTAAATATCCTCTTGAAATTTTTAACTTCTTTTTTAGAAGTGCATATTTAATAATTAAACTTTTAATGGTATCGTAAAATACTACATATATTAGAGGTCGTATTTGTTTCTATTTAATTCTTGTATGATAATTTAAAATCTCTATGTTAGAGACGGGAATTTTAATGATTTGGGTTGTGTAATTAAAAACAAGGAAGGCAGAGTTTCAAACTCTGCCTTCCTTGTTTTTAATTACACATAATGTTTTGTTTCGGTTTCCCCTATTTGTGTAGACATATTACTAAGTTCTAACTCTGAAGTAAGGGTTGAAATAATACTTCTACCAATTGCTTCAGCTATTTGAGGTGGAACTGCGTTTCCTATTTGCTGCCTAACTTCAGTTCTATTCCCAAAAAATCTATAAGAGTCTGGAAATCCCTGTAATCTAGCGGCTTCTCTAGGTGTAATTGCTCTATTTTCAAATGGATGACCGTATCGCCCACGTGTGAAACTATCAAATCCGCCAGTTATTGTTGGAGCATACCCATCCCACTTAAGACGTCCAAAGACATCGGGCCAACCACCTTTAGAACTATCGACATTTTGATGGCATTTTAATCTCATTTCAAATGGTATATTTTTCCATCCTCCTCCTTGAGGGACATATGAAAAGCGTTTTATGTTCATATATGACACATTTGCCCTATAGTGGTTATGATAATCTGGATGTTCATACTTTGCTTCCAGAGGAGGCTCGGGTAACTCGCTCAGTACTTCACCTACCGTTTTCCATACATTGGTTGTAGGTGAGGGGATTTGGAAAGAGGAAAAAATATCTTTTCTTTTTCCGATGATGATAAATCTTTCTCTTGTTTGTGCTAGTCCATAATCAGCACTATTATAAAAATGCGGATAAAGTTCGTAGTTTATCAACTGTTCTTCTACTGCTTCTATAAATATTTTTCCGCGTTTATGACCTAACATAGAGACATTCTCGAGCATGAAAAACTTTGGGTTTAATTCTCTAACAAGTCTTGTGTACTCCAAAACTAAATGATTACGTTCATCTCCCAGATGTGCTCCTCTTTTTTGTTTAGAAAAGCCTTGGCAAGGAGGTCCACCTGCAAATAAATCTAAGTCACTTATATCTACTCCTATACGATCATTTAGCATCTTGCCAGTTAATTTAGTGACATCCGCTTCGAAACATTTATCAGAGAGATTCTCTTTATAGGTTAAAACTGCTTGTGAATTATAATCAAAAGCGGTTCCAATGACGAAGCCAGCATTGTGTAGTCCTAGTCCTAGTCCTCCTGCACCACAAAAAGATTCAATAACAATAGGTTTTCTCATGTTGAACCTCCATCAGAATTACATACAATTAATATAGCATACTTTCTAAGAAGGGGATAATATGCTAATAATGAAAGCTGTATAATTTCTGAATCAATTTTTAACACAATAAACCTTGTATAGAATCATTATACTTTTTTGGTGTTTATTGATTCATAATTAGATATATTTCTCTATTTTTTGGATTTCGATTTACTTAGGGAGAATATTATTTGATTTCGGTGGGGGATTCAGTTTGTAAGTCTTTTTATATAAAACAGAGCTAACATAGAATAACTATTTGTGTGTCCTTTATGCTCAAATTGTATTTAAAAATGAAAGAGATACAACTCTCGCATATCTCAACCTTGTGTCATAATTAATCCTCTTCTATAATCAACAGTGCATAGACACTAATAATCTCATTCATATATTCCAGCTATATTAAATAATATGATACGTATTCTACTTTTTAGTCTAACAATAGACTATTCAGATAATATAAATGTCACTACTACAAATCAGGGATATTTTACTATAAACACTCTGTTTTATATGGTAAAGTGAGTATCGGCTACCATTTCCACTTAAAGGAATAAGCTGCAGATTATGAACCCACCATGTCTTACGAAAACGGAGTGAGAGAGTATGAATTTTAAAAAAATGGTTTTGTTGTTTATGGTTTTTATTATGTTTACCGGAGGACTAGAGTCTTGGACAGGGACGGCGAGTGCCTATACTCCGTTTGAGTATCGGCAAAACGATTACCTCGTTAATATCCTGGAAGATGGAGACGGGCAAAATCGTGTGTTTAAATTCGAGACCCCCAATAAAATTACGGCTAGTAATACCGAGCTGCGTCTGATTATTAATGCTAGAGAAATTGAACCTGAGGAATATACGGTTGATTATGAGAGCTACACCATTACCCTTAATAAAGCACCTTATCCGGGATCAGAGCTTTCAATAAAATACGCAATCATACCGACGTATCAATGGGGAGAAGGGATTTCGGGCAAGTCTTATATCGGAAATGCTCTTTCCTATGGGGATGGTTCAACAAAGGTTTTTAAACTAACTACAAAATATATGATAAATTCGAGTAAAAAAGTTATTTTAAGAATAGGTGGAAGGCAGGTTCCTAACTCGGAGTTCACTTTTAATCATGAGAATTATACTATCACCCTACTAGAAAAACGCCGGGCGCCTTTAGCGGAAGAGGAAATATATTTTTATATTCCTAAAACTTCTATTACGGGTACCCAAACGTCCCCTGGTGGGACGGTAGAGGAACCGACATCGGGTGGAACAACAGAGCAGCCGGCTTCTGGAGGGACAACGGTGAGTCCTCCATCTGGAGAAACAGGGGAGAGTCCTGTCTCGGGTGGTACTGGATCTACAGGTACAGAGGCTGAACCAGAATTTCAACTGCTTGGGGGCGAAAGCTACCCTGGCTCTATTACGCTGAACAAAAATTATACGCTTACGGTTAAAATAACCATTCAGGCTAAACAACCAGCCTACACTTCCTATTTAATGGTCAAAAATGCAAGTGGTGAGGTCGTTAAGCGAATCAGAGTTAAAGCCGGCAGTACTTCAACCTATTCACTGAGGAAGATTGGACTGCCTTCAGGCGGATATTATGTTTATTTGAAAACCATTAATCAATCAGGTGGATTGGCAGCTTCTCTACCTATATTCGTTCCGATTAACAATGAAGCTAAACATATTAAAGTGTTTATTTCAGGATATATGCAAGCTTATGCACAAGCTCCAGTGAATACAAATGGGAATGTACTCGTTCCGTTCAGGTCCATTTTTGAATCGCTGGGGGCAAAAGTGGAATGGGACAGCACCACTCAAACCGTTACGGCAACGAAAGAAGGAAAAACCATCGTATTAACGATTGGCTCCAACATTGCCTATGTGAACGGTGTGGCTATAACTTTGAGCGCAGCACCGCAACTAATCAATGGAACCACAATGGTTCCTGTTCGATTCGTTAGCGAGGCACTAGGGGGATTGGTAGAGTGGAACGTGGCAGCTAATTCAGTTGTTGTATTTCAGAGTGAGCCGATTATCTCTACAACTGTAGAAAGTGAGAAGGAGGCGGAATCTGACGCGACTAGTTCTTCGCCTATTTTAACAAAAATATCGAAAGGCATTACCGCTCCTACGGATATTGTTTTTGTCATAGACGTTACAGGCAGTATGGGAGGGGTCATCGATTATATAAAAGAAACGGTTAAAAGTTTTGTGGATTCTGTTCCAGCCGGCTCCAATTTTGCAATTGTTGCTTATCGGGATATTAATTATGTTGATCAAAACAAAAATCTAGAATTTTATTCTTTTACCAACAATAAAAACGAGTTAAAGACTAATTTAGATCAATTAAAAGCTGCCGGAGGAGGGGACGAGCCTGAGTCGGGACTCGATGCTATTTATATGGCAATGAACAAGCTATCGGGCAGAACGAATGCCAAAAGGATCATCTTTATAACGGATGCCTCTGTTCACGATAAAGGCACCACGTCAGCAAAATCCAGCTTCACTCTTAAGCAGGTAATTGCCGAGCTGAAAACGAATAAGGTTGTCCTAGATGCAATAGCTCCAAAAAGCGGATCAGCCTATAAGCAAATTATTCAGCTTGTGAATAGTAATAAGGGCAAGCTGTACGATATCGATGATGCTAGTACTATACTGTTAAACAAATAAGTTTTATTCCATATTTGGGCTTGATGGTTGAGGCCAAACAAACAATTGTAGCGGCAAGAGGTGCGCAGCCTACTTGGAACTGCCATACTTGATGAGGCAGCGTGTAAGAGCTGTTCTACACCTTTTTGCAAGGTTCAAATAAACGGAAAAATGATATAATAATAACGAATGGAGCTGATGCCGATGGATTTGTTGGACCCGCGTGTGGATTTTGTATTCAAACGGATATTTGGAAGTGAAAACAATAAAGATGTGTTGTTAGCTTTTTTGAACAGTATATTTATTGAAGCTGGAGAAACTCCGCTGACTGAAATTATTCTTATGAATCCGTATACGGATAAAGACGATCCACTCGATAAACAGTCCATTTTTGATGTTTATGCAAAGACCTCGGAAGGCAAACTAATTGATATCGAGATGCAGCTTTTCAATAAGTACGACATAGAGAAACGAACCCTGTTTTATTGGAGCAAACGGTATGCGAGTCAACTCAGTGAGGGCGATAAATATCCGGAGCTTAAGAAATGCGTGACGATCAACATTTTAAACTATTCGTTCCTGAAGAACGATCAATACCATAATGTGTTTCATCTGCGTGAAGATAAGACAGGAATAGCCTTAATTGACGATATTGAGGTTCATTTCTTAGAACTGCCTAAGCTGAGTGAGCGAATCGTTCCATCAGAGGGCGGGTTGATTAATTGGCTGCTGTTTTTGAAAGGGGCCCATACATCACAATGGGAGGTGCTGAAAATGAATGAGCCGAGCTTGGAGAAGGCGATGGATACGCTGCAATATTTGAGCCAGGATTCAGAAGCCAGACGATTATACGAGGCCAGACAGAAGTATTTGCATGATGAAGCATCCATGATGGAAAGCGCGATGCAGGCGGGCATGAAGGCGGGCATGAAGGCAGGCATGGAGGAAGGTATGAAGGAAGGTATGAAGGCGGGTAAGGAGGCAGGCCTACAAGAGGGTATGAAGACGGGCATTAGGGAAGTGGCAGAAAATATGTTGCGCCTGAATCTGGACATTGCAACGATATCCAAAGCTACGGGTTTAACGGAGCAGGAGATTGCCAATTTAATAAAGTAAATAAAGATTGTTCTTGAAGGCTGTTTCCCTAGTTCTAGATTTTGAGCCTAATTCAACATGAAAAATGCAGTGCGCATCCTTTTGGGTGCGCACTATTTGTAGTTGCACATTCATATAAAAGGGGAATGAGCGGGTAGGGCCTCCCGCAAATTTAAACCGGGGTCCTCAAACAATTAATGACTTCTAATTGACGTTTACAGCGTAACCTATTAGACTGATGGTACATAACGATTATTATATTTTACATAACAAAAATAACAAGTATTTTGCGTTCAACAGCTATCACTAATTTAACCTATACGTGGATAGGGATCGAATTGCTTTTTGGAAGCTGGCTTTGGATAGATCTTGACCAAGGTGACTGGGGTGAGTGACCAGTGTGAAAAAGAAAGGCGGTGTTTTTATGACAAGTAGGCAGTCTTTATTAGAAGTAATTGCAGTGGATGAGGCAGACGCGAAAGCGGCAGAAGCGGGTGGTGCGGATCGCATCGAGCTGGTTTGCGCTATGTCGGAAGGCGGGCTCACGCCTAGCTTCGGTATTATCGAGCAAGTAGTTTCCAGTGTTTCGATTCCAGTGTACGTTATGATTCGGCCGCATAGCCGATCGTTCTGCTACAACGAGGACGACAGGAAGGCAATGAAAAGAGATATTCATATAGCTCGCGATCTAGGAGCATCCGGCATCGTTATAGGTGCTTTGACAGCTAAGGGCGAAGCGGATCTAGCGCTGCTGCAGGAGTGCTTGGCTGAAGCTCAAGAATTAGGCGTTACTTTTCACCGGGCGATTGATGAGAGTGCTAGCCTGACCCAAACGTTAGACGCCATAAGCGCTTTTTCCCAGATTGAACGGGTACTCACATCGGGTGGCAAGAGCACTGCCTTAGAGGCAATGAACGAATTAAAGGAACTATCCAAACGAGGTGGGGAACGCAACGTTGCAGTAATGGCCGGAGCAGGGTTGATCTTAGATAAAATCCATCCTTTCGTCCTGCATACAGGCGTTACGGAATTGCATTTTGGTTCAGGAGTGCGCCGCGATGGCAGCTTTCACTCACCTGTTGATTCGAATTTAGTAGCAAAAGCAAAGCAGCACCTTGTAAACGCAGCGAAAGAGCTTCACAACTTTTAATTCCCTAATCATAGAACAAGAGGTGATCCGGTTATGCAGATTATGGCACCGCATTTGGTAGAGGAATATAGAGGCGGCACGCTTGAAAATATTCATCACGGTCACATTTGCGGAATCGATGATCAGGGTAAGGTCATTTATCGTGTGGGCGACCCGGAATGGGTGTCCTATATGCGCTCTGCGGCCAAGCCTTTTCAGGCAATTCCAGCCTTTATACATGGCGTTCCTGATACTTACAGCTTGACGGAACCAGAAAAAACACTGATGACAGCCTCGCACCGTGCTGAGCCTTATCAGGTAGAAGCGCTGGAAGCGATGCTTTCCAAAATAGGAATAGAGGAACGTTGTCTGATTTGCTCCGAAACGTATCCTTTAAGCATGCAGGCCCGCGATGCGCTCCTGCTCCATAGTCAGCCGCCGCGTCGTCTGTATCACAATTGCTCAGGGAAGCATTTAGGCGTGCTCGCGTTATGCCAAGCAAAGGGATATCCACTAGAGGGATATGCGGACCCGGAGCACCCAGCGCAGAGAGAGATTTTACAGACAATCGCTGAATTCTCAGGGGCGAAAGTGGAAGAAATCCAGCTGGGCACGGATGGCTGCGGTTTTCCGGTGTTTGCGCTGCCCCTGCGGCAAATAGCGGCCATGTTCCTAAAGCTTGCTTGCCCGGATTTGCTGGAAGATCAGCGAACGCGAGAGGCAGCTGGGCAAGTAGGAAGGCTGATGAACGAAAATCATAATATGGTTTCGGCCCCTTGGTTCATATGCTCCAATCTGTTAAAGGATAGCAATATCGTGGCGAAGGGCGGTGCCAAAGGCATCTATGGGTTCGCGCTTCGCAAGGAAAGAGTGGCGTTCGCATTGAAGGTGCTGGACGGCTCTGAGGAGGAATGGGCGCTCATTATTGCTTCCATTTTGGAGCAGATAAATTATAGCAATCGCGTTACAATTGACTTAATGTACCAGCTTGCGTCGCGGGAGCTTAAAAACGACAGCGGCCTTCTAGTAGGCACCAATAAAGCGGTATTTCAACTGAATCGAGTCGAGAAAGGTAGGCGGTCCCAATGAACCAAGCGCAGTGGGTAGAATCGGCGGCAAGCGTGTCGCCGTCAGAACGTCAGCTTAAATGGCAGTCACTGGAGTTTTATGCGTTTATTCATTTTACGGTAAACACCTTTACGGATCAGGAATGGGGCCTCGGCAATGAGGACCCGGCGATTTTTGACCCGACGGAGCTTAATGCTGATCAATGGGTAGAGGCTTGCAAATCCGCTGGGATGCGGGGGTTAATTTTAACCTGCAAGCATCACGATGGTTTCTGCCTATGGCCTAGCAAGTATACGGATCATACGGTAGCGGCAAGTCCTTGGAAAAAGGGCTCTGGCGATTTAGTGCGGGAAGTAGCCGAGGCATGCCGAAAGGGCGGAATCCAGTTCGGTGTCTATTTGTCGCCATGGGACCGGCATGAAGCCTCCTATGGAGATTCGGAGCGTTATAATGAATTTTTCAAAAATCAGCTCAGAGAGCTGTTGACGAATTATGGAGATATTTTTTGCGTGTGGTTTGACGGTGCATGCGGGGAAGGGCCTAATGGCAAAAGGCAGGTGTATGATTGGGACGGCTACTATGCGGTCATTCGCGAGCTGCAGCCCAATGCTGTTATTTCTGTCTGCGGTCCCGATGTGCGCTGGTGCGGCAATGAAGCAGGGCATACAAGGGCTTCAGAATGGAGCGTCGTCCCGGCCCATTTGCAGGATAATGAAAAAATTCAAGAGCAATCGCAGCAAGCGGATGATCGCGAGTTTGCAACCCGAATCAATTCGCAGGAAAGTGATCTAGGCAGCAGAGAGATCGTCAAGCAGTACGACGAATTAATCTGGTACCCAGCGGAAGTGAATACATCGATTCGACCCGGCTGGTTTTACCATGAAGCTGAGGATGATCAGGTGAAATCGCTGGAAGAGCTTCTAGGCATTTATAATGGCTCGGTTGGCGGCAATGCGACCTTCCTGCTGAATCTTCCACCGGATAAGCGCGGTCTTGTTCATGAGCATGATATAGAGCGCTTACATCAGCTTGGCGACGCTTTGCGCAGCACCTTTGCGCATAATTTGGCAGCACAAGAGCAGGTGGAAATACGAGCATCGGAAACCAAGGACGACAATCATGCGGCATCACAGCTGTTGAACGATGATTCGGATACGTTCTGGTGTCCTCGCGAAGGGACGGAGCAAGCTTGGATAGAGCTGGATTTGCAGGAAGAGCAGCGCTTTGACCGAATCGTGCTCAAGGAGCATATTAAGACGGGACAACGAATTGAACGTTTTCAGGTGGAATACCTTGATGGGGAAGACTGGAAGCTTTTATATGAAGGAACGGTTGTTGGCTATAAGCGCATTTGCTGCTTCGAACCGATAATCGCGAGGAAAATTCGTCTCACCGTGCAACAATCGAGATGGTGTCCTACTTTGTCTGGGCTGGGTGTTCATTTGAGCAATCAAGGGGAGGCTGTTTAATGGCGATTTTTGAATGCAGGCAATCTCAGTTTTTTTATGATGAAAAACCGATACAGCTTTTATCAGGAGCTCTGCATTATTTTAGAATCGTCCCCGAATATTGGACCGACCGGCTGCAAAAGCTGAAAGCTTGCGGCTTCAATACCGTAGAAACCTATGTGCCGTGGAATTTTCATGAGCCCAAGCCAGGACAGTTCCGTTTTGATGGCATGGCGGATTTGGAGCGCTTTATTCAGACAGCAGGGGAGATGGGTTTGCTCGTAATTGTGCGAGCAAGCCCCTTCATTTGCGCGGAATGGGAGTTTGGCGGATTGCCTGCATGGCTGCTGGCGGATGACGAGGTTAAGCTTCGCTGCTATAACGAGAAATTTCTGGAGCGGGTGGACGCTTATTACGATGTGCTGCTGCCCAAATTACAGCCGCTCCTATGTACAAACGGCGGGCCAATTATTGCGCTGCAAATTGAAAATGAATACGGAAGCTATGGCAACGACGCCAGCTATTTGGAATATTTGCGTCAAGCTATGGTTCGTCGCGGGATGAATGTATTGCTGTTCACCTCTGATGGGCCTACTGACTCTTTGCTGCAAGGCGGATCGGTGGCGGGACAGCTTTCTACTGTGAATTTTGGCTCCGGCGTGAAGGGGGCCTTTTTGAAGTTGCGTGAATATCAGGCAGACCAGCCTGTCATGTGCATGGAATATTGGATTGGCTGGTTCGATCATTGGGGAGAGCAGCACCATACTAGAGATGCAGGCGATGTGGCGAGCGTATTCGAGGAAATGCTGGAGGAGAAGGCTTCGGTCAACTTCTACATGTTCCATGGCGGAACGAACTTCGGTTTCTATAATGGTGCGAACTGCCAGCAGAAGGATCAATATGAGCCGACGATTACGAGCTATGATTATGACTCGCTCTTAAGCGAATCGGGTGATCTGACAGATAAATTTTATGCGGTGCGAGCTGTCATCGACCGCTATATGAATCTTGGGGAGCTCAGGCTGCCAGAGCCTATTGGCAGAAGGGCATACGGTCAGGTGGAAATGATGGAGCAGGCAGCATTGTTCTCGCAGTTAGACCGGCTGTCTGCGCCGATTCGCCGAACGAATCCTGAACCGATGGAGAAGCTGGGTCAGGATTATGGCTTCATTTTATACCAGACAACGATATCGGGGCCGCGGGAGAAACAGGAGCTTGTCGTGCAGGAGGTACGCGATCGTGCGCTAGTATTTTTAGATGGAAAGCTGGAAGGTGTGCTGGAACGCGGCAATCATGAGCAGACGGTGTCGTTCGAGGTGCCAGCAGAAGGGGCCGAAATTGCGATTCTCGTTGAAAATATGGGGCGGATCAATTATGGCCCGTATCTCAGAGACCCGAAGGGCATTACGGAGGGCGTCCGCTTTGGCTTTCAATTTTTATATGACTGGACGATCCATTGTCTGCCGCTTGATGATTTATCGCCTTTGCAATTTGCGGCTGAGATCACCGATGCCTTCGCTAGCACTAATTTCAGCTCTAGTGACAACGCTAGTACCAGCACTAATACCAGCTATAATACCAGTAACAGCACTGCCGCTGCGCAGACGTCTCCTGCTTTTTACCGGGGCATTCTCCGCGTGGACGATGTGCAGGATACATTCCTGCGGCTGGAAGGCTGGACGAAGGGCGTTGCCTTCGTAAACGGGTTCAATCTGGGAAGATATTGGGACAAAGGGCCGCAGCAAACGCTGTATGTGCCAGCACCGCTTTTACGCCAGGGTGAAAATGTCATTGTTCTATTCGAGCTGCATGGAACGGCCAATCGGAGCGTAACGTTTGTAGATACCCCGGATTTGGGCGGCTAGACTGGAAAATAGAATAGTAGACGATTATTGCGAATTGTGTAATAACCGGGAAAAGGGTATACGTTGGTGTGAGGATACAAACATGCGGGAGAGGATGAGGGAAGAGATGAAGGTAGGACTCAGCACATACAGTCTTCAGCAAGCTTTGGACAAAAAAGAAATGACCGTACCGGATGCGATTCGCTTTATCGCCGAGCAAGGCGGGGAACATGTAGAAATCGTTCCTATTGGATACAGCCTGATCGACAATCCGGAGCTGGTTGAGCAAATTGTACAGACGGCCAAGGAAGTGGGCATCGATATTTCCAACTATGCCATAGGAGCCAATTTTGTTGCGCATGACAATCCTGAAGCGCTGGAGAGCGAAATTCAAGCTGTCAAGCAGCATGTTGATGTAGCGAGGGCGCTAGGCGTCACCAAAATGCGCCATGACGTCGCTTTCCGTCCCGCACATGAGGGAAGCGTAGCCCAGTTTGAAGCGGATCTGCCCCTTCTAGTAGAGGCATGCCGCACCATTGCTGATTATGCAGCAGGCTTCGGTATTACAACGAGTGTGGAAAACCACGGCTATTATGTGCAATCCAGCGAGCGAATTCGGCGTTTGCTGCATGAAACAGCGCGGGATAATTTCAAAACAACACTGGACATCGGCAATTTCCTCTGTGTGGACGAAGATGCTGTCAGCGCTGTGAAAAATAACATTCCTTATGCCTCCATGGTCCATGCCAAGGATTTTTACCTTAGACCCTCCTACCGCAATCCGGGAGCAGGCTGGTTTCAGACCGCGCATGGCAATTATTTGCGGGGGGCGATTGTGGGGCATGGAGATATCGATATGTTCGAAGTATTCCGCGTGCTGAAGCAGTCCGGCTATGACGGGTATATTTCCGTTGAATTTGAAGGCATGGAGGATTGCAGAACCGCTTCCAAAATAGCCATGGACAACGTACGCCGCTTCTGGCAAGAAGCGTAACCATCTAACTCATAAGCAAATGAATAGGCTAATAAGCAGATCATGGAGGGAAGAAAATGTCCAAATTAAAAGTTGCCGTCATCGGCGCGGGCTCTATATCCGATTGCCATTTGCAGGCGTATGCCAGCAATCCAGAAGTTGAAATCTACGCCATCTGCGACTTGAACGAAGGCCGGGCGCAGGAAATGGCGAAAAAATATAACGCGACTAAAGTGTTCACTGATTACAAAGAGCTGCTGGCACTGCCTGAAATCCACTCGATCAGCATTTGTACATGGAACAATTCCCATGCCGAAATTAGCATTGCTGCCCTGGATGCGGGTAAAAACGTATTGTGCGAAAAGCCGCTCTGCCAAACCGTCGAGGAAGCGCTCGAAGTGGAGAAGGCGGTGCATCGTAGTGGCAAGCTCCTGCAAGTAGGGTTTGTACGGCGCTATAGCGAAAATGCCCAAATTTTGAAAAAATTCATTGAAGAGGGCGAGCTCGGCGAAATCTATTATGCGAAAGCCTCCTGTTTAAGACGACTTGGCAACCCTGGCGGCTGGTTCTCGGATATCGAGCGCTCCGGTGGCGGCCCAGTCATTGATCTGGGTGTGCATATTATTGATATTTGCTGGTATTTAATGGGCAAGCCCAAGGTCAAGTCGGTATCGGCCAACCTCTCCAATCGCTTAGGAAACCGTTCTAACATCCGCAATCTGTCGTTCTATAAAGCCGCTGACTACGATGCGAAGGAGAATACGGTAGAGGATATGGCCAATGCGATGATTCGGTTTGAAAATGGCGCGAGCTTGCTGGTAGACGTCAGCTTCACGCTGCATGCCAAGCAGGACGAAATCTCCGTCAAGCTTTACGGAGACAAGGGCGGCGCGGAGCTTGAACCGGAAATTTCAATGATCGGTGAAAAATTCGATACGATCCTGAATATGACGCCGCAGGTGGATTTCAAATCCTTTGATTTCATGGGCTCCTTCAGCAATGAAATCAACCATTTTATCGACAGCACATTAGGACGCAAGGAGACGCTGAGCCCGGTAGAAGACGGCGTTGAAGTGATGAAGATTCTTTGTGCGATCTACGAGTCGGCTCGTCAAGGACGCGAAATTCAATTTTAGGAGCGATGGCGATGAGTGGGAGCGAACCAAAGGATATTTTGCTGGATCAGGAACTGAAACAGGAACTGGAACAAGAGCACGAGCAGGAAACGGACGTCGTTGAAGCTGGCGTCCACCATTTCAGCAAAGAGGACGAGTGGGTGAGGCCCGAGGAGCCGCTGCTGAATGAGCGATTGGAATGGTTCAAGGACCAGAAGCTTGGCCTAATGATGCATTGGGGTCCTTATTCACAGCTGGGGCTGGTGGAATCCTGGGCGCTGAGCGATGACGACGGAGATTGGTCCCGCCATGATGTGGATTGGACCGACGACATGGAGCACTTCAAGCGCGAATACTTTGATCTGAATAAAACGTTCAATCCGATTCGCTTTCAGCCCGAGGTATGGGCGGATTTGGCCGCCGACAACGGCTTTAAATATTTTCTGTTCACGACGAAGCATCATGACGGCTTCTGCATGTGGGATACGCATACGACGGATTATCGCATTACGGGAGCGGATACGCCGTTTCATAAGCATAAATACGCCGACATTTGCCGTACGCTGTTTGATGCCTTCCGGGCTAGGGGGCTGGGCATCTCGGCTTATTTTTCCAAAGCGGACTGGCATACGCCTTATTATTGGGCGCCGGGCATGGAGCGCGGACATCATATGTGGCGCGGGCCTTCCTATGATCCAGAGCAGTATCCATGGCTGTGGGAGAAGTTCGTAGAGTTTACGCATGAGCAGATTATGGAGCTGCTGACGAAATACGGCCGAATTGAATGTCTCTGGCTCGATGCAGGCTGGGTGCGGGAAGGCCGGAAGGGGCAGGATATCCGTCTGGGCGAGGTTGTGGAGCGGGCGCGCAAGACGCAGCCATGGCTTCTAGCTGCCGATCGTACGGTTGGCGGACCTTATGAGAACATTGTAACGCCGGAGCAGACGATTCCAGAGCAGCCGATGAATATTCCATGGGAAAGCTGCATCACGATTGGCAACTCCTTTGCGTATGCCTTCGATGATAAATATAAGACGGCTAGGCAGCTTGCCCATATTCTGCTGGAGGTTGTCGCCAAGGGTGGGAATTTGGCGCTGAACGTAGGGCCGCAGCCGGATGGCCGCCTGCCAGCAGGTGCGGTTAAGAGCATCAAGGAGCTTGGCGCTTGGCTGAATGTACATGGCGAGGGCATCTACGGAACGCGGATTTGCGGTCCTTATTTTACAGGAGATTGGGCATTTACCTGCAAGGATAATGTAACGTATGCCTTCCGCCTATACGCAAATGAAAATGAGGCGGTCGATCAGCAGCTCGTCATTCCATACTCAGGCCATGTGGAACGAATTGAGCTTGTTGGAGCGGATGATCAAGAAGTTATTGCGTTTACCCGAACGGAAGCCGGAGTGCCTGTAAAGCTGCCGCAAGCGTCCATTACAGAGCAGGCACCCATCACACAAACGTTCCGATTGTTAACATCGTAATAAGCATCATTCGAAATCCCGGGGGGAGAATCCGTGCCCCTCGGGATTTTTTTTGTGTGGCGTCCTCCTCCCCTCTGCCTGGCACCTCCGCTATCCATTGGCGAAAAAAGAGAGGAAAGCACCGTTTTTCCCTGATTTGACAAGGGTTTCTGGAATATGGAGAGGTGTGAGAAAAATGCAAATTGCGCAATTGGTCCAACTCAAGGTACGATCAATGCAAGAAAGCGCTACCTGATAGAATAGTTTACACAAATAACGCAATAACGAAGTCTGATCAAAAAAACAAGCTGTATAATGAAATTTACGTTAGGTATTATTACATTAAAATATAGAGGGAATGATGCAGATGAGTCAGAACTCGGGAACGATACCAGCGCGAACGAAGCCCCAAAAAAGCATGAATCAGAGTGAACGCAAAATAGAGCACCCCTTCCTTAAAAGTCTTAAAAGGCATTGGCAGCTGTATTTATTGGTGCTTCCTCCAGTGCTGTATCTATTTATCTTCAAGTACATGCCAATGGCTGGCGTACAAATTGCCTTCAAAAACTACAGCGTCGTTCAGGGCATTTGGGGAAGCCCATGGGTAGGGCTTAAACATTTTGAAACCTTCTTCAACTCTCCAAACTTCTGGCTGCTGCTCAAAAATACGATTGGTATCAGCCTTTACACGCTGATTGCGGGTTTTCCGATTCCGATCCTGCTTGCTTTGGCGCTCAATGAGCTGCGAACGGGCTATTTCAAAAAGACGGTGCAGATGGTCACCTACGCCCCGCATTTTATCTCAACGGTCGTTATGGTATCGATTATTATTTTGATGCTGTCGCCGCATGTCGGAGTCGTAGACCGGCTGTTTACCTTCCTTGGCATGACCATGACCAACTTTATGGGCATACCGGAATATTTTAAATCGATTTATGTATGGTCGGGTGTATGGCAGGGGATGGGCTATTCTTCGATTATTTATATTGCAGCGCTTGCCGGGGTTGACCCCTCGCTCTATGAAGCAGCTCGCATGGATGGGGCTTCCCGGCTCAAAAAAATATGGCATATCGACATTCCGAGCCTCATCCCCGTCACCGTCATCCTGCTGATTTTGAATCTCGGCAGCATTATGGGCGTTGGCTTTGAGAAAATTTATTTGATGCAAAATCCGCTCAATACGAGCGCTTCGGAAGTCATATCCACCTATGTGTACAAGGTCGGGTTGATTGGAGCGAATTTCAGCTTCTCCTCGGCGGTCGGATTATTTAATTCAATCATCAACCTGATTTTGCTTATTTTGGTCAATGCGGTTTCCCGGAAAGTCAGTAAGAACAGCTTATGGTAAAGGAGGAGGAGGCCATCTATGTTTAATCGGAATCGAATTAAAGACCCACTCGGCGACCGCGTGTTTATGGGCATCAATTATTTATTTCTCGTGCTGGTGCTGATCGTCGTCGCATACCCGCTGCTCTATATCGTCAGTTCCTCCTTCAGCTCCTCACGGGCGGTTACAGCCGGGCAAATATGGCTGCTGCCAGTCGATTTCAACATTAAGGCGTATGTGTCGATTTTTAAAAGCACGCAGCTGATGATGGGTTTTTATAATACGATCATCTACACGGTAGTCGGAACGGCGATCAATGTCATCCTGACGGTGATGCTGGCGTATCCGTTATCCCGCCGGACATTCTATGGCCGCGGCGCCATCATTATTTTTATGATGATTACGATGTTTTTCGATGGCGGCCTGATTCCGACGTACTTGCTGATGAAGGATCTTCACCTGCTCGATACCCGCTGGGCGATGTGGCTGCCGGGGGCGCTGGCGGTATTTCAAGTCATCGTCGCCAGAACCTTTTTCCAATCGTCGATTCCTGATGAATTGCGGGAGGCCGCTGAGGTCGATGGCTGCAAGGACATTCGTTATTTGGTCAGCGTTGTACTGCCCTTGTCGAAGCCGATTTTGGCGGTTATGACGCTCATGTATGCGGTAGGCCATTGGAATGCTTACTTTGATGCCCTCATTTATTTGCGATCTGAAAACTTGTTCCCGCTGCAATATGTGCTGCGCAATTTGCTCATTCTGAACGCGGCCGATCCGGCGATGCTCGCCAATACGAGCCAGCAGCTCCGCGATCAAGGGTTCGAGCAGGTGCTCAAATACGCCTTAATCGTTGTAGCGAGCATCCCGATTTTGATTATGTATCCATTCGTGCAACGCCATTTCGTCAAAGGGGTTATGGTTGGTTCCTTGAAAGGGTAGGGCATTTGCCATAACTACCATCTGGAAGCTTTTGTGGAAGGGGGCGAAGGTCTGGCGGGCTTCCGGGACAGGGTTCAATATAGGGCAGTCACAAAATAGTGCAGTAACAAACATTTAAATGGCGTTCATTAAAAGGAGGAGTCTGGTTTGAAAAAATCTTGGATTTCGATGTTGTTGCTTGTTTTTACTACGGTAGCCGTACTGTCGGCTTGCAGCTCCGCATCCAGCAATAATACACAGAGCGGCGGTGGCAGCGGAGAGAGCACAGGGCCTGTAACGATGACTTTTTTTGCTCCACAAGGCAAAGCGCCTATGGAAGATAATGAATTCACGAAGTTCATTGAAAACAAGTTTGACGTTAAGCTGAAATGGGATCTCGCTCCAACTGACGCGCTTCAGGACCGCAGGCAGCTGCTGCTGGCGAGCGGGGATTATCCCGAAGTATTCCTCCACGGCAAGTTTACAACCTCAGACCTTCAAACGTACGGTAGTCAAGGGATCTTCCTTGGGCTGAACGATTTAATTGCGCAGCATGCTCCGAATCTGACAAAGATTATGGAAGAAAAACCGTATTTCAAAGAGGCGATTACGGCTCCAGATGGCAACATTTATGCCCTGCCTATTTTTAATGAATGCTACCACTGTACGTATGCGCAAAAATATTGGATCAATACCGATTGGCTCGACAAGGTTGGGCTAGAAATGCCGACGACGACCGATGAGCTGTACACGGTACTTAAAGCTTTTAAAGAAAAAGACCCTAACGGCAATGGCAAAGCCGATGAAATTCCGCTTACAGGTGCTCCGAACAAATATGTATGGAACGGGAATATTGACGCTTATTTGATGAATAGCTTCATTTATAACGACAACGATAAATATTTAATCGTCAATGATGGCAAGGTTGATTTTGCCGCTAACCAAGAGGGCTGGAAGAAGGGTCTGGAATATATGCACAAGCTGTATTCGGATGGCTTGATCGACCCGGCTGCTTTTACGCAGAATGATCAAGCGGTAGGACAGCTCGGCAACAGGGAAGGCGACGAAGTGGTTGGTTCCATTACGACTGCGCTCGTAAGCTACCTGGTCAATACGTATGATAAGACGATTACGCGCCATCAGCACTGGGATATCGTGCCTCCGCTCAAGGGGCCGGATGGTGTGCAAACGACAGGAGCTACGCAAAGCGTAGGCGAATTCGAGTTTGCGATTACGAATAAAGCTTCGGAAGCGCAGCAAATCGCCGCGATTGAAATTATCGATTACATGTTCAGCGAAGAAGGCGCGCTTTATGCGGAATACGGCCCGACGGAGGGCAAGGGCTGGCAAATGGCAGGTGCCGATGAGAAAAATATTAATGGCGAGCCTGCCAAGTACAGCTACTACAACCTGCCTGAGCGTGATCCGAACGTCGTCGTTAACGAAAGCTGGTCGCAAATTGGCGCACATGATTTATCCAATACGTTCCGCAACTTGTTCGTAGAAGGGCAGGACCCTCTAGTGTCTGAAGGCTACGGCACTCGTCTGGCACAGGCGACGAATGTGTATGCGCCTTATGCGCCGAAGGAAGTATATCCATCGAACGTCTTTATTCGTCCAGAGGATACGGAAGCTGCTGCTCAGCTGACAACCGCAGTTAAAGATTATGTACAGACGAATATGGCGCAATTTATCCTGGGCAACAAGAGCATTGAGAAGGATTGGGACAGCTATGTCAAAGGCTTTGATGGACTGGGCCTGAGCAATTATTTGGCGATCTACCAGCGTGCGATTGAGAAAAAATAAAACAGCATAACCGTTTATTCTCGGGGGCTGCTCCTTGTTGTCAGACATGACTCGGAGCGGTCTTCTCCTATGACGGTCCCGCTTCATCCTATATAATAAATGAATATTTTGAAGGTTGTTGTCACGTGTATAAAAAGTGAGGGGGGACCTCGGAGATGAACAACAATTGGTTTAGACGTTTGCTGCTGTCCTATTTGCCAGTCTTTTTTATTGTGACGACGATATTGTTTATTATTTTCTTCCAGCTGTTCAATGAGCAAAATCGCAAAGAGGCTTTAAAGGCCAATGAATTTCTGGCGTCCCAAGTGATGCAGTATTTGGACAATTCGCTGCGCTCGATTGACTTTAAAGTGCTGCGGGAAATTTTGACGAATCCGGATTTGAAAAATTATTATACGGCTGCTGGCAGCAATGATGTGTACGCTGGTATTCAGGTTCTTGACGTTATTGATGAGCTGAAAATCAACTTCCCATTGATCGATTCCATCTATTTGGTTCGGTACAAGGACAATATCGTATTCAGCAACGGGAAGGCGGTACCGATTGAGGAGTTTCCAGATGCCTCTTTTATAGAAGAAAGCCGCAGCAACCCGACGCGAAAATGGGTGGATTTCAGAAATTTCAAGGCTCTTCCTTCGCAATCGGCGCAGCAGGTCGTAACGCTTGTTCGCGGCATGGAGGGCGGAACTGGCCTTGTGGTCGTCAATGTGGATTTGCAAACGCTGCGGAAGTCGATTATGCAAATGTATGATCCCGAATACACCTTCGTCAATGTGATCAGCAGCTCTGGCGGGAATTTGTGGGATGAGCAGACGCCTCAAGGCGCGGGCGCTAAGCCTGCCTCTGGCGAGGTTTTCTCAACGTTTACGTCCAGCTACAGCGGCTGGAAGGTAGAGACGGGCATTAATAACGGGAAAGTCGTTAAATTTGCGCTGCAATTTTATAATATATGGTTTGCTTTCGCGATCGCAGTTGTTCTAATCGGCGTCATTTGGGTTATTTACGTCACTCGGAGGAACTACAAGCCTATCCAGCAAATCGTGACGCTAATTCAGACAGTCGCCTCGCAAAAACAACCGGGAACGAGCTCTGCGAAAGAAAATGAGTTCCGGTTTATTCAAAACACGCTTGAGCGGATGATTGATCAAACGAAGCAATATCAAGAAAAATACGAAGAAAATCTGATTTTGCAAAAGAAATATTTTTTTCAGGAGCTGCTTGAAGGAACGCGCCGTTTCACGGGCAGCGAGCTGCAGGCTGAAATGGCGAAGTTTAAGCTCCCGGAGCTGGATAGCAGATGGATGGTTATGGTTGTGGAAATTGACCGTTATCCGCAATTTGCCGCTGATTATCATCAGCATGATCAGACGCTGCTCAAGTTCGTCCTTTCCACTGTGCTGCAAGAAAGTGCCCAGCAGGAAGGGGCAGACGTATGGGCGGAATGGATTTCAGAGCGCCGGCTGCATGCGATTCTTTGGCTTTCCGAAACAGCGTTGTCTGAACAGATTGAGCGCAAGGTGCTGTCCGGCTATTTGGAGAAGGTTGGGCAGTATTTGAACTTCACCGTTACGATTGGAACGGGAGGAGTTGCGAGTGATCTTCGAGGCTTGAGAGCATCGCTTAAGGATGCGTCCCATGCTCTGGGCTATAAAGCGGTGTTGGGCATGAACCGGGTGATCTCGCGCGGGGAAGTGCCGGATTCCAAAAATGATGTATATGAGTTTCTTAAGACAATTTCTCTGTTCGTGCAAGCGATGCGGCTGTCCGATGAAACGTGGGAAAAGCATTTTGAACGTTTGTTTGATCAAATCAGCGCCTCCGTATTGTCCCGTCAGGAAATGATGAACACGGTGCAGCTGCTGTTCCAGCATTATAATCGGGAATTCGCCGAGCTGCCTCGTGAATACCAAGACCTGTGGTCGGCTTCGTTCGACCGTCTTCTTCGCGGGCTGGAGGAATGGGAAGTGCTAGATGATCTGCGGCTGCTCTGCTGGGAGACGTTTCGGGAGCTGGCGGAGCAGATGCAGGCGATGCGCTGCAGCAAGAAGCATCGGACGCATATTTTAGAAATCCGCAAATACGTGGAGGAAAACTATAATAACCCCGAGCTTTCGCTGAATTATTTAAGCGATCTGTTTGATATTAACCCGAAATATTTAAGCAAGCTGTTCAAGGATGAAGTTGGCGAGAAGTTCGTCGATTTGCTCATCAGCCACCGTATAGAGCGGGCGAAGCAGCTTATGCTGGAGACGGACAGGGCGATTCAGGAAATTAGCGAGGAAGTGGGCTATACCAACTACAACTCCTTTAATCGGGCGTTCAAAAATGTAGTAGGCGTAGCGCCAAGCGATTACCGCAAGGCGATATGAACAGATAGCAGGGAGCGGCGCGGGCAGCCCACGCAAAAATAAACGGCGATCGTTCATTGTGAATACGCAAAAAAACGATCGCCGTTTGTCTTTTATAGGGGGAAAGCCGCTGTTCAAGCTTATACGGAAATACACTGCTTAAGCGGAGTCTCGCGGAATTAAGGTGGCGCTGAGATGCAGCCGCTCCATCGGTGTTCCTGGACGTTCAAGGCGGCGCGATAGCGCTTCGATCGCGCGGCTGCCGAGCGCCTCCTTGCTGAGGTTCACGGTAGTGAGTCGAGGTGACGTATGGGCCGCTGCCTCTACATTGTCGATACCCGACACGCGCGTCTCCTCGGGAATCGCTACTCCCATCCTCTGCAGCTGCTGCATCCATTGCATGGCAATGTCGTCATTAGCGCAAATCCAGGCATCTGGGCGCTGCTCCGGTGCCAGCTGGGCAAACCGTTCTGCGGCAGCAGCGAGCCATTCCTTCTCTTCATAGGCCAGCTCCCACTCCTGCAGCTTCGTATCCGGGCCGCCGTAGCGCTCCATTGCGGTCCTTACGCCGATTCGTCTTTCGGCAAAGCTGGCAGAACGGCCATCATCACCGAGAAAAATAAGACTTCTGCATTTCTGAGCGACCAGCAGATGATGGGCAATAAGAATTCCCGCTTCTATATTCGCATGATTGACCGAATCCACATCAAGCAAAGGCTCATTATGGTCGAGCAGCACCAATGGCTTGCCTGTACGAGCCATAAGCTGAAGGGCCGCATAAGGATATGCGCCCATGACGATGAGCCCAAGGCAGCTGTTCCAGTCCAAGTGCGGCGCGATAATTTCCTGCGGCGATAAATCGGATACGGCCGGGAACGAGACCGGCTGGGAGACGATGACATGAGGCCACCCTCGCTCGCTGCAGCCGGAAATGATTCCTTCGAGCACTCGCTGCCAATAAAAAGGATCGACTCGGTTGGAAGGATTCATGCAGATTAGGACAAAGGAAGAGGCAGCGTCGGGAGCGGGGGAAGGCGACTTCTGGGAAGGAAGCCCGTAGCCCAGCGTCTTGGCAAACTCTAAAACCCGCTCGCGTGTGGCCTGGCTGACACCAGATTTCCCGCTGAGCGCGCGGGATACTGCATATTTGGATAGGCCGAGCTGGTCGGCGATCATTTGGATCGATACTTTACGTGGCATGTTGTTCTCCTTAGGTGATAGGACTAACAAACGTCATGCTAAAATCACGCTAAATAACAGCGTTGACGTTTGTTGGCAAAAGTTATAGACTGGCTTTATCATAACGTTATTATATAATAACCTAACAAAAATAACAATATTTATTTGGAGGGCCCATGAAAATTTTAGTGTTTTACGATGAAGCATTTCCTTACGAGGGCGTGCGTCCCTCGCAGGAAGTAAGGAAGAAGCTTTCCGTATGGGCTGAAGTCGCCGATGCACATACGCTATCCGATCGTTTGGCAGAGGAGAAATGGGAAACGCTTATTCATTTGCACGGCCCGTATTTTCCAAAATCCGCATGGAGCGGCGTGAAAGCCCATCTGGACCGAGGAGGCGGCTTGCTTCATGCAGGCGGTGCCCCTTTTCGCAGGCCAGTTGTGAAAGTTGGGGCCGGCTGGAGAGTGGAGCGGGAGCAAACCGCGTATCATCAGCTCATGAATATCCATGACACACTGCCAGCATCCGTTCAGAAAGTAGTGCGGGCAGCCGCATCGGCCGAATTCCCGCTGCTTCTGGGGCGCGAAGCGCTTTTTGGCATTGAACCGACGTGGGGACTGACGCTGCATGCGACAAAATCAAGCGATATTCCCGCCGAGATGGGCTCGGGTGGCCCAATGGATGCTTTTATTTACCCGCTGCTTGTTGGCGTGGATCATGATGGGCGCGAAAGGGCTGCTCCGGTCGTTCTGCTGGAAAACATGAAGGGGAGTTTTGCAGGAGGCCGCTGGATATTGATTAATCAGACACTGGGGCAGTCATTTTGGGACGGTGCGGGTGCTGCTGACACAGCGGACACTACGGGCATTGCGGGTGCTGAGCTGCTTAAGGAGCTCGCTGAATATGTTGGACGCGGCGTCACAGAATTGTGGCTGAAGCTCAATTACGCCGCTTATGAGCCGGGTGAACAGCCTATTTTGACGCTTCAATTGCAGTCGTTGTCCCGTACCTGCTTAATGGAGCAAAACTGGACGTTCAAGCTGAAGGTAGAGCGTGAAGGACAGACCTCGGTCTGGGAAAGTGCGCTGCAAGCGGAGACGGGGCCGCAGCGCCGGGATTTGCAGCTGCTCCGCATTCCTGTGCCAGTACCAGCAGTGGCGGGCCTTCACTCGATCACCTGTGAAGTCCGCTCAGATGCAGGCGAAGTCCGGCTTATGAAGCAGGCGTATTGGGGAATGGACAGGGAATTGCTGAACAGCGGGGAGCTGCTTGCCTGCGGAAGAGACTATTTCTACCGCGGCGGACGCCCTGTGCCTATCGTCGGCATGACGTATATGGCTTCCGACGTGTCGCGCAAGTTTCTCCATTTGCCGAATGTGAGCCGCTGGGAGCGGGATATGGCAGAGATGCGAAGGGCTGGAGTCAATCTGATACGGACCGGCATTTGGACGGGCTACCGGAATATGATGTTCGCCGATGGGCATGTCGTCGAGGATGTGCTGCGGGCTATCGACGCTTTCCTGCTTACGGCAAAGCGGAATGAGCTGGAGGTCACCTTTACCTTCTTCTCGTTTGCGCCCGAGGCGTGGGAAGGAGTTAATCCGTATTTGGACCCGAGGGCTGTCGAGGCTCAAAAACGGTTCATCGCTTCCATCGTCTCCCGCCATCAAGCCACGACGCACGTCCATTGGGATCTGATCAATGAGCCTTCGTTATTCGATCCGGCTCGTGTGTTCGAGGGGCCTAGATCGCTTGCAGACCGCTATGAGCGGGCAGCGTTTTCCGAGTGGCTGGAGGAGCGCCACGGCGGCGACCTTGTCCGGCTTCAGGAACGATGGAATATGACTCCCGGAGAGCTGCCATCCTTTGAGGCGGCGATGCCGCCGGACCCGGGCGATATCCATTTTGACAGTGTGCTTTTGCCGAAAAAATGGGGGCCATGGCTGGACTATTCGCTGTTCACTATGGACATGCACAATCGCTGGGCGCTGGAGCTGGCCTCCACCATTCGCAGCTCCAATCCGCGCCAGCTTGTGACGGTTGGGCAGGATGAGGCGCTGGGCGGGCAGCGTCCTTCTCCCTTTTTCTACGGTTCCGTAGTCGATTATACGACGGTACATAGCTGGTGGCTGATGGATCAGCTGGTGTGGGACGGAATTTTCACCAAAACGCTGGATAAGCCAAACTTGACCCAAGAAACCGGCATTATGCATATTCAGCGCCCGGATGGCATGGCGAAACGCTCGGAGGAAGAGCTGCATCGCATTTTGGAGCGAAAATATGCCTACGCCTTCTCAACTGGAGGCGCCGGAGCGGTGCAATGGATATGGAATATTAATCCCTTTATGAACAATGCGAATGAATCGAATATCGGGGCCCTTCGGGCCGATGGCACCCAGAAACCTGAAACGGATGTGACGTACGATTTTGGTCGTTTTATGCAGGGCATTGGCGGACTGTTTGAGGGGCGGGTATTGGAGGACGTTGCGGTCGTATACCCGTATTCTAATGATTTTTCGAGCCGAAAGCTGGCTTTCGAGGCTACCTCGCAAGCGGTAAGGGTGCTCACCTTTGGCATGAACATACATCCTCGAGGCGTGGGCGAATACCAGCTGGAGGAGCTTGCGCGCCAGCCAGCTAAGCTCATTATCGTGCCGAGCGCCCATAACTTTAGCGACGAAGCGTTTGAGCAGCTCGTTAGTCTGGCGAGGAAAGGCAGCACCGTGCTATGGACGGGGCCGCTCCGCTTGGACGCTTATTGGGGCGCTGCCAATGAGCGGCTTCGGGCTGAGATTGGCGAGACGGTGCCCGGCAATGTGCGTCGTGAAGAGGCGCTGCTGCTAGGCGGCAAGCGGCACAGCGTATCGTTCGGCGGACGCAAAATCGGGCAGCTGGCTATCGATCGGCCGATTCCGCAGTCTGGCAGCAGTAGCAGCAATTCTAGCAATTCCAGCAGTGCAAACAGCGCCAGCAATACCAGGAATGCCATCAATGCCGGCCTAAGTCTGGTCAGCATGGCGCTCGGTGCAGGCAGCTTCATCTGGTGTCCGCTGCCGCTGGAGCTGAATGACAGATGGGAGCCGCTGCAAGCGCTGTATGAAGAGGCGCTGCGTGCTTCTGGCGCCGAGATGGAGCTGGAATGGCTAAGCGGCGGCGACGCTCCGGGCGTTTATGGCCGGAAGCTGCAATTTGATGAAGGCAATCTTTATATTTTTGTATCCGAATATAGCAGTGATATGGAACTGGAGATACGGGACCCGTTGACGGGCACTCAATATGCGTTTGTTTTGGAACAGGAACGGACGGTCATGTTTGCCGCTGACCATGAAGGACAGCTATTGTCGGTGTATCGCCCCGAGCAAGTGAGCATCAGAGCTTTCAAACGCTAAATCAACCCAGAAGGAGATTATGCACATGGACTATAAAGACGCTTCGCTTCCGATTCGGGAACGGGTTCAGGATTTGCTTGAACGTATGACGACAGAGGAGAAAATCGGCCAGCTTATCCAGCCTATGGGATGGAAAACCTACCTCAAGGAAGCGGACGGCACCGTGCAGGTGACGGAGCAGTTCAAGGAAGAGGTTGCGCGGGGCGGAGTAGGTTCTTTATACGGCGTTCTTCGCGCCGATCCTTGGACAGAGGTGACGCTGGAGACGGGACTTACACCAAGGCAAGGCGCGGTAGCGACTAATGAAATCCAGCGATACGTGATTGAAAACTCCCGCCTTGGCATTCCGATTTTGTTCGGGGAGGAGTGCTCTCATGGTCATATGGCAATTGGGGCAACGGTATTTCCCGTTCCGCTTACGGTCGGAAGCACCTGGAACAAGGATTTGTACCGGGAAATGTGCGAGGCGATTGCGGCAGAGACTCGAAGCCAGGGGGGCGCTGCGACGTATTCGCCTGTCCTTGATGTCGTGCGCGACCCGCGGTGGGGGCGGACGGAGGAATGTTTCGCGGAAGATCCCTATTTAATCGGCGAGCTGGCGGTCGAGGCGATTAAGGGGCTGCAAGGGGAACGGCTGGATACGGACAAAACGATTGTGGCGACGCTTAAGCATTTTGCCGCTTATGGCAGCTCCGAGGGCGGACGCAATGCGGCTCCCGTCCATATGGGGCTGCGTGAGCTTCATGAAATCGATTTGCTGCCGTTCAAAAAGGCGGTCGAAGCGGGTGCCTGCTCCGTCATGACGGCGTACAACGAAATTGACGGTGTGCCCTGCACCTCAAATTCCTATTTGCTGAACGACCTGCTGCGCGAGGAATGGGGGTTTGATGGTTTTGTCATTACCGATTTTGGCGCGATTCAAATGCTGGTCAGCGGCCACAATACGGCGGAGAACGGGGAGCAGGCAGTGGCGCAAAGCCTGAAAGCAGGCGTCGATATGGAGATGTCCGGCTATATGTATGGCAAGCATTTAGCGGGCGCGCTTGCGCAGGGGCTGATGACCGAGGATGAGCTGAATACAGCAGCAGGACGGGTGCTCGACATGAAATTCAGACTTGGCTTATTCGAACGGCCTTATGTTGATCCTGATTTTGCCCAGCAGGTTATTGGGTGCGAGGAGCATGTGGAGCTGGCGAGAAGAGTAGCTGCGGAGGGCATTATTTTGCTCAAAAATGAACAGGCCACGCTTCCGCTCAGCAAAGCAGGCACCAAAATAGCCGTTATCGGTCCGAATGCGAACCACGTCTACAATCAGCTCGGTGATTACACCTCGCCGCAGCCTAAGGGACAAATCGTCACCGTGCTTGAGGGTATCCGCCGCAAGCTCGGCGCGGATGCGGATGATCAGGTGCTGTATGCGCCTGGCTGCCGAATTAAGGGCGACGCCAAAGACGGCTTCGGCCATGCCCTCGCCTGCGCCGAGCAAGCGGATGCCATCGTTATGGTTATCGGCGGCTCCAGCGCCCGGGATTTCGGGGAAGGCACCATTGATTTGCGTACAGGTGCGTCCGTCGTTACGGATAACGCATGGAACGACATGGAGTGCGGTGAAGGCATCGACCGTTCGACGCTTAGTCTCATGGGGGTGCAGCTTGAACTGGTGCAGGAAATTTATAAGCTCGGCAAGCCGGTTATCATCGTCTACATCAACGGAAGGCCGATTGCCGAGCCTTGGATAGAAGAGCATGCTCATGCGATTTTGGAGGCGTGGTATCCGGGACAGGAGGGCGGCAATGCGATTGCGGACATTTTATTCGGCGACGTCAATCCTTCCGGGCGCCTTACCGTTTCCATTCCGAAGCATGTCGGCCAGCTGCCGGTTTATTATCATTCCAAGAGAACGCGCGGCAAACGTTATTTGGAGACGGATCTTGAGCCGCAGTATCCATTCGGGTTTGGGCTCAGCTATACGCAATTTGGCTACGATAACATACGGGTTGTGCCGGAGGTGATAGTTCCGGGCGGAGAAGCCGAGGTGCAAATCGAAGTGACGAACATTGGCGGTGTGGCTGGAGATGAGGTTGTGCAAATGTATGTCACCGACGTATCCGCATCGGTGACCCGTGCCGAAACCTCGCTCAAGGGCTTCCGCAAAATCCATTTGCAGCCGGGGGAGACGAAGCTGGTCACTTTCCCTGTAAATCAAGAGCATCTTGCATTGATTAACGCCCAGCTGGAGCCGGTTGTGGAACCGGGCGAATTCCGCTTAATGGTCGGCAGCAGCTCGAAGGATTGGCTGGCATGCAGCTTGCATGTTAAGCGCGAGGGGGAATAGCCATGATTCGAATTCAGCGGTTCATTCAGGATATGGCCGAGCGGCAGTGGCTGGATAAGGTGGAGCTTCCGCAGTGGCATATGCAAAAAGCGAAATATATCCGGCCCGGCGAATACGTGCTGGATGAGCAAAATGTCGGTGTGCAAAATGTGAATCCTCTTTACAGTACACATGGCACGACTTATTTTTTAACGAAAAAAGCAGATATACCGCAGGCTTGGCATCAAGACGCGGTTGGTCTCATTTTCGAAGCGGGCGGGGAGGGGCTGCTGAAGGTGAACGGGGCTCCTTATCATGGGCTCGACCGGAATCACTGGTATGTGCCGCTTCCGGTGGGCCGAGTAGGGAGTGCGCCGCTGCTGGAAATCGAATTGTACGATCCGATTCCTGAGCCGCATGATCCGCTGAATCGCCAGGCGGTCATTCAGCCGCCAATCGCTGGCATCCGCTCGGCGCTCGTCCGAGTGAATCAACCGCTGCAAAGCTTGATGTACAGCGTAACGGTGTTATCGGAGTCGTTGAACGCGCTGCCGGAGAGCGATATGAAGCGAAATCGTCTTGTGGGTGCGATACATCGCATCATGGATCGGATGTATGCCGAGCCGCAGCGCTGGGATGAGGCTGAGTGGGTGAACGGGCTGGAGCAGTTGCTTGCCCAGAAGGTGCAGGAAGAAGATTTGGAAGGCGGCCGCAGCGGCTTTATGCATTTGGTCGGCCAGTCGCATATCGACATTGCGTGGCTGTGGCCTGTCCGCGAAACGGTTCGCAAGTCCAGCCGCACGTTTTCGACGGTATGTACGCTGATGGATGAATACCCCGAGTTCATCTATTCGCAGAGCCAGCCGCAGCTGTATGCCTTTGTGAAGGAGCATTATCCCGAATTGTATGAGCGGATTAAGGCGCGGATCGCCGAAGGGCGCTGGGAGCTGGTCGGCGGCATGTGGGTCGAGCCGGATTTGAACATTCCGAGCGGCGAGTCGCTGGTGCGGCAAATTTTGTACGGTCAAAGCTTCTATAAGGAAGAGTTCGGCAAACGCTCCAACATCGAATGGCTTCCTGATACGTTTGGCTACTGCGCGTCGCTGCCGCAAATGCTGAAGCTGGCGGATATCCCGTATTTTATGACCACAAAGCTCAATTGGAATGACACGAACGCTTTCCCTTATGACTTGTTTGATTGGGTAGGCATCGACGGCACCTCTGTCATTGCCTATTTGAACCATGGGGTAAATGAGCATACCCGTCCCAAGGATGTCGATGAACATTGGAAGTCTTACAAACAGAAGCATTTGCATCCGCAGCAAATGCTGCTTTACGGGCATGGGGACGGTGGCGGCGGCGTAACGAACGAAATGGTCGAGTTTGCCGAGCGGTCTTCTTTTATGGTTGGGCAGCCTGTCAGCAGGTTCAGCACGGCCGGAGCCTTTTTCGAGGGAATCGGAAAAAGCGGGCAATCGCTGCCCAAATGGCATGGCGATTTGTATTTGGAGCTGCATCGCGGTACTTACACGACGCATGCAAGAAATAAGCGAAGCAACCGCAAGGCGGAGGTGCTGTACCGTGAAGCGGAGCTGTGGGCGCAGTTCGCTGGGCTATCTAGCACAGTGACGGAGGCACTCGATGAAGGCTGGAAGCTCATTTTGCTCAATCAATTCCATGATATTATCCCGGGAACATCTATTCCTGAAGCCTATGTGACGTCTACAGAGGAGTATGGGAAGGTGATGGAGATCGGAACGGCTGAGCTCAACCGCTCGCTTGAAGCCATTGCTGGCAGCATAGCTCCAGATGGTGAGGGGCTGCCCTACATCGTGTTCAACAGCCTGGGCTGGGAACGCGGAGAAGTAGTCAGCTTGACATGCAGCGCTGAAATGAGTGGCTTGTCTGTTGTTGATGTGAACGGGGAGCTTCTGGCTTGCGATGTCAAGCGGAGTGGGGATGTCCAGACGGTATCCGTGTACGTTCCGTCTATCCCGGCCTTCGGTTATACAACGCTATGGCTGCGTGCGTCAGCGCATGCAGATGATGCTAAGGATACGCAAGCAGATGAGGCCTTTCCTGCCGTTTGGGAGACGGATTTTTACACGCTAGCATTTAATGATGCAGGAGAAATCACCCGTTGGTATGACAAGTCTGTGCAGCGGGAGTGGCTGAAGCCGGGTGATAAAGCGAATGAGCTGCAATTTTTTCATGATAAACCGACCTATTGGGATGCATGGGATATCGATCCGCGCTTTGAAGCGCAGCGTGCCGGCACTGTGCAGCTGATCTGGAAAGAAGTTGTGCAGCGAGGGGGCACCAAGGATGTGCTTCGCTTCCACTGGAAGCTGAATGATTCGGAAATTAGCCAGGATATGATATTGTATCGCCATCAGCGCCGCGTTGATTTTCAGACGAAGGTGAATTGGACAGAGAGCCATAAATTGCTCAAGGTAGCGTTCCCGGTTGACCTTGTTGCTGCGAAAGCGACGTATGAAATTCCATTCGGTGCATTGGAGCGGCCAACGCATAACAATACGAGCTGGGAGCAGGCGCAATTTGAAGTGTGCGGACATCGCTGGGCCGATATTTCCGAGGGCAACGGCGGCTTGAGTGTGCTGAACGACTGCAAATATGGGTACGACATTAAGGGCCAGACGATTCGCTTATCGCTGCTGCGCGCGCCGAAATGGCCAGATGAACATGCGGACCAAGGCGAGCACGAGTTCACTTATTCTGTTTTGCCTCATCAAGCGGATTGGCGGGGCGCTCACGTAGCTCGCCGAGCAATGGAATTAAATCATCCGGTCATGACGGCAGCAGGGCAGCCGAACAGAGGAGGGCTTCCTGCACTCCCTGCGGTTCCAGCGCTTCCCGCATTTCCTGCACGGCATGCATGGCTGGGTTTTGAAAGCGAGCATGTTATTTTGGACACGATTAAAGCTTCCGAGGACGGGACTGGAACCGTGCTGCGGTTTTATGAATCATCAGGCGGTAGAGAGACGGTGCGTATCCAGTGGCCGGAGGAGAAAGTGAGGGCGTCTATCGTGAATTTGCTTGAGGATAAAATGGAGCAGCTGCCATGTGAGCGAGGGGCATTCGAGCTGGCCTTCAAGCCTTTTGAAATAAAAACGGTGAAGCTCATTTCATTGGAACGGGAACAGGATCAGGAGTAGGCGGAGGGGAGCTGTAGGTTATGGAACGATTTAAGCTGCCGAAGGTAAAGCTGCCGCAATTGGTGCTGCCAGAAGCCATAATGAAGGTGCTGGAGGAAGCGGAGGTCAAGCTGGCCCATCGCCCGAAGCTCCAGCAGCAATTTCGCAATTGTTTCCCCAATACGCTGGAAACGACTACGAAGTTGATGGACGACGGTACGACCTTCGTCATTACGGGCGATATTCCGGCGATGTGGCTGCGGGATTCAGTGGAGCAGTTCATTCATTACGTGCCTTTTGCCAAAGAGGATGCGGGATTGCAGCGGCTCATTTCGGGACTGATTAAGCGTCATATGACGTATATTGCGATTGATCCATACGCCAATGCTTTTAATGAAACGGCAAATCATTGGCATTGGGACGCGAATGACGATACGGAAATGTCCCCTTGGGTATGGGAGCGGAAATTCGAGCTGGATTCGCTATGCTTTTCGATACGCCTCTCCTATAGGTATTGGAAGGAAACAGGGCTCACTGATATTTTCGACGAGCAGTTCAAGCAAGCGCTGCGTTCTATTGTGAACGTATGGAAAACAGAGCAGCGCCATGCCGAGCAATCGGCATACCGGTTCAAACGCTCCAACTGCCCGGCCATAGACACGCTGCGCAATGATGGGCTCGGAATGCCTGTCAATTATACGGGCATGGTGTGGTCAGGCTTTCGTCCAAGCGACGACGCTTGCGAGCTGCATTACAATATTCCGGCGAATATGTTCGCCGCTGTCTCGCTCGCTCAAATGCAGGAAATGGCGAGATGGGTATTCCGCGACGAAGCGTTTGTGCGGGAAATGGCGATTTTGGAGGAAGAGATCCGTCATGGCATACAGCTTTATGGGATGTACAATCACCCGGTGTATGGCAGAATCTACGCTTATGAAACGGATGGCTTCGGCAATTACTGCCTATTGGATGATGCGGGTACGCCAAGCTTGCTCTCCATTCCGTACATTGGCTACACCGATGTTCATGATCCTATTTACCAAAACACAAGGCGCTTCATCCTGAGCCGAGAAAATCCTTATTATTATGAAGGAACAGCTGCTAAAGGAATTGGAAGCCCCCATACGCCGCCGGGATACATATGGCCTATGGCTTTATCGATGCAGGGGCTGACGGCCGCGAGCGATGAGGAAATGCTTGCTATCATTAAAGTGCTGGAAGCGACGGATGCTGATACGGGCTTTATGCATGAGGGCTTTCATGCCGACGATCCCCACCAATTTACCCGTCCATGGTTCGCATGGTCGAACAGCCTGTTCTCACAGCTTGTTTACAAGGCGATGGCAAAGGGGATTTTGGAACCGAAACAGGAGGAAAATTAATCGATGAAATTAACGAATAAAATAGGCGTAATCGTAGACAGCTTCGGGCTGGGCGTGCGAGAGGGATTGGTGAAAGCCAAGGAGGTCGGCGCGGAAGGCGTACAGATTTATGCGGTTAAGGGGGAAATGGACCCGGAAAATTTGTCGTCTGCGGCACGCAAGGAGTTAAGAAGCTACATAGAATCGCTCGGCTTGGAAATTTCTGCACTGGTCGGCGATTTAGGCGGTCATGGCTTCGGGGTCAAGGAGGATAATCGCTGGAAAGTGGAAAAATCGAAGCGTATCGTCGATTTGGCGCTGGACCTCGGCACGACGATTGTAACGACGCATATTGGCATCGCGCCGCACGATTCGTCCTCCGCTGCTTTTCATACGATGCATACCGCATGCGAGGAGCTAGGCCAATATGCCAAAAGCGTCGGAGCCTACTTCGCCATTGAAACCGGCCCTGAAACGGCGGCCGACTTAAAAGCGTTTCTCGACACCTTGTCGACGAACGGCGTATCGGTTAATTTTGACCCGGCAAATATGGTCATGGTGACGGGCGATGATCCGGTGCAAGGCGTTCATCTATTAAAGGATTATATTGTCCATACCCATGTGAAGGATGGCGTTCGCCTTAAGGAGGTTGATCCGAGAGACGTTTACGGAGCGGTCGGGTATGCGCCTATGGATCATGAGAAAATCGCAGAGATGGTTTCCTCTGGCTTGTTTTTCCGCGAAGTTCCGCTTGGAGAGGGCGGAGTCGATTTTAATCGCTATTTTCAGGCGCTGCATGACATTGGGTATACCGGTTATTTGACGATTGAGCGCGAGGTAGGGACGCAGCCGGAGCTTGATATTCGTAAAGCGGTTGATTTTATTCGCAAATACAGGTAGGGGAGGGAGACGAAAGAGATAATTGCTCAGTGAATGAATCCTGCTAGATGATAGCGGGATTTTTTTGCGTTTGAAGGATTGTTTTCATAAATAAGAGGTTTTGCTTTTATAGAAGGGATGCTTGTATAGTAAGAGGGTGGATATAGAGGTTGAGAGAAACAGGAGGAAATCAATTGAGTACACAAAGTATTGGAGTTCCATTAGAAGGTTTTGCAGAGTTTAGCCGAACGGTAGCCGCAGAGGGCGCCGTATTATTGAAAAATGAAGGACAGGTGCTTCCGTTTAAGGATGGCGACAACGTTGCTGTTTTTGGCAGAACCCAGGTTAACTATTATCGCAGCGGTACTGGTTCGGGCGGCAGCGTTCATGTTACTTATACAACAAATCTGCTAGGCGGGCTTCGCGGCAAGAAGAATGCTGCTGTCAATGAAGCGCTAGCCGCTGTTTATGAGAAATGGATTGAGGAAAATCCATTCGACAACGGCGGTGGCGGCTGGGCAGCTGAGCCATGGCATCAGAAGGAAATGCCTTTAACGGATGAACTGGTGTCGGAAGCAAGAAGGAAGTCGAACAAGGCAATCGTGGTCATCGGGCGTACCGCAGGGGAAGACCAAGACAATGCCGATGAAGCAGGAAGCTACCAATTAACGGTGGATGAGAAAGCGATGCTGAAGCAGGTGACGGCTTTTTTTGAACAAACCGTTGTTGTGCTCAATGTATCGAACATTATAGATATGAGCTGGCTGAACGATGAAAGCTACGTGCATCCTATTGCAGGTGTCATCTACTCCTGGCAGGGCGGCATGGAAGGCGGCAATGCGATTGCCGATGTTCTGGCTGGTGATGTAACGCCAAGCGGCAAATTGACGGATACAATCGCTTATTCCATCAATGATTATCCATCGACTCGCAATTACGGCAATGAATTTAAAAACGTTTATGAGGAAGATATCTATGTGGGATATCGTTATTTTGAGACGTTTTGTCCGGATAAGGTTCAGTTTGAGTTTGGCTATGGTATCTCGTATACTTCATTCGACATCAAGTCGGAGGATGCCAAGCTGACAACCAAAGTAGGAGAAAAATACGTTGAAATCGACGTCAACGTAACGAATACGGGAACTGCCTACGCGGGCAAAGAAGTGGTGCAGGTTTACTACGAAGCACCGCAAGGCAAGCTGGGCCAACCTGCTAAAGCGCTGGTCACATTCGGGAAAACTAAATCGCTTCAGCCGGGCGAATCGCAGCGCCTTACGGTGAGCTTCCCTGTTTCTGCTATGGCTTCCTATGATGACGCTGGTGTGACGGGAAATCCTTCCGCTTATGTGCTGGAAGCGGGCACTTACCGTTTTTATGTAGGAACGAGTGTGAAAAAGGTGGCAGAAGTAGCTGTCGAGGGTCAAAACGGCTACGTCGTGGAGGCTCTTCAAGTTGTAGATCAGCTGCAAGAAGCGATGGCGCCGACGGAAAGCTTTACGAGAATGAAGCCGGGCGCTCGCAAGCAAGACGGCACTTATGAGCTTAGCTCCGTAGAGGTGCCGCAGCGGAAGATTTCTATGGCGGAACGGATTGAGACCAATCTTCCTGCAACGCTAGCGCAGACGGGCAATCAGGGACATACGCTAAGAGATGTTTTTGAGGGTAAAGTCGGTATGGAAACGTTCATCGCGCAGCTTAGCGATCAGGATTTGGCGGCAATCGTCAGGGGCGAGGGCATGAGCAGCCCGCTCGTTACATCGGGAACGGCTTCGGCTTTCGGCGGAGTCAGCGACCAGCTGTTCAACTATGGCATTCCTGTTGCTTGTACAGCAGACGGCCCGTCTGGCATTCGGATGGATAGCGGTCAGAAGGCGACTCAGGTCGCAATCGGCACCTTGCTCGCGGCAACGTGGAATACGGAGTTGGTCGAAGAGCTGTATGTGATGGAAGGCCAGGAGCTATTAAGAAACAACATCGATACGCTGCTCGGGCCGGGTCTAAATATTCGCCGCAGTCCGCTTAATGGACGGAACTTTGAATATTTTTCGGAGGATCCATTGATTTCCGGGATGTTTGCGGCAGCATGTACGAAAGGAATTATGAAGGGCGGCTCTAACGCGACGCTGAAGCATTTTGCCTGCAACAATCAGGAAAAGCATCGCAGCAAGGTAGATGCGGTCGTCTCTGAACGCGCTCTTCGGGAGATTTATTTGAAAGGCTTTGAAATTGCTGTGAAGCAAGGCGGCGCGAATTCGATTATGACCTCCTACAATCCGATTAACGGACATTGGGCCGCTTCCAACTATGACCTGAATACGACGCTTCTTCGCGGCGAGTGGGGCTTTACAGGCATCGTGATGACGGATTGGTGGGCGATCATGAACGATGTCGTGAGTGGCGGCCCAGCGGATCGCAAACTAACGAACTGGATGGTTCGTGCGCAGAACGATCTGTATATGGTGGTGCCGAACTACGGTGCGGAAATCAATGGCTGGGATGACAATACGATCGAATCGCTTGAAAATGGCACGTTGACCCGCGGTGAATTGCAGCGCTCTGCCATAAATATTTGCACGTTCATCATGAACGCGCCGGTATTTTCGAGAAAACACGAAATCGTAGAGACGGTTGAAGCGTTCAAGGCAAATGCTTCGCTTGCAGCAGCAGCTTCCTCAGAGCAAGTGCAAGTACTTTCCCAAAATGCACAGGTGAAGCCTTCCGCGGCCGAATCGACCTATATGCAGGTGGATCAAGCTGGGCAATACCGGATCATTGTCAGCATTATGTCCCCAGAGACGGAGCTGGCTCAAAGTGCTTGTAATGTAACGCTGAACGATCAACTGATGACGACCATTCAAACGAATGGAACCGAAGGCAAATGGATCAAACAGAAGCTTGTGAAAGTCGAGCTCGAAGCCGGCTTCTATGAGCTGAAGCTGGAATTCATCAAGCCGGGCTTGCAGATAGAGTGGATTGAGTTTAAACAGGTGTAGAATAGAAATGAAAATGGATTTATTAAGTTTTAAGTGATTGTGATTAATAAACGCTTAGATAAGTTGTGGTATATAGTGAATTGCATTTTATTAGTGCGCTTCTATGACACTTATAAAACCCGAACTCATGAGTTCGGGTTTTATATATTTAAAAATGTTATTAAATAATTTAATAAATTTAATGTAGGTTACATATGTGATGTGTAATTCATTCTAATTTATTAACTGATGAAAAATTAGTGGGTATGTTCAAATCCTTTTAACGCCAATTATCATTTGATGCGGTACAGTTTTCCCTACAGGTTCAAGTAATGTAGGTAAGATTCAAGATGTGGAGTAAGATGGATTCGTATGATATAATCGCCAAAATGTACTAGTAGGAGTGACAAGTCTCTGTTGAATGATGAAGTATTAAATAAATGTCGTTTATTAGGTTTTTACACACCTCTATATATTTCTAGAGGTATAATGGCATACTATGCTGAGGATCCTACTCAAGACCTTGATCAAGGTCTTCAAGCAAAAGAAGGAATAGAAGTTATTTTGTTATCTATAGGTATCTCTATCGATATTAAAGAGTTTGCTAAAGCTATTAACTTTGATTTATTCTTATCATCACAGATTGAGTGCTGCTATTCTAACAATCCAGTGATGAAAAGTATTATTAAAAGATATGGAACCTCGTCAGTATATTCTAAAATGTATGAGTTCGTTCAGTCTACATTTATGGTTTCGCATTTTTCAGATATGGTTTCCAAGTCATTTTTATTCGGAAATAGTAATGATGTTCCTGAAGAGAGAAAGGATTTACTTTTATCAGAATATAATCATGGAATTGAAAGTATAATATATTATATAGAGATACTTGATAATGAATATAAATCACTAATAATGAAGTACTACCCCGATCTAATTGATAATTTGGATGTTTTATTCTCTGTGAGAAAAACTAAAGATTTGTGGGATAAAGAAAGTCTTATTACATTTAATGATCATGTAAATGAATTTTTGAATAAGATACTACCTGAGTATGGGGAAATCGAAGAAAGAGTAGAAAAGTATCGAGATTTATTGAAGCGATTGAGTAGTTGTAAGAGAGGGAAGAATGATTCAAGGATATATGAAGAATTGTGTCTAGATGCTCTAAATTTTTTATTTATTCCTCCATTTAAAAATGTTTTAACACAAGTTCGAAATGAGTCTGGTGACATAAGAAGAGATGCGGTTATTCCTAATAATCAAATCATGGGTTTCTGGCATTTAATTCGTACGGAGTTTAACTCTAAGCATATAATATGCGAATTTAAAAACTATAAAACTGTTGTGGGTCGCGAAGAGTTGAATCAATTGAGGCTATATCTTTCTAGACCAACTGTTGGTAGATTTGGACTATTATTCATAAGAAATAAGCCAAGTTTGAAGCTTATTGAAGCTCAACGAAGGGCCTATGAGGAGGCAGGGATTTTAATTTTAATTATTGATGATATTAATTTTGAAAAAATGTTGAAAATGAGAGCATATGCTGGATCAGCTGATGAAATTCTAGAGATGTTAAAAATGAATTTCGAACTTAGTTACTGAAATATATATCTTGATTTATGAGTATCTCTAGCTTCACATGTCAAGTGCAAACAATCAATAAAATAAAAATGTACATATGATTCTCTATTTTCAATAAATACCTGCCTTGTAAAGCCCCGACCAATCATGGTCGGGGCTTTACAAGGATTTTCAGCCATTTTGTCGAATGATAGACGAGAAGTTCGAAACAGCGAATGAAAGGTAGGTGCCGTCGTGGATACGAGGTTGTGGATGTCAGTATTGCTATGCTTTGCGACGGCGCTGATGCTGTTTGTGTTGTTCCTATCCTATCGCAAACGCCATTTGCAGGTGGCTAGGACGATGGTTTATATGATGGCAGCAGCATCCTGCTATGCGCTTGGCTATGCCTTCGAAATTTTGAGCGTTACCTTGGACGGCGTAAAATGGTCACTTCAGTTCGAATATTTAGGCATCCCCTTCGTCTCCACCTTCTGGCTGCTGATGGTGATCCAGTTTACCGGGCTTGCAGCCCCTTACCGAAAGTGGCTTGCGCTGCTGCTTTTTCTCATTCCGTCGGCCACATTTCTTCTGCATCTTACTAATGAGTGGCATCATCTTGTGTACGAAGGCTATTTTCCGAACCCGAACGATACCGTTCCGTTGTACAATACATTAAAAGGCCCGTGGTATACGGTGCATGGCGTTTATAATTATACGATTTTGCTGCTGGGCATTTTGCTGTTTATTCCGTTGTATATACGAGCGTTGCCCATTGTGCGGAAGCAGATTGTCCTCCTAACTCTCGGAGCGGCCGCGCCGATGCTGTTTAATATTGGCTATATGTTTAATACGATCATTGACTTTACACCGCTGGGGTTCGCTGTATCCGGCGTCATCTATGCTTGGGGGATTTTTCGGTTCGGACTGCTTCGTTTAACACCGCTTGCTTATGCCAAAATGTTTGATACCGTTCGCGACGGCGTCGTACTGCTGGATTATGACAATCAGATCGTGAACCACAATCGCGCGGCTGAAGAGGTATTTCCTGAGCTGATGCAAACTAGAAGCTTCCCTGCCCTCAGCAAGGACATACTAGCGACCAGTCCTGAACTGCTTCAGCGAATATCGGCAGCGGATTTTCAGGATGAGCGCTTTCCTCTCCAGCTGTTGCTTGGCGATCGGCAGATGTATTACATTTGCAGCTTAACTTATATTTACGACACGGGGACGACCCCGATTGGCAAAATGCTGATGTTCAGCGATATAACGGAGTTGAAGGAGAATGAGGAGCGTCTGCGAGAAAAATCGCAGCAGCTGTCCCAACTGAACGCCTTTAAAGATAAGCTGTTTACGGTCATGGCTCACGATATTCGCGACCCCATTGCCCTTCTCGTTAGCTTGACCGAGCTGCTGGGCGAGGAGCCTACGGATACCGATATTGCCAGCGCCGAGGTTTTTCAAGAGATTAGACGGCAGGTACGCGGCACCTTCCATCTCGTCGACAATTTGCTGGACTGGTATCGCAGTCAAAATGGCGAGGTTGCGTTCCGGCCGCAGGCCTGGAACCTGCAGCAGGTTATCCGCCAAGCTTTATCGCTGGCAGGGGCCAGAGCGGCGATGAAAAACATTCAAATTTCCGAGCTTGTCGATGGGAAGCTGACGGTGAATGCCGATAAGGAAATGCTGGATCTGATTTTTCGAAATTTGCTGTCTAATGCGATTAAATATACGGATATCAATGGGAAGATCGAGGTCAGCGCTTCTATTGAGCATGATGTGGTAACGGTATCCGTTAGCGACAACGGGAGCGGAATGGATGAGGAGACGGCGCGGCTGCTGCGTCAGGATGAGCTCTTTTTCAAGGAGCCTGGCTTTGCAAGTGGAGAGGACGGCAGCGAAATGAGATTTGGTCTCGTATTGACCCGGGAGTTTCTCCGCATGCATGGCGGCATGCTCCGGTTCGAAAGCTCGCCCGGGCAAGGAACGACTTTCCAGTTTACATTGCGAGGGGCCGTTAGCAGCGGGGCTGGAAGCGACAGCGAGGAAACGGTGGTGAACGTTTATGAAAGTCATCTTAATTGACGATGAGCCTGTCATGCATTTAATTATGCGGAAAATGCTGGCGAAATATGCGGAGCTGCAGGTTGTCGGGGCATTCGTGAATATGCATGCCGCGGGCGATTTTCTCGCTGAAAATACCGATGTCGAGCTGGCGTTCGTTGACATATCCGTGCCGGGCGACAGCGGGCTTGCGTTTGCTTCCAAGCTGGACAAGGCGGGCAGCAAAACACAAATTGTGTTCGTCACCTCGCATAAAGACTATGCGGTTGAGGCATTTGAGCTGTCAGTGCTTGATTATTTGGTGAAGCCCGTCACGCAGGAGCGGCTGGAGCGGACGATTCATCGCGCGCTTGAAAGCAGAAGGATGGTAGGGGATTCCCTTACAGCAAGCGCCCAAATTCAGAACGTGAACCGTGTCAGCATTACAGCTTTAGGCGACTTTTCCGTGCGAAATGAACGGGGACGCGTAAAATGGATTTCCAGCAAAAGCGCCGAGCTGTTTGCCTACCTGCTGCTGAACCGTGGTCAGCGAATTTCGCGTGCCAGGCTCGTTGCAGATATTTTTGCCGGGATGACGAGTGTAAATGCTGAAAAGTATTTGAATACGACGGTTTATCAGCTCCGCAAATCATTAGAGCCGTTAGCGCTTCGGGATGCTATTCGCTCGGAAAACGACGGCTACGCACTGGAACTAGCAGATGCCATAATTGATTTTGAAGAGTTCGAGCGTCATGCGGTAAAGTTTAAGCAGGTTGACGCCGCTACTGTGGAGGACGCGCTGAACGTGGAAAGGCTCTACACGGGGGAGCTGTTCGGCAGCAAAGCCTACGTCTGGGCTATACACGAGACAGAGCTGCTGGCAGAGCTTTACACCTCGTTCGTCAAAAATGTAGTGGAGACACTCTTCGTTCTCTCCAATACGGCCGCAGCATCGAAGCTGCTGCTAAAGCTTTATGCACAAAATCCCCTTGATGAATCCGTCCTGAGCTTGCTGCTCCGCAAGCATGCGCAGGACGGAAACAAGAAGGGGCTTACAGCCCAATACACCGACTATGTGAGATTGATCAAAAAAGAGCTCGGCATTCGTCCATCCAAAGCGTTGCTCCTTTTGTACGATTCTCTGGTCAGTGAATTATCTGATAACGCAAAATAATGAAAGGTATATAATGAAAGGTATGACCTCGGCCTACGTTGACGCACGCTGACCTATGCTCTAACAGTTTCCGGTCTTGTATACATATTCAGCTCCTGCAGCCGGATCAGCACCTTGCCATAACGTCCGCTCTGATGTATGACCACTTTGCCGTCAGGATAAGTACGATGCACATATTCGGTAACGGTTTGGCGGGTAGACTCATCAGGATTCAGATTATGGGTTTTCAGCGCTTGCATGACTTCCTCTATGGCCTCTTCATAAGTGGACTCGGTCGTTTTGGTTTCTTTCGTAATAATGGATTCAAACGAATAACCCTTCAAATAGAGCAGGTGGGTCAAGTAGGCCATATCCGAGCTTTCCGGATGAACCTCGCGGCCCGTCAGCAAAGGAAGAATGGCTTGGAGCAGGCTATGCTCTCTAGGCCCTGCACCTACACTAATGTAGCAATATTTGCGAGCGGTACTGAGCACCCGTTCCACGCTTTCCCAATCGACAATGACTGGGCACATGGACACAAATACGAGATCATAGGCGTTGTTCCAGCCCCTTGCGTCAATATCCAGCTCTTCAAACACATCATGTACTAGCTCTACTTGCCCCTGATCAAACCTTGCTGTATTCTCCCTGAACAGCTCGCTTAACGGAACATTAGGCTCCACAGCTGTCACGCGTGCTCCTCGGTCAACGAAGGGCACCGTAAAACCGCCCGAGGCAGCTCCGATATCGAGTACGGACAGCCCTTGGAAGTCCACACCTTGCCCTTCTATCCAGCGAATAATTCGCTCGCTTCTATGTCTTCCTTCTGCACTGAATACCTCTGCATTAAAGATCTTTGCTTTATGGTCAAAGGATGTACGGCCAATGCCGGCCTTCTTCATTTTATTGCCCGTCGCGTTCGGGTCCTCCGTCCAAGCTTTCTCCCACACAGCTGCATTAAACAAGTCATTGCTCATATCTCGTCATTCCTTCCTTAATTATAATATGGTTTTCATTTCGTAGACTTTAAAGACTCTGTATATCTACAATAACCTTTAACGGAACGAAAAGCAAATTCTCTTTTTTCGCCTCAAGCACAGTGACGTGTTTCAAGACATACTCAAAAATAAAATGGAACCGGACAAATAACGTGGAAGTACTTAGAGTATAAATAGAATCTAAAGCAAGATTAGCAACATTTAGGAGCTTGTTCGGTTATTCTCTGTTAAAATTAAATAGGCAGGCGAATGATGCTGCTGTTTTTTACAAATGGAGACAAGTTACCGCATTCGTGGAGGAATTATTTATGGGGAATAATTCGAAATATTTGAAGCTGCTCGGACTCATTGGCGGAGTTGTCGCCCTAAATATCGTTATTTTGTCACCGGGGCTTGTCGGGGTGGTTATAGGGGGTGAAAGTGTTCTTGCAACCGCTTCAGGCGTAACCTTATTGTTCAGCAGCTTTCTGGTTCTGACTTACGGAAGCTATACGCTGCTGCTCAAGCCGGCTTCGGTGCCGCAGCTCCGTTCGATTGCAACACGTGAGGATTTCATGGCGGCGCTTTCCTATTACAAAAATGTCAAAGTGCTGCACAAGGACATCGCCGTGGCCCTCGACCAACTGGAACGGATAGCGAAGAAGAGAGCGATCTTGTCCGATATTCTTGGTCAAAGATTTGAGCAGACGGAAATCAGCTACAAGAAATTCGACTCCGTCATCGTTGAGGTCGAGAAGCTTTTTTACTTGAATATTAAAGGGATGCTGAATAAGCTCGGCGTGTTCGATGCTGCTGAGTTTGCCTCCTTGGAACGGCAGCGGAGCACGGGGAAGTTCTCGAATAAGCTGATGCAGGAAAAAATAGAGCTTTACCAGCAATACCTGGACTACGTGTCCGGTTATCTGGGAGCGAATGAAGAGATTTTGCTGAAGCTGGACCGCTTGGCTCTCGAAATTTCACTGCTGGGGAGCACAGATTATCGGACGGTCGAGGAAATGCCCTGCATGAAGGAGATCGATGTATTAATAAAGCAAACCAAATTATATCAACAATGAGAAGGTGACGCAGATGGCGAGTAAAGGAAAAGCTTTTGTAGTTTTGGCACTTATTGCGATTGTTGTTTTTGCTCTCGTTTACTTTGGGATTAGCTTGACCTCGAACATAGGCAAGACGGATACGCAGATTTCGTCGGAAGATGCCAGCAAGCAGCTGAATAAGCTTTATCAAGGCATTTCAGTTACGACTGCGGAGCCGGTCAAAGGACAGATCGACCTTGATCCTGCCGATGTCGGCGACTCCTTGCCGGATATTTCGAAGTTCCCCGTATCGGTTGAAAATACGACAGACCAATTCGTCGAAATTTTTTCCTCCACCGAGAAATCAGGTACGGAAATGGATGGCTGGCTGAACGATGTCGCCACCGCTTTTAATCAAGCGAAGATTAAAGTGAATGGGAAAACGGCTTCGGTCAAAATCCGCAATATTGCTTCTGGCACTGCAACGGATTATATCCGTTCAGGCAAATATGTGCCGGATGCGTTCACCCCGTCCAACGAGCTGTGGGGCGAGATGGTCGCAGCGAGTGGCGTTCAAACGAAGCTCGTGTCTAAACGGCTCGTAGGCAATGTAGCGGGAATCGTATCCACTCAAGCGAAATATGATGAATTGATTGCCGAATATGGCTCGCTTAATGTGAAGACGCTGACCGATGCCATTGCAAGCAATCAGGTGGCGATGGGCTATACCGACCCTTTTGCCAGCTCAACGGGCCTCAACTTTTTAGTGACGTCCCTCGCGACGTTTGACAGCCAAGAGCTGCTGGGCGAGAAGGCGGTGCAAGGCTTTGAGAAGTTCCAGGCCAATGTTCCATTCCTTGCCTCGACTACACTGCAAATGCGTGAGGCTGCTAAGACGGGGATGCTAGATGCTTTTGTACTGGAATATCAAACCTATGTGAATGCGGCGGATTTCCAGAGCGGTTACGTGTTTACGCCTTTCGGCGTCAGACATGACAGCCCGCTGTATGCGCTCGGCAAGCTGCCGAAGGATAAGCAGGACATTATCCAGAAGTTCGCCGATTTTGTTACGCAGGATAAATACCAGAAGGCTGCTGAGGAAAAAGGCTTTAATGGCCTGAATGACTACAAGTCCGAGATGGAAGCTGTGAACGGCAAAACGCTGGCTTCCGCGCAGAAGCTTTGGAAGGAAAAGAAGGATGGAAGCAAGCCGATTGCCGCTGTTTTTGTAGCCGATATTTCGGGCAGCATGGGCGGCGAGCCGCTTAATCGCTTGAAGGAATCGCTGCTTAAGGGGCAGAAATTTTTGGGCAGAAACAACAGCATCGGGTTCGTTTCGTATTCCAGTGACGTGGCAATCAACCTGCCAATCGGAAAATACGACACCAACCATCAATCGATGTTTGTTGGCGCAATCAATAGCTTGCAGGCGAGCGGAGGAACGGCGACCTTCGACGGCATCGTCGTTGCCATGAAAATGCTGCAAGATGAGCTTGCTGCGAACCCGGATGTGAAGCCGCTCATTTTTGTGCTAAGCGATGGGGAGACGAATGAAGGGCATTCGCTGAAGGATATTAAAGGGCTTATCGAAACGTACAAAATTCCGATTTACACCATTGGTTACAACGCGAATATTAAGGCGCTGCAAAGCATTTCGAGCATTAACGAGGCGGCAAGCATTAACGCCGACACCGACGATGTCGTCTATAAAATTGGAAATCTGCTGAACGTTCAAATGTAATTTTACAGTACCGTTTTATGTTGAAGAGGAGGGGTAGCCATGTCATTTACGATGGAAGTGGTCAGTGAGGAGAAGCTGAAATCGGTCATTGAAGAGCAGGTAAAGCCTGAGCCTGAGGAAGTCACCCAGCTGCGGGAGCTGGCGACGAGCAATGTGTCGACGATTTTGGAGCTGGATTTGGATTCACTCGAAAAACGGAAGGCGATTTTGCAATCGATTGACCAGTTTGGCATTCAGTCGATGAGGTCTTCCTCGGAGAAAAATTCGCTGCTGCAGGTGGCGGTTGGCCATTTGTCTCAAACGGGCGATGAAGGCGGCCAAGTGGCGAAAGGTTTGACGGAGCTGCACATCCAGCTCAAGGATCTGGACCCGAGCGTCGTCGATTTTGCCAAAAGCGGCGTGCTCGGCATGTTTTTTAATCCGCTGCGGCGTTATTTTGCGAAATACCAGAAGGCGGATACGGTCATTTCGGGCATCATTTTATCGCTGGACAAAGGCAGTACGATACTTAAAAATGACAACACTACGCTGGAACTGGAACAGCACGCGCTTCGCGAGCTGACGAAGAAGCTGCAGAAGGAAATCCAGCTTGGCATGCTGATGGATGAAGGCATTGAAGCGCAGATTGCAGCAGCCAAGTCACGTCAGGAGTCGGAGGATAAAATCCGTTTCATAACCGAGGAGGTACTGTTCCCGCTTCGCCAGCGCGTCATGGATTTGCAGCAGATGCTCGTCGTGAACCAGCAGGGCATTATGGCGATTGAGGTTGTCATGCGCAACAACAAGGAGCTGATCCGCGGGGTAGATCGGGCGAGAAACGTCACCGTTTCGGCGCTGAAAATCTCCGTTACCGTAGCCAGCGCGCTCTACAACCAACGAATCGTCCTGCAAAAAATCGAGCTGCTGAATCAGACGACCGATAGCCTGATCAGCGGCACCTCCAAAATGCTGAAAAACCAAGGAGCCGCGATCCAAAAGCAATCGATGGAAGCGAATATCTCCGTCGATACGCTAAAGACGGCTTTCGCTGATGTGCTTTCGGCGATGGACTCGATCAGCACCTACAAGCAGGAGGCGCTGCCTAAAATGCGCCAAACGATCCAGCAGTTCAGAGAGCTGGCGGATACCGGCGAGGTGCAAATTCAGCGGCTGGAGAAGGGACAGAGGCTGGGATTGTAGAAGAGGATGGAGAGCAGGGGCAGTAAGTGTGAAGAGCCCCTGCTCTTTTTTTTCAAGTAATCATTTCCTGAACTATCATAAAGAATGGAGAATAAGCGATGATTAACTTATCCCTAGAGATTCAAAATGCCGACGGAGCGGTGCTTGAGACCCGTACGGACAGCGAACAGGTATATTTGGTGTACAAGCAAGCTTACGAGCCTGGAAATGTAATCGTTCTCAAAAGCTCGAGGGCCAATGTGCATCTGGTCATTCAGCTGGAGGATTCGATCAATCCGGCCTTCATTTATTTGAAGGGCGAGGAGTACCGCTACATCATTCCTTTTGATGAAAAAAGAGTATCTTACTCACCTAAATCGTTTACGGGCGACATCCATGTGCTGACTGCTCGCCTGGCAACCGACGAGGAAATAGGCGCTTACAAAAATGTAGCGAAAAATGAATATGACCAGCATGCCAACGACACTTGTTTCCCTCATGCTACCGCTAATGTCGAGACGCGGGGAGAGGCCGTATTTGCGGCACGGAACGCCATTAATGGGAATGCCGCGAATGACTCGCATGGCGAATGGCCTTATGAATCATGGGGAATTAACCAGAGAGCGGATGCGGCTATATCAATTGATTTCGGACGCACCGTAGTCGTAGACAAGGTCGTCTTAACGCTGCGAGCCGATTTTCCACATGATAATTATTGGGAAAATGTGACGCTGACGTTTTCGGATGGCAGCTCGCATCAGGCCAGCCTGATCAAAACCCATAAACCACAAACGATTCTGCTGGAATCCAGAGCGATTGACCATGTAACGCTAAGCGAATTGAAAAAATCATCCGATCCTTCACCTTTCCCGGCTTTAACGCAGTTTGAGGTGTTCGGAAGAGAAGCCTAAGAGCGGCATAGCTGGACGCCCGGTCTGGGTGCAAATACATGCATCGACCCGAGCGGATTAGGCGGATTCAGAAACAAAAAATCAGTTAGACGAGAAGAGTACCGTAAAGGTGCTCTTTTGTCGTTTGGCAGACGGTTCACAGCATTGACACCTCTTGAGAAACTTAATAGAATGAAGCAGGCACTACAAAACTGCCAGTATTCCATGCAGAACACTCAGCTAATCCGCTGGCAATTTTGACTGGAGGTTTATTGGTTTAAAATGAATCTAAAAATGATCGCAATCGGCGCCTACGTTATGCTTATTTATTGGCTTTCCTTGCATTTTACGTTTCTCGATACTTTATTTTTCCCTACTTTGGGGGCTTTCAGCTTCCTGTTCGTTTCCCGGTCATTCCGTTATACGGAGATCAGCAAAATTACATTAGGCGCGTTTATTTCGTCAATCGTCGGCACGCTGCTTTTCTTCATCTATCCAAGCGCGATTTCCTTATTCGTGAATGTGTTGATCACAATCTGGATGATTACCAAATTTAAATGGAATGCTCCGCCTATTGTAGCGGTGTCGCTCATACCGTTCTTTTCCCACTCGACGCATCTTTGGCTCATTCCGATATCCGTATGCGCGGCTCTGCTCGGCTTGATGCTGATTTTATTCCTTGCCGAATGGGCGGAGAAACGGCTAAGCCCATTGTTTTCCCTGACCAAAAGAAATGGTGTATCTGTTGAACCGGAATAATTCATTTATAAATTCTTATCAATTGTGTGAAAAGTATTCACTCGCAGGGCAGGTAGTTTTATAATATAATTTGTGATAACATATAGTATTAGATGAGGAATGTGAACAAGGATAAAATTATTCCGTTCATGCTTATAGATCTGTCGTTTATAAGCGTTGTTTTAAGCTGTAGATCAATGGGCATGATTGAAAGTTCTATTCATTAAATTGCAACTACACTGAAGGAGGATTTATCATGGCATTGGTTTCGATGAAAGACATGTTGAACAAAGGTTTAAAAGAAGGTTACGCGGTTGGTCAATTCAACATCAACAACCTGGAGTGGACGCAAGCAATTTTGGGCGCAGCTCAAGAAGAAAAATCCCCAGTTATTTTGGGCGTTTCTGAAGGCGCAGCACGTTACATGGGCGGTTTCAAGGTTGTTACTGCAATCGTTAAATCCCTAATCGAAGAAATGAAAATCACGGTTCCAGTTGCGATTCACTTGGACCACGGTTCCAGCTTCGAAAAATGTAAAGAAGCAATCGATGCAGGCTTCACTTCCGTTATGATCGATGCTTCCCATTCCCCATTCGAAGAAAACGTAAAAACAACGAAGCAAGTTGTTGAATATGCTCACGAGCGCGGCATTTCTGTTGAAGCTGAACTGGGAACAGTTGGCGGACAAGAGGATGACGTTATTGCTGATGGCGTTATCTACGCTGATCCACAAGAGTGTAAACAACTCGTTGAGCTTACAGGTATCGATTGCCTAGCTCCAGCACTTGGTTCCGTTCACGGTCCTTACAAAGGCGAACCAAACCTGGGCTTCAAAGAAATGGAAGAAATTTGCCAAACAATCAAGCTGCCATTGGTATTGCACGGTGGTACTGGTATCCCTACTGAGCAAATCAAAAAATCCATTTCCCTTGGAACAGCTAAAATCAACGTTAACACTGAAAACCAAATCGCGTTCACTAAAGTTGCTCGTGAAATCCTGACTTCGGATTCCGAAGTATTCGATCCACGTAAATTTTTGGCTCCAGGCCGTGAAGCGATCAAACAAACCGTTATGGGCAAAATTCGCGAGTTCGGTTCTTCCAACAAAGCGTAAGCCTATATATAAATGAAAAAGGGCTGGTCCGGCTGCTGCATGCAGTTGGACTAGCCCTTTTTTGCTGTATACCTTACTCTTTTCTTAACGATACGACGGAAGCCAGCTGCCATGCGCTTCAATCAGCTCATCGCAAAGCGAGACAATGTCGTCCATCGACAATTCCGCCGACGTATGCGGGTCCAGCAGAGCGGCGTGATAAATATGCTCGCGCTTCAATGTTTTGGCGGCTTCAATCGTGAGCAGCTGTGTATTAATATTCGTGCGGTTTAACGCGGCGAGCTGCGGTGGAAGGTCGCCAACAAAGGTTGGCGTCACGCCGGAACGGTCAACCAAGCAAGGCACCTCGACGCAGGCTTCCTTCGGCAGGTTCGTAATGAGGCCAGTGTTCATCACATTGCCGCCGATTTTATAAGGATTATTCGTTTCGATTGCTTCCATAATATGAGAAGCATATTCGCGGCTGCGCGTATGCTCAATCTTCTTATTGCCAAGCATCGAATCACGTCTTTCTTCCCAGCCTTTGATTTGCTCAATGCAGCGGCGCGGGTACTCATCAAGCGGAATATTGAAGCGTTCAATCAGCTCCGGATAGTTCCTTTTAATGAAGTACGGATGGTATTCTGCATTATGCTCGGAAGATTCCGTTACATAATAGCCGAATTTCAGCATGAGCTCGTAGCGTACCATATCGTGGTGCTGCTCCGCTTGTTTTTCCGCTGCGCGCCGTTTAATTTCCGGGTACAAATCGACGCCGTCCTTCGTTGCTTCAAGCAGCCACGCCATATGGTTAATGCCGGCGATCCTCGTTTTGACACCTGCCGTATCGATGCCCAGATGCTCGAATAGATGCGGTACACATATTTGTACGCTGTGACAGAGTCCTACAGCCTGCAAGCCGCCTTGCGATATGAGCACATTCGTCAGTACAGCCATTGGATTGGTGTAGTTGAGGAACAGGGCGTCTGGACAAACCTCCTGAATATCTGCTGCAAAATCAAGCACGACCGGAATCGTACGCAGATTGCGGAAAATGCCGCCGATGCCAACCGTATCGGCAATCGTCTGGCGCAAGCCGTATTTTTTCGGAATTTCGAAATCGGTTATGGTGCAAGGATCGTAACCGCCAACCTGAATGGCATTGACGACATATTTAGCGCCGCGAAGCGCCTCCTTGCGGTCGGTATACGCTTTAATGATGCAGCTGCTTCCGAGCGACTCCTTCATATTCTGCAGCAGCTGCTCGGATTCACGCAGCCGGCCGCCATCAATATCAAACAAAGCTAGCTCGAAGCCCTGCAGGGCTTCTGTAAGCATGACATCACCCAACACATTTTTCACAAAAACAGTACTGCCCGCACCAAGGAACGTTATTTTTGCCAATGAATTCGCCTCCGTTTATGAATAGCTTTGACTCCTTAACTATAGCCCCGAAGCGGAAGCAGGAACATGGAGTAATTCCTGTTAAACCTGTCATAATGCCTTTACATTGCATGATTTTATTCATCATATTATACTATTACCTGTCATAATGAGGGGGGATGTGGAATGCCTCTGACCGAAGTTAGGCATAATCGGGAGACGCCGCAGCGGCAGATGGAGCTGTTTTTGCGTTTTTTTGGCAAGGAAGAATGTGAGCCTAGACATAGCTGGGGCCCGGGCTTGCGCGACTTGTATATTATCCATTATGTGATCAGCGGCTCAGGTGAATTTAGTACCGGAGGAGAGACGTATCAGCTGACACAAGGTCAGGGCTTTCTCATAACGCCGGGCGCAATTGTCCATTATACAGCGGATGAGGCTGACCCTTGGGTCTACTCGTGGGTGGGCTTTGATGGGCTTCACGCAAGGGCGTTTATGCGGCGGGCGGGGCTCAGTGTATCGCAGCCGATATTTCGCGCCAAGAGGACAGGGGAAGGCCATAGCCGGGGCCAGAGCGAGAGCGAGAGTGAGAGCTGTGAGAGGAGAGGGGAGAGCAATAGAGAGAATAGTGATTGTGCCAATTGGTTTGACACTAGCCATCAGGAGCTTGTGAATGCCCATGAAACGGGCTGTCGGGACATTTTGTACCAGAGCATTTTGTACCGGCTAATTGGAGAGTTGATGGAATGTGCAGACCCTGCATTAGTGGATGCGCAGCCGCTCCGTGCGAACTCCAAGGAAACCTATATCAATGAGGCGATTACCTATATCGAAAATAACTACAGCCAGAAAACAACGGTTGAGCAAATCGCTCACGCTGTTGGCTTGGATCGTACCTATTTGTCCAGCTTGTTCAAGCAGCAGTTTGACCTATCGCTGCAAGCGTTTTTGCTGCAATTTCGAATGAATCGGGCAGTGGAGCTGCTGAGCAGCAAGCAGCTGTCGGTGAGCGATATTTCCCGCTCGGTGGGCTACACCGATCCCTTTCTTTTCTCCAAAATGTTCAAAAAGGTCATCGGCCAATCGCCGCGCCGAACGCGAGAGCTGCTGGAGGAGCAGCAGGGCAAGCTGTAAGAGAATGGGATTGGTCAAAGCGTATCTCTTAATAAAAAAAGGGTGGGCTTTGGCGATTAAGCCAAAACTCACCCATAGAATGCGAGATAGCAAGCGCCGTGCTTCACAGCATGCGGCAGCTTGCTTTGCTTTGATGACAGGCGATGCTAAACAGAATCGCTCCCGCCTGCAAACGATGCGCGGCTCTAACCGCGAGCGGGGACAGCTTTCTTTTTCCCAGCCCGCATGGACAGAAGGAAGCACAGCAGGAGCACGATGCCAGCGGAGGCATACGGGAAGTTGATATTCATATCAAACAGCACGCCCGCAGTGATCGGGCCAAGAATGTTTCCGAGGCTCGTAAAAGCGGAGTTCAAGCCAGCGAGGTAGCCTTGCTGGTCATTTGCCATTTTGGAAATTTGGGTGCCGATGGCTGGGCGCAAAATATCGACCGACAGGAACAGAAAGAAAGTGACCACGAACACCATCCAGTAGTTGTTGGTCAATAACATCAGCAGAACGAATAGGCCCGCAATAAACAACGACCACGTAATGACGTTCTGCTCGCCAAACCGATTCAAAATCCAGCCGAAAATCGTGACCTGCACAACCGCGCCCGCGATCGAGCCGAACGTAATAATAAAAGCGATGTCGGTTGCTGTAAAGCCGAAGCGATGGTCAACGTACAAGCCGAATACCGTCTCATAATTCGCAAGTCCGAACGAGGCGACAAGCACGATGATTAAGCTGAAAAAATACGGCTGCTTATAAGACGTCAGCAGCTGGGACATAAAGCTGGGTTCGCCAGCCGAAGCCGAGGCTGAGGCCTTAGCCTTAGAGGGGGCTAAAGCGGCAGCCGTTGGAGCGGCCTTCGCCTTGGATTCTGGCAAAACAAGCAGCGTAACGATGGCGGCCACCCCGCCGGCGATGCCCGCTACATAAAAAGGGACGCGAACGCCAAATTCGGCTAAATAACCTCCGATGCCGGGACCAATAATAAATCCGGTCGTAATCGCGGCATTGATATAGCCCATGCCTTTGGCGCGTTCTTCGTTGCTAGTAACGTCAGCGACGTAAGCCATAATCGAAGGCATGCTGAACGCGGCCCCGACTCCGCCAAGTATGCGTGAAACAAACAGCAGCCACGGCTCGCTGACCGCGCCAAACATCCATTCTGAGAGCGCGAACAGCGTAACGCCTGCGACGATCATTTTTTTTCGGCCGAAAGAATCGGAGAGCCTGCCTGCAAGCGGGGAAAATAATAATTGGGCCAAGGAAAAGGCCGCTACCATGAAGCCAAGTATGCTTCCGTTCAAATCCAGCTCTCGCATATAGGCAGGCATAACGGGAATGACGAGCCCAATGCCTGTAAATACGAGCAAAATATTGCCCATCAGAAGGAGTATAGCTCCTCTGTTCCGTAGTAATAATGACATGGTTAAAATCCTTTCACCCTGATCTAGGTTGTTTTAATGATTAGGTTTGGTGCTGCTTAGAGGTTGCGATGCCATAAAGAACAACCTTTATAGCGGTTCTGTAAATGGTCAAAACCTCATCCATCGCATAGGAGCGTCTGGACAATTGATTCAAGCCGAAAAACAAGCTTTCCAATATAATCGCCAAATGCTCAACCTGCATCGGCTCTAATTCGCCACGGTCAATGCCTTCCTGAATGAGGCGCTTGTTGAATTCCAAATGCCGGTCAATCATGACCGTCATCCGTTTCTCAACCTCAGTGGTTTTCTCCTCATGGTTGAAAAATTCATCGGCCGCTTTCGTAAGCGGATGGCTGAAATCATCCATTACACTTTGCTCGACAATGGCGTACAGCTTTTCGGTGGACGTCTCATAGAGCGCCTGCTGCTCATTCCATTTTTGCTCCCATTCCAAATCCCATTCCTCTAAAAGATAGAGAAACAAGCCTTCCTTGCTTTTAAAATGGTAATAAATATTGCCCTTACTGCTTTCGGTCGCCTCTACAATGTCTTCAATCGAAGTCCCTTTATAGCCCTTCTGGGCGAAAAGCGCCCGCGCGGCACTTGCGACTTTCTTCTTCGTTTGCTCGCTTTGCAGCTGTTTCTTGTTCATGAGGCGCTGCCCCTTTCTGTTAATTATACTGAACGTTCGTTCTATAATAATAGCAAAATAATCAGGGGAAATGCAAATGAGAGGTTAAGAGGGTTATATAGTTAAAGAAATACCAAATATTTTATTAACATTTTCATGTTATATGTAAAGAATTTCTGGCCATATGCCGATAATGGAAGAGTAGAATATATAATGGAGGGATTTACAAGTGGTAAAGAGTGATAAATCTTTTGTAGCAGCAATATTGTTATGTTTCTTTTTAGGATCTTTCGGCATTCATCGTTTTTATGCGGGAAAAGTGGGAACAGGCATTTTGATGCTGATTACATTGGGTTGCTTTGGTATCTGGACACTAATCGACTTAATTATGATCATTTGCGGCGCATTTAAAGATTCAGAAGGCCGTGAAATTAAAGCATAACGATCATTTTATAGGTAAAAAGGGAAAAAGAGCTCTCAAAGGAGCTCTTTTTTGCGTCCGCGTATTTAAGTAGGCTGTGCTGATGCTGCCCTTATATTCAAGCCTCTTCTTTTTTAATTTTCGCGGGGTTGTTGATTTTATAAGGAACGGGATGCTTGGTCAGCTTTTTGGCTACAATTTTAGCCTCGAAGGTGATAACATCGCCTACTTCCAGCTCCTGTTTTTTGAGCGTGGCGCTATGGCTGGACCAGGCTTCGCCCACGAGCGTCCCTTGTTCAGTGATGGACACGGCCTCATAAATGACAACCTCATCATCATTATCGGAAAAATGGTTCGGCACCGTCGTAAACTCCTTAACGGTCGCGATCATTTTAACCTTGTCCTCCGGCAGCTCCAGCTTCGGCGCTTTTTCTTTTTTGGCTTTGCTTTTCGGTTTTTCTTCCGCTTGCTCCGCCTTGTCCGCCGCTTCCTCTACTGCTTCTGGAATCGCTGCTGCACTTTCGACCGAGTCGAAAGCAAAGCCTGCTTCCGCAAGCATTTCCTCGACCGTCTTGGCCGAACCCGCATCGCTCTCGCCCACGGCTGCGAAATCGCTGTTAACGTCAGTGCCGTTTTCTACAGCTTGCGCTTCAACGGCTTCTGTTTCATTAATTGCAGCTTCCTCGCCAGTCTCGTCAGCCTCGACGCCGGCCGCATGCTTCGCGCCATAGCTTGCCGCTTGCATTTCCTTCAGGTACGAAGGATGGATGCAGTGCAGCTGATCGTTGCCGAGCTGTATGACGGCGGTCATTTTATCGACGAAACCGACGATGCTGCAAACGATATTCAGGCCGTGGCCTTTATAATAAAAGGTTTTTGTTTTGCTGGCTTTCCCTGAAAGCAGGCCCCACTCCTGGCATTTCTCCACCTGTTCCTCATCATTTTCAAAGAGCTGGTAATTTTGCGGTTCAATTACAAACGCATACTCCATCATATTCCCGCCTTTCCGTCATTCCGGCTAAATTGTTTTAGGTACAACCAGTTTAGCATAAAAATGGCCCATCCAGCATCTTGGCGACCGTGCGTGCACTTGTGGTGAGGCTGGGAGGGTCATTAGCATAAGGAAGGAGATCATCATTCCGCTGTCTAGCGCGAGTGAGGCGGCGCCTCCCATTCACCGTCCGTATGGCGCTGGCGGCGCGAAGCCGCCTAAGCTTCACCGGCCCAGTCCTGCTTCAGCGTGACGAGCTGCTGGAGCGCCGCGTTATCGAGCTCGGTAATCCACGTCTCGGAGCTGCTGGAAATGACATTTTCGCTCAGCTTCTGCTTGGATTCCAGCATTTCGTCGATCCGTTCCTCCAGCGTGCCGAGCGCAATGAACTTGTGCACCTGCACGTCGCGGGTTTGCCCCATGCGGTAGGCGCGGTCGGTCGCCTGATTTTCCACGGCGGGATTCCACCAGCGGTCGAAATGGAATACATGATTGGCTGCGGTCAAATTCAGGCCGACGCCGCCTGCTTTAATCGACAAAATAAAGACGTTCGGCTGCTCGGACGCCGGGAGCGTATTCGATTGGAACCGTTCAATCATCCGGTCGCGAGTGAGCTTCGTCGTGCTGCCGTTCAAATAAAGCACACGCTCCTGAAGCTCCCGCTCCAGAACCCCTTGTAGCAGTTGTCCCATACCGATATATTGCGTGAAAATAAGGCAGCGCTCGCCTTCGGCTCGCAGCTCCTTCACCATCGCCATCAGCCGCTCTAGCTTGGACGATCGGCTAATCAGCGACTCCATTGCGGCCTCAGCGCCGGTCGTGCCACTGGCAATTTCCGCCTCCATCACCTCAAGCGGCATCCCATCCTCCAGTAAAGCGGGATGGTTGCATATTTGCTTGAGCTGCGTCAGCACGGACAAAATCGCGCCTCGGCGCTTGTTGCCCTCCACCCGCTGCACCTTAGCCATCAGCTCATTGACGGTTTGCGTATAAAGCGCACCTTGCTCGGCGGTGAGATGAACGTACGTTTTCATCTCATTCTTATCCGGCAGGTCGAGCTGAATCGCCGGGTCTTTCTTTTTGCGGCGCAGCATGAAAGGCTTGACCAGCCGCTGCAAATCGATAACGCGCTCCGGGTCCTGCTCCTGCTCAATTGGCGTTGCGAAGCGCTTCTGAAAGCCCTGCGCACTGCCAAGAAAGCCGGGATTCATAAAATCATAGATCGACCACAGCTCGCTCAGCCGGTTTTCAATCGGCGTTCCGGTCAGCGCAATGCGATGCTTGGCGGGCAAGCTGCGGATGGCAGCGGCCTGCTTCGTTTGCGCATTTTTAATATTTTGCGCCTCGTCGAGGCAAATCGCTTCCCATGTGCGCCCTTGCAGCAGCTCCTGATCGAGCATGGAGGTCGCGAAAGAAGTGAGAATAACATCCGCTTTGCTGGCGGCTTCGTAGAAAGCGTCGCCCGTCAGCCGCTTGCTGCTGTAATGCAGCATGACGTTCAGTGATGGCGCGAAGCGGCTAATTTCCTTCTGCCAGTTGCCGAGCACCGAGGTCGGGCAAATGATGAGAGCGGCGGCGCGGCCCGTGCCGCTCGTCTCCTTCATCTGCATCAGGTAGGCGATGAGCTGCACCGTCTTGCCGAGGCCCATGTCGTCGGCAAGACATGCGCCAAGCCCGAGCTGGCGCATAAAAGCAAGCCATGAATAGCCTTCCTGCTGATAAGCGCGCAGCGTCGCCTGCAAGCCCGCAGGAACGGGAAGCGCTGGCGCCTCTTTTTGCTGCACGAGCCGGTCCATCATCTCCTGCATATAGCTGTTAAGCTCGACTTCCAGCCGCAGCTGCTCATTTTCATCCTCAGCCTCATCCGCCGAGTCTTCTGCTGCTTCTTCCTTGCGGGCGAAATAGTCTTTCCGCGAAAGCAGATGGAGCTGAAGCACATCCTGGAAGGAGAGCCCTTGGGCGCTGTTCATGCCCTTCATCATTTTGCTGATTTGCTCCAGCAAGCCGGGATCGAGCGTCACCCACTGCCCGCGGAATTGCAGCAGCCGCTCCTGACGGGCAAGCAGCTCCGAAAACTCCGCCTCCGTGAGCGTAAGATCGCCGACGGAAACGCGCCAATCGAATTCAATAATGGCGTCCAGCCCGAAGAAGGAGCGGCCTTTCGCCGGATTTTCCTCTTCCTTGACCTTGGCGCGCAGTTTAGGCTTTTTGCGGCGGGCGCTTTCCCACCAGGCGGGGAGCAGCACCTGCCAGCCTGCTTCGAGCAGGCGGTTGCTGCCCACCGTCAGGAAGCGCCAGACGGAGTCGCTGCTGAGCGGCACTCTCAGCACATCGTATTTCTCGCCTGCCAAATGCTCGTCAGGCAGACTGGCGCGCAGATGATCCAGCCATCCGGAGGATCGCTCGCGCACAGCATGAACCCAAGCCGCCGGAACTTCGCCGGCGACATCGCCATGCTGCGACAGCCTCACAGGCCGCAGCACCGATGGGTCCAGCTTGTCCTGCAGCACGAGCCGCAGCTGCCACGCCTCATCGGTTTCCTCGCCCGGCTCAAGCAGCTGCAGCATAGGGCGGAACGGCGCATGGTCTGCCTTCCAGCCGACGGCCATCAGCCAGCCGGACGCATCAAGGCCAGCGAAGATCGCCTTCTCCTTCACGAACAGCAGCGGATATTCCGCGCGCAAATCGGCGGATGCTGCTTCACTGTTGTAATAGCGCTGGAACACCGCCGCCGAGAAGGCGGCTTCCAGCATGCCGAGAAAGCCATTCGACAAGCGGCCGTCCTTCACTTTCTCCTCAGCAAGCGCAAGCTCGCTTGCCAGCTCCGCCGAAGCGGAGCTGTCCCACACCCATTGCAGCTGTCCGGCTCGCCATGCGGAGTGGCTCGGCAAGTAGCGCTTGGCCTCCGTGTGCTCGTGCAGCAAAGGCGCAAGCCGGATGAGCGCAGCCGACTGCTCGTCCCATTCCCAATGAATATGCGCCAGCAGGCGCTGCTCGGCAAAGAAGGGGAGCACATGCTCCGCGGGAAGCACAACCAACTCCACCTGCTCCATTTGCCGGATTTCAAGCTCGGTCCCATAGGTGGTGGCCGCATGCCAAGCGAATAGGCTTTGCTTGAGGCGTATGCCGGAAAGCAGATCCTGGCGGTCATCCACCGCATACAGCAGCGCATCGCCAAAATCGGTTAAAGCCAAATGTACCGTTATCGTCGTCCATGATGGGCTCTTCGTCAGCTCGGTGCTCATGACAGCAATTTCCCCTTTCGCAGCTCTTCCTGCAAAGCCCGCAAGCGGCTGTAGCGCCCAGCGAAGGCGGTGATGAACGTTTCCCAGCCCGCCTCGTCCTTGCGTTTTTTATACAGCTTCGCTAATCGTTTCAGCAGCTTGACTGCCGATTTGTAGCCGTCCCTGTTTTTCAGCAGCACATAACGCTCGGCGGCTTGGTGATAGAAGGGAAGCAGCAGCTCAGGCGCGTGCTTCTCGATCGGAGCGAACATGGCGACGCGATAATACAGGGGGTCGATGCCTTCGCTTAGCTGGTAATCGATCCACTCCTGCCATTTTTCATAATGATGAAGCTTGTCTGCATAGATGGAGCGCGAGGCGGGCAGCAGGAGCAGCAATTGCTCCCACATCGCTTCCTCCTCCTGAGGCATTTCCGCCAGCACCGCATCCCAATAGGCGAAAAAAGCGTTCAAATGCACGCCATGATGATCCGCCAGCAGGCTCGCGGTTTGCTTCAGCCAGTAGAGCAGCCGATTCCACTCCTTGCGCTGCTCCAGCTCATCCAGCAAGGCATAATAATCATGAATGCGCAGCTTGGATTTGCGGCCCAGCGCGGTCAGCAGCGCTTGCGCCTCCTCGTCGCGCCCTAGCAGAAAGCTCAGCCAGCATTTGGCGAACATCCATTGATAGCGCGTCTGGGCGATTTTCTGCTGGGGCTTTAGCGCCTCAAGGTGTTCAAGCTCCTCCGCAAGCAGCGGGCTGCCGGGCAGGCGGGGATAGAGCCATTTTCTCCAAAGCGCATAATACACAGGTGAAAAATAATCCGCATACCGCTCCTCCGCGAGCAGTCTTCCACGCAAATCCGCCAGCGTTTCCGCCAGGCGGTCCCAAAACGCCGGCTCGGCATCAGCGAGATCCGGCGACAGCTCGAACAGCTTGTTGATGCTGCCCTGCACATCCTCCATCGCGACTCGCGTGTGGTAGCCGACGAACGTGCCCGTATGCAGCTGCTCCATAATAAACAGGAAGCTGTGCAGCTCGAACAGGCATTTCATCGCAGGGGAAAAAGCGGGCCGCGATTGCTTAATAAGCTCAGCTGCGCGGCCAGCATAGTCGCTGTTTCTCGTTTGTGCGGCCAGCGGCTCCAAGCATTGCAGCAGCCATTTTCGCCACTGCGAAATCGGCTGCTCGGGTAGCTGCTGGAGTGCGGCATTTTTTTTTCGCTCGTTCTGTTTATCTATAGGCATCATTCGAATCAATCTCCTGAGACATTTTCTTCAAGGCTGGGCTTGTGGGCTAGCTTCATTCAGCTTCCATTCATCAAAAAGTGCGAGGTATAGGCAATTATGGTTATGTATTTGGATATATAGAGACTTTGGCGGACACAGCAGCCGTTATTCTCTGCAAAAATGGTTTTTGGCCGTGCTGGCGGACACAGAAGCCGCTAATCGCCCCTATTCCTCCTATTTGAAGCGATAGGGTGTGGCATAACGGCTTCCCTGTCCGCGCAGCAGTCGAAAACATGAAAATTGCTGAAATAGCGGAATGTCAGTCCTTTTAAATGGAGAATATTCGTGCTGAGCTGACCGAGCGCTTTAGTATGCTGCTCTTGTTCGCCCACCGTGGTTCTCACCCTAACTATACGCGAATAAAAATAGAGTTGGCAAATCGCTCATTCATACGAAATCGCCGCGCTCCTAATGGTTAAGGGCGCGGCGATTGCTTAATTAGGCCAGTATAGAGCGCGTGTTGCGCAGCACAGCTTTCATGAAAGGAGAATCTACAGGGACGCTGCCCATAATTTTAATTTTCCGTTTCTGCACGTCGAGACTTTTCATTTGATTGGTCAGGACAACTCCAGAGAAGGCAAGACCGCCAGGCAACGCGACTTCAAACGGATATTCTTTAATTTGGCTCGTAATGGGACACACAACTGCAAAGCCGGTTAGTTCGTTAAAATCAGCCTCGGACAACACAAGAGCTGGTATTCTCCCAGCCTGCTCATGACCAGCTTGGGGATCAAAATCCAGCCATATTAAATCGCCGCGCTGGGGGATAGGTATCGTCAAATGAGCTCGTCTCCTTCAATGCCAACATCGAATTCCTCATGCCGTGGGGAAGCGGGCTGGATTTTAGCAAGGAGTTGCTTTAAATGAGTGCGCAGCTCTTCATTCGTTTCTTGCTGTTGTTTCATAGGACGCAGCAGCAATTCATTTTCAGGAGTAATGACCAATTCGATTTCAGCGCCCTCCTCCAAATTCAGACGTTTAAGAAGCTGATTCGGAATCCGGACAGCACTGCTGTTTCCCCATTTACTAAGCGTTACAGTCGTCATTGGGCTCATATCCTCTCTCTTCTGGTCTTTCAAGTATACTTCACCCCTTTTATCATGTATATACTTAGGATATACATCTTCCGACAATCGGATACTCGATGACCGAAGGAAAGGCACCTAAATCCCATTATTATATCTCCTTGCTATAATAGTATAATGATTACTACTGAATAGGATACGAAACAGGGAAAGAGGGATTGGATGCTTATTATTTTTCAACTCGAAACGGTTCGTAGGCTTGGCTATCGACTTGAGGTGCAACAATGATCAAATCATTATATACACGCGTAGTCCTAATATTCCTAGTCTCCGTGATCGGGAGCACGATCATTGCTTTTTTAGCAGCCACTTGGCTATTTGAAGATCAATTGAACGAAAACTCGCAAATTCTTTTGCGTAATTTTGGACATGACATCGCCTCGATCTACGAGACCATTCCGTCGCGTGAAGCGGACGCGTTAGTTAGTAAAATGAAGCAGCTCAATTCCTATCATATTCGAATTTATGAAGCAACGGATCGATTCCAGTCTTTTGGAGCGCTGGGCGGACATAAGCCTGCTGCTATAATAACGGAGCAAGTAAAAAAGGTATTAGCTGGAGAAACGGTTCAAGGCAATAAGGAAGGTGTTACGGTTGCCTACATTGGATTTCCGTTGAACACAGATATGGGGACGAAAGCGATGTTTGTGGAGACGCTCTCCCCTCCGTCCACCTCATTTGTCATAAAATGGGGATTAACGATTGCAGCCTATTCGTTAATTACAGGAAGCTTGTTTGTTCTAATTGCCTCGATCTTCATCATAAGCCCGATTAACAAGCTGACAAAAGCGACCAGGCGGATAGCGGCTGGAGACTTCAACGTCAAGCTGAATATTAAGCAGACGGGTGAATTAGGCACTTTGGCTCGCAGCTTCGAAGAAATGATGCATGATCTGCAGCGGCTGGAGCAGATGCGCAGGGAATTCGTAACGAACGTATCGCATGAGGTACAATCGCCGCTCACCTCGATATCCGGTTATGCGATAGCGCTCAAGCAAGAAGGCATCGGAGCTAGCGAGCGCAGCCGTTATCTCGATATTATTATTAATGAAGCCAAGCGGATGTCCAAGATGAGCGATAGTTTGCTCAAGCTAAGCATGCTCGAATCACAGTCACAGCAGCTGCAACTCGTAACGCTCAGACTTGATGAACAGATTAGGCGAGTCATCGTCGGGATTCAGCCGCAATGGTCGGCGCGGAACATCCATTTTGAGCTTAATTTGAAGCCAGCTATGCTAACGGCTGATCACGATCAGCTAAATCAGGTATGGATCAATATCATTGGCAATAGCATCAAATTTTCCAACGATGGCGGCATGATTACAGTCAGCATCGAGCAAGACATCAAACATTTGACCGTCCGAATATCAGACGAGGGCATTGGTATTTCACTAGAGGACCAGAAGCGTATATTCGAGCGTTTCTTTAAGGCAGATCGCTCTCACAGCCGAAAATATGAAGGCAGCGGTATGGGTCTGGCCATCGTTAAGCAGATTATTTCGCTTCATCAAGGCGATATTCGAGTGGAAAGCGAACCGGGTCTGGGAACGACCTTCATCATCACCTTGCCCGTCACAATGCTGGCTGAATAAGAGGCTTATCCATCATTATCTCATAGCGGTCCCCTCGCTGCTCCCCATGCCTGCGTCATCAGGTACAAGCCTCCTGCCTATAATGACGCAGGTTTTTTTGCGTGTTCATATTCCGTTCATCCTGCCGGCATATAGAGTACATTTTCATCGTGTAAGCTTTCCCTATCGGCCCTTAAGGGCGCCCAGTAGAGAGATGACGATAGGAGAAGATGCAAGTGGAAATACGAGAGGTAAACAAGATGGAGCTGGATACAACAACAAATAAAAAGCCAGCCAGCAGGTTGAAAAAATGGCTTCGCAGGTTGCTTAAAGTAATAGCGGCCATAGGAATAGCAATCGTCGTTTTTATAGCCGTCGTTTTTTTCGTGAATTTGTTCAGCAGCAAATCAGAGCAAGCGAAATTATTGCCTTATGGCCAGTCGGTAGCTGTAGATGGGAAATATATGAATGTATCGACCCATGGACAAGGAGAAGAAACGATCGTGCTCCTGCCAGGTTATGGCACAGCAGCGCCGGCACTTGATTTTAAGCCGCTAATCGAACAACTGTCACCGTATTACAAAGTCGTCGTAGTTGAGCCATTTGGTTATGGATTAAGCGATCTGACCGACAAGGAACGAAGCACAGAAAATATAGTAAGTGAAATTCATGAAGCGCTGCAAAGTCTCCATATTGACCGTTACATTTTAATGGGCCATTCCATTTCAGGATTATACAGCTTAGATTATGTGAACAAATATCCAAGCGAAGTGAGCGCATTTGTCGGACTCGACAGCAGTGTCCCAACGCTCAAAGAGCAGAAGATAGGATCTTCCATATTAAAGACGCTTAGCCTGCTCAGAGAATCAGGTTTCGCCAGATTGCAATTGAAATTAGGCGATGACCCTTATGCTGAATTGCCATATGATGATCAAACCAAAGAGCAACTGAAAATCATGATTCGCAAAAACATTTATAATGCCAATCAATTAAATGAAGCCGGAAGTATGTATGCTAATTTTGAAGCAGCAGAACAATTAACCTTCCCAAAAGCTCTTCCCGTTATTTTCTTTATCCAAGCCAATCATCCAGTAACGGATAGATGGATACCCGAGCATGAGAAGCAAATCAAGGATTCTGTTCATGGAAAAATAGTATTATTTGAAGCAGACCACTATTTATATCGTACTCATTCGGCAGAAATCGTTGAAAACCTCAGGATGTTTATGGAACAAGTAAAAAAAGACAAGTAGTTGATTTCTATTGTGCTATGTAACAATCTGCTGCGTATTGCCCTGTTTTGCGCCGGGGCGCTGCACGATTTTCACCGAACGGCTTTGCACGAGTAAAATATAGCCAACATCAAAAAGGAAAATAAGGACATACATGAACATCAGCAGCAGGGAATCCGGGTAGAGCTTGTAGCTGAGCACGGAGGCGCATAAGGTGCCGAGCATTTTGGCCCAAGCAATAAAACGGGACTGCCCCAGCAAGTCCTTCTGGAACAGCATTTGAATAAACAGTATGGACATCATCAAATTGATGCCAAAGGCGGTATATTTGCCCTCCGGGTCATGGAATTCGACCGAGACGCCGTAATGCAGCAAGAAAGCGGTAGCGAGCAGAGAGCCGACGATAACGGCTATTTTTTTCGGTGAATAGTCATTGCGGGTGTAATACAAAAATTGCAGCAAAATGATAATGTCGAGCGCGAACCAGACGATTGTAATGATTTGCTGAAGCGGGTTGAAGGGCATGAAAAAGCCGAACAGCAGCTCCCACGTCAAGTTGGCGCAGAGCGCAGCCAAAGGCATGCCGCACGTCCTGTCCTTAAAGCCTTGATAAATAATAAGCAGATAGGTGATTGTCCAAAAAAACGCCATTCCGAGCAGCAGCAGCAGGTCCATCAAGCCTTATCGCATCCTTTCCAAAAACGGTTGTTATAAAAACGTATGTTGGCGGCTGCTCGTCTATGTCTTATGTTAAAATAGAAGACAACGAAGCTGGCCGGGTGCCGCTGGGCACATATACAGCCAGAGCAAGGAAAGAAGGAAGAGCGTATGGCAATTTATGAAATTGAAGAGGATGAGTGGCTGCGTCTGGCGCGAATCGGCAATGGGAAGGATGCGCTGCTGTTCTCCAGCCCTTTCTGCGGAACGTGCAAGGTAGCCGAGCGGATGCTGGACATCGTTCAGGCAGCGGAAGTGCCGACGACGATGTATAAAATTAACATCAATTACGCGCCCAAGCTGCGCGAGGCTTGGAAAATTACGAGCGTTCCCTGCCTAGTGCTGGTGAAGGACGGCGAGCCCCAGCGGTTCGAATACGCGATGCGCTCTGTCGATTATCTTTACAAGCTGCTGAAAGAGGATGAGTAGCTATATATACTTTATAAAAATGGCACATCGGAGCATGCTCCGATGTGCCGTTTTTTGAATATAGGAAAGGATATGATTTTCTCGTAATGATACGCGCTGCGCCGCCAAAGGACGGCGACAGCCGTTTCATCTTGTTTTTTACCTGAAAAAAGCAGACATCGACCTGAAATAAACAACGGTAGGAAAAAATCCAGCTCTCCATTACGATGAAGGAGAATAAGGCGGGTATACTAGAATTATTTAGAAGGTGCTTTGCAGGGAGGATGGGGAAAATGCTGAAAGCGGTTGTATTTGATGACGAATATATTGTCCGCCAAGGGCTGAGCCAAATGATCGACTGGCAGCGTTATGGCGTCGAGCTGGTAGGAACGGCGGGAGACGGCTTATCGGCACTAGAGATGTTTCGCGAACAGCGGCCGGACATTGTGCTGACGGATATTCGGATGCCGGGCATGGACGGACTGAGGCTCATTGAGACGGTGGCAGGCGAAGCAGGGGATACGATGTTTATTGTGTTCAGCGGCTTTAATGAATTTGAATATGTGATGCGGGCGATTGGGCTTGGCGTTGTTGATTATTTGGAGAAGCCGGTTACGGTAGAGAAAATAGATGAAGTGATGCGCAAAGCAATCGAGCGAATTGAGAAGCAGCAAGCATTCAGCTCCATGAAATCCAAATGGGAGGCGTCGAAGCAGGAGCTGCTGGAGAAAGCGACGCTGAACTTGCTGTTAGCGGGCGATAGTGCGCTAGGCAAATGGAAGGAAAGCTATGGCCCGGAGTGGGAAGCGATTGCGGGCATTACGGTGCTCGCTTTTTCCTCGGAATGTGTAGAGCTGCCAGAAAGTGCCGCTTATCAAATCGTTGAGGTGACGAATGGGGCAGACCGGCTGTCGGCGGTGCTTCATTTCAAGCTGCCCGCAGACGAGCTGTGGGAGCAGCTTATGCTGCAGGGCGGAGACTGTGAGCTGTTCGCAGCAGGAGGAACCTATGCAACGCTAGCAGAAGCGCCAAAAAGCTGCAAGGAAGCGCTGCGGGCGCTGCGCTACGGCCGGTTTTTGGAGGAAAGCGGCTTGATCCGCATTGAGGAAATGGAAGGCAGCGATGAGCTGGCAGACCATTTGACGAAGCATGAGGAGTCGGTCATTTTCTCCTTGCGCACGGGGGACAAGAAGGGGCTGCTGGCTGCGTTGGACGAATTCGAGGTGTCGGTTGGGGAGCAGAAGCTGGACCCGGAGCAGGCGGAGCGCGAAATTTTACAGCTCGTTTATGTGGGCCTTGAGGTGCTGAAGGAGACGGGGCGGGACATTCGCTCTCTCGGCAAGGTCGCGCATCAGGAGCTTGGCGTCATGCATACGCGCGAGGAAATGTTCCGCTGGCTCAGGGGCAAGGTGGAGGCGATGCTGACGGCCGTTACCGAAGCTAGGCGCTCCGCGAAGCATGCGGCGGTCGAGAAGGCGCTTGCCTATATGGAGGCTCGCTTTGGGCAGGACATTTCCTTGCAGGAGCTGGCGGAGCATGTTGGCCTGAATGCGACGTATTTCAGCCTGCTTTTCAAAGAAGAGATGGGCATCTCCTATATTAAGCATTTGACTCACGAACGGATGGAGCGTGCAAAGGTGATGCTGCGAGAAGGGATGCTCGTCGGGGAAGTCAGCGAGAAGGTCGGTTATCTCAACTACAGGCATTTTACGGAAACGTTCAAAAAGCTCATAGGCATGACGCCTAAGCATTACCGGGAAGCCTACTCGATCGAGCGTAAGGAAGATGGCCATGCCTAAAAAACGGCTAGTAGAATGGCTGCGGTTCAAAAAAATCCGAAGCCGGTTTTTGGCGGCAATGATTCTGCTCATCGTGCCTTCGATTATGCTGCTCGGCTACATTTCCTTCAATATTACGAAGGACACGCTGACGGATATGAATGAAAAAACGAATTTGGACCATTTGCGTACGTCCAGCGAGGTGGCCGACCTATTATTTCGAAATATTAACAATTTTCATCTATCTATTGTTGTCAACGATGCCATTCGGCAGAGCCTGCGCAGCAGCGGAGAAAATCCGGGCAGCCAGCCCGATACGGTGAACAGCACAACCTCCTCGCGGCTCAAAGGCTTAATCAGCAGCAGCTTTGCTGATACGCGTTATGTAACCTCGGTCTGTCTGCTTGATCTAAAGCTTCACACCTACTGCTTTGGCCGCTCCGATGATGCGGGCGTGTATGAAGGAAGCGATAAAATAGCCAAGATTACAAGCTCGGACTGGTACAAGGCGGCGTATGAGAGCAAGGGAAAGGTTGTGTATTATCCGTCAGATATTTTTGACGATACGAATAAGTCCTTTTCTACCGTGAAGCTGTTTCGCGATGCGGAGGACCCGGGCGGCCAGCCGATTGGCATTCTCGTCATCAATGTATCCAAGACGATTTTTGATAAAGTGTTCGGGGGCAGCAAGGAGAACGGCTCCTTCATGGTGCTCAGCGAGGGGACTGGCTCGACAAAAGCAGTATACAGCCATAATGATACTGTTCCGCTTGCTGGCGGGACCATCTCGGAAACGCTGGACCACTTGAAGGATGAAGGCTTTCTGGTCAATCCTTATTATAATCAGACGACAAGCTGGACGCTGGTCCATCTCGTCGAATCGAAGGAGCTGCTGAAGCATACCCAATACATTGGCCTGGCGACGACGCTTATTGCCGCGGCTTTCGCGGTGACAGCGCTGATCCTATCCTTTTTTATATCGGGAACCATCACAAGGCCGCTGCTGCGGCTGAAAAAAATGATGAACGACTGGACGCTTGGCAAGCGCGATTTTCCGGCGGAATTTGCCCAGGATGAGGTCGGTGTCATCGGTGAAACGTTCAAGCGCATTGCCCGCGAAAATGAGGAGCTGAATGCGCGGCTCATCAACTCGGAGCTGAAGGAGCGGGAGGCGGAGCTTAGGGCGCTGCAATCGCAAATTAAGCCGCATTTTTTGTATAACACGCTGGATTCGATCTATTGGATGGCGATTTTGCAAAATAATAAAGAGGTCGCCCAAATGGCGGTATCTCTCTCCGAAAGCTTCAAGCTCAGCTTGAACAAGGGCAAGGAGACGATTCTCGTATACAACGAATTGAAGCATATCGAGCATTATTTGAACATCCAAAACATTCGGTTCAACAACCGCTTCCACTATATCGAGGAGGTGGAGGAGTCGATCAAGGGGCTGGAGATCATGAAGCTGCTGCTGCAGCCGCTGGTCGAAAATGCCATTTACCATGGTTTGGAGCCGAAGGTCGGAATAGGAACGATCCGTTTGACGGGTGGAACTGACGGGCCGTATTTGATTTTCACGGTCGAGGATGACGGGGTGGGGATGGCGGATATGGCCCAGACAGAGCAGGGCTACGGCATGCGCAACGTTAAGGAACGGCTGTCGCTGTCTTATGGGGAAGGCAGCTCGCTGACCGTCTGGAGCCGAGAAGGAGAGGGCACCCGTGTGACCCTGCGCTTCAACCCATCGAATCTACCTAAAAAAAACCGACACTCACCTGAAAAATGAAGCGCTTTCATAAAGGTCGTTTCCTCTCTACAATAAGGGTATAGAAAGCTACTTATACAGCATCAGCGACAACGAACGAGGGGGAACGAAACATGAAGAACATGAAGCTTAAATCGCTCGCAATGACAGCAACCGCACTTGTGCTTACCGGAACGCTAGCGGCATGCGGCGGAAGCAATTCGGGCGGCAATACCGGTACGGATACGGCGGCGGGCGGCACAGGCGGCAATACAGAGAAGAAGGTAACGCTCTCGCTGCTGGTTGATAATACGCAGGATTCGGTCAATTTGGCGAATGCTTATGTCGACGCTTTCCAGAAGAAATATCCGAACATTACAGTTGAGATGGAAACAAGGCCGGGCGGCGGCGAAGGCGACAATATTGTAAAGACTCGTCTGGCGACAGGCGATATGACGGATGTATTCTTTTATAACTCGGGCTCCTTGATGCAGGCATTGTCTCCAGAGAAAAACATGCTGGACCTGACGAATGAAGCATTCCAGTCGGGCGTCGTGGACTCCTTCAAGCAGACGGTTTCCTTCAATGGAAAAGTGTATGGCGTGCCGACATCTTCCACGATTGCTGGAGGCTGGTTCTATAATAAGAAAATTTATGCTGACCTTGGACTGAAGGTGCCTATTACTTGGGATGAGCTGATTGCCAATAACGAGAAAATTAAAGCGGCAGGCATTTCCCCGGTTATAGGCTCCTACAAGGACTCGTGGACCTCGCAGCTCGTTGTGCTGGCCGATTATTACAATGTACAGGCACAGGTACCGTCATTTGCGGAAGATTTTACCGCTCATAAGGCAACTTTTGCAGGCACGCCTGCAGCGCTGAGAGGCTTCGAGAAGCTGCAGGAGCTGTATGATAAAGGCTTTATGAACAAGGATATGCTGGCGACAACCTATGATGCGGGCCTCAAAATGCTTGCCGATGGCAAGGGCGCACATTATCCAATGCTATCGTTCGCATCACCATCGCTTGTGCAGAACTTCCCGGATGAAATCGAAAATATCGGCTTTTTCGCCCAGCCTGGCGACGATGCCTCGAAAAACGGTTTGAGCATCTGGATGCCAGGGGCGAGTTACATTTATAAGGAAACTAAAAATGTAGAGGCAGCCAAGCAATTTGTGGCCTTCATCGCTTCTGTAGAAGGGACACAGGTTGCGGCAGCTGTCTCGAAGCCAACCGGCCCGTATCTGATCAAGGATGCGACGATTCCGGACGATGTGCCTACGCTGGTGAAAGACATGCTGCCGTATTTCGAATCGGGCAAAACGGCGCCAGCGCTGGAGTTCGTTTCCCCAGTTAAAGGACCAAGCCTGGAGCAAATTACCGTTGAGGTTGGCGCAGGCATTAAGAAGGCAGCGGAAGGCGCGGCTGCTTACGATAAAGATGTGGAGAAGCAAGCGAAACAGCTTGGACTGGCGGGCTGGTAATTTTCAACTTAAGTAGTAGTAAAAAATAGATAGATAAGCTCGGCCCTGCTTGCAGGGCCGCTTTACTTCAAAATATACGCTTGACTGTGTAGGAGTGATAACGATGAACAATATATTTAAACGAACCTACTCCTATTGGTTCCTGCTGCCAGCAGCCATTATTTATTTTATTATTTTCATCCTGCCGACGATTATGTCCTTCTTCTTCAGTATGACGAGATGGACGCTGTCGGATTGGGAGTTTATCGGGTTTGAAAATTTTATTACATTTTTTCAGGAGCAGTCCTTAAGCATTGGTTTTAAAAATACACTGATCTATGCGGTCGTTACCTGTACGCTCAAGGTTGCACTGGGACTGCTGCTAGGCGTATTGCTAACCTCGAAAATTCGGACCAAAAGCTACTTGCGGTCTGTCATATTTTTCCCTACCTTGGTGAGCACGATTGCTGTCGGTATTGCCTTCAGCATGATGATGCACCCGACGCAAGGCGTCATTAATACAGCGCTTGCCGCCATCGGCATTGAAGGTCCGGATTGGCTCGGTGATACGAGAATCGCGCTGCTGTCGGTCGCCATGGTCGATGTGTGGAAAGGCTTAGGCTTCGCGACTGTCATTTACATTGCCGGGATTTTGTCGATCCCCGCGGAATATTATGAAGCCTTGCAAATCGACGGCGGCAACAACTGGCATAAGTTCTGGAACATTATTGTGCCGCTGAGCCGTCCAGCTACGAACTCCGTTATTATTTTGGCCTTCATCGGCGGTCTGCGCTCCTTCGATCTGGTATGGGCGATGACCAAGGGCGGCCCGGGCTTCACGACCGACTTGATTGCGTCGATCATTTACAAGCAATATCAAGGCGGCTTCTATGGCCTCGCTACTGCGGGCAATGTGATTTTGTTCCTCGTTGTGACAGCGCTTGCCTTCCCGCTCTATACGTATTTGAACCGCAAGGAGGTAGACCTGTGAGAAAGATCAGACAATGGGGCTTTGAGATTGGTGCCGTCTTGTTTACGATTGTCGTGTTCTGGATTCCGTTCTACTTCATACTGGTCAATTCGGGCAAGGACGCGAAAGAGTCTTCGCTGCTCACGATGTCATGGGCCTCCAATAGCCAATATTGGGAAAATATTAAAACCGTCGTTGTGGCCCGCGATTTTATGCTGATTCGCGCCTTCATCAACAGTACGGTGCTGACGGTGGCCTCCATCGCTATTTTGATCGTACTGTGCGCGATGGCAGGCTATGTGCTGCAGCGCCGAACAGGAAAGCTGTCGCCACTGTTCAACTTCTTGATTCTTGCCGGGCTTATCATTCCGCCGGCCATCGTGCCGACGATCTGGGTCATGGACGGGATTGGCCTGTTCAAAACACTGATCGGTCTTATATTGATCGAAGTCGCGCTGGGCTTTCCATTCGCAGTTCTGCTTTATAAAGGCTTCATGAGCGGCATTCCGCGTGAAGTGGATGAGGCGGCCGTTATTGACGGCGCTGGCGGCCTTCGGCTGTTCTTTGGTATTATTTTGCCGCTGCTCCAGCCTGTAACGGCAACGGTAGTCGTATTGTCCTCGGTTACCATCTTCAATGATTTCACGAACCCGCTTTATTTTCTGCCGGGCTCGGACAATGTCACGGTGCAGCTGACGCTCTATAACTTCCAGAGCCAGTATGTGACGCAATACAATCTGCTGTTCACGAACATATTGCTGATTACGATTCCGCCGCTGCTGCTGTTTATTATTTTTAACAAGCGTATTGTAGCGGGCATGACAGCTGGTTCGGTTAAAGGTTAGTGTCTCATTCATAAATCCAGTAAAAAGGGGATAGCTGCATGTTAAATGTTCATTCCGCAAGCTGTGAATATAGAGGTGCTCTGCTTGGCACAGACCTCACAAAGCCGCGATTCAGCTGGATGCTGGAAGCAGCAGAACGCAGAGGAGTCCGCCAGGCCGCTTATCAGCTGCAAGTAGCCGAGGCATCAAGCGGCTTTGAGACAAGCCTTTGGGATACGGGGCGGATCGAACAGGAGCAATCGCTTCATATTGTATATGGCGGTCCTGCGCTTGCAGCCCGTACTGCTTATCGCTTCCGGGTTAGAGTATGGGATACGGCAGGAGAAGAGTCGCCTTGGAGCGAGGAGGGCACCTTCGAGCTGGCCCTTGCTGGCGGGGCGGACTGGCAGGCAAAATGGATTACGCCAGATACGTCAGCTATTGCGGCAGATGCGGCCCCAGCCTATTTGCTGCGCCAGACCTTTCAGGTGAAAGCGGGGGGCATTTCGTCCGCCCGAGTGTATGCGACCGCGCTTGGCGTGTATGAGCTGTACCTGAACGGCGGCAAGGTGTCGGATGATTTGCTCGCTCCAGGCTGGACCAGCTATCACAGCCGTGTGCAATATCAGACCTATGATGTGACGGCGGAGCTGAAAGAAGGCGCAAATGGCATTGGCTTTATGCTGGGCGACGGCTGGTACCGCGGCGGACTGGGCTTTGATGACAAAAATTATATGTACGGCGACAATCGTGCCGCGCTGCTGGAGCTGCATATCCGTTATGCGGATGGCACGGAAGAGGTCGTAGCGACGGACAGCTCATGGCAGGCGGCGCTTGGCGCGATTCAATACGCGAATATCTATCACGGTGAAACGTATGATGCGCGCTTGGAAATCGAGGGCTGGAGCGAAGCAGATGGTGGAGTGAACGGATCGGAAGCTCATAGCGATGATAAGCAGGCAGCTGGCGGATGGTCGGGTGTGCAAGTGCTGGATCTGCCATACAGTCAGCTAGTAGCACAAGAAAACTGGCCGACGAACGTCACCGAAATCATCAAGCCGATCTCCTCGTTTATTACACCGGCAGGCGATCATGTGCTGGATCTAGGGCAAAATATCGTTGGACGCATGAGATTTACCGTCGAGGCGCCGGAAGGAACGCAAATCGTTTTGCGCCATGCGGAGGTGCTGGACAAGGACGGCAATATTTATTTTGGCAACCTGCGTCCTGCGAAACAGACGCTGACCTATATCGCGAAAGGCGACGGCATAGAAAGCTATGCGCCCCATTTTACCTTTATGGGCTTCCGCTATGTGCTGGTGCAGGGCTTCCCCGGGCAGGAAGCAGGCGCTGCGTTGCCGGCAGATGCATTCCAAGGCGAGGTTATGCACTCCGATATGCCTTCAACTGGTGAATTCGAATGCTCAGACGAGCGAATCAACAAGCTCCAGCAAAATATACGCTGGGGACAGCGCGGCAACTTCCTCGACGTGCCGACGGATTGCCCGCAGCGCGATGAACGGCTCGGCTGGACGGGCGACGCGCAAGTATTTATCAGCACCGCTTTATTCAACTTCCAAGGCGCGCCGTTTTTTGCAAAATGGCTGCATGACCTGAAGGCGGAGCAGCATGAGGATGGCGGCATTCCTTTCGTTATTCCTGATATTGTAGGCGGAGCCAATTCGGCGGCATGGGGAGACGCTGCGGTTATTTGCCCATGGACGGTTTATCAATATTATGGCGATGAGCGGCTGCTCTCCGAGCAGTATGAAAGCATGAAGCAATGGGTGGAGTACATTCGGGCACAGGGCAGCGAAGAGTATTTGTGGAATAGCGGCTTTCATTTCGGGGATTGGCTTGCGCTCGATGCGAAGGAGAACAGCTATATTGGCGCGACGCCAACGGCATTGATTGCAACAGCCTATTATGCCTACTCCACGCGCATTGTTCGCGATGCAGCGAAGGTGCTCGGCCATGACGAGGACGCCGAGCGCTATGACGAGCTGCACACCCGCGTAATTTCCGCGTTCCGCGACGAGTTTATGACCAAGAGGGGACGGATCGCTTCGCCGACGCAAACCGCGCATATTTTGGCGCTTATGTTCGACCTGGTGGATGAAAGCGTGAAGGATCGGGTAGCGGAGGATCTAAACAACCTCATCGTCGAAAATGACTACCACCTGACGACCGGCTTTGTGGGCACGCCGTATTTATGTTTTGCCCTGTCGAACAGCGGCTATCATACGACGGCGGTTCGCCTGCTGCTGCAAGAGAGCTATCCGGGCTGGCTGTATTCGGTATCGAAAGGCGCAACGACGATTTGGGAGCATTGGGACAGCATTAAGCCGGACGGCTCGTTCTGGAGCGACGACATGAACTCGTTCAACCATTATTCCTATGGGGCGATCGGCGATTGGATGTACCGCAAGGTGGCTGGGCTAGACATGGACCCTTCGCAGCCTGCCTTCAAGCATATTCGAATCGAGCCGTTGTTCGGATCGACCATGCTGACTTATGCTAAAGCCTCCTACGACTCCGTATACGGACGGATCGAGTCGGGCTGGCGTGTAGAAGGCAGCCGTATTGAGCTTCAAGTTGTCATTCCAGCGAATACGACAGCAGATATTATTTTGCGGGGAGCGACGCTCGCTGGCACGACAGAAGGCGGGACTTCGCTTGAAAATAAAGCGGGCATCGCATCGGTGGAGGAAACCGCAGCTGGCTTGATCATCCGTGCCGGCTCGGGTACGTACCAGTTTGCCTATGAGAGTGAAGGCCTGTTCCGCTCGCAGTACAGTGCCAAGACGAAGATGAGTGAAATATGGATGGATGAGCGGGCGATTGCCATTGTGAGCCGGCATATGCCAAATCTGTTCAGCGGCGCACAGGCAAACATTGCTAAGCCGTTCTCTCTTCAGCAAATCTGCGACAATGGCATGTTCCGTATTTCCAAGGAGACGATTGACCAGGTGCTTGAGGAGCTTGCAGCGCTGTAGGTGTTGGAAGTAAGGGCATAGCCAGACAATGGGGCGTGTAAAAAGGGCATGTAAATAGGGCGTGAAAATAGAAGGAAACCGCACGGCTGCTGCCATGCGGTTTTTTCTATGCAGATAGCGATAGCGGCTACTGCAAGCCGCATATAACCCTGAAACGAACGTTATTCGACTCCCGTGCCCAGCATCGTACGGATTGTCATTTGCTTTAATCCATGAATGTAGTCCTGCTGCCAATCTCGAATGATAAGTGCGGGTAAATGAGCCTCTGGCACATAAATAGCGCTGCGGCTTCTTACCTCCTCCAGCTCCTGCTCAGACAGATTGATGCTGCAAAAAATAAAAATATCCGGGTTCAGCGTTGCCGTGAAAATCGCAACCAAGCGGCTCATGGCATCAATCAGCTTGGCATCATCGCGTTTTTCGTTGGAACGATCGGTAAGCTCTTGAATGACCTCGCCAAAGTTCTGCTGCCCAAGGGGCAAATAAAAAACCTCGCCAGCAAAAAAGGTGTTCCCTCTGACGAGCTTTCCATTGACCATAATGCCAGCACCGGGGCCATTCATGCCGAAATACAGATAAACAAGCGATAAACTTTTGTTGTTATCCAGTTGGTCATGATAGCCGAGTACCGTGGCGTTCATATCATTTTCAATCTGGACCTGAAGCGGATAGCGGCTCTCGTAAGCGGCCTTCAAATCATAGCCGTTAAATTTCTCGTAGCTGGGAATATGAAAAACCTGGCCGTTCGTCACGCTCGCAGGAACGCCGAAGGTTAATGCGCGAATGAGCGGATATCGCTCCAAATAAACCTTCATTTGACGGTCCAGCGCTTCCGGCCCTTCATCCAAAACACCGGGCAGCCTGTCTTGCAGAAGGATCTCTCCGACATAATTCAGCAAGGTATAAATGGTGCAGTCCTTTTCCAAATACACAGCTAAGCCCGACATATGCGCTGCATTCAGCATATAAATTTGCGGCCTTCGACCTCCGCTGGATTCCCGCAGCCCCGACAGCAAAACCTCGCCATCCGCCTTCATTTCCTCAATCGCTTTGCTCACGGTCGGGAAGGTCAGCCCTGTTATTTGAGCGATTTCGACCTTGGTCGACTCCTGCTCATAATAGAGCGCGCTGCGAATTTGCTGCCGGATCATTTCGCCCATTAATTTAGGATTCACAAATGGAAGCTTTATTTTTTCCACCCTCCTGACGGTTATAAAATGTGAGACCTACTTGGTCTTTGCCTGATCCTTCTCGCCAAGAGGTCTCGCGGCATGAGACGTCAGCCCTGCGAATACAATGCCGACAAGGACGACGATTAAGGCCATTCGCAAGCCAATTGAGTTGCCAATCATGCCAAGCAGCGGCGGCCCAACAAGGAAAGCCAAATATCCGGCTGTTGCTACAGCTCCGACCCGTGCAGCTACACCATGCGGATTGTCGCCAGCGGCGGACAAAGCGACAGGGAAGCCGAAGGCTGCGCCAAAGCCCCACAATACAACGCCGATAGAAGCGATGATGTAATTGTGACCCAAGATCACGATGAGCAGGCCGGCAATAGCGGATACAGCAGACGCTCGCAGCACAGCTACTCGGCCGAATTTATCGAGCAGCATGCCGCCAGTTGCCCGAACGATCGTCATTGCTGCTACAAATATGCCATAGACGAACGAACCTGTTGAAGCAGAAGTATCATAGCCATCGACCATAATTAAAGGAAGCCAGTCATTGGCTGAGCCTTCGGCGAAGGTCATACCCAAAATAATAATGCCGAGCAGTAGGGTGCGCGGCTCTTTCCAGATGGCAAGGCGCTCTTTAGTCGTTAGCGTAGGAGCATTCTTGTCTGTTTTACTTTCTTGTCCTGTTCCTTTAGGCACGAATCGGGACAAATAGACGATGAGCACAACTAATAAAATAAGAACAATACCCAAATGCATGATGACGGACACATGAGACTTCGTTGCTAACCAGCCCACGACAGCGCCGATAAAGGTTCCTAAGCTGAAGGCAGCATGAAAGCCGGTCAGCAAAGACTTTTTCATTGCGCGCTCCAGCATGGTGCCCTCAACATTCATTGCCACATCACAAATGCCAAAGCCAAATCCGAAGATTGCTAACCCCACGAACACAACAGGAGCATAGGTGAAAAAGGAGCTGCCAAGAGCAATGATTGCGAGGCCTCCTGCAGCAATGAGCATCCCGTTCATCATGACGAAACGTCCGCCCTTGCTGGCAATAAAATGCCCTGCCCCAAGCAGGCCGAGGATTGAGCCAACAGACAGCCCGAAAATAATCCAGCCCATCTGGCCAGTCGAAGCGCCGAGTGTATCGCGAATGGCGGGCGTACGGGAGATCCAGGATGCCGTGGCAAAGCCGCATAAAGTGAAAATCACATAGATGGCATTACGCCATAATTCAATCTGTCTTGCGCTTAATTGTTCATTCATTAGAAGCTCCCCTTACTCGCTATCATACTTTTTAAAGATGTTTAATAACTAAGCAAGCTTATCATAACGTATCGCAGCCGTATTAAAAAGCTGTCTTTTTGCGAAAATCATATGGGATTATGGGTTTTGCATAATAATGTCTTGTTTAGCTGTGGTTCTGACACTGAGCTAATATTTTATTGAAACCGGCTCTTTTAAATTTAAGGTTTTCCATGCAAACTGTCTTCATTTTGATTGCTGCAAGACCGATTTAACTTAATTGCCTTATATAAACGAAAATACTTATTTAATATAATTAACTAACAATAGTAAAGTCTAAAGGCTTTAACTATTCGAAAGGATGAAGACTGTTGAATAAGATGGATTCAAGCAAAGTTAGCCCAGAATTTCTACCCGGCCGAATGGATGAGGTAATTGATCAGACGATTGCTGACAAGCGTTTGGTCGGTGCTGTCATTAAAGTGGCGATAGATGGAAAAATGGTGTACAGCCGCGCTGCTGGCTTTGCCGACCGCGAGATGGACCGGCCCATGCAAGAAGATGCTTTGTTCCGCCTCGCTTCCGTTTCTAAACCTATCGTTTCAACGGCCGCCCTAGTGCTGGTGGGGCAAGGTCGCCTGCAGTTGGATGACCGCGTTGATCGTTGGCTTCCCGAGTTCCGGCCGCGATTACAAAGCGGAGAGATAGCTGCTTTGACGATTCGACATTTGATGACGCATACCGCAGGTCTGACTTACCGCTTCTTTCAAGAAGAAAATGGTCCCTATCAACAAGCCGGGATATCAGATGGCATGGATCAGTCGGGTATTACGTTGGAAGAAAATCTGCAGCGTATTGCCTCTGTTCCGCTACTCTATACGCCAGGTGCCGAGTGGAAATATTCCATCGCGACAGATGTGCTCGGAGCAGTCATTGCAAAGGTAACGGAAACAACGCTCAGCGAGGCCGTGCATTCCCTAGTGACAAAGCCGATTGGCATGAGCGACACCGATTTTATTGCAGTGGACCCAGACAGACTGGCTATTGCATATACCAATGATAGTCCAGAGCCGAGGCCAATACTGAATCCTGATAAAATCGGCTTTTTGGAAGGCACGGCAGGCTTCCGGCTTGCTCCAGGCCGTGCACTTGACGGTACGGCCTACCCTTCGGGAGGAGCCGGTATGGTCGGCAGCGCCGAGGACTTTATGCAGCTGCTGGAAGCTTTGCGTAAAGGAGGAGCGCCTCTGCTGCCGGAGGCTCTAGTTCATGAGCTGACTACCAACCAGATTGGAGATTTGCCGATGGCTTATTGGCCAGGGCGAGGATTCGGTTTAGGCATCACGGTGCTCAAGGATCCCATTGCGGCAAATACACCGGAATCACCGGGCACATGGCGTATGGGCGGAACCTACGGACATTCATGGTTTGTCGATCCAGAGCAGCGGCTCAGCGTCGTGGCGTTTACCAATACTGCACTGGAAGGCATGTCGGGCCAGTTTACGGTCGACCTTTGTGAAGCTGTGTATGACAGTATCAAAAAATAGCCATTCAAAGAAAGCTAGGTTAGGCGCGATTCTGGGAAATTAAAAGGAGTAAAGCAGCCCCATTGAGGCTGCTTTACTCCTTTTTGGCGGACTGGCGTTCCGCTATTCTGGCTTTTGCTTCGATTTCAGGCCGTAAGCGGACAGGAAGGCCGTTATGGCTCTCGTTATCCCGTCCCAATGGCCGTTTACCGCGCATTAGCGTCTCCTGAGTCCGCAGACTATGGCTTAACCCGTGATTCGGTGAAAATAGCGGCTGCTGAGTCCGCCAAGTCGAGGCGTTGTGCAGAAAGTAAAACCTTCGCCATGCAGCGACGTTAAAGCAGCTAGGCTGCTAGTTAAATTTCATTTTTGGAAATGCCATTCAAGCTTGGGGCAAAATCGGCAGCTTTGTTGCTAGTCAACGTCTGAGCTTCTTCCGTTAAGTGATCGTCGTTTTGTTGATTGTTTTTCTTATCTGCACGATTATTAGAGCGGTCCATTTTGGGATCGGCGCTATTTTTGGGCATGATATTCACCTCCATCTTTTCAAAGTGTAGTATGAGAAGTTGGATTGAATTTTATCCCAGCCCAAGCGGAACTTGAAGCATACACCGCTGCATTTTCCGCCATTTACTGAAGAAAGGCTTTAGCCAGCAATTGATACGCGTGGTGACTTGCATGTTTATCCGTAGAAGAAGCGCACTATTTTACTTTCCCCATTAGGAAACTCCATTTGCTTCTTCGAGAGAACGAATGAGAAGACTATGATCGATCGGTGAAGACATGACAATTAGTATGGTATAGGTTCCATATTTATCGCACTGATTGCCAAACTCTTCTAGCGTACGTGTGGAGTCCGTCACTACTTTTAATAAATAACTATGTTCTCCGCTTATGCGGTGGCACTCAGCAACATGGGGAGATGCATGGATAAAATCAAGAAACGCCAAGCAGTCCTTAGTCCGAAATAACATATAGGCTGCCGTATGCTTACCAATTTTTTCGGGAGAAATGACGGTGCGGTACTCTTCGATTATCCCCTTTTCTTCCATTCTCTTCACTCGTTCCGTTACAGCAGGCTGGGACAACCCCACGCTTTTACCCAGCTCAGTCATAGAAATCCTTGCCTGGTTTTGAAGATAGAAGAGGATTTGCTTGTCTGTATGATCCACTTAGAATACACTCCTTTAAATTTAAGGCGTTTTAAATAAAACAGCTTATATTCATTTGTGTATTCATCATATTTGATTTGATCTAGTATGTAAAATAAAGAATTTAAATTATATAATAAGTCACACGGGAGTAAGGTGATTCACATATGAGAAGTTGGAGAGGATGGCAAGCAATGAGTAAATACGATTTATTTGGAGGGTGCTTTCAATGACTCTTTCCCATTCCAGTAAAAATATTATCGCATTGTCCGCGATATGTTTGTCCGCGCTAATGTTCGGCCTCGAAATTTCCAGTGTGCCAGTGATACTGCCGACCCTCGAAAAGGTATTGCATGGCAATCTTAAGGATATGCAATGGATCATGAATGCCTATACTATTGCATGTGCGACGGTTCTGATGGCTGTGGGAACGCTGGCTGACCGTTATGGAAGGAAGCGCATTTTTATTATCAGCCTCGTCTTGTTCGGCATTACCTCCTTGGTTTGTGGCTTGGCCCAGAGCACATCGGTTCTAATCGTCAGTCGGTTTCTTCAAGGTGTGGGTGCTGGCGCGATGCAGATTTGCCAGATAGCCATTCTTTCGCATCGGTTTCAGGAAGGACGAGAACGCAGCAAAGCTTTTGGAGCATGGGGGATCGTGTTTGGGATCGGCCTCGGCTTTGGACCCATCATCGGAGGGATGATTGTGGTCGTATTGAACTGGCATTGGGTTTTCCTAGTCCACGTCCCGCTGACCATTCTCACTTTGATTCTTGTCTTTGGCGGTGTCGAGGAGTCGCGTGATCCGCAAGCGAAAAAGCTGGACATGATCGGCATCGTCACGCTTTCGCTCGCGGTTTTTGGCCTTGCCTATTTTATCACACAAGGATCTGAACTAGGCTTTACCAGTCTAACCTCCATCATCATCCTTGCTGCAGCGGCAACAAGCTTTATCGTTTTTCTTTTTGCGGAAAAGCTCAGCGCTCATCCGATGTTCGACTTTTCCGTATTTAAGATACGTAATTTTTCCGGTGCTCTCCTTGGATCCATCGGCATGAATTTTAGCTTCTGGCCGTTCATGATCTATCTGCCAATCTATTTTCAGAGCGGCCTTGGCTATGGCATTGTAGCCGCCGGGTTATCCCTCTTGGCGTATGCTCTTCCCACTCTGGTGATCCCGCCCTTGGCAGAGCGCCTTTCGCTTCGCTATCAGCCTCGTATAGTTATCCCATTGGGTCTGTTCATCATTGGGCTGGGCTTTATTTTGATGAAATATGGCAGTGGAGGCGATCACGCCAGCTGGCTGACCATGCTTCCAGGCTCTCTGTTGGCTGGGATTGGGCTGGGCTTGACCAATACGCCTGTGACCAACACGACGACTGGCTCCGTTCCGATTACCCGTGCAGGCATGGCTTCAGGTATAGACATGAGTGCGAGATTAATCAGTCTAGCCATCAATATCGCCGTGATGGGATTCATTTTACAGGAAGGGATACGGTCTTATTTGAAGGGAACCCTTCTTGGGAATCTCAATACAACGCAATTACGGGATTTAGCCGAGAAAATAGCCGCCGGAAACTTTGCATCTCTCAAGCAGGGTTTGCCAGAGCTAACTGCTCTGGACGCGTCCGGAGCAGTGGTCCATGCAGCACTTGTGCACGGCTTTGGCTTGGTGATGCTCTATGGTGGCCTTGGCGTGTGGGTTTTGGCCGCGATTAGTTTTATAATCTTCGGCTCCAAGAAAGCATCGGCGCAGCATTAAACGGTCATTGATTTGGTGACGCATCCTGAAGGTTAATTCATCTGAATCGTATTAGACTGCACTAAAATCTCAACACGTCTGTTGCGCTGCCGGCCCGCCTCTGTAGCATTGCTGTCAATGGGCTTATATTCGCCAAAGCCTTTGGAGCTGAAGTTCCGGGGATCGAGCTCCTTGTTTTGCAGCAATAAATTTAGAAAATTGAGTGCTCGCATGGCGCTAAGATGCCAATTGGAATCAAATTCAGTCATGCCAATCGGGACATTGTCGGTATGTCCGCTAATGATTACATTATGTATAGGGTCCATGACCAGAAGCTGTGATATATCTTTGACGATGCTGATATTGGAGCTTTGGACCTTGGCACTGCCGGAAGCAAATAAAACATCATCCTTGATCGTAATGAGCAGCCCTTCATCCGTCATTTGGGTTTCTAGCTTTGCGGTGAGCTGGTGCTCGGAAATATATTGGTTCACCTGCGATTGTATATGTTCTAATTCGTTTATTTCTTGTGCTTGCGCGGTATCCGGCGTTTCCTGCACGTTTCCCTTATCTGATTTTGCAATGACAGGATTCTCTAATGCAGGCTGCCCTTCGAGTACGCCAGTACCGCTATTAAAGGCCATTCGAAAAGCTTGCGACATCTGTTCAAACTTTGCAGCATCAGCGCTGCTCATGGCATAAAGCACGATAAATAAAGCGACTAGTAAAGTCATTAAGTCCGAATAGGGCAGCAGCCAGGACTCATCCACATGCTCTTCTTCATGTTCATGCTTGTTTCGTTTCATTTGTTCCACACCTTTCAAGTCTAATTTGAATGGAATTAATTCAACAATCGATGAATTATAATCATAAGAAGAGGAGCCATTTTTCCAGCAAAATGGTTTCCCTTTTTTATTATTCCCTTTTTAATCGACGGCTATTTGAAAAAAATTAGCCAAAACGGATTGCTTCATTTCGCCTTTAAGATCGCTGTTTGCCGTAACGTCTTCTTTGAACTCATTTACAAAATTAGGAATCGTTCCAAGAAGGGAAACGGAGTTCACAAGCATTAAATAATAGAGAGTAGGCTCCTGTTTCTTGATAACGCCAGCCTCCATACAATCCTTAATAAAAGGCACGAGATGCCGGTAAGTCGGCAGGAGCATTTTATCCATTAGATAGGTGGAGCGTTCACTCGGGTGGGACAACTCGTTCGTCACAAACATCATGTGGAAAGGAAATTCAAAGCAAAAATCTACAATGTTGTCGACAAGAGCAAGGCAAGCAGCCTCTAGCTTCATATGCCTATAATTATTTTTAAAGGGTACGGTTTGAAGCGTGATCCGTTCAGTTAAATAATCGACCACCGAAGTCCATAAACCAAGCTTTGACCCGAAATGGTAGGATAGCAGGGCGACATCCACATTCGATAAGTTTGCCATTTTTCTAAGACTTGCCCCCTCATAACCATGCTTAGCAAATTCAATAAGGGCATGAGTCAATATCTGCTCTTTCTGGAATGGTTCATCCTTGGATGGACGCCCCGGGCGGCGCTTCGTCTCTTTCATTTTGTCGGCCTACTTTCTTCAAAACAATAATTCATCACATGATGATTTTAGCATGTTGTAATCGTTAGTGTCTACAAACGAATAAATTGGCTATAGCTGATGAGATATATGCACATTTCCAATTCCATTGATATGCGTACTATGAAGTATATCGTTTAATGAGGAGTGGAGTTATGAAAGCGTTGGTTACCGGGGGTGCGGGGTTTATTGGTTCCCACCTAACGGATATGCTTATCCAAAGCGGTGCTGTGGTACATGTCATTGATAATCTATCAACGGGATCAAAGAATCACGTGCATCCTGCCGCTATCCTGCATGTTGAGGATATTAACAGTGATGCCTGTTCTAAAATTATTGAACATGTTCGGCCTGATGTTGTCTTTCACCTAGCTGCTCAAGTCGATGTCCAGCGTTCAATGGCTGACCCCGCTTTTGACTCTACTGTTAATATTGTCGGAACAATCCGGCTCTTAAAAGCTTGCGAACAAGCTAAAGTAAGTAAGATTATTTTCTCTTCTACTTCTGCCACATACGGAGACTCCAATAACGAACGCCATGAAGAAGAAGCTATTCCCGCCCCAATTTCCTATTATGGGCTTTCCAAACATGCTAGCGAAAGCTATATTCGATTGTTTCATAGAATGTACGGCATTAACTATACCATCTTGCGTTATAGCAACGTGTATGGCCCACGACAGAGCTATACAGGAGAAGGTGGTGTTGTCGCCATATTTCTAAATAAATTAAATAAAGGACTTCCTGTACTTGTTCACGGCAGCGGCGATCAGACTCGAGATTTTATTTATGTACAGGATGTTGTTAAGGCAAACATGGCGGCCATTCACCAAGGAGAGCAAGAGACGATTAATATAAGCACGGGTTTGCGGACTTCTATAAACAACCTCATACACATGATGAAAATGATTCATGGCCAGGACGCCCAGATTACGTATGGCACCGAACGGCCGGGTGATATTATGGATAGCTGTCTAGATAACTCAAAAGCTGAACGAGTGCTAGGATGGCGGCCAATGAGCAGCCTGTTTGAAGGATTAACGCAAAGCTATCAGCAATATCGTTGAAGGATAGGTATAAGCCAAAAGCCGATATATGTCATTCAAAAACATGACATATATCGGCTTTACTATTATGCATTATTTTATGGCTACAAGCACATTCGCAAACCCATCTTCCCGCCCATAAACTAGCTCATACGTCGCATTATCCTGTGTCAGCACCTGTTCGATTGTAAAACCGCAATCCGTTAGCAGCTTACGCAATTCATCTGGCCGGTAATGCCGATAATGGTGAGGATTCACCCCGTTAAGAAAATAAGGGTTTTTCAAATGGGGGATAATCTCTTCGTTAGGGGCCGAGATGAGAAGAATACCGTTTGTATGGAGCGATTCATAAAGCTTTTGAATAAAGGTCCGATCATCCTTTATATGCTCCACGGTTTCGAAACAGGTAATAACATCGAACGTTTGGATAGGAAGCTCATCACGAAACGATTCGGACAAGTCCGTTTTTACATAAACCGTATTGTCACCTGAAAAATGATCAATGGCCCAATTTAATGCATGCTCCGAGCGATCAACCCCTACGACTAATGCACTTGGGGAATGAATGGCTATATAATGAGTGCCATATCCCGAGCCGCATGCTGCATCTAGTATGAAATCTCCAGGGCGGATAAAGCGCGTTGCAAAATGATAGCGGTAATGATGATCCATCATGACATCATGAATGGAGGTAGCATACATCCGTTCCATCTTTGCGATTTCGTCATCCATCTAATTTCCCTCCATTACCAGTCTAGTCTCTTTTCTCACGGCTTTCTCTCTTTGAAAATATCAGCTATTTCTCCTGGTACATCTGTACATTGCATCAAACCCTATCTATGAATCTAATATATAGAACGCGTTACTAGAAAGGAGGTGATCGCTATGACCGTTACAATAGTAGATTATCAGTTTCAAGAGGTTGCTGTTGGAACAGGTTCGCTTCCGTTTATCATTTCTCCAGGATCGGAAGTGCTGCTGACGTCTCTCTTTCTCCAGATTAACAATATTAATAACCGTATTGAGTTAAAAGCTACAATCGGATGGGAGGCGCAATTACTGCTCTTGAATATTGTGCCGAAGCTGCTTTTTCGGATTCGTCGCGGAGGAACAAGCGCCCCGGCAACCGTTGTATTTCAAACAACGGATTCCGTTTTTTTGGGAACAGCATCTGAAGGTCCATGGGTTCCGCTTGATTTCACAACTTCGTTTCAGCATACTGAAGCTGCCACAGCTGGAATCGTCGGTACCTTTCAACAATACGCCCTGACTGTAGAGCATATTGGGCAAAACTCCGCCACGATAACCGGACCCGTTCATTTTGATGGTATTGTTTATTTATGATGTAGTTGAAATTTACCAAGTGGTCGGATTTTCGTGAAAATGAAAATCCGACCACTCTTTCTTAAAATATAAGCATGTATAAGTTTCCCCCGTATAGTGGGCTTATATTTCACCCTCGAAACGGAAGCTTTGCCGTTAGAGGACGGCGACAGCCGTTTACGCTTACACATCCTCAAAAATGTTTTGGGACCCTGTGCGAGTATCCATCCATACAATAATAGGAGTGCCCGTGGCTCTTACGACGAGGCCGTTATAATCCCCAATTGAAGGAGTAGGGACTCCAATCGACGGATCGGCGTTAGGATCGAAGGAGACGCTTGTTATGCGGCGGTTAGGTAAAAACGTGGAGCCTGCATCGTTGGACTCTGCCAAATACACATCGAGCAGCGTGGTGGTGAGACGGTTTGTATAATACATAACCCGCACCCCTCCATTATCACGAGAAACCGTTAAATTGGGCAAAAAGTTTTGTGATGCGGCAGGGCTATCGTCTACTTGACGGAGAGTCGACCAGGAAACGCCTCTGTCGGTTGATCGTGACATATAGATGTGTGCATTGCCTGATCGGTTATCCTGCCAGACGGCATAGACAATTCCTTCGCCATTGAACGGCGAAATGTCGACCGCTAAATAAGCAATAGTCAGGACGCGAAAGCTAAAGGTTGGTACAGGGAGAGGGGTCGGAACGAGCGAAACGGTCGATATCGTAATAATGGGTCCAAACGTTATCCCGCCATCAACAGATCGACGCATAAGAAATTGCGGTGTTCCTGGCCCATATTGCATCCACCCCACATAAATATCGCCTTGCGGTCCAATAGCAATGGTTGATCCGAAGCTAGTTACACCTTGTACTTGGTTCGTTAGCAATATAGGCACAGACCAGGTCACACCTTGATCGAGTGATCGTTGAAATAACGTTTCGGAGCTTTTGAAATTGTTGAAATAGCGTGTAAATGCAATATACGCCTGGCCAACATAAGGACTCCCATTCGCCGTATCAATGGCTATCGCTGGTTTATCATTATAGATCGCCGTGCTATACCCTTGATTGACAATGATGGGTGTGGAGAAAGAAGCGCCATTGTTTGTTGATCGGTAAACAATGATGGATGAATCTGCTACAGGGTTAACATTTAGGGCAGTCGCAGCAACAAGAAACAAATTGGGATAACCATACGCAGCAACCCCATCACCGGAGGCTGCGAATCCAACCGGGGGTGACATCAGCATCTGGGTATACGATGCCCCGCTATTAATTGAGCGGTAAACGGTCGTCATATTGTTTCCCGAACGCAAGTCATTCGTCGTCACGATAACGGTTGCTTGATCCAGTGAATTGAGCGCAATCGACGGCTCCTGTTGAGGGCCTGAGGGGGTTACTTGTATGTTGGCCATCTGCAGCTTCCTTTCTATACTTTTAGTTAATCTTATCTCGCTTGAAAAATAATCGAGCCGACAATGTGATCATCCACGATGGAGAAGGAAGCTGGAATATACATTCGTTGATTATTGCGGAGCAATTCACATATGCCAGATCCATAATGGCCAGCATATTTCGGAGGATGATTTGCTTTTCGTATATGCTGGTTACTTAGAAGTATTTCATAACAGTCAACTACCCGATCGACCATCTTCGGAAGCGACCATTGTCTGATCCCCCATTCGTAACCGTTATAAGCTAATCTTTGTGAAAGCGATTGGTTTTCGAGCAGTACTTGCAAGTAACGTGACAGTTCATTGCTATCACCTGCTTTTGCCATCAATCCGGTATGGTTATGCCGCACCATTTCCGGAATTCCACCGGCATTGGAGACGACGAGGGGCTTGCGCGAGATTTGCGCTTCCATCACAGCATAAGGCTGGTTATCATGCAGACTCGGGAGTACAACAATATCGGATTGCTGCAGCAGTGCGGGAACGTCGTTTCTGCTGCCAATAAAAAGCACATGTTGACTCAGTCCCAAATGAGCAGTCTGATTTTCCAACTCCGACCGAAGATAGCCGTCACCAATAAACAGACAAATCCAATCGCTCCTGGTCTGCTTTAACTTGTATAAAGCACTGAGCAAGCTGCTATGACCTTTCACTTTATCAAGCCTAGCTGGACAGGCAATAATGTTAAGATTGGACGGGAGCTTTAAGGTAGTATTCTCTTTCATCCGTTGCAAATGATGTTCAACGTTCATTCCATAGGGTACAACTTCCATATGATCGATGGGCACTAAATAGCTGGCTAGTGTTTGCTGCAGCCATTTTGTCGGCACGATGGACAAATCGCTCGAAGTAGCTCCGTAATATTCTCTTGCGCAAGCATATTTCCAAATGAATTCAGGTGGTGCTTTTCCTTCAAGCGAAATCCAGTATTCGGTCGCCAGGCATCCATGAATAGTGTTTATTAAAGGCAGGCCCTCCGGCTTAATCTGCCATAGCGCCCGGGAGGATATGACATCCTGTGCATGAATCAAATCATATTTTTTCAGTCCGAAATACGAGGCTGCTAGCGCATAGGTGCAAAACTCAATTTCTTGGTCGACGATCCATGGATCGATGGGAATTTGCTGTGCAGCATATACGGCCTTAATTTCTCTCTCGACGAGCTGTTTGAAATACCTTTTCTGTACTCGCTGCCCTGTACCCAGCATATAGTAGCTTTTTTCATCGGGATGTAACGCAAACACATCTACCTCATGGCCTAGACGCTCCAAACTAGTTTTTAAATCTTGGATATATGCCCATACACCGCCAACATGTGGAAGCTTCCAATACGTGGCAAGGAGAATCCTCATTTTCCACCACTCTGCTTGGCTTGAAGTGCCTCATCGTACAGTTGGAGCGTTCGTTCCGTCATTGTATCCAAAGACCATTGCCTAAGCCCGTGGTATCTGGCTTGATTGGCAAGTCTTTTCTGAAGCCTGTCATCGTCAAGCAGTTCATTGATGCGTTCACATAATAAATCTGCACGACCGGATGTGAATAATAACCCGCTTTCTCTATCAGCTATCATTTCTGGAATTCCTCCTGCATCCGACGCAATTATTGGCTTCCCGGCTACTTGTGCCTCCATGATGACAAAAGGGAAATTGTCATGAATACTTGGTGCCACAACCATATCAGCCTGACTTAGAAGTGCTGCCATATCGTTGCGATGTCCCAGAAACATAACATGCTGCTGAAGCTTTAAATCATTGGTCAGTTGGTCAAGCCTTGGGCGCAGCGGACCATCCCCAACTAGCCAACAAACCCAATCTGACCGTCTCTTTCGCAGAAGTTCAAGAGCGTGTAGTAAAACCTCGTGGCCTTTAACCGCGTCTAGGCGCGCCGGACAAACGATTAGCTTTAAATCGTTTTTTGGAATGGCCCCATTCAGACTTATGGCTTGGCGAAGAAAAGATAACGTATCGAAGCCATATGGTATGACGTCAAATGGATCTTTTTCTAAATCGCTAGTTGACTCATACTGCTGCTTGAGCCACTCTGAAGGGACGATGATTCGGTCTCCCACCCTGCTTCCATATTGATCAAGTGTATTGGCCCACGTTGCTGCCGGGGAGGGGTCAGAAATAACACCTTGAAGCTTCCATTCGGCTGCCAGCTTGCCGTGGAGGGTAACGACAAGCGGAGTGTTCTTTGGCTTAATTTCAGAAACAGCAGTCGCAGAAATGACATCTTGTGCATGAAGTACATCGTATTTTGTTAGTGTGAATGCTGTTAGAGCTTGACGAAAAGCAAGACGCTCACCTTCCATTGCCGCAAGCCAAGCATCGTAGTTTCTTGAATTCATATTGAAGCGAATCCCAATTTGTTTCATAATCGGAGTTAAAAAGGTTTGCTTATCCATGGATTTGCCTTTATCAACGATATGATAATGTAATCCGGATTGGTTATGGGAGAGGATGTCAACTTCATGTCCCCTCTCCTCAAGGCCTTTTCGCAGCGCCAAAACATAAGTGGATACTCCGCCTGTATAAGGAATACACCAATAGGAAACAAGTCCAATTTTCATCTGTCACTCCCCATTCGGCTGCAAGGATTCATATCATAACCGATTACGATACCATTCGATTGTCTTGTAAAGCCCCTCTTCTAAATTCACGGAAGGCTTGTAGCCGAGCAATGATTCGGATCGAGTCAAATCCGGCTCACGTCCAGGCATATCCTCATAGCCTGAGCCGTAAGCTTCGGCATACGATTTGAGCAAGATCGGAGAGGTCGACCCGCTAAGCCTAATAATCAACTGCGCCAACTCCCAGATTGTGATAGGGCAATTTGAGCCAATATTAAAGGCGAGTCCGTTTGCTTTCTCGTGAAGTGCTGCTAAGGTACCATTAACCGTATCGTCCACATAGGTGAAGCAACGCGTCTGTGCTCCGTCGCCATAAACCTCTAGCGGTTCCCCTTTCAAAGCTGCTTTTATAAATCTTGCGACTACCCCGCCATATTGCGAGTTCGTTTGTCTTGGTCCATATGCATTGAAATATCGAAGCACAGTGACAGGGAGTCCCTTTGCTGCATAGGCGAAGCACATATGCTCATCGAGCGATTTTGCTGTTGCATAACACCAACGATGGACAGAGGGGGCACCATAAAAACGATCGGACATTTCGTGGAAGGGCAGAACTTCATTTTTTCCATATATTTCTGACGTTGATGAAAAAATGACCTTTGTATGACGTGGATATGCCAATTCAAGGACATTGCGCGTGCCATCAATGTTGCCTTCAATAACCTTGAGGGGATCCTCTACTGTATTTTTGACACCCAATACAGCAGCAAGATGAAAGACAACATCCGCTCTATCCATCAATTTCTTGAGCGTCCTTCGGTCAGTTACTGAGCCTTGGATGAGCGTATGACGTTTATTAGCTTGAAGATGGGATAAAAACTCCGGCCGTCCGGTCGAGAAATCATCCAACGACCAAACCGTATGGCCCGCTTCCAGCAGACGCTCTACTAAATGAGAGCCGATAAAACCTGCACCACCCGTTACTACTACCTTCATTGGAATACCCTCCTAGAGTAAAATAACATTGTTTCGATCTGCCATTTTTCCAGTGGCGTTACGTGTATCGATGACAATGGGCGTGTGCGCCACAAGAAGCTCATATGGGATATTAGAATGATCCGTTAAAATTAAAGTGCAATCATAATTTTTCATTTTTCTGGCAGTAAGCGGTGTACTATGAAGGACAGTTTCACCTATTTTCAGAGTTTTCACATAGGGGTCAAAGTATCCCAGATTGACGCCCGCTTGCAGTAAATGCTCCATAATAGGCAGCGCAACGGACTCCCGCATATCGTTAACGTCTTTTTTATACGTAACTCCAATGACAAGCACACTGCATTCGTTAAGCGCTTTTGGCTGCAGGCTTTTTGCCACTCGTCCCACAATATACCCAGGCATATCCTCGTTTACTTGATGGCAAAGGTCAATGAACGGCAAATCCATATGATGTTCTCTCGCCTTCCAGAGCAAATATAGGGGGTCAACCGGAATACAATGCCCTCCAACGCCAGGGCCTGGATAATATTTTGTAAATCCAAACGGCTTAGTTCCCGCAGCCTCGATGGCTTCCCAGAGATTAATATCCAGCTCCTCGCTTAACTTCAACAGACTGTTCATAAATGAAATATTCAAGTATCGCTGGCAGTTTTCCAGAAGCTTCGTCATTTCAGCTACGCGTGGCGATGACACGAGGACCACTTCATTAAACACTGAGCCATATACTTGCTTCGCATAGGCTGTGCAGGATGGAGTTACGCCGCCAACCACTTTAGGGATTTGTTCCAGCTCCCATTTAGAACCGGGATCAATTCGCTCTGGTGAATAGGCGAGCGAAATGTCTTTACCTACAAGAAGTCCAGTTGACTCCAACATCGGTTTTAGCCGTTCCTCGCTTGTTCCTGGAAATGTAGAGCTTTCCAGTACAATAAGCTGCCCTCTATGCAAATAGGGGAGTGAGCTTTGTGCTGCGCCTATTACATAGCTCAAATCAGGTTGATGCTGCTCATCAAGCGGTGTCGGAACGCAAAGGATTATGACATCGACTTTCTCAATGACATCGAATGCAGTACCTACATGAAAACTATTTTTACTAAAAAGCTTTCGGATGTCTTTTCTATTAAAGTCAGACAGGTAGGATTGCTGCTTGTTCAACATATTGATTTTTCGTTCGTCTGCATCAATGCCATAAACCGTGTTTCCTCCTTCCAGAAACAATTTGGCGAGTGGCAATCCGACGTACCCCAGACCGATAATACCAATTTTATACTCAGGGGCCTGCTCCATAATTCTGTCAGCTCCTTTCATTCTTCTTCTAGCATGATACGCGAATGAATGAAAGCCGCTATAGTTGAGTGTCTAAATTTTATGGAAATAGTAGAGTATCACGAGGTCTAGCAGAAATAGAGAGAGGCGCTGGGTTTCGGAAACAATAGTTGGAATTAAAGGGGCTGGAAAGAAAGAACGATATGATAATTGCCTGTATCGATGCGAGGGATAAATAGGTTGGTGTACGTTAACAACGCACTTGAAATCTCATATTATATTTGGACGACAGACCAATCGGAGGGAACACATGCGAATATTAATCGCCTGCAGTTGGTCGCTGCCACATGCCGGCGGCGTAAACACATATGTAAATCAGCTGGAAAAAGGTCTAAAGTTCGCGGGGCATCATGTTGATATCTTCTCCCCGACACCTGATGGGCAGGGGTTTTATATTCCAGGCAAAGAAATGGCTATTGATAAAGCCAAGCTGCAACCACTGATTGCCCATCAATCGAACCACTACATGGAACACCATTTGTCCGGAATTGATCCCTGGATTACATTTTCTGAAGTTGAGCGTTACTGTTTTGAAGCAGCTGCTATGTATTTCGGCTTGGCCGAGTATGACTTAATACACGCACAGGACATTATGAGTGCTCATGCATTGTCACGTGTGAAGCCTCCTCATACGCCCTTAGTAACGACTATTCACGGATGCCTCACGAAGGAATGGTTCGTTAGATTAAAGACATTGGGGTTAACAGACCAAGATACAAACTCCCCTCTTTGGAAATATTCGGCATTACGTGAGCATCTGGGGGCAACAGTCAGTGATGTCACGATATCGCCTTCAGAGTGGTTAAAAAGAGTAATGGTTGAGGATTTTGCAGTTCCCGAACCCAATATTATCGTAAGCCACTATGGATTTGATAAAGAACAATTTCAACAAAATATGCTGCGTGATTCCATGATTGTCAAGCCTGAAGGAGTAAGTGTATTTTTATGCCCTGCCCGCTTTGATGTTGTGAAAGGACATATTTATCTCATTCATGCACTAGTAAAACTGAAAGCGGAGCGTTCGGACTGGGTTTGCTGGTTAGCTGGAGAAGGCTCACTCCGTGATGAAATCATGAATATAACGAAAGATTACGGTCTGGGCGACCACGTCATATTTTTAGGAAACCGTGAGGACGTTCCAGCTTTGATTCATCAGGCAGATTTTATCGTTTTGCCCAGCATGCAGGATAATCAGCCGTTTGCCGTTATTGAGGCTCAAATAGCGGGCAAGCCGGTCATCGCTTCTGACGCTGGCGGTATACCGGAAATGGTAACCCATTTCGTGAATGGGCTTGTATTTCATGCCGGAGATATTAATGAGCTGCATTTATGCTTAAGATCCGCTTTACAGGATACAAACTGGTTAAGCAGCATGGCGAGTCAGGCAAAAGAATGGGGAGAGCGGCATTGGGCATTGCCTGAGATGACTAACCGTGTGTTAGCACTGTATGAGTTGGCGAGGAGCAAGCATCCCGAACAAAATACGGGGATTGAGCCGCAGACGGAACAGCCTGCTCAACAGCAGGCTGAGCAACAGATCGAACCGCAAATCGAACCACAGCTCGCACAGCAGACTGAGCAGCAAAGCCCAATAACGCCACTACAGAGGGGAAGAAGAAAATGGCGCGCCAATCGAAGAAAAAAACAACCGGCAGCAATAAAGCGAAAAAGAAAAATAAGAAGAAAACAAAGAAGATTTACAAGAAAAAGATCGTAAGGCGGGTACGTAAACGTCACCCCAGACTGAAACGGGCAAGCCATGTATTACAAAATCAACAAGTAGTGCCCACAAATGACCATGATCCAGCCATACAGCCAGCGCAGCCTGTAGATAAAATCTCTAATCTTTTATCTTCTCTATTTGTATACCCGCGATATGACGAGCTTCCTCCAATAGAGGAGGACATCTGGGAGCGTGTTTTTCAAGCAGCTCCAAACGGGTATAAGATTCCGGATGTCAGCATTGTTCAGTCCCTTCTTTAGAATGCTGCTCATTCATAATATTTTGGGCAACGTCTCTAATACGAATTCAAGGAGTAAAGGGGCCACCTTAAATGAGGTGACCCCTAGTGTTGTTTAATATATGAAGACAAGTCTCTATTTTTTACTTTTTCAATGAAATGCCAAACGTAGAGCCAACCTCGCCCGCAAAGACAACGCTGCCGTTCTCTGGCAATACGACCTGATTGTTATCACTGATAACGGTATGGTTTATGCATATTCCGGCTTGATTATAGACGGCAAAGGAGCCGTGGGCAGGCATGTTAACCGTCAAAACTTTTCCTTTATCCTTCGCTGAAACGGTATACCATTTGGCTTCGCCGTCCGCTTGGATCGTTGCCCAGGATTGTTTACCCGAATAGAGCGGTTTTACAAGCTCCCCACTGGCGTATAGGTTGCCTGCTGCCTTCAAATACTCTACTCCATTTTTCTTGAAAAATTCGATTTCCATCGTGTCACGGCCATCCATGCCAGGGATTTGCAGCTGGTTAACGGCTTTGTTTGCTCCAATAATTTTATGATTCAACACATACCCTGGAACTGCTTTAATGGTCTGAAAAGGTATGATAGGTGTTGAATGGAGGTAGGACGTTGATGTGTATTTTCCATTCACCCAATAATATTTTTGACCGTCACGCTGTTCCCATGCGTCAGCTACGTCTTGAGCCAATGGGTTGTCTTCAAGCTTCTCGGCATTATACTCGGAGATTGCCGTTTGTCCTATCCCCGGTACAGCTATATAGGAGCGGGACCACAAGTAGGCATGCCCATTTTTCTCCTCAACGAATTTTAATTTCTCTGTGCCTTCATCGTTTACAAAAGAACCGTCAGCAGTGTACGTATACGTTTGGGCAGGATTGTTCGGAGCCGTAACCGTGGATACAGCCATTTCGCCCTCAGTATTCACTTCTATCTTCAATAACTTATTTGAACCACTACCATAAATACCCGCGTACTGTGTTATTTCTTGCGGCATGTCTGCCTTAATAGGCACGCCATACGACTCCTCCGGTTTCCGTTCTTTAATAACACCCTTCTCCTGAAGGACGCTAAGCAGCAGTTCATTGGCGATCATTTGGTCTAATGCGCTTGAACCACCTGAAGAGATAACAGCGGCAGACAGCTTGTATTCCGGGAGCACGACTAAGGATGAATGATACGAAATCGTGTCGCCACCTTTGGAAAGGGCCTTAATGCCGTATTCGTTAAAGGGGAACAAGTGGACGCTATCCCAGCCTAGCCCGTAGGAGAGGTAGGACGGATTGGCTTCCTCCGGCCACATGCCGCTTTTATACTCCTCTTGTGCCATCGCTTCTAGCGATTTTGCAGAGAGAATGCCTTCAGCCTGTCCTGTGAAAATTTGTGAAAAGGCAGCGAGATCTTCAGCTGTGGAGTAAAGCCCTCCCGTTGCAATAATATTATAATTCTCTTGTGGAAGCTGTCCCTCGTACAGCGGGGAATAGCTGCCGGCCAGCGCCGCTTGATCAATGAGATCCTGCGGTGTTTTCGTATGGCTCATGTCTAGAGGCTCAGTAATATATTTGTGTATAAATGCTGTAAAGCCGATGCCGCTAACTCTTTCTACCAGAATCTCAGCCAACGTAAAACCATCGTTGCAATAGACTGAAAAGGCTCCGGGATCTGCCTTTAAGCTTTGGGTCGCCAACTGCTCTAGAAAAGTATCATGTGCATAAGTATCATTATCCCCGTACAAGGTTGCATTATTGCCCGTCGTTCCGAGTAAGCCGGAGGAATGATTCAGCAGCATTCGTGGTGTAATCTGTTTGTAGCGGTTGTCTTTCATCTTAAAATCAGGGATATAGTTCACAACGGGCAAATCCAAATCTACCTTGCCCTCGTCTACAAGCTTCATAACAGCCGCCGTGAGAAACATTTTGCTTGTAGAACCGATGCCGTATATTGTTTTTGAGGAAAGTGGAATCGAATCCGTTAAATCATTTTTTCCTGCATGCCCCGAAATCGTAATTTCCCCGTCATCGATGAGCGCGTATTGGACGCTTGTGATGCTGTAGGTTTCTGTCAGCAGCTTGGTTTTCTCAGCCGCTATTTTTTTAGCCGCATCAAAAGCAAGTGGGTTGCTATTCGCAGCAGCCATTGCAGACATGGGAGCCAGCATACTCAGCGCGAGGGTGACAGCGACAATGGAAGTTCGTTTCATGTTTATCTACTCCTATCTTCAGCAGTGTATTCAGCTGCCTTAAGGGCCGCTAAATAAAGCTTATATGACGGGGATGTCCTCACCGTGACGTCATTATGAACGGAGTATGAATAAGTAAAAAAATGCCATGGCATCATATGCAAGTAAGCTTGCACATATGGCCATGGCATAGGGAATACTAAAAGCGTTTATCTGCTTGTCGGACTGAAACGCCGCGCGCCGCCAGGGGACGGCTTTCGGCCGTTTCACCTTGCTTCTTCCATAAACGCCTTAAGGTTTTCAGCGATTTCTTTGGATCTGGTATGGTGCAAATAATGTCCGCCTTCAAAGGTCATCACTTTTCCATGCACAGAATCTTTAATTTGCTCTTCATGCAGCGGTATCCAGGTTGGAATGTCTTCATTATTCGCTTGGATAAAGAAAATAATCGGAAGCTCTTTTGGAAAGGTTAAATGTTCAGCTGCTTTAAAGTTAGCAGAAATATTTTTCATTTCATTTAGCATCGTGGGACTATTGCTGTTCTTGAGCGAAAGCATGCTCAGCTGTTCTTTTGTTTCCTCATCATATGGAAGTCCTTCATAAGGGTCGCTGCCTGTTTTCACGATCAATCGTTGCAAACCGGATTGTTTGAGAAAACCAAACGTTTTTAATGGGAATTTCACATCCATGCCGGGTTGTGTCGGAACACTGCTGTCGATGCCCACAAATGCAGTAACTTCGCTTGTATATTTGTTTGCATAATCGATACCGTAAATGCCTGCAATCGAGTGGCCCATTAGAATATAGCGGTCAATGTTAAGGGCTTGCAGCGCTTCATGGAGTTCATTTACTATATTTTCTGTCGTTCTTTCCTTATCGGTTCCATCACTTAAGCCATAACCAAATGGTTCAACTGCAACTACTTTGTAAGAGGGTGACAGCTCATCGATTAGCGGTTTAAAATCGAGCGCCGGCGCTGCTGTTCCATAACCCGGCAGAAGCACGATGGTTTCTTTGCCTTCCCCTTGAATCAGCACATTCATCTTTTTCCCGTCTACGGGTACGAGCTGACCATAGGCATGTATTTTGCCTTGCTCAGATTTGCTGCTGACCTTGTTGACTATAAACACAATAGCCATAAAAACGACTATTGCTATCACAATTGCTGCCAATATTTTAAGTAAAACCCTAAGCCATTTTTTCATAATCGTATCTTCTCCTGTCGTTATCTTGATAGTAGACTGCCTTAAAGGCTGCTCATGTAAGCTTATACGACGAAGATGTCCTCGCGATGACGACAATGTGAACGGAAGATGAACGAGCAGTCTTTTATTTTGCACATCCATTTATTTGCGAAATATATTCAAATGCGGTTGTTCCATATACGCCTTTAAAATGTTTATTTAAATGAGTTAAATCAACAAAACCGCATTCAGCTACTGCTGAATAAACATCGCTATTTTTTTCAATTAATTGCTTGGCATATTCGATCTTGCAGTTATAATTGAAGCTCTTCACAGATCTCGTCAAGCTTAAGGACATGTTCAAAATGGGCATGAAGCATATCCTTTGCTTTTTATCCTTTTTCTCAATTACGTCTAGAAGCAATTGCGGTTCAATATACAGCATGACATAATCGAGGCCTGTCTTATCATGGGCCATACCGTCATGCGCCTGCTCTGGATTAAAAAGCATAATGCCGTTTTGGTAGGATAATTGCAAACCGCCATCCATGTTATAATGTTGAATCCCACGCAAGGTTACACCTATTGCATATTCCTGATGAGCGTGCTTTTTATATTTAAAATCAGTCATGCTTGCTGACAGCGCAGTAATATTTGCCGATTTTTTATAAATAAATTTGTCCACTCGATTCACCTCTATCTAAGTACACCTGAACTACCTTTGGATTTAAAAACTGCATAAGGAAGCCTGACTTAAAGGTAGCCGTATGGTTTGCAGCTGGGTTTGATGCATCCATTTTGTAGACTTGATAAGCGAGATAGATCATATAACAGCTTCCCACTATCTGCATCACCAATAGAATTTTCGGCAATATCGTTAAGAGCGCCGTATTCAACATAGCCGATATAACGAGTAATAGTCCAAAACCAACCGCTGCTCCATACGTATATTTCAAGGCTAGTTTGGCACCCGAATTTTGCACGGTAGATAATATGACGATATTAGTAGGACCTGGTGTAAAAGTAGCAATCACGCAATAAATTAAAAAAGATGTCATATCCATGAGAATACCCCTTTCAAGCTATTCTCATATGCTACATCTTAAAGGGATAAGCCTATAGTATATTATTGCAGATAAAAAGCTTCTTCCGCCATGGATCTAAGTGGAAAGGAGCCGTTCATTGTGGTTTGAAAGAAGAAATGATACGCGCAATCGCTTCCGGGCTTTCCTCGCCATCTGATTCCAGCCATTGATTAATGACTCCCATTGAGCCATGAACCATATAAGTAAAAGAGTAGTCCAATGCGGACGAGTCTTTTCGGTTTGGGTCATCTCCTTTTCTTTGCAAATAATCTTGATGAACCTCAACCAGCACCTCGGATAAAAAGCTGCTTTCTCCTCGATCCGAAATCATGATGCGAAAAATTGTTTTCTTCTCTTGGATAATGTTCAATAGCTTGATCAAGGAGCCATCTTCCGCGCATGGACTTTGATCCTTTTGCAGCGTCTCCCATAGTTCTTGATTAAATTCCTTCTGCATCACTTCAAATAATTCATAAGGATCTTTGTAATGCAAATAGAAGGTACCTCGGTTAATGTCAGCTTGCTTGCATATTTCGGTAACCGTTATTTGCGGCAATTTCCTCGTTTCCAATAGAGCAAGAAAACACTGCTTAATAAGCTCCGTCGTATATTTGGTTCTTCTATTGTTTTTTACTCCGACCATAAGATCCGTCCCTTTCCGTATCTAATCGAACAAACGCCAGGGAAAGTGTTGAATGAATAACATTATTCCGCATATTGATGATTGAGCTTGCGGCTATTTTGAGATTATACTATCACCATGATATTAAATCAACAGGTGTTCATTTTATAGGGGTGGACGAAACGGCAATCACATAGTCGTTCCTCTTATTCCTGCGGCATAAATTTATTTCAACGAATAATTGGAGAGTGAATAAAAATGACAACTAGCATGAACAAACCCAATATTCTCATTGTAGGAGCGGGGGCAGTAGGCTTCTCTGTCGGCTACCATCTCAGTTTGTCCGGCGCTAACATTACCTTCCTCGTGCGAGAAGGACGGAAAACGGCATTCCAATCTCCTCAACAGCTTTATTGCTATGACGATGCAACACTGAAAAATTTTACCGGCTTCAACGTCATTGAGAATGTCGCTGAACTGGCGGATACACCACTTCAGTTTATTTTCATTACACTTGACGGAAATGCCAGTCGAACGGCAGAAGGCATGGCTATGTTGAGCAAATTAGGCGACATCGTGCGCGCTTCTAAAGCTACTGTCATTATGAACGGTTTCGGGATTGGCCTTCGCGAGCACTATATCAAGGTCATGCAAATTTCGGAAGATCGCTTGCTAAGAGGAATTCTCGGCATGCTCAGCCACCAGGGAAGCGCGAACCTGCCTGTACATGCACCAACAGATCCAGCGAAAATAGCAAAGGCTGTTGTCTGTTACAAGCATCCCACGAACAAGGTCGGCTTCCAAGTCGAGACCAACAATAAAGCGGCAGCGAAGCAATTCATTGAGCTTTACAACCGCAGTAAGATTTCGCGCTGTGGTCAAGTAAGCCCATCGATGTTTAACATTTATTCCAGTATTGGCTTTCCTGTATATGCAGCGTGTGACATTGCGGGCTGGTCTGATTTTTCGACGGTTTCGGCGAACAAGGAGCTTTGGCGGCTTGCCATCCGTGCACAAGGCGAAATAGCGGCACTGCCGCAGCATGGATTGTTGGGCAAATTAATGGCCTTGGTTATGGGGCCGCGCATGACGGCAAACGTGCACATTAAAATGGAGCGGGACATGCTGCCGCTAGATTATCAGGCATTCAACCGCTTCCATCATGGCGGCAAGGTTCGTGCTCAGGACGTTGAATCGATGCGTAGCTCCCTTGCCGAAGGGCAGCGTCGCGGCCATCAGATGCCAGCTCTGCAGGAATTGCTGAAACGTCTCTCGAAGCACGAAGCGGCAAGTTAAGGGCATTTATAGATCAGGTAATGAACGCTGGATAGAAAAATGAGGAAATAGTTGAATGGTCGATATTCGGGGATGAAACGTGTGTAGGCCGTTCTAGATTTAGACATCAGCATTTATGAGCAGGACCAACGGATGTCTAAAAATGAACAACGTGATGCCTGAGGTGCTTCCGGCAGCAATATAAGCACAACGAAGGAGCTTGCCGCGGCGGCTCCTTTTTTCTTTTTCGCCGACAGATCCGAAACCTTTAAGTCGAACCTAATCACAAAAAATTACTCCACTTCAATCTCTTTTACGGTTTCACCTTCAACTAACACGGGTTGGTAGTAGGTGTTGGTAGGCAGGTCTTTTTTTCCTTGTAAATTTTTAATGACCCAGTCCGCTGCGTCCCGTCCCATTTGTTCTTGGGGGTGCGTCAGAGTCGTCAGTTTAATATTCGCATTTTTGGCGATATACGAATTGTCCTGGCCAATGATGGATAGTTCATCTGGAATGGATATCCCCAGTTTTCTGCAGGCATGCACAACTTCCAGCCCTACCTCGTCGTTGTAGCAAACAAGCGCAGTCAGAACATCCCTGTTGTCGTTTAGGAACTCCTCCAAGCTCGTGGAGAGGTTCGGCTTCGTCGCCGTGTCGAAGGAAAGCACCTGCTCGGGGTGAAACCGCAGTTTGGCTTCCCCAAGTGCCTTAATATATCCCTTCATGCGATATTTTCCTTGCAGATCATCCATTTTCGCGATAATGCCAATCTGGGAATGACCTTTAGCAATCAGTTCCCGGGTTGCGAGATAGCTGGACTGCACGTCATCCAAACAGAAGAAAGGGACCTCCAGCTCTTCATAGAAGGCGTTAATCATGGTGAACGGAACTTCCTGCTCCTTGAAAGACAGGTAATAAGCAATATTGGGGTTGTATAAATTGCTTTTGGTCGGCTCAATAATGAGACCGTCCACGCCATAGGACAGCATCATTTCCAGCGCCTTTTTTTCCTGCATAATATCATTATTTGTACTGGCTAACAGTAACGAATAGTTGTCTTCATTCAATCGGCCTTCAATACCACGGATAATAGAGGGGAAAATGTAATCCGAGATATAGGTCGTAATGACGCCTATCGTTTTTTTGGCGGCATTCCCGCCCGATCTGGAGCGGTATTGGCTGCTGACATACGTCCCAGATCCTTTTTCGCTTCTTAGGAACCCTTCATTGGACAGCTCTAAAATGGCCTTCCGAACCGTCTGGCGGCTAACATTATAACTGCTCTGCAAAGCAGATTCTGTAGAAATTTGCTCTCCTGCTTTGTACGTTCCTGACAGGATATTGCTTTTTATATCATCAATGATGATCTGATACTTTGGCTTCACGCAATCCACTTCTTTCATCGTTGTTCAGAAAGTTGTACGTACACATTCTAACATGATTTGCAGCGAATGAAAATGCAGTACCATTTTTCATGAAAAAAATGAGGTAATTCCATGCTTTTTACTGGGATTTTACATGGGGAAATGTCTGAAAAGAAGAAGCTAACTCCAAGGATTAAGAGGAGAGCGTGCCGTTGTAAGTATAACTATTTGTTTGTATTGACAAATGTACGTACAAAAAATATACTAAGGCTGTCACTAATGGAAAGCGCCTTCTTTTGATTAAATCGTTACGCCTCTCTTTAAGAGGTGAACCGTTTAATTAGGAGCAGCTATTATACGAAACAACATAGACCCGTTATTATGAGGTGTCACATTCACTTTATTTTCCATCCTTCAGGTTTAAAAACCGCGAACAGAGAGGGGACATGCGTGATCATGAATCATGTAGAGTTGAAAGAAGCGATAACTAAGGGAGAAACTTCGCTGGGGATCGAATTTGGATCTACGCGGATTAAAGCGGTATTGATCGATCATCGTTTTGAGACTATCGCATCAGGAAGCTATGAATGGGAAAACCAATTGAAAGACGGATTTTGGACATACAGCCAAGAGGATATCCTCACCGGCCTCCAAACGGCTTATCGCGAAATGAAGCAAGAAGTGGAACGCAAATACGAGGTCACCCTTAAGACCGTGGGCTCGATCGGATTTTCCGCAATGATGCACGGCTATATGGCGTTCGACAGCACGGGTGAATTGCTCGTACCGTTCCGGACTTGGCGCAATGCAACAACCAGCGAGGCAGCAAGGGAACTGACGAACAAGTTCCAATTCAATATTCCTGAGCGCTGGAGCATCGCCCATTTGTATCAAGCGATTTTAAACAAAGAGGAGCATGTGCCTCGTATTGATTTTGTGACGACTTTGGCCGGTTACATTCACTGGCTGCTAACTGGCAATAAAGCGATTGGTATCGGGGATGCCTCTGGTATTTTTCCTATTGACGAATCGACTCATAATTACCATCCATTGATGGTTAAGCAATTCGATGAACTGATCTCAGCGGGCGGTTATCCGTGGAAGCTTGAGGATCTTCTTCCGAAAGTCCTCCTTTCAGGCGAGCAAGCTGGGGAATTAACGGAGGCGGGAGCCCGCATTTTGGACCCGTCACTGGATCTGCAGCCAGGCATTTTGCTTTGTCCTCCGGAAGGTGATGCCGGGACAGGCATGGTTGCCACGAATAGCGTGAGAAAGCGTACGGGGAACATCTCTGTAGGCACCTCCGTTTTTGCGATGATTGTGCTTGAGAAGGAATTATCCAAGGTCTATCCGGAAATCGACATGGTCACGACGCCAGACGGGAGTCCGGTTGGCATGGTGCATGCCAACAACTGCTCCAGCGATATCAACGCATGGATGGGATTGTTCCGCGAATTTTCTGCAGCCATGGGCTACGAAGCGGATAATGCAAAATTGTTCAGCGTCATGTTTAATAAAGCTTTGGAGGCCGACCCGGATGGCGGTGGTTTGCTGAGCTACGGTTATTACTCCGGCGAAAACATTACCGGTATTGAAAAAGGCCGTCCGCTATTCGTGCGCTCGCCGGAGAGCAACTTCACTCTGGCTAATTTCATGCGCACCCATCTGTTCACGGCTTTCGGAGCACTCAAGCTTGGCATGGACATTTTGACTGAAAACGAGCAAGTCGCCATTGACAGCATTTTGGCTCACGGCGGTTTATTTAAAACCCCTGTCGTCGGACAAAAAATGGTAGCCGCGGCGATGAACGTTCCGATTTCCGTCATGTCTACAGCCGGCGAAGGCGGGGCGTGGGGAATGGCGCTTCTTGCTTCTTATTTGATCAACAAGGATCAGCAGGAAAGCCTGGACGACTTCCTTGAACAGAAGGTCTTTAAAGATGTGGAAGGGCAGGAAATTTCTCCAGACCCATCCGATGTGTTGGGTTTTGAATTATTTATGGAGCGCTACCGGAATGGGCTGGCCATTGAGCAGGCTGCTGTAGACCATCTGATAGAGAACGGGAGGGACTAGCGATGTTAGAACAGCTGAAGGAAGAGGTATATGAGGCGAATTTGGAATTGCCGAAGCATGGACTCGTAAAATTCACATGGGGCAATGTAAGCGCCATTGATCGGGAAAGCGGACTCTTCGTCATCAAACCAAGCGGTGTCAGTTATGACAAGATGAAGGCGAGCGATATGGTCGTTGTCGATCTAGATGGCAATGTGGTTGAGGGAGAGCTAAGACCTTCCTCTGATACCGCGACTCATGCCGTATTGTATAAACATTACTCAGAGATCGGCGGCATCGTGCATACCCACTCCACTTGGGCAACGATCTGGGCACAAGCAGGACTTGATGTGCCGGTCATGGGAACGACGCATGCGGATACCTTTTATGGAGCTGTGCCTTGTGCCCGTTTCCTGAATCAAGGGGAGATTGACCGGGGTTATGAGGCCGAAACGGGACGTGTCATCATTGAAACTTTCGAGCAGCGCGGGCTGGATGTCATGGCGATACCGGCTGTCCTTCTCCATGGTCACGCACCGTTTACGTGGGGCAAGGATGCAAAATCGGCAGTCGTGAACAGCGTCGTGCTGGAGGAAGTTTGCAAAATGAACTTGTATGCACGGCAATTGAATCATTTTGCCAAAGAACTGCCGCAAGGCATTTTGGACAAACATTATTTGCGCAAACATGGGAAAGACGCTTATTACGGGCAGAAATAATCATTTTATCCACGACTAAAATTAGAAAAGAGGATGATCGGTATGTCAGTAACATTAGCTAAAGAGTTTTGGTTTGTCGTAGGTTCTCAAAACCTGTATGGGGAAGAAGCATTGGCTGAAGTGAAAGCACATGCTCAGACGATGACGGATGCCTTGAATGCAAGCGGTGTGTTGCCTTACCCGGTTGTATTGCAGGATCTGGCTGTCAGCGCAGATAAAATCACAAGCATTATGAAAGAAGTCAACTATCGCGACGAAGTGGCGGGCGTCATTACGTGGATGCATACGTTCTCGCCTGCGAAAATGTGGATTCGCGGCACGAAATTGCTGCAGAAGCCGCTGCTTCACTTGGCAACTCAATACAACGAAAGCATTCCTTGGGCCACGATCGATATGGACTTCATGAACCTGAACCAGGCCGCTCATGGTGACCGCGAATACGGCTTCATCAATGCCCGTCTGAAGAAGCAAAATAAAATCGTCGTAGGCTACTGGGAGCGTCCGGAAGTGCATCAGCAAATTGCCGACTGGATGGACGTAGCAGTTGCCTATAACGAAAGCTTTAACATCAAGGTTGCTCGTTTTGGCGACAATATGCGCAACGTCGGCGTTACGGATGGAGATAAAGTTGAAGCTCAAATTCAATTCGGTTGGACGGTAGATTATTACGGCATCGGCGACCTCGTACAATACGTAAATGCCGTTACGGAGCAAGAAATCGACGATCTGATGGGGCTTTATGCAGAGCTATATACATTTGATTATGGCACGAGCAGCAAAGAGTCTTGGGAAGCTAGCGTAAGAGTACAAGCGAGCTATGAAATCGCGATGAAACGTTTCTTTGAAGAGAAGGGCTACAATGCCTTCACTACGAACTTCGAGGATTTGCATGGGATGAAGCAGCTTCCGGGTCTGGCTGTCCAACGCCTGATGGCACAAGGCTACGGCTTTGCCGGTGAAGGCGACTGGAAGACGGCTGCGCTTGATCGCTTGCTGAAAGTGATGAGTCATAACCAAAATACAGGCTTTATGGAGGATTACACATATGAGATGGCAGCTGGGCAAGAAGCCATTCTGCAATCTCATATGCTCGAAGTAGATCCGACCTTGGCCAGCAACAAACCAACAATCATCGTTTCCCCATTGGGTATTGGCGATCGCGAGGATCCAGCGCGTCTCATATTCGACGGCAAAGCTGGCGAAGGCGTCGTCGTCTCCATGGCGGATTTCGGCACCCATTACAAGCTGTTAATCAACGAGGTTTCCGCATTCGAGCCAACGGTTCCAGCTCCTAAGCTCCCTGTAGCTCGTGTGCTGTGGACGGTGAAGCCGAACTTCCAGGATGGCGTAAAAGCTTGGATTGAGAATGGCGGCGGCCATCATACGGTCGTTTCCTTGAACCTGACGACAGACCAAATCGTGACTTATGCTAAACTTGTGAACCTGGAGTACGTTGTAATCAAGTAACATTACTATTTATTCGAGCAGATAAGCTTTTTCCTTAAGGCCGGAGGTGAACCTCCGGCCTTTTTCTTTTGCTCTAGGGTGTGTATGCAAACGGGAGCCCTTCTGCTGCTCCTTGTTAAGTGATTATTCGAGGCAAATCTCTTCGGACCATTCAAGGCTTAAGGAACCACAGCATGCAATTGTTGCTGAGAGCACAGTTGCAGTGAGCACTGTGGCTGAGAACACGCAGTTTTGGAAGAGAATTTCTTTTTTGGCGGACTGAGTTTCCGTTATTCTGGCTTTTGATTCCCTTTCGGGCATTAAGCGGACAGGAGATCCGCTATTGCCTTAATAATCCTCTCAAAATGACGATGTGCAGCGCATTAGCGGCCCCTGAGTCCGCAGCCTCTGCCGTAGCCCATGATTCGATTAAAATAGCGGTTTCTGTGTCCGCCAAGTCTGTCTATATGTCTTTGTGCAGGGAGCAAACCCCAGAAACGAAGAGCATGAAGCAGACTTTTGGTACGTAGGTTCACATTTTTCATATTTAGAAGTTGTGCCATTACCGGCAGTAGAGGGAAGACGTTTGAACGCTGGCTTTTATCGGAAACCAGCTCGCTTGCGTTTGCATACACGCTCTAGTTCATTATATTTACTGCTTTGGCAATTGAAGTTGGGGGATGGGTATCCAGCTGTTCATTTTCGGCAACAAAACGAATTTTCGAACCGATTTTCATAGCGTCAAAATCAAATTCTTCTGCGGAAATGTTTCTTACATCCAACCAGTGTAAATCGAATTTATTAGCCCTTAGAATGTCCTCGGCATTTTGATCAACTATCGTTTCTAATTTGGACTGCAACTCAGTATTTTCTATATCTAATGCAAGCAGAATTTTCTTGCGTCCTTCCAAATCATGTTTTGCAACAACGAAAGCTTCAAGTGTAAGGAGTGAGTTTTTCGATTTTTTTGAATGGTTAGAGCCTCCGTCGTTACTACTGCAACCAGTGACTACAAAAAGGAAAATCAAGAAAGATAATATATATTTCAATGTGCTCACCACCTAACCCTCACTAATAATATCTATAAGACGCTTAAATTGTAGTGAGGGTTGCAAACCCATGAAAAGCCTAAAATGATTCGCCTTTTTAGTTTGTAAAGGTATAGGTTCATAAAGCTTGGTGGAACGTATCTTCCACCTTATTTCAGTAGAAAGCAAAAAAACACATTGTCTGCGACTTCGACAATGTGTTTTTTTGCTTTTTTACTTTTGTGTTCTGCGATTAAAATAATCACTTAAAGATTAGCTTTATAGAAAGCTCCCCATTTTACAACAGCTTGTTTAACCGGTTCTGGTCTGTCGTAGAGATCGTAGTAACTTGCACCTTCAACAATATACAAATCCTTTTGTATAATAATTTTACTTAAGAAGTATGCTTAGATATTTCAGAAATATCACGGAGTTCAAAATCCAAGCTTCGAGTCAAATATTTGTTGAAAAAACTTGAATCAATTCCTGTCAGCTGATGGAAGAAGGGAATTTCGGCTTTCCAATCATTCTCAATCATTTGACCAATGTCAATAACTCCTTTTTTTGAAACGAAATCAATGATGGTTTTGATTTTCATTGGTTTCTGAATTGGAATTACGTTATCAAGGGGTTCAAACTCCAAATAACCTTTCCGATGCATGGCTGCATAGAAGTTACGATGATCCTTTGGCTGAAGGATTCCAAGATTAGCTGCTCTATACCCCAACACCTGCAACGATGTTTTCCATTTCTTTTTTAAATCCAAATAATCATCTGGATTGGTAAGATGGGACACGTCCTGCATATCGGTGGTGAATTCGTCTTCAGGCAATAATAAAGCGCCAGCAAACATATTTGCTTCATTCTCAATAAGTTTGTGTTCTTTTCGTTCTAAGTTCGTAAACTCCATACGATAATGAAGTAATAAATGACCTAATTCATGAGCGATATCAAAGTTCCTACGAACGGCGGAACGCTTCATATTGCCAAGTATAATATATGGCCTATCCTCCAGAGTCCAAAGGCTATAGGCATCAATTTCTTCACCAATAGCCTTTTCAAACACGAAAACACCGCTTTTTTCAATTAAGAACATAAGATCATCATTATTCGTTTTTGATAGCTCAAGTCTTTGTCGTGCCAAGAGAGCAACATGGTTGATTTGAACAGATCTATCGTCCTCTGTATGATTTAAATACGCTATAACTTCATCGCGTAATTTAATCATTTTAAGGGTGGGATAACTAATTTTAGTTGTAAGATAGTTGACAAATACATTCAAAAATTCAACATGCTTAGCCTCTGCTTGTGTTTTTGAGATGACATTCAGCACTTTTGAGCGATAAGCAATATTCGTTAAGTCGATATTGGCTGAAGTGATATTCTTTTCAAGCATATCTTCTATATAGAAATATTTACTTTTCACTTGAAAAATCTGTTTTAACTCATTTACGATTTGCATTTTAGGAGATGTATAAGCATTCTCGTATTGCCAGACTGCTTGTTCGGTTACGCCTAACTTGTCGGAGAGCTCTTTACGCGAATATCCGTGCATGATTCGTAAATTGGTTAGGTTCTTACCAATAAACATGCCTGCTGCCTCCTAATTTATTTAACATAATGCCATTTTATATATCTTGTTTTTTATCTTTTTCAATAATACCAATATCAAATGCTGCTGGGTCCATACGATCATCATTTAATTCAGGTGCTACTACTTCTCGGTCCTCATCAGATAGTGTAGCTCCTGAGATGAAATCGGACAGATCCTCGACAAGGTATGCGATGTTATCATTTGGATTAGGAAGGTAGTGCAAAACCTCAGAAATTTGATACGCTTCATCAATAGAATAGGTGAGTATGTGGAATTCGTTGTAAGAAGATTTGAAATGATCCAGGTCGGCTTTGACTTTACTTTCTAAAATAAATAAGGAAAGTTGTTCGACTCGCTCTGTTCGTTTTCCTCTTTTTAGCGATTGTTCTGATGAGGAAAATGCTAAATCTTTATTTATTTTTGAGAGTTCGTGAAGATAGGTGCGAAGAGACCCATTGCTTTCGCTCTCATCTGGGAGCGTAGCTTGTGAAAAGCAATCTTCATTGAAATAAGCGGCATTTTTAATAAGAAAAAGAATTTTGGAATCTCCATTCATGAATTGGAGGTAGTCCCATGTTAATCCAGCCTTTGCTTTCTTGTATGTAAATCCATGAGCGATGCACTCTTCAGCGAGTTTGCTCTCAATAAAATTACCCTTAGTCCAAGAAAACGCAGAGCTGATTTTCATTTTTGATTTTCTGTCTTTCCGATGATCAACATAGTCACGATAACCTTCAACAATAGCATCAACAATCATATTATTATGTGCAGGACTAAACTTGTATTTATCCACATCAAACACCCCAGTTCAATAATATGAAGACAGTTCATATTGTAATCGAAGTTGGGGTGCATTGAAATGATTTTTTTTGTTTTTTTTAAAGTTTGAATCTATATCTTGCTTTTTCTTTATAGTAGTTAGTTCGAATTATTGACTGATACCCATTTATGGCAACAAAGAATGGAATTGGAACGTCTAGTTATTGTACTTCCTAGTAACGACTTGGGAATAAGCAAAGCAAAAGGAGCGCATCCATGAAGCTAAATGCCGGAAAAATCGTGGTGGTGGGAATCGTTGCTGCGATTCTCATCCCTATTCTGCTTTACGCGGAGTTTCAATACGGCTTTTACCAAAAGTTCCGATTCGAGCAGCGGGCGGAGCATTATTTGGCGGAGACCTATGCCGAAGACATGACGATTGTGAACGTTCGTTATTTATGGGATAACATAGAACCGCTAGTAGCGACTGTACAGCCAAAATCCGATCCATCGCTCCAGTTTTATATCTACCATAGTAAGGAACGGGAGCTCGGATTAACGGACGACTATGCGACCACTTTTTGGAAAACACAGGCGATGAATGAAGCGGAGGCACTACTGCGTCCCATACAGCCTGATTACGCTCGCCACGCGAGTATCGATTTTTCCTGCTGTAAGGTCAGTGAATATGATTTTGCGTCGATTCGCGGGGAAGTGCCGCATTACGGAACTACAAAACTGCCCTTCGATTTAGCAGTTACTCTGGAACGGGCGATGGAAGCAAACGATTTAGATCATATGTATCATTCGGTGGCGGCTCTTCGGGAATCCGCATCACTTGTGCTGGGGAGCCTCGTTTTCCGCTTTCCGCTTCCGGAGACAGGCGGCTTCGCTGTATTTGAGATTCCGGGTGATGCCTTAAATGCTGTCGCATCCGCAGCGGATGTGGAAGCCTACAATGCAACGAGGATACCTGCACAGGAAATGGCCGAGCGGATCGGAGCCTCTCTTGAGTGGAACGAGCAGAAGAGCGAGGCGATTTTCTCCCGGGATGATACGACTTTGGTCGTTCGCAGCTGGGGAAATGAGGCGGTTGTGAACGGAAAGCCCACTGCTGACCCAATAGGCGCTTATATTGGCGACTCCATGCAGCTCATGGTGCCAGTCTGGTTGGTCGAGCGCGCTTTTAAAGAGAAAATAGCACTGTGGTAGCCTTTTTAATGGACGGACCATACTATTTAATTCGTGCAGCTGTTAAGATAAGTTCATGCAATATGAAAGGGTGAACGAGCGTGACGATTAGAACCGAGAAAGAAAAAATGCTAGCTGGAGAACTATATCTGGCTTCGGACCCGCAATTAACGAAAGACCGGGAAAATGCCAGGAAATTGACCCGTTTATTGAATCAAACGATAGAGACGGATTATGGCAAACGGGTTGATTTGCTCAAACAGCTCTTTGGCTCAACAGGGGAACATCTCTATATCGAACCGACGTTTCGTTGCGACTATGGCTACAACATTCATGTAGGCAACCATTTTTATGTTAATTTTGACTGTGTAATTCTGGATGTATGCGAGGTTCGTATCGGGGAAAATTGTTTTATAGCACCAGGCGTACATATCTATACAGCTACTCATCCATTGAATCCGTTTGAACGAATCACCGGCGCCGAATTTGGCAAGCCGGTAACCATCGGCAACAATGTCTGGATAGGAGGAAGAGCGGTCATCAATCCGGGGGTTACGATTGGGGATAACGTCGTCATCGCTTCTGGAGCGGTAGTAACCAAGGATGTACCTGCCAATGCTGTCGTGGGAGGCAATCCTGCAAAAATTATTAAGAACATTGATGTTTAAGCGATTACCCACAGCAATAATCAGAGGAGTAAAGCATCCCACACAGGTGGCTGCTTTACTCCTTTTTTTGTCCCTTCCTCAATAAACCTTCTTCTGATCCCGATCCTCCTTAATAATTTCGACCGCTTCCTTGAAGCGCAGCGCATGGACAATTTCCCGCTCGCGCAAAAACTTCAGACTGTCCTGCAAATCGACGTCGTCGGTCATATCGATCAGCCACTGATAGGTCGCTCGCGCCTTCTCCTCAGCCGCAATATCCTCGTATAAATCCGCAAGCGGATCTCCCTTGGCCTGTATGTAGGCGGCTGTGAAAGGAACGCCCGAGGCATTGTTGTAAAACAGCGCGCTGTCATGGCTCGCATAATGCGGCCCCAGCCCAGCCTCTTCAAGCTGCTGAGGGGTAGCGTCCTTGGTCAGTTTATAGATCATTGTAGCAATCATCTCTAAATGCGCAAATTCCTCTGTGCCAATATCCGTTAGCAAGCCAATGACCTTGCTCGGAATCGTATAGCGTTGATTCAGATAACGAAGTGCCGCCGCCAGTTCTCCATCCGCGCCGCCGTATTGTTCGGCGAGATAACGCGCCATTCGAGGATCGCATTTGCTAACCCGAACGGGGTACTGGAGCTTTTTCTCATAAACCCACATGCCGTTGTCACCTCCAACATGCTAAGCTGCCGCTTTTTTAGACCGCTACCCAGATGACATCAGCAGCGGCAGCCCGCTGTACTTCATGTTGACTGTCTGTCAGGCCTGCTACACCTGCCACGGCCAAGGCGTATTCGGCCATTGGAAAGGGTAACCCGAGAAGCTGTGTCCATAGTTCATCAGCGGACCATACTTCATTTCGAACTGCTGGGCGCATTGCATGCGTTGCTGGGCCAAATAATTGAATTGCTGCAGGGCATGATGGTCATGCGGATGGGTGTCGAGATAGAGGTTCAGCTCAAGCAGGCCAAAACCCAACTGCTGCAGCTCCAAAAGCTTGGCATAATAGGCTTCATCGCACACCATTGGCTGCTCACTCATGGCTAATAGCTCCCCCCTCCACATTTGGATGCGTACGGGCTGTATAAGGCAGGCCATAGCGTTCCAAGCCGCAGCGCCTCTTCTAGCGAAAATTGCGGAAGGTTCATCGGCTGAAAAGGAATGTACTGGTTCGGCGGAACGACATACGTCCGCACAATCATCGGCTCGCACGGATCATGCGGCCCGACAAAGGGGTACCATTTTCGAATTTGCGGATTGCTGTTCATGCACGGCCTCCTTCATCCAGCTAGCCTAACACTTCTCTTTGCTTTCAATTTTGTCCAACAAATGGTTCTCTTGGCTGGAGTATTAAAACATTTGTATGTTCAAATTTCAGCTAACTTGCTTGTCTGTTGAAAATTTAAGCAGCTATTCGTCGGTTTGCTCGTTAATAAATCCGTTGCAGATCAGCAACGAAAATAAGGCAGTACCTCTACAAGGAGGAACTGCCCTGGCTTATTTCGATTCCACATCCTGCGGCACCATCTGATTGCGCTCAAGCAGCGCCCATAACTCTTCGGCCATCTCTTTGGCTGGATAGGGCATGGAACGGGTAATCCACCACTCCAGAACACCGACCGCAGCGGATACTAAAAACTGCTTCAGTACTTCTTGGTTCCTGTCTTTGTTCATATCACTCTTATCGATGTTTTCACCTAGCTGCTGAAACATCAACTCCATCATGCGGCTTCGAAAAGCGGGGATGCTCTTGTTTGTCAGCAGAGTCGAATATAGGAAAGCATGCTCCTCTAAAAATACAAGCGTTCGAAGCAGCAGCTCTTTAGACGTAAAGGAGGTTGCCTCCTCGTTAGGCAAGCATTTTTGCTGCAATTGGACTAAATGGACCTCTATGCATTGATCGAGAAGATCGAATTTGTCTACATAATGCAAATATACGGTGCCCCGGTTTACATTAGCCCGGTCTGCAATTTCATTAATCGTAATTTGCTCGAAATTTTTCTCTGCCATAAGGGCAATAAAAGCTTTCATAATCGCATCCCGCGTTTTGAGCACCCGTCTGTCCATAGAATCCTCCTGAAAAGTGGATATAAACAACTTCACCAAATCTGTTGATTAATCAACGAATCGGACTTTTTTAACGATTGAAGCGATCCCAAGTCGTTGGTACTATCATTGTATTGAACGAATGTCGATAAATCAACAAATGTTCAAATCGATAAGGGGTGGAATATGAAAATATTAGTTTATGGCGCGGGCGTTTTAGGCAGCTATCTGGCCCATGTGTTAGTGCAGGGAGGCAATGACGTCACGGTGCTTGCAAGAGGAAGCAGAGCGGAGGAGCTGAGCGAGGATGGGCTCGTCATTCGCCATTATTTTCAGCGTAAAACGACCGTAGATAAAGTGAAGGTCATTCAAGCACTCCCGGCGGATGACAGCTATGACCTGATTTTTGTTGTGATGAAATATAATGATTTCCCAGCGGTGCTGCCGATTTTGGCGAAAAATAAAAGCAGCCATATCGTGCTTGTCGGCAATAATCCGACGGCCAGTACGACGGAGAAAGAGCTGTTGGAGAATAGCTTGCCTGACAAAAAGGTTGCCTTCGGCTTCCAGCTAAGCGGCGGCCGCAGAGAAAAGGGGCGCATGATCTCCGTGCGTGGAGGCGGTCAAATGGTGCTTGGCAGCTTGAACGGGCCTGTTCCCTTTAAAGATTTAATCGACAAAGCATTTGCTGATGTCAAATATAAAATCGATTATCATGAGGATATAGATGCATGGCTTAAAAGCCACATTGTCCCTATTCTGGTGTTGAGCTCCGTTAGTTATGTCCAAGACAATCAATTTAAACAGATAGCGAAGGACAAAAAACTGCTCCTGCAAATGATTGCAGCCGTTGATGAAGGCTTTAAAGTAATGGAGGCTATCGGCTATACGATTACACCTGCAAGCCAGGTTGATTATTTTCGCCGGAAAAGGCAGCTCGTCTACTTTTTTCTGAACATTTATCATCGTCTTCCCGTTGCGAAAATGATAGATGGCTCATTCGTGGAAATCGCCCATTTGCATAAAGCGTTCGACGTTTGGAAGCAGCAAGCCCGTATAGCGACGCCAAACTGGAATGAGCTTGAGGAGGCGTTCCTTGCAAAAATGGAGGGGAAAGCTAACGAAAGACGATAAGTGGTGGATAAAAAAGGACAGCGCGGCTTCGCTTAAGCCCGCTGTCCTTGCTTACTTACTTTCCATCGGCTGCTGCCCATTTGAGCCGGCTGCCGATCCTGTTCCGCTGCCATTGCCGATACGCTTGAAAAGAAGCCTCAGCAGGGGAGGGATGGCGAAGTAGATGAACCATGTTCGAAACAGCTGGTAGACGCTGACGATGGCAACATCCGCATGAATCTCCTTGGCGATAATGCCCATCTGGTCCATGCCGCCAGGGGACATGCTAAGAAAAGCAGTGGCAGGCGACAGATTATGCAGCTTGGCAAGCAGCAGGCTCATGCCGAATGCTCCGGCAATGAGGACGATTCCGCTTAGGATGGCGAGCAGGGTGATGCGTGTTTTATTTTTCAAATTTTCCGGCCGCAGCAGCAGTCCGACATAGGTGCCGATCATGAGCTGTGCTGCACTCAACAAGGTCGATGGCAGCAGAGGAGCGTCTAAGCCAAAGTTATGAAGCAGTGCGGTTGCGATCATCGGGCCGAGCAAATAGGACGAAGGCATCTTGATCTTTTTTGCCAGCAGCGCCGCCGCCACACAAGCGAGGGCAAACGGCACAATGCCCGGGAATAAGGCGCCCCACTGCGTCCACTCGGAGCCTGCTGCTGCAACGACGATCTCATCGTGAACGCCCCCGAACAATGGGCTGAATACGAGCAGCGGCACACAAAAAATAATCATCATCAGCCGCGATACCTGCAAAAAGGTGACGACCGTAATATCAATGCCCTTCGTATCCTCCGCTAAAATAACCATTTGCGACAAGCCGCCCGGAATGCAGCCCATTAGGACGGTCGGCAGCGGCAATCCAGACAGCTTGGCAATCGTGATGCCAATTAACCCGCTAAATAGCAGCAGCAGTACCGTCATAAGCACCATAGTCGGCAGCTGATGGCCCATTTCCTTCATCGTGTCGACTGTAAGGGACAGTCCGATTGAATAGCCAATAATAAGCAGTGCTATATTGCGCATGGAGCTGGGCCATTGCGGTTTGAATGTCTTTCTCAGCAATCGTGAACCGAGAAAGGCGAATACCATCGGACCGAGCAGCCAAGGCAGCGGTACATGAAGCGATGCGAACAGATAGCCCCCGGCTAAAGCGAGCACGAGTGCCGTTACAAAACGGATCACAGCTGGTCAGCCAGCTCAGCAATTCGTTTGTTTGCGTCTCCTTGGAACAGCCCGCCATGGTAGCAAATCACCTGCTCGATATCAAACGCTTTAAGCTTGCTGAGGGAACGGATAGCCTCCGCCATATTTGGGGTGGCAGCAGGCACTGGCCCGGATAGCTGGCCATCGATCACCACCATGGCATCCCCCGCGAGAAGCGTCTTGCTCGGCTGATGATACAGAGAGAGATGTCCCGGCGTATGGCCGGGTGTATGAATAACGGTAAGCCCGCCGCCGAAGTCGAGCGTATCGCCATCTGCAATCGTCAAATTAACGTTCGGACGGGTTGGATGGATAAAAGTGTGCTCAAACGCTGTCCGCTGCTGTTCAGGCATCGTCTCAAGCAGCTGCGCCAGCCTTTCAGGAGACGCTTTGAGCAGAGGCTCTTTCCCGTCAATCGCAGCCTGATCCCCAAGATGGGCGTAAACGACGGGCAGCTTGCGACTCGAGGACAGAAAACCTGGCAAGCCCCCGATATGATCCAGATCCTGATGAGTAAGAATAATAGCGCTTGGCGGTACATCGGGAAATCCTGCCTCTACGACCATTCGCTGAATCGCTTCGGCAGAGCCTGGCAGGCCCGTATCAACCAGCACCCAGAAGTCCGGCCCTAATATCGCTGTGGGATGAAATACTCTATGATTGTCTCCCAAGCTTAAAGTCAATTCCAGCATTTCAATTCCTTCGGCTATGCGCATGTGCAGGCCACAGCTTTATTCCTATTTAAATAGAAACAAGCGGCAGCGCACCTCCTTTACCAGTAAAGTAAAACTTATGAGTTCAATATAAAACTAAATAGTTTCGGTGTCAACTCCAGACGTTGACCTCGCCCTTTCCTCATGTCAAGATAGGGGGGAGGAGGGCATCTAAATGGAGGAATTACGAAAAGGAAAAATTTTAGACGCTGCTTTGGCGCTTTTTCGGGAGAAGGGCTACAGCGCTGCATCCATGCAGGATATTGCTGAAGCTTGCGGCATGGCGAAAGCGAGCATATATAAGTTTTTTGCTTCCAAGGAAGATTTATTCACCGAGGTGTTTACCGTTTGCTACCGTTCTTTGCTGGAGCAGGAAGCGGAGCTTGACCGTGTGCAGTCGCAGCAGGGGCTTGCGCCAAAGGAGAAGTTTCGCCGGAAAATTGAATTCCAGCTGTATTATACGATGGAGAACCATTTGTTCATGCTCGACTTTAAAGAGCTGCCGATAACGGCGAATGATAAATTTTTGACAGCATGGCAAAATAAAAAAGCGGCTATGCTATCGTGGCATCGGGAGCTGCTGACAGAAGCGTACGGCGAGCAAATCGACGCTATCATATGGGATGTCGTTACCATTTTTCGAGGCATGCTGCTGCAATATTTGTCCTATGCCATTCAGAAGGTCATAGCCGTGCCGATGGCAGAGCTGGCCGCTTTTCTGGTGGACCGGATGGACGCCATCGTAAGCGATATGACGGACAAGCAGCCGAAGCCGATTATTGATGGCGCGAACGTCTATTTTAACCATTTGAACCCGAGCGATGAGCCGGTACGGCGGGAAACGGCTGTGCAGTTTCTTCAAGCACTGGCGGGGAAAATAGACGAGCTGCCTAAGCCAGAGGCTGTTCGCGCAGAACTGCGGGAAGTCGTTTCGCTCCTTGGGCAGGAGGCTCGGGCAGAGCAGCGAAATCCGACACTTGTACGCGTGCTTATAGCCTATTTGGACAACGTTTCCGAGCTGAGGGCTGATGTAAGACAGCTGAATCTTATGCTGTTCTAGCAGCTTGCCCTTGTGACTATTGGGCAATGGTATCTGACCTGTCTAAGAAAGGAATATTATCCCGAAAATTGTCGAACGCATATTCACTCCCATGATAAAAATGTCGATATATTTAAGACACACATCAGAGGAGTGAAGTTATGAGGTTCAGCATTCGCTTTAAATTGCTAACGGGTTTTATTTCGGTAGCGTTACTGCTTGTTGCAACAGGGTTAATCGCGATGTTTGCCATGAACGGAATGGGCGACAAAGCAAAGGAAATGAATGATAGGTGGATGCCAAGCGTATCCCTTCTTGGAATTATGAACGGGGAAGTGTCTGACATTGAGCGGCTTGCCCTGAACATCATTGTCGAGACGGATACAGATGAAGTCAACAAGTTGAACAGTGCTTTGAACGATCTTATCGACAAGATTAAAACCGAACGCGAGCAATATGCAACGATGGTTCAAACTGAAGAAGAGAAGGCGCTGTTCGATGAATTCGGCAAAAGCTTGGATCTTTATTTGACCAAAATGCCAGAGTTTATCGCATATGGCAAGGAAAATAACTTTGAAAGGGCGAGCGAGCTGCATACGACAGCTTACCCGCTCTGGTATACGGCTAATGACAATATTACCAAATTGATCAATCTGGGAATAGAAGGATCGAAAAACGCTGCAGACGAGTCAGTTGATCTGGCTGTGACTAGCACGAATACCATTATAGCCGTAGTCATCTTCGCTGTACTGCTAGCGATTGCTATTGCTATCTTGATTTCGCAGATGGTATCTAGGTCTGTACAGAAAGTAAGCAGAGCGGCGGAGCAAATTGCCCAAGGCGACCTGACCGGCGAGACGATCGTCATTAAAAACCGCGATGAAATCGGCGATTTGGCTAAATCCTTTAATGCAATGACCCACAGTTTGCGTGAGGTCATTAATTCGGTCTCCATGACCTCTTCGCTCGTTGCCGCTTCCTCCGAGGAGCTGATGGCAAGCGCTGAGCAGAACAGCAAGGCTTCGGAGCAAATTTCCGAGACGGTCGAGGAACTGGCTGTCGGAACAAGCGAGCAGGTTGATATGGTGAAGCGCTCCTCTCAAGCGATCGACGAAATGTCGATAGGTGTCGAGCAGATCGCGCTGCGTGCGCAAAGCGTATCTACATCGGCACTCGATGCGGCGGCTCAATCATCAGAAGGCAACCGGACGATTCAGCAGGCCGTCGTACAAATGGATTCCATTCAGCGTTCGATTTCTTCGCTTGCTGACTTGGTCACTGAACTTGGCGAGCGTTCGCATGAGATTGGCAAAATTACCGATGTGATTACCGCCATTGCAACGCAAACTAATCTGCTTGCTCTGAATGCGGCGATTGAAGCGGCAAGGGCAGGCGATCACGGTCGCGGTTTTGCGGTCGTAGCAGATGAGGTCCGCAAGCTGGCCGAGCAATCGTCCGCTTCGGCCATGCAAATTACCGGATTGGTCAGCGTTATTCAGAAGGACACGATTAATGCAGTCCAAGCTGTAACGATGAACAAACAAGAGGTATCGCAAGGTATCGCAGTTGTGACGAATGCTGGAGAAGCCTTCGAACAAATTTTGGATGCCGTTAACAAGGTAGCTGGCGAAATCCAAGAGGTTTCGGCTAGTGCCGAGCAAATGGCGGCAAGCACGGATGAGGTTGTCGGCTTCGTGAAGCAAATTTCGCATATTGCGGAGGAAGCTTCGGGCGGCGCGCATAATGTATCCGCAGCGACACAGGAGCAGCTTGCTTCGATGGAGGAAATTGCATCCTCGGCGGCATCATTGTCCAGCATGGCTGAGGAGCTTCAGGATAAAATCAGCAGATTCAAAGTATAAGCGAATGCCGGCTTTCAAGCTTCATTTGTAATAAAAGCAAAGAGACAGCTCCCGGTAGCACAGGGGCTGTCTCTTTGCTTTTAAACTTTGTGCGATTGATTTCTCTAATCTTTTTTGTGATCGTTTAGAAAAATGGATAAACTCGCAATTTTAACATCTGCAATACGGAAATGGTAATCGAGCAATAATGGGTCGGGTAACCCTGTTTTGTCGTAAGTTCCTTCCAACTTGCATGTTACAACAATCTCATCCTTATTCTCTTGTATTGATCTAGGCTCTAACGTTACATTTGCTCCAAAATGGTATTGATCGGCCCATTTTTTAATCTCCTTTTTGCCAATCCGCTTTTTTCCTTCATCCAAAACAACGGCATCTTCTGAAAAACAATTTATAAATGCTTCTGGATCGGGCTTATTCGATGCATCCATATATTCACGAATTACAGTTGGAATTTGAAGGATTTCCATAGTATCTCCCCCTTAGTTTGTTTGAGTAATTAAATGGTAGGAATGGTTCCGCCATCAATGACATATTCGCTTCCTGTAATGGATGCTGCACGATCAGAAACCAAAAATGCAACCAGCTCAGCAACTTCTTCAGGAAACCCAGGGCGGCCAATTGGAATGCCTCCAAGCGAATCCATAAGCTGCTGGAGCGCACTTTCTCTGCTTCCTGTTGCAGTTGCCATCCTCTCAATTAACGCATCTGCTGCCTCAGTCTGAATAAAACCAGGAGACAATGAATTAATACGAATACCACGGGGAGAAAATTCATTAGACAGCCCCTTGCTGTAATTAGCGAGAGCAGCTTTAGCTGCTGCATAAGCTAATGTAGTCTCGTAAAGAGGCAATTTTCTTTGGATGGAGGTGAAATGCAGAATAACGCCTGATTTGTTTTCCAACATGAGTGGAATTAAACCGCGATCAAGCCTTACTGCGGCCAGAAGATTCCAATTTAATGCCTGCAGCCAATCGTCATCGCTAAGGACAAGTGCGCCTCCTGGTGGAGTAGAGGATCCGCCTACACAATGGACAATAATATCAATACTACCAAGCTGTTCTTTCACTGCTGCAATCACTTGCTCTACTCCTTCAGGCGAAGCAATATCGGCTTGAACAAATTTGACCGAAGCGGGCATGTCAGCAGATACGGAACGGGCTGTTGTCAAGACAGTGGCTCCACTGCTTGCTAGCCTCTTCACAACAGCTTGCCCCATTCCTTTTGTACCGCCAGTTACAAGCACCTTCTTGCCTTTAAATTCTGTTGCCGAGTACTCAAATGTGCTATCCATATCTATTCCTCCTTATAATGAATAATAGTACACTTGACTCTTCCATAACGTCCAATCTATTATAATAATGAAATTGATGAATAATATTAATATAAAGAAGGTCACATAATGGAGCTTACACAATTAGAGTACTTTATGACGGTAGCACGCTTAGAACACATGACGATGGCTTCAAAGACACTCGGTATTACCCAGCCAGCGCTAAGTCATGCGATTGCAAAGCTTGAGAACGAAATCGGGGCTCCCTTGTTTGAGCGTAATGGGCGAAACGTGAAGCTGAACCGCAATGGCGCCATGTTCTCCAAATGGATCGGCAAAGCCTTGCAGAACATTGAAAGCGGCGTAAAAGAAATCGAAGAATGGTCTAGCCCGGAGACGGGCGTTATTACTTTATCCTATCTCAATATCCTTGGTGTTGACTTAATCCCCCATTTAGTCCGAAGCTATCAATTAGACTATCCCAAGGTTCGATTTGAATTGACACAAGGGAATCTTGGAGATATAGATGAGCATTTGGAACAAGGACATTCGGATCTTATGATTACATCGAAGGAATCTACTTTAGACAATCATAAATGGATGATGATCCAGAAGGTCCCATTGTATATTGTTGTAGCCTCTCAGCATCATTTAGCGAATCGTTCAGCTTTGAGTTTGGCAGAGCTTTCGGGCGAGCCATTCATCGGTTTGAAAAACAATTGCGGCTTAAAAGCGACGATAATGTCGCGTTTCCAACATACTGGTTTTGTACTTGATTCGGCGTATGAAGCCGAGGACTTAATCACAGTAGCCGGCTTTGTTAAGTCAAATCTCGGTGTATCTGTCTTGCCTAAGACGATGGGATTAATGTTAAACGAACTTGTTTGGATTCCGATTACGGATGATGGCTGGTATTGGGAAATAGGCTTAAAGTGGAGGGAGGATCGTCATATTTCTCCGGCTGCCAAGCGGTTTATTGCATTTGTTGAAAATGAGCAGCGGTAGGCTGATTTACGCGCTTGTATGAAAAATTCACTCTAGGATAAAGCGCCTTTAAGTTGGAAATACGGCTATTGTAAAATAATCGTACAACTTGGAGGTGTTTTATCCTTGTTTCATGAACGGGGGCAATTTCAGATGATGCATCACTTTCGGGGTGTTTTTATGACATAGCCAGTTGGAGAGGGGATTCCCTGAAGCATATCGGTCATTGAAGGCCTTTAACTCCGAAGCCAAATCCATTGTTTTCCAACTGGTTGATCAGGTAGGGTTCGACCCTGTCGATGCCGGCAGTTTGGATGAGTCTTGGCGTCTGCAGCCGGGCAAGCCGGCCTATTGCGTCGACCTTGGTGCGACTGGGATGCAACAGGCGCTCGCTGCAGCGAGCCCGGAACGCAGTCCGGAATTAACAGGGTCCCACCTTAGCAAGGATGTGATTCAAGCAGCACACGAGCAGCAAAGCGCGTTTTACGAGAAATATTTTAAAGCCTGCTTACTGCTCGCGGAAGCGAACGATTGGACGGAAGCAAAAGCGACCAAGGCGCTGCATGTGCGATTTGAGAAAGGCGATAAGTCTCCAGATGTTATTTTAAACCTCGTGCTGGAACAGCAACGACTTGATTGATGCCATGGTCGACACTGGCGTATTGTTCTGGAGTGACGCCGACAACAGCTTTAAAATCTTTAATAAAATGTGATTGATCGTGGTAACCAAGCTCTAGCGATAGCTGCGTCCAGTCATGGCTTGGGCTGCGTTCCAGCGTTTCAGCGGCATTTTGCAGCCGGTACAGCTGAATGACCCATTTTGGCGTAACGCCAACATATTGATCGAATAGACGCTGCAGCGTTCTTTTGTTAATATGAAAAGCCTCGCATAGCTGGTCGACCTTCGTAACGTCTCGCTGAGCTATAATCCAATCGACCATTTGATTAATGAGCGTGACCGATTCATCCTGGGCAGGCAGCTTCGGTTTAATGAAGCGCTCGGCGAGCTCGACCATAGCGGCTTCTTCTTCCTGTGCCAGCAGCAGCTTCTCGGCGGATGGCCCATCCATATCGAAAATATCATGGATGCCCAGCGGATGGTCAGCAAGAGAGGACACCGGCTGCTTCATAAACGGATAAAAGCCGCCAGGACGGAATTTTGCGCCGAAGACGCAGCCTTTGCCTTCTACAAGATAACTATACTTCTGCTTGGCCGCACCGAAAATCCCGCTTCTTTCCTGCTGAACAATGAGGTTCACGCATGGATTAGGCACAACCTCCTGCAAATATTGTTTTTGCTCAGTCAAGTCCCAGCTGACGATCCAGAAATGCTTGACGAAAAAAGCAATATCCTCGGAAGGCGCATAACGCGTAAGCTGAAAATTTTTCTCCCCCTCCTGCAAATGGAGAAGGCCCATGCTCGGTCGTTGCATGCTTGCGCTCATCATAAATTCCTCCGCAATTTATTGTTATAGTCGTTGTCGCGTTTTTACAATACATGCTGCTGCTTGCACCTTATAATAATTTTATCACAGCTAAGCTTACTAGCAAGATAAGGTGAAACGGCTTTCGCCGACCTCTCTCGGCGCGGCGCGTTTCATTCCGAGAAATATAGAGAGAGGATGGAAAAATCATATCCTTTCCTATATTTTAAGTATAAGGTCAGCCCATTCACGATTGCGGAGGAGTGTAGGTATGGATTTGAGATATGATTTTTATGTGAATGCCGAACCGGAGGAGGTCTGGAATGCGTTCATGAAGCCGGAAAACACGCGCAAAATCTTTTTTGGCAGCACACTGCATTCGACGTTTGAGCCAGGTGCCCATTATGAATACATTGGGCCAAATGAGAAGGGCGAAGAGGTTGTGCATGTTTACGGAACGGTACTGGAATATAAGCCAAATGAGCTATTCAGCTGTACGGAGCACCCGGGGCCCTCATATCGTGAAAATCATGCGGAGTTGGAAACGCGGCTTACGCTGTCACTTGAGAAGGTCGGCGGCTGCACCAAGCTGACGCTGGTGAATGATAAGTGGCCAGCTGACCACCCGTCATATGAAAATACGAAGACGAGCTGGTGGATGATTCTCAGCAATATTAAGACGTTGGCGGAGACGGGCAAGACGCTTGATTTCGGCTGGTAAGCGCACATATATAATGGGATAAAGAGTTAGAGCAATAGAGGCGTTTTTTGCAAAAAGCAAGGATGTATCCGCATGCAGCGGAAAAATAAAGAACCAGAGCCATAGGCGGCTTTGGTTCTTTGTTGCGATTTAAAGTAAGAATAACGAATCAGTTTAGTTTGGCTAAACTTCTTTACAATCCCTAAGAACAAGGTAATATGGAAGCCATATACATACAAACGATCAAGGGGTTGGATTTATGCGGATTAAGTTTGAGGAATGGGTTGTGGAAGCTGATATAGCCTCTATGCACAAAGCGATGGAGGAGGGCGTACTTAGCTCTGAAAAACTGACGCTAATATATTTAGAAAGAATCGAACGTTATAACCCGATCATCAATGCGGTACTTGAACTAAATCCAGAGGCCATAGCCATCGCGAAGCAGTTGGATAAGGAACGCGAGGAGCGTGGGAGCAGGGGACTGCTGCATGGAATCCCTATTTTGTTAAAGGATAATATAGATACGCATGACGCCATGCATACAAGCGCAGGCTCCATAGCATTAGCGGATTCCATTGCCGAAGCGGATTCGTTCGTAGCTGCCCGCTTGCGTGAAGCGGGTGCGGTACTGCTTGGTAAAACAAATATGACCGAATGGGCAGGGTGCATGTCGGGTCAAATATGGGCGGGATACAGCTCTAGAGGCGGTCTCACGCTCAATCCATATGGCCCAGGGGAATTGTTCATTGGTGGCTCCAGTTCTGGTTCAGCGGCAGCTACCGCAATTAATTTAGCAGCGGCAGCTATTGGAACGGAGACGACAGGCTCGATCATTAGCCCTGCCAGCCAAAATGGCCTTGTCGGACTGAAGCCAACTATTGGTCTCGTTAGCCGCGCTGGCATTATCCCCATCTCTCATTCACAAGATACAGCGGGTCCTTTGACGAGAACCGTTGCTGATGCAGCACTGCTGTTGGGGGCAATGACGGGTGCGGACGGACAGCAAGAGACGAGCTTTATAAATGACTATCTCCCTTTTCTGGACGCTTCCTATTTAAAAAAAGCGAGAATCGGCATTCCCAGATTTTATTACCAGGGCTTAGATACTGATCGGCTTGAGATAGTAGAGGCTGCAATTGTCATTCTAAGAGAGGCGGGAGTAACGATTGTTGATCCTGTAGAGCTGCCATGTGAACAGGAACAGTGGGATGGCAATGTCATCCGCTACGAATTGAAGCAGGGCTTGAATGATTATTTGGGCAAGCTTGCTGCGCATGTCCCTGTTCATTCCTTGCAGGAGGTCATTGCTTTTAATGCGGCAAACGCTGAGCAAGCGTTAAAATATGGCCAAGATACTCTCATTTCTTCGGAAGAGACGAGCGGGACCTTAACGGAGCCGGCTTATTTGGAAAGCCTAGCGAGGAATAAAGAAATGGCGGGTAAGCTAGGAATCGACCATGCACTTGCAGAGCATCAACTGGACGCGCTGCTGTTCCTTGGCAACGAGGGGGGTGACGATCTCGCTGCAAGAGCAGGTTATCCGGTTATTACCGTACCTGGCGGATACGCGGAGAAGGGGGTTGTCGCAAGCGGCGGATATGTAACCAATGGACCGCAAGGCATCACTTTTGTGGGGGCCGCCTTCAGCGAGCCAACCCTAATAAAGCTGGCTTATGGCTTTGAACAATTAACGAAGCATCGCTTTGCTCCTGTATTGAAGGAAGAAAAATAGAGTTTGAGGCTGCTGCGTATTATTTTCAAAGTATTTCAGCTTGATAACCTTTGCTGTAGCTGGGGAGGGGAAACCACGATGAGTGTAAAGCTTTTATATATTGAGGATGACAAGGAAATTGGGCAGTTCGTTTATGCGCATTTGCAGGAGCGGGGCTACGAGGTGCAGTGGCTGCTGAGCGGCGAACGGGCGCTGGAGGAGGCGGCGGGCTGCTCACTGGCGATTTTGGATGTGATGCTGCCGGGACTAGATGGTTTTACGATTGGGCAGCGGTTGAAAAAGGCAGAGCCGAGCATGCCGATTCTAATGCTATCGGCGCGGACGGCAATTGATGATAAGCTGCAAGGCCTGCAGTTTGCTGATGATTATTTGACGAAGCCGTTTCATCCTGATGAGCTGACGGCAAGGGTCGAGGTGCTGCTGCGCCGCTTTGCAAGCGTTGCGGCTGAGCCGCTGGCGGTTAAGCATTGGCTTGTTTTTGAACAGGAGAACCGCATTGAAAATCGGGAAACGGGCGAGGAAATTCTTTTGACAGGCAAGCAGTTTCAAATCTTCTCTTACCTGCTGCGCCATTTGGGGCAGATTATGACGAAGGAGCAAATTTATGAGGGTGTATGGGGCGAGGCTTATCTGGAAGGGGACAAGACGCTGATGGTACATATTCGCTATTTGCGCGAGAAGCTGGAGAAGGACCCGGCTCATCCCGAAATTATTGAGACGGTGCGGGGTATCGGCTACCGGGTGAAGCCGTGAAGCGGGATAAGAAGGAGCGGCGGACACACCAAGGTGGTCGTTTGTTTCAATCGCTGCAATCCAAATATATGCTCATTATTTTGTCAGCATTTCTGTTCGTGCCGATTGTGTTTCCAGTGGCAACGATTTTGTATTATTTTCTGGGAGTTGCGGTTCAGCAGCAGGACATGCAGGAGCTTAAGTACGGCAAGAGCAGCGAGATTGAGCTAATGTTTCATCAGCAGGCGGCCGTGCTGTCCGGCGCATCCAGCCAGCATATCAATGAAACGCTGCGAAAGCTGCGGGAGAGCTATCCCGATGCTTCCTTCTTTTGGGTTGATGGAGAAGGGAATACGAAGCTGGAGCTTGGCGGGCAGAATAGATTGCCAGTGTTGTGGTCGAATGAAGATGCCATCCAGTTTATGAAAGAATATACCGGATCGGATACGTTTACGGTTGTTGCCTTTATTGGCGATAAGCCGCTTGGCCAAGGCTTTATGGCGATGCAATTGCCGCGTTCGCTTGTGCAAAGCAATACGCCGCTCATATCTGGAGCCCCGTTTTATATTCTTTTTCTCATCCTGGTGTTCCTGTTCTTCGTGGCTTTATCGCTGTTGTTCTTCCGCCATATTCGTAGGCGTCTGCTGCGCTTGCAGGCTGCTATGACGAGGCGGGGAGCAGAGGGTCTTCCGCTGCCGGTGGAGGTGAATAAGCAGGATGAGATTGGACAGCTCGAAATCGCTTTTAACGAAATGATTTTGCAGCTTAGAGCGGGCAGGCAAAGGGAACGCGAAGAGGAGGAGCTGCGCAAGGAGCTGATTGCGAATTTATCGCATGATCTGCGTACGCCGATGACGGTGATGGGCGGTCAGCTGTATACGCTGCATAAGGAGCCGCTAAGTCAGGCGGGACGCGAAACCGTTAAGCAGTTGGAAAATAAAATCGATACGGTCAGCAGCCTGATCGAAAATCTGCTCTCGTATACGCTGATGACCAGCGGACGGTATCCGCTTGAGCTGGCACCGCAGGATGTGCTGCGGCTTGTCAGGGAAAGCGCAGCCTCTTGGTATCCGCTTTGGGAGCGCGAAGGGCTGGCGGCGGATATTGAACTGCCCGAGCAGGCGCTTGTCTGGCGTGTGGACAAGGACGGCTTCCGTCGCATTTTGGACAATCTGTTCCAAAATGTTATGCGTCATGCCGCTGACGGCGGCTACATTGGCGCTGCCATCGTGCAGCATAGCGAGCATTCGGCACTTGTCATTTCAGATCGGGGACCCGGCACCCAGTCGGCCTCGAAGGAGAAAGGGGCAGGCATCGGCCTTGCGATCGTTCATTATTTGGTCCGCGAGATGGGGCTGGCCTGGCATATTGACAGCACAGCTGAAGGCACACGCATTCTAATCTATCCGGAAGCGGCGGCGGGTTATTTTTTAAACAAAATTTAAACAAAGAGGCTCCTTGGTTTTAACCTTGATGCGTTATTCTAGCTTTCGAGGTGATAGACATGAACGAATGGGTCATAGAAACGAAAGGGCTCAGCAAAAAATATAAAGGGCGTTATGCTGTAGCCGGACTGAATTTGCGCATTGAAAAAGGGGATATTTACGGCTTTCTTGGGCCGAATGGGGCAGGGAAAACGACGACCATCCGCATGCTGCTCGGGCTGATTAAGCCATCGGGCGGCAGTGTGCATATTTTCGGCAAGGAGTTGCAAAAGGAACGGCTGAACATCCTTCGCAAAGTCGGCTCGCTGGTGGAATACCCGTCCTATTACGGAAATCTTACCGCAGTCGACAATTTGGAGGCCATTCGCCGAATTATCGACGTCCCACGGGCGAGAATTGCCGAGGTGCTGGACATCGTTGGCCTTGCGAAGGAGGCGCGGCGGTCCGTAAAGGGGTATTCGCTGGGCATGAAGCAGCGGCTTGGCATCGCCAGCGCATTGCTGGGCAATCCAGAGCTGCTGATTTTGGATGAGCCCACGAATGGCCTCGATCCTTCCGGCATTTTGGAAATTCGCGAGCTGATTAAGCGCATGCCGCGGCAGCATGGCATTACGGTGCTCATCTCCAGCCATTTGCTGAGCGAGGTCGAACAGATGGCGGGAACGGTAGGCATCGTTAGGCAAGGGGAGCTTGTTTTTCAAGATACGATTCAAAATTTGCAGCAGAAGGCGCAGAGCACAATCGAGCTGCGGGTATCCGATCCGCAAGCGGCGCTGCTCACCTTGTATGAGCAGGGTTTGGACGCTGTCAGAGAAGGCTCGCTTATTAGACTGGAAGGAATAAGCGATGCCACTGCGGCACAGATGGTGAACCAATTAGTAGCGCGCAAGCATGACGTATATCGTATCGAAGAAAAAAGAAAATCGCTAGAGGATCTTTTCCTGCAAATTGTTGGGGAAGGGGGACAGAAGTGATGGGCATGCTTTTCAAGGCACTATCTGCCGATTTTTTGAAAATACGCCGCAAAGGGCTGTGGGCGCTCGTTATATTTGCTCCTTTTGGCGTTGTATTGCTGCAAGCCGTCAATTTTGGGCTCCGTTATGACTATTTAGTGAAGCAGTATGCCGAAGATTTATGGGGCGGGCTGCTGCATAACATCTTCATGTTTGTGCCGATCTCGCTGTTTCTCGGCTGCGTGCTTGTCAGCTCGCTGCTGGCAAATGTGGAGCATGGCACAGGCTCATGGAAGCAGCTGCTGGCGCTGCCTATATCAAGGCTGACGGTGTTTTCTGCAAAATTTGCGCTGAGCGCGATTTTGCTGGCCTGCTCCTGCCTGCTGCTTGCCGTATTCTCTGTCGCTTTAGGTGTGCTGCTTGGCTTTGGCTGGCACTTTCCGCTGACGGAGGTGCTGCGGCTAAGCTTCTATCCTTATGCAGGTGCGCTGCCCATGCTTGCCTGCATGCTATGGCTCTGCATGACCTTTCGCAATCAGGGCTTCTCCATTAGCGCCGGGATCGTTACCGCGATGGCTTCCATGTATCTTCCGGCTAAATATACGTGGCTGCCGCTGAATTGGCCGCTGCTTGCCTTCAGAGGCGAACAGGGAGAGCTTTATATCGGCGCGGGAATATTGACCGGGCTAGTTATTTTTTTGCTGGGTTCTGTGCATTTTGGCCGAAGGGATGTGGTCTAGAATGGCTGCATTCATGAGGCTGCTGGCATCCGAGCGGCTTAAGCTGTCCCGCTCCTTCATTTGGCTGCTAGTCCCTATTAGTCCGCTGCTCTCGTTTTTATTAGGCATTGTCTCTAATCCAATAGAAGGCACGCCTGTCGAGCAATATGAAGGCTTGTATTCATCCATGGCGTTGTTTCATGCGGTGCTGCTTTTGCCGATTTTGACTGGCGTCTTTGCGGCTTTCGTTTGCCGCTATGAGCATGCTGGGGGAGGCTGGAAGCAGCTGCTGGCGATGCCAATATCGCGTAAATCGCTTTATTTCGCCAAATTCTGGCTCGTTTCCGAGCTGCTCATCGGTGTGCAGCTGCTTTTCTTGGCAGCGGTGCTCATTACAGGTGCTGCCCGCGGACTCCATGAAATTCCTTGGAATTTTATGCTGCTGGGCTTGCTGGGAGGCTGGCTCGCTTGCTTGCCTTTAGCAGCGCTTCAGCTCTGGGCATCCACCAGCTGGAGCAGCTTTGCAGCGCCGCTGACGATTAACGTCATGCTGACGCTGCCGAATATATTAGTCATCAACTCAGCAGAATATGGCCCCTTTTATCCTTGGGCGCAGCCGACGATTGCGATGCTGGCGCTGGGCTCCGAAAATTACGGTGCCTTCACTATGCCTGTGATGAACTTGTTTATGACGATTATAGGCAGCTTGCTTCTATTTATTATCGGCGGCCTAGTCTATTTCCGAGCTAAAGAAATATAATAACAGGAAACAGCCCATGCAGCTCAGCCTTACGGTTCGAGCTGCTGCTGCGTTTTCTGCTTGTTCTGTATGTTCTGCTTGTTCAACAGTGGCCTGACTACATACCAGAAATAAATGGCGCTGATGAGCATAACGATGGCCGTGATGAGAAAAGGGAGCTGGACATTATTGTACTCCAGCATCAGCCCGGTCGCATAGGCAGCCGCCGCGCCGCCTATGCTGCGAAACAGAGAGCGCAGCCCCGCAAAGCTGTTGCGGTCCTCGTCCGGCAGCGACGACATCGTGTTGCTGTCGATGAGCGTATTGAGGAAGGCGAACAGCCCGCCCCGCAGCAGCAGTGCGCTAGCGAATAAGCCTACCGAGCTGGTGACAGACAGTACGGCTGCGCATACAATCGTCAGTGCGAACAACAGCATATACGTTTTGACCTCGCCGAGCCGGGATAACACGGAAGGCACCAGCAAAGTGCCGATGAACAAGACGAAATAATTAGCTGCGAGCAGTGATGATACGGCTTCATTTTCCCAATTGAGCTGGTACTTAACGATGACGTTCAGGAAGGGCATGGTCAAAGCGCCAGCAATGCCGGATATGAAAATAAATCCTGCTAGCAGCCAGACCTGCTTCGTTGGCAGTAGACGAGTAAGCGAATGGGCAAATTTGCGCGAAGCGGATGCTTTCCCAACTGCTGCCCGATGCTCGCTGCCAGCTCCAGCTTTCCGATCCTTCGCTGTATCCTGTGGCCCAATCCCCCGCTGCTGTGCTTCCTGCGTTGTCTTCTTCACAGCAGCTTGGCGATCAGAAGGCAGCTTCCATCCGCGAATGATCGCGAGCAGCAGCATGAACATAGACGCCAGCCACAGCTGCGGCTCATAATGGTCTGCTGGCGTGCCGAGCCAGCGGGGCAAATACCCGCCAAGCAGCGTGCCTCCGATGTTGAAAAACATAAACACAGCGAGAAACAGGCTGTAAGCCTGCGTCTCGGCTTCCCGGGAACGATTATATTGAAACAACAGCTGGGTTTCCGTCGCAACAATAAATACGATGCCGCAGGACAGCATGGCCTGAGCGCCATAATATAGAAGCAAGTGGTCGCTCACTGCAAACAGCGCAAAGCTGCCGGACATCATGCAGATGCCGCTCACCATAATTCGCTTTCGTCCCAGACGTCCTGCCAGCATGCTGGCGGGAATGCCGACGGCTCCTCCAATTAAGGTGCTGACCGATGTCAGGTGGCCAATCGCCTCTTCATTCACACCTTTTGATAGAAAATATAAATTAAGCACAAGGCTCGACAGCCCCATGGTCATTCCGAAGCATATTTCGCTAAAAATCAGCCATTTTGCAGCGGGCGCAAGCTGCTTGATGGCCTTGCCGTATCCAAACATGACAATCTCCAATCTGATGTTGAACAGTGCTTTCGTTAACCGACTCTACTGCTTCCCATGTGAAATTTTAATATTCATGAAGTATAACATGAGCGTTTAGGAGCGTATAGAAGTCCAGCTGATGAACGATTATAATTAAAACTATCTATTCCTTCAAAGAAAGCGGTGTGAGCATGAACGGCTCTGTGTACGTATTCATTATTTTAATCGCGGGATTGATTTTATGGAGGAGGACGCGCAGCTTTTATCGTCCGATTCGCGGCAGCGGCATACGTTTGCTGCTTCCCCTTCTTTTCATGCTGCCGGGCTTCATGATTTTCCTCAATCCTCACATCCATGCGCCGCTGCTTGAATGGCTCCTCGCTATTGTGATCGGCTTAGCGCTGTCGATACCGCTCATCTGGACGACTAATTATGAGGTGCGCGAGGATCAGCAAATTTATGCGAAAAAGAATCGAGGCTTCATCGTCGCTTTTCTAGCGATTTTGGGCATTCGCCTGCTGCTGCGAAATTATGTGTCGATGCTCGATCCGGAAACGTTCGCCGCCTTGTTCATGGTGATCGCCTTTTCCTATATCATTCCTTGGCGCGTCATGTCTTATCTGAAGTTCAGAAAGCTTGCTAGAGAACGGCTCGCGGCGTAGCTTTTCCATGCACGCACAAAAACAAGCAGTAAATAACAAGTTAGGCAATTGGACCTTGTATGAGGCCCGATTGCCTTTTTTCACATGATTTAAGGACGAAGCTCATTGACAGCCTATAAGCTTTTCACTATTATTAATGAGAATCATTATTACTGAACCGAAACGGAGACAACGACAACATGATTAGAACGACCAAGAAAACGCTCCTATCTATCGCAGCTACGATTTTCCTCGTATCAACCGTGCTTATGGCATGTACGAAGCAGGAAGCGGCGCCAAGCGCTAGCAGTGGAACTACTGAAAACGCAGCAGTCGTATCGGAAAAGGCCATTACGTTATCTTGGCCGCGTGATATTGGAACGATGAACCCACACACATATAATCCTTCGCAGCTATTTGCCCAATCGATGATTTATGAGCCGTTGGTCAGCTATAAAGCAGGGGGCAAGCTTGAGCCGATGCTGGCTGAATCATGGACGATTTCGGAGGATGGCAAGGAATATACCTTCAAGCTTCGTCAAAATGTGAAGTTTTCCGACGGAACGGCTTTTAATGCCGCGATCGTGAAGAAAAATTTTGATGCGGTTATGAAAAACCCGAGCTTGCACAGCTGGCTTGGCGTTATCAACGTTCTCGACAAGACGGAGGTCGTTGACGAATACACCTTTAAAATGACGCTGAAGCAGGCCTATTATCCGGCTATTCAGGATCTTTCGCTCGTTCGCCCGGTTCGTTTCTTGGGTGAAGCCGGTTTCCCGGATGATGGAGACACTTCTAAAGGAATTAAAGAGCCGATTGGAACAGGCCCGTGGATGCTGGCTGAATACAAGAAGGACGAATATGCCGTATTTACGCGCAATCCGAATTATTGGGGCGAAAGTCCAAAAATCGATAAAATCACCGTCAAAATCATTCCTGACGCGGAAACCCGCGTATTGGCTTTTGAAAAAGGCGAGCTCGATTTGATTTATGGAGAAGGTGTCATCAGCATGGATGCCTTTAATAATTTGAAAGAATCCGGCAAGTATGCAACCCAATTGTCCGAGCCGGTCGGAACAAGAAGTCTTCTGCTGAATACAACGAATGACAAGCTTTCCGATTTGCGGGTGCGTCTGGCTCTTCAGGCTGGCTTTAACAAGCAGGCGATGGTTGAAGGCATTACGCTCGGCCTTGAGGAAAAGGCGGATACGATTTTGTCCAAAAACTTCCCGTATACGAATATCGACGTACAACCTGTCGAATACAATACGGATAAAGCGGCTGCTTACTTGGATGAAGCAGGCTGGAAGCTGCCTTCCGGCAAAGCCGTTCGCGAGAAGGATGGACAGGCATTAGAGCTGGAATTGATTTTCGATAAGACAGATCCGATTCAAAAAGCGATGGCTGAAACGATGCAAGCCGAATGGAGTGCGATCGGCGTGAAGCTGAACATAACGGGGCTTGAGCTCACGACGCAAATTCAGCGCCGGAAAGCGGGCGAATTTGACCTTGATTTCTGGTACAACTATGGCGCGCCGTATGATCCGCATTCCTTCATTAACGTTGTAGCTGAGAAAGGCTGGGGCGTAGCCGAGGCCAACTCCGGCTTGCCAATGAAGCAGGAGCTGGATCAGCAAATCCATGAAGCGCTTGCCTCGACGGATGAGACGAAGCGCCAGCAGCTGTACAGCTCCATCTTGCTGACGCTGCAGGAGCAATCGGCGATTGTGCCAATCTCCTATATTAAGAAAACGGTAGTGCTTCAAAACAAGGTGACGGACTTTGCGTTCCCTGCGAATCGGGACGAAAATCCATTTGAAGGAATAAACATTAGCCAGTAATAAGCAGCCAGTAGCAAGAGCCAGCAGGGAGGCAATCCATGATTAGCTATATCGGGAGGCGATTGCTCGCAATCGTCCCTATCATTCTTTTTGCCATTCTTATTACGTTCGTACTCATTCAGGTATCGCCTGTCGACCCGGCAGAAGCTTATTTAACGGCTGCCCACATTCATCCGACGGAGGAGCTGCTCGCTGAGAAGAGACATGAATTTGGCTTGGATCAGCCGCTGCTCGTCCAATATGGGCGCACGGTCGTCAAGATGGCACAGCTTGATTTTGGAAAATCGTATATGACGAATGAACCGGTATGGGAGGACGTCGTATCGAAAATGCCCGCGACGGTGCAGCTCGCCGTCAGCAGCATATTGTTTGCGATGCTCGTCAGCATCCCGCTCGGCTTTTTGTCGGCCATTTATAAGAACAGCCCGATTGATCATTTCAGCAGAGGGCTCTCGTATTTCGGGGCGTCCATTCCGCAGTTTTGGCTCGGTTATTTATTGATGTTCTTTTTCGCCGTCAAGCTGGATTTGCTTCCTGTAGAAGGCAAGGGCTCGTGGGAAAATCTTGTGCTTCCGACGCTGACCCTGTCACTCGCTCTTATCGCTATCTATACCCGGCTGCTGCGTGCGAGTGTGCTGGAGCAGCTGCAGGAGTCGTATGTGCTGTATGCGAAGACACGAGGAATCAAGCAGCGGATTATTATGGTCAAGCATGTGCTGAAAATCGCGATTTCACCCGTCATTACAGGCCTTGGCATGAACTTTGGCAAATTGCTGACCGGGACGATTATCGTGGAGCAGGTATTTTCGTGGCCGGGGTTCGGCCGATATTTTGTCGATGCGATATTCAATCGGGATATTCCGGTCATTCAGTGTTATGTGTTCCTCGCAGCTTGCTTGTTCATTATCTGCAACTTAATCGTTGATTTGGTACAGCTTTATATGGATCCCCGAATTTCCCTGAAAGGAAGAACCGACCAGTGATTGCGAGACTACGCACCGTCCTGAGGGGCCAGAAAGCGATTGCCATATGCACGGCCATTTTACTCGTTTTTGCTATTGTGACCCTTTTAGCTCCATGGATTTCGCCACATGACCCTATCAAAGTCAATTTGGCGCTTAAGCTGCAGACGCCTTCGGCGGAGCATTGGCTCGGTACCGACCATTTAGGGCGCGACACTTTATCGCGCTTGCTCTATGGCGCCCGTATTTCACTTGGTCTGGCTTTCTTGATTTTTATTGCCTCTCTGGGGATCGGCTTAGTTATTGGAACCATTGCAGGGTATAGAGGGGGCTGGCTGGATGCCTGCCTGATGCGTTTTTGCGAAGCGGTCATGACGATTCCGAATCTCGTGCTCGTTTTGGGCATGGTCGGCATTTTTGGACCGGGGCTGATGCAGGTTGTGCTGGCGCTCATGCTGGTGCAATGGGTGTATTACGCCCGCATGTTCCGCGGCATGGTTATCAGCCTGAAAGAACGCCAGTTTATTAGCGCCGCTCGAATCAGCGGCTCCTCCGAGTGGAAAATTATTAGACGGCATATTATTCCGAATGTGCTGCCGCCTATTTTGGTCATGGGAACGCTTGAGATGGGCTGGGCGATTATGGATATTTCGGCATTATCGTTTCTAGGCCTCGGCATTCAACCGCCGACTCCGGAGTGGGGGGCGATGATTCATGAAGGCAAAGCCTTTATTCGCAGCCATCCGGAATTGATGTTATATCCGGGCTTGATGATTTTGTTCGTGGTCATTACGTTCAACATATTAGGTGAAGCGTTGTCGGAGCGATTTGGGGTAAAACGACGGATGTGAATAGGAATGAGGCCCATGTTGGAAAAATCTCGCAAGGTGCTGCAAGTAAGCGGCCTGCATGTGAAAGTAAAGTCGGAGCAAGGGATGCTTTCCCTGATCGAGGATATTCATTTTGATATTGGGCACGGCCGTGTGCTTGGCCTCGTGGGCGAGAGCGGCAGCGGCAAGTCGGTTACCTGCAATTCCCTGCTGCAGCTTCTGGACCCGAAGCATACGACCGTTGAAGGCAGCATTCAATTGAATGGCCGCGAGCTGAATGGTCTGAAGGCGGAGGACATGCGGCAAATACGGGGCAAAGAAATTTCTTTCATTATGCAAAATCCAATGAATGCTTTTACGCCGGTATATTCGATTGGCGTTCCTTTCATTGAAACGATTCGTACACATACCGCCCTTACGAAAAAACAAGCTGTCGAGTTGGCCGTCACCGCGATGGAGGCGATGAACTTGCCCGATCCCGCCAAGCTGTTGAAATTGTATCCTTTCCAGCTCAGCGGCGGCATGCTGCAAAGGGTCATGATTGCGATATGCATGTGTCTGCGTCCCGCGGTCGTCATTGCCGATGAACCGACAACGGCGCTGGATGTCGTGAACCAATTGCAAGTGCTGAGAGAGCTGGATCGCCTTCGAGTGGAGCATGGCACGTCAATTTTGCTCATTTCCCATGACTTAGGGGTCATCTCTGAATTGGCCGATGAGGTTGCTGTGATGCAGCAGGGACGAATCGTAGAAAAGGCAGATGTGTTTCAATTGTTTGATCATCCGCAGCATCCGTATACGAAAAAGCTGCTGAATGCCAGACCGAAGCTGCCTGACCATCTGAGCGGATATTTTGAAAACAGGGGGTAGCGTATGCTGCTGCAGGTAAAGGAAGTCACCCACACCTATGGTGAGACGAGGCTGCTATGGCGTTCTGCTAAGCGTGCCCCCGTGCTCTCAGGCGTCTCTCTTGCTCTGGAGGAAGGCGAATGCCTCGGTCTGCTTGGGACGAGCGGTGCGGGAAAAAGCACATTAGGCAAAGTGATTCTCGGATTGGAAAAGCCGCAAGCCGGTCAGATTCTTTTTCAAGGGCATGATCTTTACCGGTCGGATGCAGCTACCCGCAGATCATTGCGTCGGGATTTGCAAGTGGTGTTTCAGGACTGTTATTCATCGGTCAACCCGCGTGCGACAGCGCAGCAGATCATTGGCGAGCCATTGGAGAACTATGAGCGGCTGTCCGTACAGGAGCAAAAACGAATGATTGGCGGGCTGCTCGAACGGGTCGGCCTGAAGCCAGATGATATGCAGAAATACCCGAATCAATTTAGCGGAGGACAGCTGCAGCGCATTAATATCGCGAGAGCGATTGCCTTGAAGCCAAAGCTGATTGTACTAGATGAATCGGTCAGCAGCCTCGATATGGTGAATCAAACGCATATTTTGAGTTTGCTAAGCGAGCTGAGGGCGGATTTTGGGCTTTCGTACGTGTTTATTACGCATGATATTAAAGCGGCCTATTCGATATCGGATAAGCTGGCGGTGATGGAGCATGGGCGGGTGATCGAGATGTGCGATGATAAGGATCAAGTTTTCGCATCCACTCACAGGGCCGTGAAACAACTGCTTGCTGCCATGCTCCCCGAGCATCCCCGATATCGCTTCCGATCGTCATTGGATAGCCGTGCAGAGGCTTAATCGTAAGAAAAGAAGACTCCAGCTCCACTTATACAGTGGTTTTGGAGTCTTCTTTGTTTACTTCTGCCCTATCACATCGCCTTGCTGCTGACATATTGCTTCTTGCGCACGTAGAAGCGGTTAACTGCCAGGCGAACGAGCTGATACGTAACCTCGGCGACGAGAATGCCGCCAACGACATCGAGCAGGGAATGCTGCTTAATGAATACGGTAGAGGCTATAATCAGCCACATGAGCACGCTCCAAGAGATCCGGGAAACGTTGCTTAGCTTAAGATCGCGGTTGATCGTAATGAACAGCAAATAACTGGTGAGGCAATGCACGCTTGGGAAGCAATTCAGCGGAGCATCATTGTTATATATAAATTGAACCAGCGTCAACGCCAAATTGCTTGGTTCAATGTCGGGACGCGGCACATACGTAGCGAACATGAGAAAAATCACATTGCAGCCCATAACGGCAATATTGTAGGCAGCTAGAACACGCCAATAGATTTTGCGGTCAACAATTGCAAAGTAGATAAACGCCAAATACATGACAGGCATCCAGCTCATATAAGGAAAGACAAACCAGGAGAGGAAAGGGATTTTCACGTCAATCCAATAATAATTGTAATGGACGGTTTCAATGGCACCTGCATTTCTCCCAATCCATAAGTAAATCAATCCTTGTATATAAATGGTTGAAACGCCCAATACATGCCACCATCGTAACAAAAACGACTTCATCACGGCCTCCTTAAGCAACGTACTTACAATTTTTAAAAATATAAGCTTTTATAAGAGTCACACTTATAATGGGCTCATATTTCACCGCGAAACGTTAGCTTTGCCGCCAGAGGACGGCGAAAGTCGTTCACGCTAATTTCTCTGCCTTAACTATAGACAATCCAGCGTCTTATTTCAAATTGTATGCGATTTCCCTGATTTCTCCTGAAACTCAATCGAGCTTTAGTAGGCAGGCCATTTAGGCCGCTTGAGCTGGGTTGGTACGTTATCGGGAGAATATGGCAGGATGTTTCTGGATGCCTTCCATGAGCCTATGAGAGAGTGGCTGAGCTCCAATTATCCGGACTGAGGCGGTCTGACCGGATTTTATACAGGGGGAAAAGTCCGCTATACTTAAAGAAACCCAATCGCCTGGGAGAACAAAATGGAGGTTACTCACTTGACTTACAAGAAGATGTTGGGACGCCGAAACGAAATTCTGAAACGACACCTGAACTCATTTATCCTTAAAAATAACCGGGAAGGCTTGAGCGGCCAAGAGCACAACTTTTATCAAAGCATGCTCAAGGAGCTGTATCAAGGCGAATCGCAGCTCAATTCGATGAAAAGCTAAGCTTAGTGAAAACAAACGTGTATGCATCAAAAGATATGCAGGCAAGTGGAATATGGTTCCTGAAGACTGCTGGGCAATGCCCAGCGGTCTTTTTTTGTCGTATTTTTAGACATGCCAAGAGCGAGTCTGCATATATAAACACGGCCTGGTCATTAAAGCCCAAGCCGTATATGATCGTTAAATGTATTTGTAAAATTAGAGAAAACGAACCATTTGCCCATAAGGGGCCAATAGGTGCTCGGCTATGGTTTTCTTTTTATGAGTTAAACTACGTTTAATAGCGTTTCTCTGCGAAAACCGTAGCAAGGCTGCTGTCGACTCCTTCAATAAACAAAGGCACCGCGTAAACGACGCCCACATTGGACAAATTATGATTTAAGTTCATATCCTCGATCAGCAGGATGAATCGTCCATCCACCCGGTCTTTTCCAAGCATGGTTTGGTGGAAAGCGATGCCTTCATCCATATGCAGCGGTGAGGCAGAAGAAATGAAATCCATGCCTACGGCTCGCAAGGAATCAAATACCATTAAGTAATTAGCAGCAGAAGCTGAAAAACCCGGATTATGATTGCCGTAGCGAACAGGGTCGGAAGTGCGGATTTTCCCGAACCCTGTACGTATGAGCAGCAAATCTGTGCCAGCGATCTGATGGGCAAAGGGCTCAAGATCTGCTTTAGTAATCAGCTCGTCATCGGTTTTTGGAATATCGAGGACAGTCACATGATGAAACACAAAATTGTCTATAGGAAGCTCGCTCAGCTTTTTGCCTTGTGGATTGAAGTGCCAGGGGCCGTCGATGTGGGTGCCGCTATGATTAATCGTTTTTATCATAAATTGATTAAACAGATCGCCTTTTTGGATGCTGAACTGCTGAACGATCTCAACAGGGGGATTATCCTTATACACAGGAGTATGCACACTTAGCGGGTAGGATAAGAGCAGTCGCTTCATTTTTACTAATCTCCTTTATTTTTATTATTGAAGCAATCAGTCCTCGTTTGACTGGTACAGCATGGAACTATCTTATTGATGAAGCGGCATATTCATGACCAGGAGAGCCGGGAAAAAGCCGAATAAAGCGGCGGTTTCCGCGCTTTATTTTAATCGCTTACATTTGCGCTGGTGTTTTCCAAACAGTTGTGGTATGATAAGGGTAATAAAAATTAGACCTGAATTCACATATGATAGAAGGTTATGGTTTTTGAGGTTATAGCCTGCTACCATATGTGATTTTTTTATTTTTAACGAAATAAAGGGGTCATGTTTTATAAAGAAGGAGGTGCTCTTATGCAAACAGGAACAGTTAAATGGTTTAACGCTGAAAAAGGCTTTGGTTTCATCGAAGTTGAAGGCGGAAACGATGTATTCGTACATTTCAGTGCAATCACTGGCGACGGATTCAAAACTTTGGACGAAGGTCAACAAGTTGAATTCAACGTGGTTCAAGGTAACCGTGGACCGCAAGCCGAGAACGTTGTAAAGCTGTAGGCTTTAAAACGGACTAAATGCCCGCAAGGGATTAAAGACAGCTGTTCGGGATTTTTCCCGGCAGCTGTTTTTTTATGTTGTTGGAATGAATCGGTACAGTTGCCCTGCTGGGTGCACGTTGACGAAAGGCGAGGCGAGCGCTACACTGAAAGGGAATCAGGATTAGGATAGCGAAAGCGCTTACCGGAAATTAAGCTTCTTCCATTAGACTAACGGGTTGGTGAAGAAAGTGGAAAAAATAAAAGTAGGCGTAATTGGAGCCGGTTTTATTGGCCCTGCGCATATTGAGGCCTGCCGAAGGCTTGGCTTTGTAGAGGTAGTAGCGGTTTCCGGCTCGGACCAGAGCTCATCAGAGAAAAAGGCACGGGAGCTGGGTGTGCCGCTCGCTTATGGCGATTACCGGGACATGCTGAGAAATCCCGATATTCAGGCGATTCATAACTGTACGCCGAACCATTTGCATTATCAGATTACGAAGGAAGCGATTGAAGCGGGCAAGCATGTGCTGTCGGAAAAACCGCTGGCCATTTCAAGCGAGGAATCGGTAGAGCTGCTGCGGCTCGCGAAGGAAAAAGGCATCGTCCACGGCATTAATTTCAATTATCGCCAGTTTCCAATCATTCAACAGCTTGCATCGATGGTAAGGGACGGCGATTTAGGCAAAGTCAATTTGGTTCACGGCAGCTACTTGCAGGACTGGCTGCTGTACGAAACGGATTATAACTGGCGGATGTCCTCGGAGATCGGCGGCAGATCGAGAGCGATAGCGGATATAGGCTCGCATTGGTGCGATTTAATTAAATATGTCACAGGGAAAAAGATAGACGCGGTATTCGCCGATTTCTCGACCGTGCATCCGGTACGGAAGAAGGCGAAGCAAGCCTCCGAAACGTACCAGAAGCAGGGAGATAACGCGGAATATGAAGATGTAGCGATTGATACGGAAGACTATGCGACCGTGCTGCTCCGTTTTACCGACGGCACGAAGGGGGCCTTCTCGGTTTCGCAAGTGAGCGCGGGACGCAAAAACCGCCTCAGCTTTGAGCTGAATGGCACGGAGAAATCGACCTTCTGGAATCAGGAGGAGGCAGAAAAGCTGTGGATTGGCTACCGGGACAAGGCGAATGAGGTACTGATGGCTGATCCGGCGCTTTTTGCGGCAGACGCCCGTTCCTCGATTCATCATCCGGGGGGCCATAATGAAGGCTGGCCGGATGCCATCAAGAACATGATGCAGCATTTCTATGCGTATATTCGCGACGGCAAGCATCTAAGCGGCGAAGAGCCGCCTTTCGCAACGTTTTTGGATGGGCATATTTCGATGAGCACGACGGATGCTATTTTGAAAAGCCATGCGACAGAGAAGTGGGTTAAGGTTGAGGTTTTGGAAGTGTAATGAATATAGAGACATAGGCTTCTTCAGTGAAGCGCTATGTCTTTTTTTTATTCGACCTTCCCTTATATCAAATCAGAAGTCCTTCATAAAATAGTACGCTAGAATTATTGTGAATTAACACTCCATAAAATTAACCTTGCTGTCGATATTATAGTATAACGTTTTTAATAAAGGGGAAATGGGAAACTATGACTACCGTTCAAGCTCTGATTGAAGCCATGCCTTACATTCGACAAATGATTCGTGAAAATGTTTCATTATCCATCATTGATGAGAAAACCTTTGTTTATTTTGATTCAGAGGACCCATTCAAGCTTGGATATAAATCCGGTGACCCTTTGCTGGAGATTAATCAGAACTATAAGGATTTGAACAATGGCAACGAGAAGACGGTAGCCCATATTCCGAAGGAAATAACGGGTGTACCGCTGGATTGCTTATTTTTGCCCATAAAAAATGAACAGGGCGAAATGCAGGCTTGCCTGTGCGTCACCTACAAAATGGATAATCAAGAGCTGCTTGCACAGCTCATGGATAAGACGGAGCATTTTAATGGCAAATTGCTCGATGGTGTTCAGCATCTGGCTGCCCATTCGGAGCAGCTGAACTCGACATCCGAGGAAATTTTAATTAATACGAAGGAAGCGGTCGAAAAGTCGCGCGATGTCAATAAAGTCGCAGGCTTTATCCGCGAAATCTCAGAGCAAACCAACTTGCTTGGGCTCAATGCGGCGATTGAAGCAGCGCGTGTAGGCGAAGCGGGAGCAGGCTTTGGCGTAGTGGCATCGGAAATTCGCAAGCTGTCCGTGGATACGAAAGGAGCGACTACTCAAATTGAGCAGTCGCTCAAGCTGGTGCAGGAGTCAATCAAGCTGATGGAGACGGAAATTGCCGAAATTACTTCATCTTCCCAAGAGCAAGCGAAGCTGGTCAGCAATCTCATGGAGATTATTGAGCAGATGAACGCAACGGGTTTGGAAATGCATGGATTTATTAAAAAAGTCATCTCGTATCAGCAATAAACCGATAGCAAAGGGCGATTTTACTACATTTGCGGATGTATGCTATGATTCGAGCATACACTACAACTGGAATGAAATCAGGTGAAAGTCATTAAAATCGGTTTTCGGACGATTAAGACGGCAGTTGGCGTCAGCCTGTCAATCTTAATCGCCCATTATTTGCAGCTGGAAAACTTTACGGCAGCGGGTATTTTGACGCTGCTGTGCATTCAGCGGTCCCGCCGCCAGTCGAATCAGGCGGCCATCAGCCGCTTTCTTGCCTGCATGACGGGCATGCTTTTCTCCATGCTCATGTTTCAATTGCTCGGCTACCATGCGTATGCTTTCTTGGTCGTTCTGCTGCTGTTTATTCCGTTTTGCGTGAAGCTGCGCATTCATGAAGGCATAGCCAGCAGTGCGGTTATTATGATGCATGTATTTGTCCATGGCAAGGTCGAGGTTTCTTTTTTGCTCAATGAGCTGTTCGTTGTCGTGATCGGCCTTGGCGTTGCGCTGCTGGTAAACAGCTACATGCCGAGTATTGATAAGGAAATGACCCGCTACAAGCAGGAGACAGAGCGTTATATTGCCGTTATTCTCAAGGAATATGCCTTGTATTTGAAGAAGGGGTATACGCTGTGGGACGGCAATGAGCTGCTTCAGCTGGAAACGGTGCTGCGGAAGGCCAGCCAGATTGCCCAGCTCGATGCGGAAAATTACAGGCCGCTCAAGAAGGGGCCGAGCTATCGTCAATATTTTGAGCAGAAGCGCAAGCAATATGATTTGCTCGAGCGTCTGCTGCCGCTTGTTTCGCAAATTACGTCGCAGCTGGAGCAAGGCGAACGGATTGGCGAATGTATGGAGCTGCTCAGCGCCTACGTTGGCGAGGCTGAGTCTTCGAGAGAAGACCGTTACGATTACTTTTATGAAATGCTGCGCGGTGTTCGCGAATATCATAAGCTGCTGCCTTTGCCGCAGACGAGGGATGAATTTGAAAATCGGGCCAGCCTGTTTGCGGTAGCCAATGAGCTGGAGCGATTCGTCAATACGCTGTAGTTCCTGAGCCAGACCACGCACAAAGCTGGACTATACAAAAATGAAAGCCAAGCTATTCTCTTCCTGCACAATGGGAGAGGGTGGCTTGGCTTTTTTGAAATTTAGGAGTTGGCGGACGGGCGCCGCTTTCAGAAGAAGGAGAAGGGCAGGCGGAAGAGTGCTCTTTTTTTATGCGGCTTGCGCTCCATGCCTCCTGCGGCAGGCTGCACGGATACGAGCGACGATAGCTGCTTATTACGCTCCTGCATGCTCGACAGGGAAGCCGCCAATTGATTGAGCGTCTGGCGGATTTCCTCCAGCTCCTCGCGGTGATGAAGCAGCTGCACGCCAATGACCTCGTCCGCTTTGCGCGCCAGCGTTCCTTCTATGCGCTCCAGGCGCTCTGCCAGCTCTTCCTGCGGATTTTTGAAATCCCAAGCGGATTCGATTTTGATCTTCGTCTCTTCCGGGCTGAAAGCGGGGAAGGGAATGGCGGCACCAGCAGCCCCGGCAGCCATTTGCTGCAGCCCCGTGACACCAACCGTTTGAGCTAGCTCAGGCAAGGTCATCTCATGAAGCAGCTCGCCCGCCTCCAGCTTCGTCTTTACGCTTTGCAGCTTCTCTAAAGCGGGTTCATCGAAAATATAGTGACCGAACATATCCTTGCTAAAGGAGGCAGGGAAAAGGGCAACCCAGCGTCTGATCGTCGTTTCGCTCACAGCTAGCTGTCTGGCAGCATCTTTCGTTTTTAACAGATTCATTAGCGAGCACCTCGTTTCATTCGTCTTTGCTGTAAAGTATTCGTTGTGGATAAGGTACTCCCTGCTAGGGTGACAAAGGTAGTGTCGAATCGCTAAAACTAGTGTGAAACTGCCGAAAAATGCCCCTCTCGCGCGAGCCAGCGCGCTTTCTCCCGTAATTGGGCAAGTCCTATGCCATTAGGGCGTCCAAACGTACGAAGAGAGCTGTTTTTCGACAGCAAAAGCTGGGTTTGCGCTATTCTTTTCACCTAAAAATAGGTAGTATAGAGAAAAGGAAGTTTTTCCAGCTTCAGTCCAGCTGCAACGAGCCGTTCTATTGAAACTGAGTGTCCCATTTGTACTTTTCATTATAAATTTCGAAAACTTCTGTGCCAAGCGCTCCCCAGTTATGCTGCGGGTTATTGCGAATGACATTGTAGAGCCGCAGAAAGCGGTCCTTCGGCAGCTTGCGCGCATAGCGCATAACCAGATGCGGGTATAAAATGACGTAGCGCTTCAAGCGCACGGCTGCTCCGGCAATGCCGACGAGAATTTGCTCGCCGTCCTTCATGCGCAAAATTTGCGCTTCATGAATAAGGGCGTAGCGGAACGCCTTCTCCTTCAGCAAATCCCGTTTCAGCTTGGTTAGCTCGCCCATATACAAGACAAGGTCCGGATTGAAATGGTCGAGCAGCAGCGGCTCCAACATCAGATCCATATCTTTGCGCAGTACGAACGATTGCAGCAGTAAAATTTGCTCTACCTTAATTTGGTCCGTACGGACGAGCGTGCCGATCTCGCGCAGCATTTCATACGCTTGCTGCTTCTCGTCGTTATGGAACACCTCGATCGCCGCTTCGCGGTCGAGCCGCAGCCCATCTACAAGCTTAAACGATTCGCGCTGCAGCAGCTTGCCTAACTGGTAGCTGCGCCGTTCCGCGCTGGTGTTGCGGCGAAGCATCCATAGAAGGATGAGCGCCGTTACGCCGCCAGCAGCGCAAAGACTCGTCTGCAAAGTCGACTCTGAAAAGAATATTCCAGCGGCAACAAGGGCAAGGATGAGAATAGTTTCCTTTACGAAACCTCTTCGTTGCAGCGACGACGCCTTTTTCTCCAGTTTAATGAGGGAAGATTTTCCGCAGGAGGGGCATATTTTATCGCCCAGTATCGTGAAGCGGCCGCAGCTGCGGCAAATTTTAAGCTTTTCATAAGCTTGTCGTGTTTTAATGTAGGGATTCAGCTGCACGGGTATCTTTTTCATCAAGAGTTCCCCCGATCGCTGTTCTTAAAGATAGCTAAGGCAAGCTGATCAAGCTGCTCTGGCGTAGGTGCTTTTTTACGCTGGTTGTAGTAGTGGATACCCCGGAGCAAGACGAAAAGAAACAATATTCCTAGACATACGTATGTAACCATAAGCGCGAGTCCTCTCTTATGCTTGAAGTGATTTAAGCGATTCTATCAGGTATACTGACAGTATATCATTATTAAGACAACAAGGACCAATATGCTTAATTTGTGGAGAAGGAGCCAAAAGATGATTCAAATATATCGTTACCTCACCATGTTATTTCTTATAACGCTGCTTCCATTAGCCGGGTTTGCTCCCGCTCCTGCACATGCAGCCGCGCAGAGCTCGCAAATCGACGCCGTTCTAGTACTGGATGTCAGCCAGTCGATGAGCACGAGCGATCCGGGCAGCATCGGCAACGAGGCGATGAAGATGTTCATCGACATGCTGTCCGAGAAGGGCGATCAGGTGGGCATCGTATCTTATACCGATCAAATTCAGCGGGAGAAGGCACTGCTCGAAATTAGCTCGGATGCCGATAAAACGAACCTCAAGCAATTCATTGACCAGCTCAAAAGAGGGGCCTATACCGACATCGCTGTCGGCGTGAAAGAGGCGGTCCAAATTTTGAATGACGGGGCCGACCCCGATCATGAGCCGCTGATCATCGTGCTGGCGGATGGAAACAATGATTTTAATTCGAAGTCGGGCCGTACGCAGGCCGATTCGGATTCAGATATGGATGCTGCGCTCAAGGAAGCGACCAGCAAAGGATATCCGGTCTATACGATTGGGCTGAATGCCGATGGCAAGCTGAATAAAGCGGCGCTTGAGAGCGTGTCGCAGCAAACGGGCGGCAAGTCGTTTTCCACGAATACAGCGGCTGACCTGCCGCAGATTCTGAGTGAAATTTTCGCCAGCCATTTGCAGCTTAATGTTGTGCCTGTCGATTCTTTTACAGCTGACGGCAACTATCAGGATGTCAAAATCACAGTGCCGAACAGCAACGTGCTCGAAGCGAATATATCCATTATGTCCTCCAAGCAGGTAGAGGCGAGGCTGATTGATCCATCCGGCAACAAAATAGCTATTCCGAGCGATCAGGTGCTGCTCTCGACGTCCAAAACGTACTCCCTCATGAAGCTGTTGAAGCCGGAGGAGGGTGATTGGACGCTTCAAGTGAAGGGCGCGGATCGCGACAAAATTGATATCAATCTTATTTTCAACTATGATCTGGCGCTGGAGATGGATAAGCTGCCAAGCTCGTCATACAGCAAAGGGGACAGCATCCCGATTAACGCTTATCTGGTAAGCGGCGGGAATAAGCTGAGCGATCAGGAGCAATACCGCAACATGAAGGCGGTTCTGTACGTCAATGATTTGGATACGGGTAATACAGAGGAAGTTCAGCTGAACAATGCGGGCGATCATTTTGAAGGCACTTATAAGGTGGCAGACAAACATGATTATGAGCTCAAGGTTCGCGCGGAAGAAGCAAGCTTCTATCGTGAAACAGCTGTCGTAAAAATTAGTGCTAAAGGCAGCGCTTCGGCGGGCACAGGCACTGGGACTGCGGCGGAAAGCGATAAGCCATTCCCGCTCATTCCGGTCATTATTGGAGCGCTTGTGCTGATTGCGCTGCTGGTCGCTGCCTTTTTCATCATGCGTTACCTGAAGCAGGCGCGGCGCGGCTTTGTCGGTCAGATGGTCATCGAGATTCGCGATGAAAATACGGGCGACAAAACGTTCCCGCAGTATAAGAAGCTGAATGCCTTCCGGGGCAAATTCTCGCTGCATCAGCTGCTGCAGCTGGCACCGGAGCTGAAGGAGACGGAGAAGCTCATATTCGTGCCGGGCAACAGCGATCGCCTAATACTTCGCAATGGCTCGCCGTGTACGGTGGAGAAATCCGGACGTGCGGTTGATGCCAGCGGCGGTCTGGAGGTCAAGAGCGGGGAGCGGTTGACGATTCCTTTGCAGCAGATCGATAAGACGATTTTTATCGAATATATTGTTTAGATGGTTTTGGTTTTTGTAAAACGGATGGGTGAAGGATGGAGCTGCGCGGCGTGAAAGGTTTGGCTTACGATCGCCATTGCCCTTGGAATTGTTCAATTAACCGCTCAGCGGTACAATTCCAAGGGCAGGGGATTATGCTTACGAAGCTGCTTTCCTACGGAAAGCTTTAAGCGAACGCTCCGCTTCTCCAGCTCAAACCTTTCACTTCGCTGCGCTCCCCTTTCACCGCAAGGGTTTTAAAGAACATTAAAACCATGGGGGGTTCCGGCGGGGAAGAACACTCCGCAAACCTAAAGATAAAAGATAAAAGATAAAAGATGAAAGATGAAAGATGAAAGATGAGGTGCAAGAACTAGGGAGTGTAAGCAATCTGGAGTCGGCCTGCTGAGATTATGGCCGAGATCGAGTCGCTCAGGATGCGTACTCCTTTTTTGAAGGACTGAGATTCCGCTATTTTGGTTTTTAATGCGATTTCAGGGGGCAAGCGGACTGGAAAGCCGTTATCCTACCCATTATTCCGTCAAAACAGCCATTTGCAGCGCATTAGCGGCTCCTGAGTCCGCTACTTATGGCAAAACCATAATTCAGTTGAAATAGCGTCTGCTGTGTCCGCCAAGTCTTTCTTTGTGCAAGGAGCAGGCCTCTGTCATAAGGAGCATGGAGCAAAAATATTAGGGGATTTGCGAGGGGGAAAGGGCCTTGCGGTCGTCTATTGTAGATAGACTTTTGTGGGAATATAGGGTTAGAGGTATGGTGAGAAAAGCGGAATGGAATGAAAAGATTGGACTGGAGAAGCGTTAGCGTTCGTTTAAAGCTTTCCGTAGGAAAGCAGCTTCGTAAGCATATGCTTTTACCCTTGAAATTCCCCGTATACGGGATTATTAATAGAATTTCAAGGGTAATGGCGATCAGTTGCCAATCTTTTCATGCAATGCAGCTTCTTTCTCACCATTCTTCTAACAAGTATAGAGCAATGATTCATACCATTTGGAGGTAGAACGAATGAAGCCGATTGTTAGAGAACATATCCAGCAGCTAGACGTTTCATTAGGCGGAGGTATCGTCAGTGAGAAAATTCGCGTCGATACAATCGATAATCCTATTCTCATTATTGGACTCGGCGGCACCGGCATCGATGCGCTGCTGCGCCTGAAATATCAAATTAACCGACGCTTTAAGCTGCCGGAAGATCCCTTGTCCAAACGCAAGCTGGAAAAGCCTAATAACGTCGAATTTCTAGCTTTTGAGACCAATGAACAGGACCGCAACAAAAAATATAAAGGCATCGGCCTCGACCCAATCAATGAGTTTGTGCTGCTTTCCAATGCCGAAGTCGGCGGGCTGCTGCAAAACCGCAGCATTTTGGAGCCGTACATCACCGATTGGCTGTCGCCAGAGCTGAGCATTACCGATGGCATGAACGGCGCGGCAGGCGTACGCCAAGCTGGGCGTCTGCTGCTTTTTACGAAAATCAATCAGGTTGTGCAAAGCATCGATAAAAAAATTAAGACGCTTTCCGTCGGCACAAGCAAAAAGCTGATGGTATTCCTGCTTACCGGTCTATCCGGTGGTACGGGCAGCGGCTGCTTCCTTGATATTTCGTATATCGTGCGCGGTATTATTGAGCGCGATCATGGCTCGGCGGGCGTTGACCGCGTCAACACGCTGGGGTACCTTTTTACGCCGGATATTAATCTCGCAAACAAAAGCTTAAGCGAGCATACTAGAGAATATATTAAGAAAAATGGCTACGCCGCGCTCAAAGAGCTCGACTACTGGATGAATGTTGATGCCCGCGGCGAGCGCTTCAAGCAGCAGTACGGCAGCATTCTCAGCGTCAATTCGCCGCTTCCACCGTTTAACCTTTGCCATCTGATTTCGGCGACGAACACGGAGGGCAAGCTGCTGGAGAACGCTTATGACTACTGCATGAACGTGACAGCGGAAAATATTACGAACTTTATGGCGAGCGAGGATAAGCAATCCGGCGAAGAGTTTGCTATTCACGACTATATCAGCAACATCCGCACGAATATTGCACAAATGAACAAGCAGTATCCGGCGAACTATGATTACAACATTATTGGCGCTTCGTCGGCGGTACTGCCGATTGAGGAAATGACGACCTTTTTGGCGTATCGCCTGTTTAGCAAAATGGATAAAATGTTCCACAAAGCGCCGACTCAGGACGATGTGGAGAAATTCGCCCGCAAGCTCGGCATTGATCTCGATACGATGATCAAGACGTTTGAGTCGCGCGTTCCTGAGCCGCTTCCGGGCTTTGAGAACAGTGAGCGCCTGAACTACAGCAATGTAGTGAAAATGCAGGTGGTCAACATGGATACCGAGCTGGAGCAGACGTTCCTGACGCGTGCCCGCGAGGAATATGTGAAAGCGAAGAAGCAGCTGCCAGGGGAAATCGTCGGCCAGTTCACCGACCAAATCCGCCGTACCTTCCTGCATCCAGAGCAGGGACCGTTTTACGTATCCCGCCTGCTGCACACCGAGAAGGGCTTCTGCCTGCTGAAAATGCTGCTTTCCTACATTGAAGTGCTGCGCGAAACGCTGCTGCGCCTGCCGCGCGACATTGAGTCGGCAAGCATTCAAGCGGAAGAGCGGATGGGCGATGCGAAGAGCGCCTTCGTGTCCAAGGACAAGAAGAAAAACAGCTACATTGAAGCTAAAATCAATGAATATTGGCTGCGCGCCGATGTAGAGCGTACCGAGCAAATGATCGAGTTCTACGAGGATCTGTATCAGCTGCTGAACAACGAGAACAATCGCTTCTACAGTGTATTTACTGAAGTGCTGAACGTGCTGAATGGCATTTTTGCGAAAAATGGCGATATTCTGATCAATGGCGACGAGCAAGCCGATCACAAGGGCAACAAAACCTACTATTGGAATTTAGTAGGCGTGCCGGACATTTCCGATGTGATCGCCCGCATTATGGAGAAGAAGGATGTCGATGATCTCATTCGCGACTTCTCGCAGGGGCTGCTTGACCATTCCGACCAGTGGGTGAAGGAGAAGGACATTGACATCGTCAATTCCATTTCCGACTTCCTGACCGATAAATTCGGCGATTTGATTACGAGATCGATGGAAGATTTCCTCGTGATGAAATACGGCAATGACGAATCGATTGAGAAGTTCGTCGAGCGCTTTATTGCGACGAAGCTGGATGAAGAGGCAGTTGCCGTGTTCAATCTGAGCAATAGCTCAGGCAATTTGCATTTCCCTTCATGGGGCTTCGTATCGGTGCCGCAGCATGCGCCGAGCATACTCAAGGGCATTCGCAATTACCAAAGCAATGCGGTAGGCAAATCGCATTTCACCATTAAAGAGAGTGAAGTGAAAAACCGGATTTTCTGGCTGAATACGAAAAATGGCGTGCCGCTGTTCGTCTATACGCCGCTCAAGGTATATGAGGAAAGCTATGAACGGACGATTCTCGATAAAGAAGGCGTCGGCCGCCATCTCGTCATGACGGAGAAGGTCAACTGGACGAATCTGCCTTCGCCAATTCCAGAGAAATCATGGGGCGATACGTACAGCAATGCTAGGGTGAAAGGCTATAATGCCCGCGTGCGTGCCGAATTCCAGCGTGCGCTTGGCTACCGGATTATTAGCGAGAAGGGTGTCGACAACAGCATGAGCAGCCGTTATGCGGTGCAGTTCACCCAGCCATTCCAGCTGCAAGCGCTGCTCAGCTCGTACAATATGGAGGCTAGCGCTGCGAAGCCGAATCTTGGCGAAGTGAAGCGCGCTGTCATTGAGCTTCGCCGCCTGCTGGCTGAAGGCTTGGCACCGGATGGAGTGAAGGATATTTTCGGCAGCCTGAATGAAGATTTGGCGCAGGAAAATCTCATTCGTTCCCCAGAGCTGCTGGCGCGTGTGCGCGAGGAGCTGGCGAAATACGATGCGATTAGCGACAAGGTCCTTGAGCTTGAGAAGCTGCTGAGCCTGCATCAGGATGAGGAGAAGTGGCTGGATCAATTTATTGAGGCGCTTTATACGGAAACGATTGTGAAGAAAGGCGCGCTTTATGTCTATGACCGCGACCCAGAAGAAGAGGCGTGGGCGCCATTCGCCAATCTGATGAAGAGCAGCAGCTTCGTGGAGCATGAAGTGTTCGAGAGCTTCCGGGGGCTGGATGAGAAAAACCGTGCCGCCCTGCTGCGCAAAGCATCGCGCCGGGTGACGGATTTGACGGCAACGGAGGATACGAAGCTGCTCGTTCATAAGCTGGATGAGCTGTTCAGCGCATTCCTCGACGCCCGTGACCGCCTGGAGTACGAGCGGATTGAGCTGGCGAACGGAGAAGATTTGTACCAGTTCTACAAGCAAATGACGAGCAAACTAAACGACATACGCAGAAAGTTGAAGTAGGCCTATGAGAGAGCTTCTGGAGCGGTATGCAGCTGATTATGCGGCTGCCGAGCAAATGCTCAGCGGTCATGGAGACGACCAGAGCATCATTCATTATCCGACCGTATTTTTGTATATTGGCGACGAGGCGGGGCAAGCCATTGAGCCGATGATTCAGATGAATGCGGCGAAATGGGAAAATAGCGCTGGCGTGATTTATTTCCACGCCGCGTCCACTTCAAGGAGCGGCGGCTCAGCCAGCGGAAGTGGCGGGCAGCCGCCAGCCGCCGGAGCAGCAGGCGCTTCTGCCGGAAGCTACGCAGGCGGCAATGCAGCATATGCCGGCGGAAACGGACGGCAGGCGGCGAGCGCCGCCAATGCCGCCAAGGTGACTGAGGTCGTGCTGGACGGCTTGTCGTCGTTTGGCAGCGACCATAAGGCGGGGCGCAAGGAGCTATGGGAAGCCTTCCGCGGCAATGCCGGCTATTTGGCTGACCTGAACCGCGCGCTTCGCGGCGTCAGCGATACAATTGCCGATTATGGCAGGCTGTATGCTTCCTTCGATCGGCTGCATTTGGCGGTTATCACGCGTGCCGATGACCCGATGAATGCGCTGGTGCCGGATATTTCCCTGCTGGCACAGGCGATTTTTCAGCAATCGTTCAAATCCGTGCAGATGGATCTTTATACGCTAATCAGCGAGCGTGAGCAAATGGATACCTTCGCTCACGCCAGCGCTATTGGCGTGAGCTTTCTGCGCGAGCTGGAAGGGATGCAGCGGCCGGACTATACGTTCTCGGCGCTGCTTGAGGTGACGGGCGACGGGCTGGCGATTCCGGTCGTTCACCCGCCGTCGCCGCTGTTCGATCTCGTCTACGTGCTGTCGGATCGCAATGAGAAGGGCATGACCGCCGTTAACGGCATTCGTGACAACTATGATATCATTTGCCACATTCAGCTGCTCAAAAACCGCAAGCGCAAGGATGCGCAGGCAGATGAAGCCTACGGCGGCTACAATAACTCGACGTTTAAGAACAGCCTGCGTACGGAGTCAGGCAGGCAGGGCTTCGTCTCAGCGGGACTATCCAAGGTGAAGCGCCCGAATTATTCGATTGCGCTGACGGTGCTGTATCATCTGCACATGCAGCTATCCGAGCTGCTGGCGAAGGAGCCTGAGCTCAGCATGCGGGAGAAGCTTGCCTGCTTTGGCCTCGATCCGGCCTCGGTCGATGCGATGCTGACGCAGCTGCTGCCAAGCGAGGAGCAGCTTGCCGACATGACGGGACTGCTAACCTCTGGCGTCCGATATGAGCAGTTGAAGCCATTATCGCTGAGAGACGCTGAGGAGGCGCTGTTCGGGGATGGGGCAGCTGTCTTTTTCCATAATCATTTTGCCCGCACGGCGCAGCAGCGGCTGTCCGAATTTGGAGCGGCGCCGGAAATGCGGCGTGCGGTTGCCAAGTTCGAGCGGGAGCGCGCGGACATTAGCTTCTACCAGCTATGTGCTTGGACGGAGCCAAGCGGCGACGATGGCAGTGTGCTCGCAGGCGTCCGCAGCCGCATTAAAGAGCTGGCGATTGCGGTGGAGCAGGCGCGCGAGGAGTTGGAGCGCACGCAGTCGGGACGCGCGGAAGATGTCCGCATTCAGCGGCTGCCTTTTATGGATAAGCAAAATTTGCGTTCGTTTATCCGTGCTTTTTTTGGGCTGGTGTATGGCCAGAAATGGGAGCTGCTCCGGCTGGAGCTGGAGCTTTCCCTGTATCGCCGCTTGGCGGATGAGCTGGAGCAGCTTCATGAACTGTATCGCCTGCGCGTCAAGCAAATGGCGGATATGGCGGATGTCATGAAGCTGACGGCGCTGCAAAGCATCAAGACCGCTGACGATTACATCGGGCAAAATATTTTTGAATATTACGCTCGGGTAACGGCAGATATTGTGCTGGATGTGCAGGATAAGCGGGGAGCGGGCATCTGGTTTGATGAGCGTTATCTCGGTTCGGCGGCGGAGCTGCTGGAGCAGGGCAATGAGGCCTACGTAAATAAGCTGGCCCAGTTATGCTTGAAGCATGTGCTGACGGCGGAGCCATTCGCCCAGACGTTCGAGGAGGAGCTGCTTCGCAGGGCGAATGTGACGATCGACTACACGAACCGCCAGGCGCTGGCGAAAGAGGATTTGTTCAAGCGCCTCTACCGGACGCTGGAGGAGAACGCGTCGATCAACGTTCGGCTGCTGGACTACACGCATGAGCATCGCTACGAGGAAAAATATATGTTCGGCGACGCGGACAGCGAGTTTGTGCAGTATGCGCTTGGCGTCGACGAAACGTCGCGGATCTACAAGCTTGGCTGCATTCACGAGAAGCGCAGCAGCGGTGTGGAGAAGCTGAACCTGATGGGCGGCTTCCATCTTGAAGACCTGCTGTATTATCGCAACGGCAAGGTGTATTACGAGACATATAGAGAGAACGGCTATGCGTTCCACGGCGTGGACCCGGCGGGCTTGCCGGAGCTGCGTTAGACCGGGGCGCAGGGAATAAGCCGAATGAATGTAAGAGAGGATGCTATACACATGCAGCGAAAAATAAACCTGCTACTATTGTTGTTTAGCTTAATAGGGGGATTCATCGGCTACGCCATCGGAGAACTGATGCTGGCGCAGTGGACGGGCGATATGCCGCGTTCGGTTCTCATGGGCTTGTATTTCGGCGTACTCGCATTATTTATCGGGCTCGGCTGCTTTGTTGCAGAGCTCGTCAATCCACATTTGAACGGCTCATCCTGGCGCCAGCGCTACACAGGGCTTTCGTGGAAGCTGTTCGTGCCAGCGACGCTTGTGCTGCTTTTTGCAGCGGGCTGGGGACTGCAGTTTTTTTACGGACTCAATATTGGTGGCTTAAAGCAGGTGAAGGATATTGTCCTTGTCATCGACAACTCCGGCAGCATGGCGGAGACGGACCCGGACAATCAGCGTTATGTGGCGGCGAAGCAGCTTATTGACCAGATGGACAATGACAAACGCGTCGCGATTGTGGGCTTCAGCGATTTGGCGGAGCAGGTGCTGCCGTTTACGAGCGTAGACTCGGCTGCCAATAAGGCAGCAATCAACGCGGCGATTGACTCGTTTGTGCCGACGGATGGCGGAACGAATTTCAGCGTCGCGCTGGAGGAATCGTTGAAGACGATTGAGGCGAAGGCGGACAGCAAGCGCGGAACGATGGTGATTTTGCTGTCGGATGGCTTCAGTGAATCCGATGTGGCTCCGCAGCTGGCGCTCTACAAGGAGCAGCAGATTGCGATTAATTCCGTCGGCCTCAGCCTCGTGGATTCGAGAGGGGCGGACCTGCTGCGCAACATTGCCGAGTCGACAGGCGGCGCTTATTACGATGTGCAGAAGGCGACAGAGGTATCTACAGCGTTCCAGACGATCTACGATACGATCGATGATCGCACGCTCGTCACCGAGCGCACGGGACCGATGGCCGATGCAACGTTTTACAAAATCGTTCGCGTCATCTCGATGCTGCTGATCGGCGGTGTGCTGGGCGTAGCGATCGGGCTGTTCTTCGACAATCGCTATTTGGCGCGCAGCTTCGGCATTGGCGGTGCAGTTGGCGGCTTGCTGGCGGGCCTCGTGCTGGAAGCGTGGCTGTCTGGCCATTTACTCAGTGATTCGTTCACCCGCTTCATGGCGATTGCGCTGCTTGCAATTATGATCTCCTTATTCACCTTGATCGTGCCGATTAGAGAAAACAGCCGGCCGGTGAACGACAGGCGCCGCGGGGCTCCAGTCCCGAGAGAGCGCGGAGCATCGAGCGGCGACGGAACCTCGAAGGATAGCCGGAATCATGGATTTTAGAAGTCAGCTAGGGGGCGATTGACAGATGCGATTTGTGGAGGCAGAGGGCGATTCGCCGCGCATCAACGGCTTATCCCATACGCTGAATGGCGACCGCTGCACGCTGCAATGGCTGTGGCCGAGCGGCGTCGAGGCGGTTTATATCGGCAAGGCGGAGGCCGAGCAGGCGGCATTCAGAGGAACGCCGGAGCTTGCATCATTAAAGCTATATACTAGGGCCGAATACAAGGCGAACAACGGCTATCATATGAGGCTGGAAGGCATCGGGCGTTACCGCTTCACCGTCTACATTTATGAAGAGGGAGCGGAGGATGGCAAAGTCATCTGGCTGCAAAGCGATGGCCGCAACGAGCTGGATGTGAGCGCCGGCAGAGCGAAAATCCGCTATTCCGTCAAGCAGAAGACCGGTTTTCTTCAGCGCTATAAGACGGTTTCCATTCAGGTGACGGCGGAGGTGCCGATTGCCAAGGATGTATTGTGTTATGTGAAAAAGGCGGGGGGCTATCCAGCGAGCAAGGACGATGGCATGATGTATCCATTTGCCGCCGCTTTCGCCTCCGGGCGGAATGTGCTTCCGCCAATCGAGGTCGGCAAGCAGGACTTCGTCCGTGTATTTTTCACCGATGGCCCGCGTTTCGCACAGCTGTACGAACTGGTGCCGGAATGACAGCAGGAAGGGGAGATAAGGCATGGGCTTTTTTGACTTTTTAAAAAGAAAACCGCAAGCAGAGCTGCTTCAAGGCTCTTATGATATTGTATGCCCATTTTGCTTCAGCAAGTTTGCACCGGAAGATGTCGTATTTCGTGCCACGCACAGCCGCGAGGACGATGAGGATTATGCGCTGGGCGAGGACGAGCAGCTGAACCGTTATAGAGAGCGCTTCGGGCTCGATTCTGTCCACGATATTGAGGCTGTTATTCATCCCGAGGATGTGCCGGAGGAGAAGCATCTCTATGCAGGCGAAGTGCTGATCGGCTTGAACGACCGCTACGGCGAGCTGACGCGCAGAAGGCTGTGTCCGAAATGCCATAATGAGCTGCCGGTGACGTCGGGCAAGGTGCCGAGCAATATTATTTCGATTATTGGCGCTTCACAGGTCGGCAAATCGGTGTATATGACAGCGCTCATACATACGCTGCAAAATACGACCGCCGATCATTTTAACGCGGCGTGCATGCCGCTTACGGCGGAGATCAGCCGCAAGTTCCGCACGAACTATGAGGAGCCGCTATTTGGTCGCGGCGATCTGCTGGCTTCTACGCAGAAGGAAAAAATGCAGGAGCCGTTTATTTTTCAATTCGTCTTCCGTGACGAGTCCAAGCCGCCGCTGACGCTGGTGTTTTTCGATGTGGCGGGCGAGGGCATGGTCGAGGAGGATTATTTGGGGCTGCATGGGCAGCACATTAAAAACTCCTCCGGCATTTTGTTCATGGTCGATCCGCTGCAAATCCGCTCTATCCGCGAGAAGCTGCGCATTAACCACGGCGACAAGCCGGGCGAGTGGGCTCCGCAATATGATGAGCCAAGGGACGTCGTGCTGACGATGTTCAAGGATTTTATCGCGTATCAGGACAATAGCAAGACGGATATTCCAACCGCCGTCGTCTTGACGAAGAGCGACATGCTGCACGCGCTCAAGGATGAGGAAGGCGAATATATTAAGTCGAACAGCAACATTTTTCACAATATGGTGCATCGCAATTATTTCAACTTAACCGAGTTTGAGAACATTGATGGCGAAATGCGGCGCTTTATCGAGAAGGTTGACCGCCCGTTTAAAGGGACGATGGACGTTTACTTTAAGGATACAGCCTATTATGCGGTATCGGCGCTCGGCAGCAATCCGGTCAATCAGAAGATGGAGACGGTTGTCAGCCCGATCCGCGTTGATGAGCCATTTATATGGCTGCTGTATAAGCTGGGTTATATAGAGGGGAGAAGAGAATAGTGAAGCATTCTACCTCTACTATTGGCCAGCAGTTGTATACGCGGGAACGCCGCGGCATTTTTCGGGCGACGGAAGGTTATGACACGGTAGCCAAGTCCGAAGGGCTGGATCAGCAGTTTGTGAAAAAGCAGCTGCATCCGCTTTGCGTCTATGACGCTCCAGCTGAGCTGGCCGCAAGCGGCGAGAAGGATGGCGCCGCTTATCCAGAAACAGCGTATGTGCTGCGGCTGGAGAGCGGCGAGGCGGTTGTCGGCCGCAGCATCTATCAAGCCGTTGACTTTACGGGGCTGCGCAGCGCCTTCTTCACGCACAACTACGTCATTCCTGCCGCGATTGCGGATGCTGATCCAGATAGCTATAAAGCTTTCCTCGGCGCTGCCTTCGTGGACAGCTACGATATTGAGCAGGGCATGGAGCTGCCCGATTTGGCGGCACTGCCGCAAGCAGCGGGCGGCGCTTGGGCGCCTCGCGAGGCTGGAGCCGCTAGCTCTGCTGCCGGCGGTGCTGGACTTGCGGGCGTTGCCAATCAGCGGGCGGCGCTCGCTGCGCTGAACATTAGCGAGCAGCGCTTCAAGCAGCTGCTGTTTGCCGTTATGGCAGCCGTTGGCGGACGCAAGAAGGTATATGTGGCGCTGAATGTGCCTGTCCAGCAGCTGTCGGAGCAAGCGAAGACGCTGCTGGCGGTGCTGTATGCGAGCTTGCCTTATGCATTCCGCAAGCAGTTGGGCTTCATGACGTTTTCCAAAGAACCGCAAAGCCGCAAAGGGATTCAGCTCACCTTCGTTGAGAAGGGGAGCCTGCGGGCGGGCGACCGCAATACGGATAAGGACTACACCTTTGATTTTGTTAATGATCGTTTCCTAAATGTCGATTTGGATAAGGGAGAGCACCCTTATTTGGATTTTGCTTGGAGCGTTATGGACGAGCCGGACCGTGCCGAGCGTTTCTATCAGTTCGCTGAGGAGATGCTTAGCGGCATGGGGCAGGAGCGGCTAATGGCACTCGGTTCTTACCATGAGCTAAGCGTTATGTTCCAAGTTGAGGAAGGCAGCGACGAGCTGTATGAAATGCACAAAAGCGCCGTGCTGCGCGGGATGCTGGAGTATTTACAGCCGACAGGAGCGCTTACGCAGCGCATGCGGATGAATGATTTATTTTTGTCCCGCTTCGATTATGAGTTTGATGCGGTGCGTGACGGCCGTGTGCCTGAGCCGTTCATTGCGGAGAGCTTTAAGGATTATTACCACATCGACAGCAAATATAATGGCGGCAAAATCGTCGATTTCTTCATCCGCTCCTTGCTCGCTGCACAGCAGCAGGGCCAAGCGGAAGCGATGGCTGCCTACTATGGAGCCTTGGAGGCCGAGCCGCTGCTGCTGAAGGACTTTGTCAGCAAAATGCTGGCGAACGGAGCACTGCTCGAACGGCTGCTGCTCCCGTTTCTGGACGGCAAGCTGCGGGATACAAGATCGGCGAAGGATATTATTATTTTCATGGGCAAATGGGGCAAAGAATTCCCAGCCATTCTCGATAATGATGTCGTTCACAAGCTCTTCAGGCAGCAGCTTAAGGATAAGCTGATAGATGAGGCGCAGCCTGTACAGGTGTTCCAGCAAGTGCATGAGCAGCTCGACAAGCTGAGCTCTTCCGCTTTCGACAGCGACGAGGGCCGTGTGAAGACGAACCATTTGACGGCGGGAATCGGCGTCCGGCTGTTTGAGCTGGAGCTTGTTGCATACCGGACGCTGCTGACGGAGCTTGATTTGGACCGGCTGTCGCAGCGTGAGCTGCTCAAAGGCAGCTTTCTGGAGAAGGCGGATCGGCTAGAGCAGTGGAACGCTCAATTGACTGATCCTAGGCAGAAGTCGACAGCGCTTATTATTAAAGCGGCTTACGATTGGTTCTTCAAACCGCTGCCGAAGGCAAGCCTGTTCGCAAAGCTGTCCCCGGTCGAAATCGACCGCGTCCAGCAGCTTGGACGGCGCTGGATGCTGACGGTCGATTCGGAAATGAAAGCCGAGCGGTTTGAGCAGCTCGTGCTGGCCTTCTATCGCAGCTCGGACATGGAGACGATTGATTATGCAGGGCTGCTGGATACGCTGCGCAAGAGCGCGGGGGAAAAAGAGCTCGTTTATCAATTTTTCGCTTGGTCGGAGCGCCATGAGGATTTTATGCGGCCGCGAGGCTTCGTGCCTGCGTATGCAACCGCCATTACGAATTATTTCAGGCAGCATGATCGCGATGCTTTCAAGAGCCGGGCGAATCGGAATCAGTATTTTTCCAAGGCGGGCCCAAGGCTGCAAGCTGTCTACAAGCAGGTGAGAGGGGATCTGTCTTCGCCTCTGGCGAAGCTGTTTCGGCAAAATCGCAAACCGTTCCTCTTCTCCATAATTATTGCCTTCGCCATTCTAATGGTAGGCATTGGCGGCTTGCTTGCGCTTGGTGGCGGGGATAAGCCTGAGGAAGGGGCCAATCTTCCAGGTGCGACGGATGGGCCAGGCTTGACCACTCCAGGAGTGGCGATTCCGGATACACTCGTGTATGCGGCAAAGCAGGAAGGTGTTGACGGCAAGCAAACGACGACACTCGTATTCCGCTTCACGGATGCTGCGATATGCAGCGCTTTTTCACCAGAGACGGTGGCTGTTGTGGCAGCAGATAGAGAAACCAAGGAATACAGCGGCCTCACGTTCATTCCTAGCTGCACGGCGGCTCCTGCGGCAACTCCGGAAGCAGGTACGGATGAAAGCGATGCTTCCGCGAGCCCAGGCGATAGCCCATCGCCCACTCCTACAGCAACCAGCGATGCAGCGTCAGGCAATACGGGCAATGTAGAAAATGCAGCCGCTGGGACGGTGGATGCGGATGCGGCATCTGCAAGTCCTGGCGACGCATCGCCATCGCCGGATGCAAGTGCTGGCGCCAGCGACAATGCAGCCGCCAGCGGTGGAAGCAGTGCAAGCCCCGATGGAGCAGCAACTAGCGAGCCAGGATCTGCTGGCAGCGTAGCGCAGCCAAACCCGAGCGATTATCCGAACCGCGTCGTTATTGATTTAGGCGAGGATGTGGAGCTGCTTGCAGCGAGCAAGGTAAAGGTTGGTGCTGCTGAATATACGTTGACTGAGCCTTTAGCGGATGAAGCTGCGGACACAGGCGCTAATGGCAGTCCTAGCTCTAGCGCTGTCCCAAGCTCGACCAACTAGCCTTCATAAGCAGCATCGTCAAGTCGTTGGCCTATTTGTAATAGGCGGTTAACCTAGGCGAAGCTTGCTAGAACACAAACAGGTATCTTTCCTGCCATACCGATGGCGAAAGATGCCTGTTTGCGTTACAGCAGTACAACGCTTGATTCAAGATTTTCGAGCTTCATCCGATATACTTCATAGGAATATGGAGAAAGGATGAAAAGATAGTGGGGAATTGGAAAAGAGGCCATATGATGGCTGTGCTCGTTGCCGTCCTAAGCCTGTTGATGCTGACAGCTTGTGAGGACAGGTATAAACAGCAGCAAATTGGAGAATTTATGCTAACGGCCGATGCGGCGTATGAGCGAAAGGATTTTGAATCTGCTGAATTGGTCTATGGGAGAATTCTGAAGCTTGACCCGGAGCATGAGGAGACCAAGCGAAAAGTAAAAGAGATTGCAAGCATTATAGACCAGGCTAATGATTTGATCAGGCAGGGGGACAAGGTGCTTAAGGAGGGCGACCTTTCCGAGGCGCAGCGGCTTTTTTCGGAGGCAGAAGACATGCATCCTTATAATGAGGACGACGCGATGGAAAGAAACAAGGCCCAGTTTGAGATTGCAGCCATTCGTGCTCACATAGAGCGGCTTGCCGCATTGCGGGTCCAATTTCGGCAAATAGCCGCGGAGGTTAAGCGTAAGGAAGACTTGTCCTCCAAAAAGCTGTCTGACGAGCTGCTTGCTTTGCTGCCGGAAGCGCAATTGCTATTAGCAACAGGCAGCGCGCCGAAAACCACAGAGGCACGCCAATATGTTGAGCCGCTGGCAGAGGAGAGAGATGCGATCATTGCCGAGCTGTCATTTTATGGCGTGCTGCCAGTTCTTGCAACGAATGAGGAAGAGTACGTGGAGAATATAAAGGAAATGCTGGCTTATTCGATCAAGAATGGAGTGTACTTAAAGGGAGAGGATCTTCCTCTTAGCGTCGATGCTATTTTGGATGGGATATTTCCCGAGCGCGCGAAAGAGAAATAGAAGCACGTATTTTATGAAAAAAGCAGCCTAAATGAGCGACTGATCGGCAGCTTTGCAGGGCCCCTGTGTAGACAGGGGTCTTTTTTGATATATAAGAATTTATAAGTTTGAGCTTATAAATTGATTTATATTTCACCGCGAAACGAGCTTTTTCCGCCAGAGGACGGCGTCAGCCGTTTATTCTTGTGTTTTGAGTGGGAAATGCTAATATTTTTTCCTAAAGTTTGCGCCAGATCATGCCCAAGCGGCGAATTCTGAATTATAATGAAAGACAGGATAATTTTACATAAAAGCAAGAGATTTAAAACGATAAATGAGACAGAGATAGAAGCGGCTGCCCTTGCTCGCATAGTCAGTCATCCGGCCAGCTTTGAGAGGGGAAACACAATTGAAAATCAAGCTTAAGCATGTTATGGCTGTCCTGACGGCGCTAGCTTTGCTGTGTCTATATCGGGGGACGTTTTCACAGGCGGAATTTTATTTCCAGGACCATGTGATGCAGCGGGAAAGCCCGATTGATACACAAATCGTCATCGTAGCTGTCGACGATCAAAGCTTGGAGGATTTGGGCACCTGGCCGTGGAGCCGCAGTGCGCATGCGCAGCTGGTGGATACGCTAAGCGAGGGCAAGCCGGCAGTCATTGCATTTGATGTAACCTTTGCGACGAGCTCGGATGAGGAGTCGGACAGCGAGTTTGTCGATGCGGTTGCGAGAGCAGGCAATGTCGTTCTGCCTGTCTACGGTACCTTCTCCGACTCTGCGCGCTTAGGCGCGATTGAAGCGGAGGCGCTTTCCGAGCCGTTCGAAGGCTTGAAGGAGGCTGCCGCAGCGACTGGTCATATTAACACGATTACCGATTCTGATCGGGTCGTTCGCAAGGCGCTGTATTCTTTTAATAAAGACGGCCAGCAAATAGACAGTTTTTCATGGGAAATTTACAAGCTGTACATGCAGCGTTTAGGTAAGGAGGCAGATGCGTCCAAGCTGCCGCTCGACGGCTTTCAGCGTTTCCCTATCGCCTATACGGGCGGTCCCGATCAGTATGAGACGATTTCTTATTCGGCCGTGCTGAGCGGCGACGTTCCGGCGGACTATTTTACGGATAAAATCGTCTTAATCGGCCCATACGCTGTCGGGTTTAACGATGATTATTTGACGCCAATGAACGATAAGCAGGCGATGAACGGCGTTGAAATTCATGCCAATATCCTCGAGCAGCTCATGGAGCAGAATTTTAAGCGGGAGCTGGATTGGAAATGGAATGCGCTCGTGCTGCTCGCTGCCGTAGTGCTGGCCTATTATTTGTTCCGGAAGCTCAATATGCTGCTGTCTTTCCTGTCGGTTGCGGTGCTTATCGCCGTATTTATCGCAGGCGGACGTTATTTATATGGGCAAGGCATTTTGCTGTCGCTTGGTTATGTGGTGCCGCTGCTGGCAGCCAGCTGTCTAGCGGTCGTTATTTTCAACTATGTAAGCGAGCTGGTGGAGCGGCGGCGGGTGACGGATATTTTTGGCCGGTATGTGGCGCCGCAGGTCGTCAGCCAGATTTTGAAAAATGGCGAAGACGGCTTGAAGCTCGGCGGAAGCAGGCGCGTCCTGACGGTGCTGTTCGTCGATATTCGCGGCTTTACGCCGCTGTCGGAGAAGGCGGAGCCGGAGGAGATCGTCGAAATTTTGAATGAGTATTTGGATTTGACCGCCAGCTGCATCTTTGAGCAAGAGGGGACGCTGGACAAGTTTATTGGCGATGCAACGATGGCGATCTTCAACGCGCCGCTGCTGCTGGACGATCATCCGATGAAAGCGGTCCGCGCCGCATGGGCGATGAAGCAGGGCTCAGTGGAGCTTGAGAAGAAGCTTACCGAGCGCTTCGGCTTTGGCGTGAAATTCGGAATCGGCATCCATACGGGGCCTGCGGTTTTTGGCAACATCGGCTCCAAAACGCGGATGGACTACACGGCAATTGGCGATACGATCAATACGGCTGCCAGGCTGGAGAGCCATGCAAAGCCAGGACAAATTGTGCTTAGCGAGTCGACGTATGAGGCGGTCAAGGATCGCATTTTGGCGGAATCGCTTGGAGAAATAAAGGTCAAGGGCAAGGAGCAGGGCATTCACATTTATGAATTGGAGGGATTAAAATGAGAAGCTTCAAATGGCTGCTTGTGTTATTAGTCGTGTGCTATGTAGCGCTGCCTACAGCTGCATGGGCGAAGGATACCGATAAAGTCGGCAAGCTGACGTCTGTTTCGGGTAAAGCCGAGGTGAAGAAGGGCGGCGGCACAAAAAGCTTCAGTGCGTTCAAGGGCATGGCGATTACGCAGGGGGATACGATTAAGACAGGAAGCAACGGCAAAGTCAGCATGGACCTCGACAGCGACAAGGAAGTGACGATTGGAGCGAACACGACGCTGCTGATCAGCCAGCTGGTCAAAAGCGCCAGCGCGCTTGGCGGCAAGACGAAGCTGACGCTCCAGAACGGTTCAGTCGTTATTCAGGTGAAAAAGAAGCTCACTGGCGATTCACGCTTCGAAATCGAGACGCCAACAGCGACAATGGGCGTTATGGGTACTAAATTCGCTGTTTCATATGAACAGGATAGCAGCTATGTCGGCGTTCTCGAAGGTGTCGTAAGCGTCACCGGAGAGGCTGGCGAGCGAATCGCGGCCCTTTTGGCAAATGAGCAAATCAAGCTGAATCAAGCAGGTGAAGGCTCGAAAGGAACGCTGGTGCTGGGCGATCTGCCGCTCGTCGCGCTGGAGAAGCTGCTGGAGGAGCTGGAGCAAGCGGCCGGCACCGAAGCGAATGCGGCGCTTAAGCAGCAAATAAGCGAGCTGGTGAAGCAAAAGCAAGCGGAGCAGGATAAGGCGGCAGAGGCGGAAGGGAAGCCTTTCAACAAGCCAACTATCGTATATGTTCAGCCCGCTTCTAGCGTACCAGCGAGCAGTGGAGGAAGCAGCGGTTCTGGTTCGGGCGGAAGCACGCCAACGCCGACACCTGCCGTGACGCCAACACCAGTACCAACAGAAACGCCGACAGAAACAGCGCCACCAACACCGACGCCAGTCGTGTATGAAGGGGCGCCTGCGGCGGATACGGCCGCTTTTTACGGCAATCCATATTCTTATTTCATAAATAGCACGACTATCGTCGTTCCGTTCACGACGCTGCTTGCCTTCAATGAGCAGGAGGAAGATCCGGATCGGACGCTTTTGGACGGCGTTATTTTTGCGATTAATAATCCGGAATTTTTCTGGGAAGTAGAGAGCGCAACGCTAGATGGCAAAAATTTGGTTATAAAATTAGCTAATGAGCTTCCGCTCAATTCCAGACTGTATATATCTGTACGCGGCGATTATTTGAAAAACGCTCAAACGGACGAAGTACAGGCGGACTTTACCGAGCTTGGCCGGGATGGCAATGATATTGATTTTAAACCAGCACTTAGCCAAACGGACCTTCGATATGTACAAAACTTGATTGTAACGCCTGTAATGGACGATATTCTCGTCTATCATCTTGGCTATAGCAATGCCAATTTGACGATGACTTTGGAGAACGAAGAAGGCCCGGTAGCTTTTGATTCCGAGGTGGCGTATTACACGCAAATGGGAGGGGAAAATCATTTCACCTTCACGTTTGAACCTGGGTGGCTAGAAACTTTGGATGCAGCAGCAGCGCCTTATACGTTGTCGGTTACGCTGGATTTGGACGGCACAGAGGTTGCTGATCTGACCATGAATATAACGGTGGAGGACTCGCGCGACCTGCCTTACTTTGACGAGGAGGCCTTCAATAGCGATCGAGACCTTTATATTAAAGATGACCATACGTTTGTTTTGCCCTTCACGACTACGATTATTTACAATGAGCAGGCTTTTCCCGATCAGGGACTCGCAGAGCAAGTAGAGTTCTGGATTTATGACGAGCAAGGAGAATTAAGCAGGAAGCTTCCGCTTGAATATGTCGAAATATCGGGCTGGGAGCTGTCGATCCATTTGGCTGAAGGTGTCCCGCGAGGCACAGGAATTTTAATAACGATTGCCGGAAACAGCTTGAAAAATCCAGAAAAGGATAAAGCTCAGCCGGATAGGCTTCAAACGCCTGAGGGCACTTTATTTGGCGTATCTTACAGCCCGGGATACGTGAAGCATGTCAGAGGCAGCAGTATGCCTCAGCCCCCAGTTATTCGAATTAATACGTTGGGTGATGACTTAGGGGAGGTCCGCTTATATAGCAGCTCGGAGATTGGATCGAAAATCGTGGATGCAGCGGATTATACGATAGCGCAGGAGCCGGGCAGAGGCCCTACGATTACGCTAACAGAAGCTTTCTATAACCGTTTGGATGCAGGAAGTTATTTCGTTGAAGTCTTAATTATGCAAAATGGGCAAGAAGTCAGCTCAGCCCTCATTGAAATTTTGATTTTGCCGAAACCATTATAATGGACTTATAGGGAGAGAAAATCCAATGAACAAAAAAGGAATGCTGCTAGCCTTCAGCGCGCTGCTGGTCACATCGCTGCTGCCGCAAGGAGGAGCAGCTGCGGCCGCTGAGGCAGCAGCGGGTAGGCAAACAGGAGCCGCTGCCGAAGTCAGCATTTCCGCAGCGGCTGCTGCGGACACGGCAGCCGCTGCGGCTGTAACCTATGAGCTGCAAGGCTTGAAGCAGCCATGGGGCGTGACGGCGGCAGCGAGCGGGGGCGAGCTGCTCGTAGTGAGTGCGGGCAGCAATAACATCAGCCGCTGGAACGGCGCTGCGGGCAAGCTCAGTGCTGCCGCCGGCGGCGGAGCAGCGGGGTATGTGGATGGGGACGCGGCAAACGCTGCGTTCCGCACGCCTTCTTTTGCTGCCACGGATGCAAAAGGAAATGTGTACATTAGCGATACAGACAATCATGTTATTCGCAAATTTGCGGGTGGCAAGCTGACGACGCTGGCGGGCAACGGCGAAGCTGGCTATGCAGATGGCGAGCAGGGCACGGCGCGTTTTAACTCGCCTACGGGTATTGTGGTTGATGCCGCGGGCAACGTTTATGTGTCCGATACGCTTAATCATGTTATTCGGCGGATTACGCCGGAGGGCACTGTATCGACATTTGCTGGACAAGCACCGTCAGGAGAGACGGGTGATTACGTAGACGGGGCAGCAGCGAAGGCGCGTTTTAACGAGCCTGCTGGACTTGCTTTTGACGAAGCCGGACGTCTTTTTATCGCGGATAGTGGAAATCATGTAATTAGGGTAATAGATAAAGGAGAGGTTGCGACGCTTGCAGGGCAAAAGACGGCAGTCGATCCTTTAACCGGCTATCGCACGGGAGGCTATCAAAATGGGGCTGCTGCTGATGCGCGCTTCAATCGGCCGCGAGGGCTTGCATATGAGGGTGGCGTTCTGTTCGTAGCGGACAGCCTCAATCACCGGATTCGTGCCGTGATGGAGAATGGCCGAGTTGCAACGCTGGCTGGGAAAAGTGATGCTGGTGATCTGATCGGTCCAGCGGATCAGGCCCAATTCAATCAGCCCACGGGGCTTTTTTATCGCTCAGGAAAGCTGTATATTTCCGATCCCCCCAATGGCAATGTGAAGGCGCTGGCGGTTAATCCGGCTCAATTGCAGCCTGTTCGTAATGCGGAGGATCTACTCTCTGGCGTTGATTTGAAGCCTGCGGGAGCAGCGGTACAGCTTTGGCTGGATGGCAAGCAGCTGACCAGCGGTCCTGCGCCTTACACGAGCGGGAAAAAAGTGTATATTCCGGTGCGAAGCGTCTTTTTAGCATGGGGTGCTGGGCTGGACTGGCATGCTGCATCGAAAACCACTGAGCTGTATAAAGGCGATTGGTCGCTGAGCCTTAAGCCAGATTCCGAGGGCAAAGTGGTTATAACGAAAGGCGTGCTTTATATCGAGGCCAGCCACTTGGAGAGCTTAACGCCATTCCTTGCCGTCTATGATACCGAATATCGTGCTGCTGTCATAGATAGCGGGCAATAATAGGACGGTTTTTATTTGGGAAGTTAAGCGTCGTATGATATGATTATAAGAAATGTGAAGCTACTTTTGGAGGGAACACTCATTACTAACGTCGTCCTTAATGATGCTATGACCATGCTGCAGCAAACAAGCCGGACTTTCTATATTCCTATCAGCCGTCTGGAGTCTGGCTTGAAGGAAGCTGTAGCAGCTGCATATCTGTGTATGCGGGCTATTGATGAAATAGAGGATCATAACGACATCTCAGACCAATTGAAAGTCAAGCTGCTCATCGGAATGGAAGAAGCTTTCCAGTCTCCTGATGTAACAGAAGCCACACAGAAGCTATTGTCTCCCTATGAGGATGTATTGCCGGCTGTATCTATGCGGGTAAATGAATGGGCGGAGCTATGTCCGTCGACTGTTGCCCGCACCATCTATCGTTATATTGCGATGATGTCGAAGCAAATGGCGGAATGGGTAGAGAAAGGCTGGCATATCCATACGGAGGAGGATCTCGACCGTTATACATACAGCGTAGCTGGGATGGTAGGCGAGATGCTGTCGGAAATCTGGTTATGGTTTGATGGAACGAAATCGGATACGGTGAAGGCAGTTGCTTTTGGCCGTGGGCTGCAAGCCGTCAATATTCTTCGCAACCGCGACGAGGATTTGGAGCGGGGCGTGGACTTTTATCCAGATGGCTGGGGGCCGAAGGAAATGCTGGCGTATACACGCCGCAATCTGAAGGTTGCGGATGCGTATATCGCAGAACTGAAGAAGGGTCCAGCCCTAAGCTTCTGCAAGATTCCGCTCACGCTGGCTCATGCAACCGTGAACCTCATTGCTGCTGGCGGCAACAAGCTGACGCGCGACGCGGTGCTCAAGCTGGTTAACCGATTGAACTAACTTTCGCTTGCCAGGAAAAAAACAGCCCGCAAGGAGAAGGACTTTTGTGAAAAGTCTTCTGCTTGCGGGCTGTTTTTATATTCATTGTTTATGAGGAAAGTTGTTTTGTTGTTGGACTATGCATGTAGGTTCTCATTAAAATAAATACAACACTCAATATCAAAAATAAGAATCCACCTAATACAACGTATTGTGTACCCATTCCCGAAATAAATAATCCTCCTATAGACGTCCCGGCTGTTACCCCTAAGTTGCCAGCGGTTAAAAACAATCCATTTGAGAATTCAGGAGCTTCTGGAGCGGCAGACGTGATCCAATATTGGCTAATATTATTGCCTAAAGCCACGACTATTCCAAACACAAAAAGAGTGAAAGCCATAGGTCCAGTGAATTGTCCCAATAACAGCAATAGGATATAAACGGCTGCTAATACGAATGGAAAAGAGGCTACAGATTTTAAGGCGTTTTTAGTAAGCAGCTTTCCTGCGACGATATTTCCTATTATACTTGCACCACCGAATATGAATAACATGAAACTGATTGTTTTCGCAGGTACATTCGTGATGGTCTCCAGATACACCGCAAGGTAGCTGCTAACTCCATACATCGCTGCATTCATAAAAATAACCCCAACGATGGATAGCCAAATAATTGCTCTTTTTAATATACGTATTTGAGAGCCATAAGAGAGTTTTTCCTTAACGGGCATTGATGGTACAAATAGAAATATCGCAATAAACGCTATCGCATTTACGATCGTAAAAAACAACATCGCCATTTCGAGTGAAGTTGTACTAGCAATAAGACTAGAAATTGGCGCACCGAGTATTAGCCCTCCCGTTACTCCCATAAATATTTTGGCAGTAGCTTTTGGAGCTTCCTCCTTGCTAACGGAGGCAGCTGCTGCTGTCAAAGCTATTGTGACATAGACGGGATGTAAAAAGGCTGGAATGACACGCGCAATGATTAGAATGGCAAAGTTTGAAGCGAATATGGAGACCAGGTTACCCAAAACGAAGACACCTAGTACAAGCAGCATGGCCTTCTTGCGATTGATGCCCGAAAATAATAACGGCATAGTGGGTCCCGATATGGCAACAGCAAGGGCGAACAGACTGACTAGCAGCCCTGCTTTGGATACACTGACATGAAAGTGATCAGCAATTAGAGGCAATATCCCGACGATACCTATTTCCGTATTTAAGATGCCAAAAACACCTAGGGTCAATATAAATATAAAGAAACGATTTCTTTTATCCATCAAAAATTTTTCTCCTGCCTTTGTTCTTTATTTGCTAAACAAGGTCATAATAACGTTTAAAGTTGACTTTAAGTCAAGCAACATTTTTAACTGACAGCTGCGATACCAGACTAGATTGCGAAGCAAATCCCAACTTTATACTGAAAAAAGCCGTTTGCCCAACATAATTGGGCAAACGGCTTTTTTACAACCAAAATCGTATTAAGGCAGTTCTTCATTAAGCTTCGAATGGCATGTTTTCTTCGTTGTATTTCTTTTCTATTTCATCGTAAAATCCTAGCTTCTCTTTTATTTTTATAAAAGCGTTATCCAAGTCTCGTTGTTTCTCCATCATTTTCTCTTTATGTTTTTCTAATATTTGTTTGCGCTCTGAGGCTGTGCTGTCTCCTGCTTTTGTTAATTCCACAATCGCACGCAATTCTGAAAGAGGAATATCCGTTTTTCGTAAACATACAATCAGATCCAACCATAATAAATCGTTGTCGTCAAAAATGCGATTTCCATGCTCGTCTCTTTTTATAAAAGGCAAAAGACCCTCTTGTTCATAATAGCGGAGTGTATGCGTAGGCAAGTTTACCTTTTCAGCTGCTTCTTTTATATAAAATGCCATTGTAACCTCCATCAATTTACGAATAGTGGTGATCGATTTCATTCATTTTATTATAGACCTTAAAGTGCACTTTAATGCAACCCGTTTAGTTAACGAAAAATAATTTTCGGGAAAAACCCTTGCTTTAAAGTCAACTTTAAGGGTTAAGCTGGTCTTATGAATTTTAAAGGCATGAAAAATAAGTGGATGTGTAGGAAAGGATTGTGTGATCGCTTATGTGCAATATTGATAATAATAGGACTACGACACATGTTCTAAGTGTCTCAAATGCAAGGGCACCGTTTGAAAAGACTACTATTGAGCGTAGAGAATTACGGCCCCATGATATCCTGATAGATATTAAGTTTAGCGGCATTTGCCACTCTGATATTCATAGTGCATTCGGAGAATGGGGCGGTGGAATCTTCCCGATGGTTCCTGGTCACGAAATTGCCGGAGTCGTAGAAGCAGTAGGAACAGAAGTGACCAAATATGTCGTTGGTGACCGCGTAGGCGTTGGCTGCTTTGTTGACTCCTGCGGACAATGCGAATACTGCCTCAGTGGCGAGGAGCAATATTGTACGAAAGGTGTTGTCAATACCTATAATGGGCTAGACTACGATGGCAATCCAACATACGGTGGATATAGCCAAAAAATCGTTGTAACGGAAGGGTTCGTTGTCCGTATACCAGACAGTCTGGATATGAATGTGGCAAGCCCGCTATTATGTGCAGGCATTACTACATTTTCTCCCTTGAAGCACTGGAAAGCTGGCCCAGGCAAGAAGGTTGCCATTGTGGGAATGGGAGGTCTTGGTCACGTAGCGATCCAATTTGCACATGCTATGGGTGCTGAAGTTACCGTATTGAGCCGCTCTAATCATAAGAAAGAGGAAGCATTGGCATTTGGCGCCGATCATTACTTTGCGACAAGTGACCCCGCTACATTTGCCCAATTAGCTGGCCGCTTTGATCTGATCTTAAACACCGTCTCGGCAAATCTGGATGTTGATGCGTATTTATCTCTGCTTCGCATTGATGGAACACTTGTAAATGTTGGTGCGCCGGCTGAACCAGATCAGTATCAAGTGTTTTCATTAATTATGGGCCGTCGCAGCATTGCCGGTTCCCTCGTTGGCGGAATTCGTGAAACTCAGGAAATGGTCGATTTCGCAGCGGAACATGGCGTTGCTCCAATGATTGAAGTAATCCGTGCAGACCAAGTTGACGAAGCGTATGAACGTGTTCTCAAAAGTGATGTGCGTTATCGATTCGTTATTGATATCTCTACTTTGTAGCTTGCAACTAATAAAAAGCCCTTATTTTGAACTGAAGTGCACCCCTTATAGTAGACATTGGAAAAACCCATATGGGAAACCGATGATACTTTAGGGGTGTATTTTTATGAGGAAAAGAGAGCAAACGAATAAATTGTATTCCAATGAAGTAAGGAAAGAAGCGGTACGATTACACGAGGAGGATAAATGGACGTACAAGCAGATTACAGAAAAGTATGGAATACAAGATAAAGATAGAGTTCGTAAATGGGTGTATAAATTCAGGAAACAAGGCGAATACGGATTATTGGATAATAGAGGTCGCCGAGAAGAGTATATAGATAAGGATCGTTACAACCAACAACTTCAACGGGAGAATACGGTACTAAAAAAGTGCTTAGAAATCTGGAAACGGGAGGTGTAAAAGGCAAGTATGCAATTATCGAGGAGTTATCTGATCTTTACCCAGTGACTCTGCTATGTGAATTACTTGATGTATGGAGGAGCGCATACTATCGATATCTTAAGCGTAAGCAAGCAGACCCTGATGGCGTAATCAAGCAGCGGATAAAGGCAATTTATCTACAGCGTGAGCGAATTTACGGCTATAGGAGAATCCAAGGCGAGTTAGAACGTCAGTACAATGAAACGGTGAATCATAAGAAAGTATTGCGTCTGATGCAAGAAATGGGTATTAGATCAATTATTCGTGCTAAACGTCCCTACTTTAGTAATTATCAAGCCGCGCAATCAGATGGCCGAGTATCTCCAAACCTCTTGGATCGTGAATTCACTGCTACAAAACCAAACGATATTAGTTCAATTAGCGAGGCTCAACAACGTATTGAGGAGTTCATTCGATTTTACAATAATGAACGAATCCAAATTAGATTAAAACAACAGACGCCAAATGAGTATCGACTACAATTTACAGCATGAGTGCAAATGTTAGACTGGACTTCATTAAACTAACGGCAGGATAACGCAATAGTATTGTGGAAATATTCAGCAACCAAACTATATTTGCTGAATCCTGTCTGATGAAATAAAAAATAAGTGTAAGGAGTGGATTATGGAATACCTAGTGAGGGAAATTCACATAACCGATTATCAAGACATTTACTTGTTGAATAGAGATTTTAACTCCTATCTTTCATGCTTTACTGAAGAGAAAGTCAAAGAAAAAATTGAAATCATTACACGAGAGACAAAAGATAAGATTTTTGTTTTCGAACTACATGGCGAGATTGTTGGATATATCCATGGAAGTCGCTATGAGTTGCTATTTGCCGATCCTTTGATCAATGTTTTAGGCTTTGTAGTAAAAGAAGGCTACAGAAATCAGGGTATTGGTAGCAAGTTAATGGATTATTTAGAGCAATGGGCGCGGGATGAGGGTTATTCCGGCATCAAGTTGTTGTCTCATCCAAGTCGCGAGCAAGCACATAGACTTTACCAGAAAAGGGGTTACCAATTTACGAAGGATCAGAAAAATTTTATTAAGTCTTTGGATAGCATCGAATGAAAATTGAAGCATATTTCTATCTGGGAACTATAGCTTAATAATCACCAGGATGAGGCTGACGGAAAAAATAGGCAGTCTCGTTGAGCATAAGCGACAACCTCTTTCAAAAATCAAGTATTTGGTGCGATTTAAGTGATTGCTTCTATGTTCATGCCATTCTTTAGATAGTAACCTATTAAAGAGCAAGATTAAAGGAGGAACAGCATATGCAAATGACCCAAATCCGCAATGCAACTTTGAAAATAAATTACGGCGGCCATACCTTTTTGATCGACCCTTTCTTGGCGCCAAAGGGGACCTATCCGCCTTTCCCCAATACAGCTAACCAAGAGCAGTTTAATCCGACGGTCGAGCTGCCATTCCCAGCGGAGCAGCTGCTCCCTGTTGATGCCGTTATTGTCACGCATTTGCATGTGGATCATTTTGATCGGGCTGCGGCGGAGCTTCTGCCGAAGGACATGGTGATTTTTGCCCAAAACGAGCATGATGCGGCAGCGATTCGCGAGAAAGGCTTTGAGCAGGTGCAGATTTTCACACCATCAGCACAGCTCGGGGAAGTCAGCCTCAGCCGAACCTATGGACGGCACGGCACAGGGGAAATCGGCGAGCGTATGGGCGAGGTGTCGGGAATCGTGTTTCAGAATACGCAGGAGCAGACGCTTTATGTGGCGGGTGATACGATTTGGTGCGAGGAGACGCAAGCGGCAATCAAGGAATACGAACCGTCAGTCATCGTCGTGAATGGCGGCGCGGCACAATTTTTGCAAGGGGATCCCATTCTGATGACGAAGGAAGATATATATGCTGCGCATCTCGCGGCGCCGCAGGCGGTTATCATCTCCTCCCATATGGGGGCGGTCAATCATTGCATGCTGTCCAGACCGGAACTGCGCGAATATGCAGCAGGCAAAGGGCTAAGCGGCGTAATCCTCGTGCCAGAGGACGGCGAAACGATTATTAGTTAATCATGCGGCTTATGAACATAAAAAAATCTACAGCCTGTCGCTGTTATAGCGAAGCTGGAGATTTTTTTCAGTTGCATGCGTTGGATTGCTTGAGCAAAAGCTGGAAGTTGTTGCTCTACAGCCCGCTCGATCTAGGTAAACAGCACAAGCAGCAGCGCAATTAGCGCAGGCAGCCCCTGCATAACCAAGATGGAGCGTTTAGTAGTAAGACCGCCGTACAAAGCAGCAACGAGTACGCAAATGAGGAAAAACAGCTGGATTTGATAGCCGAAATCGGCATTCGGATGCACAAGGCCCCAAATCAGGCCAGCGGCCAGAAATCCATTATATAATCCTTGATTGGCGGCAAGCGACTTGGTTTGCTCAGCAAACTCAGGTGTCAAATTGAATGTTTTGCGCGTCCGAGGTTTCGTCCACAAAAACATTTCCATAGCCAATATATACAAATGCTCGGCAGCCACCAGGGCAACGAATATAGCAGCTAACATAAGGATACCCTCCTGAAATAAACTCAAATATTGGAAAAAAATGATCCCTACCCATCTTACTCCTAACCGCTTCTACAATCAAGCGCAGATTATGCTTTTACGCTATCTTCGCATGACTGGATTTGACAGTCCTGTGAGCAGGTGATACGTTGAGTACACATAACAAAAGGTCAAATGAACGAGGCGGTTAGGACATAGATGGACCATACTTATGAAATCATTCAGACGGATCATGAGCTTCCGCTGCATATTTTTTTTCATAACGTCAGATACGTCCCGAATCATTGGCATGACAGCATGGAGCTGCTGTTCGTGCTTAAGGGCAAGGCAATCATTGCTGTACAAGGCAAGCCTTTCGTGCTTAATGAAGAGGATATTATCCTTATTAATAGCAATGACATTCATACGATACAATCGGATCAGGAAAATCTGCTGCTGGCGCTGCAAATTCCGGATTCTTTTCTGCGCGAGCAGGGGGTGGACACGGAGCAGACCGCCTTTGAGTGCAATTCCTGCTGGCATGCTCAAGGCGATCAGCAGAAGTTTATTGAAGTGCGTACGCTGCTGTCCACCATTATGTGGAATTATAATAAAGCCGGATATGGCTATGAAATTAAAGTCCGCTCCCTGCTGCTGGAGCTGATTTATTTGCTGCTGCGCAAATTCAGAAGCACGCAGGAGAAGCGGGAGTATCCGATTAACCGCCGTACGATGGCGCGGCTCCTCCATTTGAATGAGTACATTCAGGAGCACTTCAATCGCCCGCTGACGCTGAATGAGCTGGCCGAGCGTGAAAATTTCTCCGTCTCCTATTTATCGAGCTTCTTTCAGAAAAGCATGGGTGTGACGTTCCGCACTTATATTACGCGCATTCGGCTGGAGCATGCGGTCAAAGCGATGCTGACGACACAGGAGCCAATTATTAAAATCGCTTTGGACAGCGGCTTTCCTAATTTGAAAGCTTTCCATAAGGCTTTCAAAGCGGTCTACCAAATGACGCCGACGGAATATCGCGGCCATCGCGGGCAGCATTTGCCTGAGGCGGAATTGTCCGAGCCCTCCAGCGATAATTATTTGGCTTTTGACCGGGAAAATGCTTACATCAGCTTGTTTAAATATTTGCCAACGGAAGCTAGTGCTGGAACGATTGCGGCTGCTGATCAAGGCTCCATCTGCCGCTCCGTACAAATCCGTGCCTCTGGCAGCGGGCGGACACTGAAGCATACTTGGCGCAGCTTATGTACGATCGGCAAGGCGAAGGAAGCGTTGTTTGCTCCCGTCCAGCAGCATTTACGGATGGTGCAGCAATCCATTGGCTTTCAATATATTCGCTTCCACGGCATCTTCGATGATGAAATGATGGTGGCGCGGTTGGGGCCGGACGGCAAGCCCCTGTTCAGCTTCGGCTATGTCGATCAGGTGGTCGATTTTTTCCGAAGCATCGGGCTGCGTCCCTTCTTCGAGCTGGGCTTTATGCCGGGCGATTTTGCAGATCAGTCGAAGTTTTTCTTCCATAAAAAAAGCTACATGAGCATGCCTAATGAGATGGAGCATTGGACCGCGCTGATGGAAGCGTTCATTCAGCATCTTCTCCATCGTTATGGCAGTGTCGAGGTAAGCAGCTGGCGCTTTGAATTTTGGAACGAGCCGGATGGCGGGCTGTTCTGGCCAGATCCGTTTGAACGATACCTGGAACTATATGAAGCGAGCTTTAAGGCGATTAAGCGCGTGTACCCGCAGGCGCAGATTGGCGGCCCATGCATGCAGGGAGACACCATCGTGGATCGCAGCTATTGGATGGAAAAATATTTGGCTTACTGCACCGAGCATGAATGCTTGCCTGATTTTATCACCATTCATATGTACCCGATTGAATATGCGGTAACGGAGTCAGAGCATGATCAAGTGCCCCAAATCAGCGATTTCCGCTACGCGGGCGAGGACTATGTTCCCAAAATGCTGGGCAGGGTGAAGCGCAAGCTGCTGGAGCTTGGATGGACAGGCACTGAGCTGCATGTGACGGAATGGAATGCAACGCCCCATCATCGAGAGCTGACGAATGATACTTGCTTCAAAGCGGCATACATTGCCAAAAACATTGTGGAAACGCTGGATGAGGTGAGCAGTCTGGGTTACTGGACGGTAACGGATTTACTGGAGGAGCTGCCGCTGCCGCAGGAGGCATTCCACGGCGGACTTGGCCTGATTACGAATAATGGGCTCAAAAAAGCAGCCTTCTATGCCTACGAACTGCTTGCCAAGCTGGGCTGCAAGCTGCTTGACCGCGGCGATGGCTACTGCCTGACGATGTCGAAGGATGGCGCATATCAGCTGCTGCTGTTCCATTACGCCCATTTTGACCAGATGTATCTCCAAAATGATATTTCAGGCATTCAGCCGCATCATCGGTATGCCGTCTTTAATCATAACGACCAGCTGGAGCTGACCATACAGCTAGAAGGGCTGGAGCCAGGCGCTTACCGCATACACCGGCATGCGATTAACCGGGAATCGGGCAGCTCCTATGATGAATGGCTGCGGATGGGCGCGCCCGCTGAGCTGATGCCGCCGGATATTGACTATTTGAACCACTGCAGCGTGCCGAAGCAGCATATGAGCACCGAGACAGTAGGGGATGTATTGACGCTGAAGGGCCTGCTTGCGCCGCATGAGGTTCAGCTGCTGGAGATTAAACGGGAATGGCAGCACAATACCATATAAAAGGCAGAAAGACCTTCGTCCGATTATACAATCGGCGGAGGTCTTTTTTTTTGCAGAAGGCGGCGGCCATATGGCCTTTTTTATTTTCTTTTTGAAAGAGTAAGAAAGAGGAAAAAGGATAATCATAAAAAGTGACATTGTTTTCAGTGAAACGAGGGAAGGAAAGCGCTAAACAAACGCACTATACTTAAATTAGTTGATAAAGAAATGGGGATAGGAGCAAGTTATGCTTCGAAGTCATCCATTTTTTTCTGTGGGGTAGAACAGGAACTCATCATCACCTATATCGAATTGGAGGTTTTTACATTGACGAGAAACATTCAGGATATCGTAGCTCAAATGACGCTGGAGGAAAAAGCCGGACTATGCTCGGGGCTTGATTTTTGGCATTTGAAAGGTGTCGAACGTCTAGGCGTACCTTCCATTATGGTAACGGATGGACCACACGGCTTGCGCAAGCAGCAAACGGGTGCGGATCATCTGGGCATTTTCGACAGTGTGCCAGCAACCTGCTTCCCTTCTGCAGCTGGACTTGCCTGCTCATGGGATGAAGAGCTGATTGGCAAAGTCGGCGTTGCGCTTGGTGAAGAATGCCAGGCAGAAGATGTTGCCGTCTTGCTTGGGCCAGGCGTGAACATTAAACGCTCCCCGCTTTGCGGACGCAACTTCGAATATTTTTCCGAAGATCCTTATTTGTCCTCCGAGATGGCAGCAGGCCATATCAACGGTGTACAAAGCCAAGGCGTCGGAACATCGCTGAAGCATTTCGCCGTAAACAATCAGGAGCATCGCCGCATGTCGACGGATGCAGTTGTTGACGAGCGTACGCTTCGCGAAATTTATTTGGCAAGCTTCGAGGGCGCGGTGAAAAAAGCGCAGCCTTGGACGGTTATGTGCTCGTACAATCAAGTGAATGGCGTATTTGCTTCCGAGAATGTAAAGCTGCTTACCGATATTTTGAAGGATGAGTGGGGCCATGAAGGCTTTGTCGTCTCTGACTGGGGCGCAGTTAATGAGCGCGATCTGTCGCTTGCGGCAGGCATGGAGCTGGAAATGCCGGCAAGCAATGGCGTAGGCGAGAAGAAGGTTCTTGATGCGATCAGCAATGGCACATTGACGCAGGAAGCTTTGGATCGCGCGGTAACGCGCCTGCTTCGCATTATTTTCAAATCGGTAGATGAGAAAGTTAAGGATGCTACGTATGACAAAAACGCGCATCACCAATTGGCAAGAACCGTTGCCAGCGAGAGCATGGTATTGCTTAAGAATAAAGGCGGTTTGCTTCCACTTGCGAAAAACAGCCGCGTAGCAGTTATCGGCGCTTTTGCCGAGAAGCCAAGATTCCAAGGCGGCGGCAGCTCGCATATTGTACCGACAAAGCTGGATAACCCAGTTGAAGAAATTAAGGCGCTCGTTAGCGATGCATCGGCAGTTGTTTATGCGCAAGGCTATCACGCAGGTGATGATGCCATTGATGAAGCGTTGATCGAAGAAGCGAAGCGCGCTGCAAGCGAGGCGGAGGTTGCTGTCATTTTTGCAGGCTTGCCTGACCGTTATGAATCAGAAGGGTATGACCGCGAGCATCTCAATCTGCCTGAAAATCAAAACAAGCTGATCGAGGCTGTTGCCAGCGTTCAAGGCCGCGTCGTTGTTGTGCTGCTCAATGGATCAGCGGTGCTGCTGCCATGGCTGGATCAAGTCGATGCTGTGCTTGAAGGTTATTTGGGTGGACAGGCCGTTGGCGGAGCCGTTGCAGATTTATTGTTTGGAGAAGTGAATCCTTCCGGCAAGCTGGCAGAGACGTTCCCGCTGAAGCTTAGCGACAACCCTTCATTCCTGAACTTCCCGGGCGAAGGCGACCGCGTTGAATACAAAGAGGGCATCTTCGTAGGCTACCGTTATTATGACAAAAAGGAACTAGATGTTCTGTTCCCGTTTGGATATGGCCTGAGCTACACGACATTTGCTTACAGCGACTTAAAGCTAAGCGCAGCGAGCATCAAGGATACAGACGAGGTAGAAGTAACGGTCAATGTGACCAATACAGGCAGTGTAGCAGGCAAAGAAGTGGTGCAGCTTTATGTGAAGGATGTAGCAAGCACCGTAATTCGCCCAGAGAAAGAGCTGAAGGGCTTTAAAAAGGTTGCGCTCGCGCCGGGCGAGACAAAAACGGTGAGCTTCGTGCTCAATAAACGTTCTTTCGCCTACTACAATGTGGATATTAAGGATTGGCATGTGGAAAGCGGCGAATTCGCTATTTTGATTGGGCATTCCTCGCAGGAAATCGTTCTTGAAGCGACGCTTGCAGTTGAATCTACCGTTAAATTGAAAAAGCATTATACGCAAAATACGACACTGGGCGACTTGTATAACAATGAAGAAGCGACTGTCATTTTGCAGCCATATATGAAGAAATTCCAAGAGAACAGCCCGCTCGGCGGCGTTGATGAAGATGATGCCCATGCGGAAATGATGGTCAAAATGATGCAATACATGCCGCTTCGCAACCTGATGGCATTCGGCGGCGATGGCTTCACCAAAGACATGCTTGACCAATTAATTAGAGAGCTGAACAGCTTATAAATTAGCGTTTAAAGCTAGGTAAAAGAGGAGAATGTGCGATGAGTGCGAATCAGACAGCAAGCGGCGTTCAAGACGACGCGTACCATAAAGTAAGATGGTCGGAACGAATTGGTTATGGTTTTGGTGATGCAGCCAGCAACCTTATCTTTACAGGGGCGGCTACGTTTCTAACGTATTATTATACGGACGTAATGGGACTTGCCGCAGGCGCAATCGGAACGATGATGCTGATTGCCCGCATATTGGATGCCTTCCTTGACGTCGGAGTAGGGGCATTGGTAGACAAAACGAAAAATAAGCATGGCAAAGCTCGTCCATGGCTGCTGTGGATGATGATTCCATTCGCCGCTTCAGGCGTATTGCTCTTTACGTTCCCTGATGTCGGACCGGGCGGAGCGCTCGTGTATGCCTATGTTACTTATTTGCTCATGAATTTTATTTATTCGTTCATTAACATTCCATATGGGGTGTTGAACTCGCTTGTTACGCAGGACGGCTATCAGCGTTCGGTGCTCAATATCGTTCGTATGCTTGGTGCGCTTGCAGGGGCAATCGGCGTCAGCTTCGCGACGCAACCGCTTGTTAAAGTATTTGGCGGCGGCGAAAAAGGCTGGATATTGACCTTCACGATTTATGGCGTTCTATCTCTCATTATGTTCTTCATTACCTTTAAATCGACACGTGAGCGCGTAAAGCCTTCCGTGTCGCAAAAAGAAATCCCTTTCAAGCAAGGCTTGGGAGCGCTATTCCGCAATAAATATTGGGCGATTATGCTGCTATTCGCTGTCACTGTTTACACAAACTACGGCATGAATGGTTTGAATATTTATTACGCACAGTACATGTTGAATGATGCTGAGCTGCTGGGCCTTCTCAGCTTTGCCGGATTGATTCCTATTGCGGTCGGTTTGTTCTTGATTGCTCCACTTATCAAGAAGTATGGCAAACGGAATGTAGCGCTTGTCGGCAGCTTTATTATGATTTTAGGCTCGCTGGTTATATTGATTGATCCAACGAATGTTACATTTGTTATTGTTGGCTTGGTGGTTAAGGCGCTTGGCATGACGCCAATTCTTGGTACGATTTTCGCCATGCTGGCCGACACCGTAGAATACGGCGAATGGAAAACAGGTGTGCGTACAGAAGGACTCGTATACAGCGCAGGAAGCTTTGGTACGAAAGCGGGCAGCGGTCTGGGCGCAGCTATTATTGGCTGGGGTCTGGCGATTGGCGGATATATCGGAGGACAAGAGACAATCAGCTCTTCCGCAAGCAGCGCGATTCACTTCATGTTTATTTACTTGCCGATTATTTTAGGGGTATTGCAGATGGTCATTTTGTATTTCCACAAGCTGGATAAATTGTATCCGCAAATTGTAGCTGAATTGAAAGCTGTTAAAAAAGCTTAATACGAGGCTGCAAACAATTAATTTTATAAGCTGAACTAAAGAAAGCGATGGGGAGGGGAGAAACGGAGAGAAAGGTTGGAACTGGAGAGAGCCACAGCTTTCCGTAGGAAAGCCACTTCGTAAGCATCGGCTTGTCCGCCTTTGTTTTCGGATTTCATCCTCAACGAGGAATAAAAGCAAGAAATCAGAAAACAACAGCGGCCGGAAGTCCAACCTTTCTCGCAGTTGCGACCATCGTCCCATGCTAATCAATTGTTCAACTTATATAGAATGAAAGGTGCTGACAAAGATGAAATCACATGATACGTTAACGAAGCAAAATGGCTTTAATGTGTTGTTTGCGAAAGAATTCACGACGCTTGCTTCTTCCTTCGAATCCGAGATCCGCGTCATTTGGCAAGCGAAAAACATTATTTCCGATGGCAAAAGCATTTTGGGCTTAATGGCGCTCGATATTATGAAGGGTACGCCAATCAAGCTCACGGCTGAAGGTACAGACGAGGATCAGGCGATTGAGAAATTAGCCGCTCTATTCGAAAGTCACGAATAAGGAATGCTCTGGGTCAGAAAAGCAGAGTAAAATTGCACAGTAAGAAAATCATAAAAGCAGGGAGAGGAAAACCTCACCCTGCTTTTTTTAGTGAATTCAATTGAAATCGAATAAAAATTTTATTTTTTTAATCAAACATTGTTTAATACGGTGTAAATTCATTCAATCATGTGAAAAGCTAAGGCTGAAAAGGGCATTTATTATTAAAAAATTGCATCCGTTTAATTGTGTCAGATGTTTGAAAACTGTGCTATTATTATCGGAAAGCATCCAAAAAGCAGCGCCCCCAGTAGGGGCTGTTTTTATATAGAGAAATCATGAGTGGTATTGCCTTGTTGCAGCAGTCGTTCGCCACATCACGATGCAAGATAGCGTAGAGAGGGATGAAGGTCATCATGGCAGTGTTTCAGTATAATCCGGAGCGTCCCTTTCGTGATGGCCCGGATATGTATTTGCTTTATTGGGGCAAAGAGGCATGCAAGCCTTGTCATCTCATAGGGCCAATCGTAAGGGAAAACTTTAAACTGCATTTCATTCATAAAGGAAAAGGGACTGTGAAGGTAGCGGGCAAAACCTACACGCTTACAGCCGGACAAGCCTTCCTCATTTATCCGCAGGTGCTTATTTCTTATGAATCGGACGAGAAGGACCCGTGGACGTACTCCTGGATCGGTTTTTTTGGAGAGCAGGCTGCCCAAATCATCGCCCGGACATCGATTACGCCAGAAAACCCCGTATTTCCCATGGATATGAAGCTGATGCCGACGTTGTATGACCAGTTGACGGAAGCTGTATCCCACCAAGCCAGCAGTGATTTGCGCCTTCAAGCCATTTTATATGAGTTTTTATCGCTGCTTGTCGAGTTGGTTCCTTTAACGGAAAGCAATAGCAGCAATGCCGCGCGCAAGCAGGAAGCCTACATTCACCGAAGCATGGAATTTCTGCACGCCCATTACAGTGAACGAATTACGATGGAGCAGCTCGCTGACGTACTCGGCCTGGATCGCAAATATTTGTCTTTTCTGTTTAAAGAGGCTGTGGGCATGCCGCCGCAGCAGTATTTGCTTAACTATCGGATGAATAAAGCTTGTGAGCTGTTAGGGAAGGGCATCTACAGCATCAGTGAGGTGGCGCGTTCCGTAGGGTATCAAGATGCGCTGCTTTTTTCTAAAATGTTCAAAAAGGTAAAGGGAACACCTCCGCGCAATTTTGAATAGTTATTTTACAAGCGTAAACGGCTGAAGCCGCCCTCTGGTGGCAAAGCTGCTGTTTTGTGTAGAAATATAGAGAATGGATGGAAAAATCATATACTTCCTATGTTTTAAAAAAGGACATTATTCCATAAACATCATCCTTGCTGACATAGGATTCATAGTCGTTTCTCGGTACAATAGGTTTATATTAAACCTGAGGAGGAACAAATGAATGAGCTATTTGGCAAGTCATAATCGATATGACACTATGACATATAACCGCAGTGGGAGAAGCGGATTGAAGCTGCCTGCTATTTCGTTAGGGCTGTGGCATAATTTTGGCGGTATTGATTCCGTAGAGAAAGGCAGAGAAATGGTTAAACGGGCATTCGACCTTGGTATAACGCATTTCGACCTGGCGAATAACTACGGACCGCCTCCGGGCTCTGCTGAGCAAACGTTCGGCAGCATTTTGAAAGCCGACTTTGGGGCTTACCGCGACGAATTGATCATTTCGACAAAAGCCGGTTACGGCATGTGGGAAGGGCCTTACGGCGATTTTGGCTCCAAAAAATATTTGGTGTCGAGCCTTGACCAAAGCTTGAAGCGCATGGGACTCGATTATGTCGATATTTTCTATCATCACCGTCCAGATCCAAATACGCCGCTGGAAGAAACGATGGCTGCGCTTGATCTGATTGTGCGCCAAGGCAAAGCGCTGTATGTTGGCTTGTCCAACTATAAGCCGGAGCAGACGCGTGAGGCATCGCGCATTTTGAAGCAGCTGGGTACGCCTTGTCTGATTCACCAGCCGAGCTACTCGATGATTAATCGCCACGTTGAGGATGGCTTGCTGGACGTGCTGGAAGAAGAGGGGATTGGCTCCATCGTATTTTCCCCGCTTGCGAAAGGGATGTTGAGCGATCGCTATTTGAATGGCATTGCTCCAGATTCGCGTGCGGCTGGCCCAAGCGTGTTTCTGCGTCCAGAGGAAATTACCGATGAGCTTATCGTTAAGCTGCGCAAGTTGAACGAAATGGCAGCCGGCCGCGGCCAGAAGCTGTCGCAAATGGCGCTGGCATGGGTGCTGCGTGGCGGACGAGTGACTTCCGCGCTTATTGGTGCCAGCAAAGTCAGCCAGATTGAAGATGCCGTACAGGCGCTTGCTGTTGCTCATTTCACCGATGAAGAGCTGACGCTGATCGATCAGATCTTGCTATAGGCAAAGGAGGGGGATGAGGCAATGGCTATAAAGGCGCAACCATTCATCAATCGGGTGCTGCTGACGCTTGATGCTCACCTCGCCAAGGATGCGAATGGGATGTTCTACGAACGCTTCCTTCATGCGGACAAGCAGGCAGGCCGGAGCGATGTGTATGGGACGGCGGATGCCGCCAATCTGCTATACACGGTGAACGGGCTGCCGGAGGCAGAAGCGGAAAAATCCGCATGGCAGCAGGCGCTGCAAAGCTTTCAGGAGCAAGGCAGCGGCATGTTCCGCGGGCTTTACCATAATGAGCTGCATAGCGCGGCGTTCGCAATATCGGCTTTGGAGCTTTTTGATGGAAAGCCACTATATCCGCTTCAGCAATTTGCAGCCTATAGAAGCAAAGAAGGGCTTTACGAATTGCTGGAGCAGCTGGATTGGGTACAGCAGCCTTGGGGAGAATCGCAGAAGGGCTCCGGCGTCTTCGCAAGTCTGGTGCTCGCGCAGGAAGTAGACGCTGCGTGGGAAGCCTGGTACTTCGACTGGTTGAAGGAGCAGGCCGATCCGGCAACGGGCTTATGGCGCAAAGGCTGCATGGTTGATGGAGATGGCGAGCTGCGCGGTGCGCCGCTCTTCCACCATTTGGCTGGCAGCTTTCATTACCTGTTTAATATGGCTTATCGCGAGCAGCCTATTCCTTATGTGGAGGCATTGGTCGATACTTGCATCGCCTTGTTCCGCAGCGAGCGGTGGGAGCAGCCGAAGGAGCAGCTTTCCTTTTTCGAAATCGATTGGGTTTACGTGCTGGGCTGCTGCCTGAAGCAAACGTCCTATCGCCGCGAGGAAGTGCTCGCTGTTGTTCGGGAATCGGCAGCACCTTTCCTTGCCTATATCGAGAAGCTGGGCGAACAATCGCCAGCAGAGCCGTTCGAAGATTTGCATTCGCTCTGCGGCGCTGTAAGCGGCCTTGCAGTCATTCAACAGCTGGTTCCAGAGCTTGTCCTTACGGATCGGCCCCTGCAATTGGTATTGGACCGCAGACCATTTATTTAAGCGTCTCATTAAACAATAAATAGGATGAAATTCACCCCATTCACCCCCTAGAATAAACATGGGATAACCAGCTGGTTAGTTCGATGATATTCTAAGGGGTGTTTGCTATGGATAAAAATAGATGGACGGTGCCTTATGAAGCGAGCAGTGCATTCGCCTTTGTAATAATAGCGGCAATCTGTTCCTCGCTGCTGTAGATCGCCTGCTTTTTATCCAGAATGCTTTGCTGCAGCGTCAGCAGCTTAGCGAAGGAGCGCGAAGCGGCTGCGGCATCGCCTTTCTTCACAGCTTGGGTCAATAGCTTGCCTTCGGCCGTAATAAGCTTGCGGCTGCTGGATATGCTGCTTTTGGCGGAGCGGATTTTGATGCGCTGCGAGGAAGCAGTCTCCAATAAGGCGCGCGTCTGCTTCGCTTTCAACACAGTGGCGGCTTTAAGCTTGCTGTAGGCCTCGCTCTTATTTTTAATATCCAGCTTGGCGAGCTGGACGGCTTGCTTCGTTTGCTCCAGCTGCGCCTTCATCACGGCATTCAGCTCCTTGCTTTGCAGCAGCTTGGCGGCTTCCTGCTGCTTCCTCAGCGAAGCGTACAGCTCAAATAGCGGCTGATAATGCTCCTTCGTCTGCTTAACGTCAGCTGCCAGCTTGGCAAGCTTCTCCTCATTCAATTGCTTGATGCGCTGCCGAATGGCAACAAGCGCCTCTTCATTGCGATAATGGCTGGCGGTAATTTTGCCTTCCCAAGCGTCTTCCTGCTGCTGGGCAGACAGCAGGCTGTCATATTGCTTCTTGAGCTGGGAGGCTGATGAAGAGTCAGCACCCGTGGTCAGTTTGTCAAAGGCCGTCTGAACGGTGGGCGAAAAAGGCAAGAGCGACGTGGCAGCGGTGGAGAGTGATGGCAGCGTCAGAAATAAGGATAATGCGATTAGAGCAGTGAATACATGCAGCGGCTTGAAAATAAACATAGTGGAGCCCTCCTTTAAAATGGTGGAAATGAAAGACGTTGAAGGGCAGCGATAAAGGGCATAGTCCCGAATGCACGCAAAAAAGCACCCGCAAGAAGGACGCCTGAGGCGTCTTCTCTTACGGGTGCTTCCATCGTAAGCCGCTGCTATTCAAATAATTATTTCCAAATATACTAAAAGGAAGGCCATTCGTCAAGCTCTTTCGTAAGGACTGTTCCCCCCGCCGATTCTCCTGTATGATAGTAGGAAAAGAGACGAAAGGGAGGAAGCAGCGAATGAATGTGCCTATAGGCGTTTGGATTTTTTCAGGCTTAATCGTTATATTGCTGACATGGATGACACTTTGGGTGACAAAAAAAGCGTATTCGAAAAAATGGGACGATTCCGATCAGGATATCGGGACGTAATTCGACGAGCCTATATTTTCACAACGAGTAAGCATCACACGTAACAATAGCCCGTCCTAAGCTAAGGCTGAAATTTCAGCAGCTCAGGATCGATGGCTGGCACGAGCCCTTCCTGCGCAGCGCGATTCAGCAGCGTCGTTATCGCCTCATATCCGCTATCGCCGAGATTGGCGGTAAAGTCATTCACGTATAGATCAATGTGCGCCTTCGCTACGGCAGCGTCCATCTCTTGGGCATGCTGCATGACGTAATCGCGAGGCGCTTCTGGATTCGCCCATGCATAAGCGACTGAGGCCTGAATCCACTTCGTGATGGCTGGCAAATCGAGCGAGCGGCGGGCGATAATGGCGCCGAGCGGTATAGGCAGTCCCGTATCCGATTCCCACCAGCTGCCAAGATCCGTCATCATGGATAGGCCAAAGCTTGGATACGTGAAGCGCGCTTCATGAATGACAAGGCCAGCATCGATATGTCCGTCGCGAACGGCAGGCATAATTTCATGGAATGGCATGATGACGATATCGCCGACCCCGCCGGGAACGTGCTTCGCCGCCCAAAGCCTGAACAGCAAGTAAGCGGTGGAACGGTCGCTTGGCACTGCTACGCGTTTGCCTGATAATGCTGCCGCATCCGTGCGGGTTCCAGCTGTCAGGACGAGCGGGCCGCAGCCTCTGCCCAGCGCACCGCCGCATGGAAGCAGCGCATAATCTTCCAGCACCCAAGGGAGGGCGGCGTAGGAAACTTTCAGCACATCAAGCGGGCTGTCGCCGCTGGCTGCCAGACGATTGGTAATGTCGATATCGGCATACGTAATTTCCAGCTCTGGTGCATCCGGGATAAGCCCGTGCGCCCAAGCGTGGAAGACGAAAGTATCGTTCGGACATGGAGAAAAAGCGATTTTCATACAAGCACCTCCAATAGTGTGGAGCCCGCAGCTTCCAAAGCCTGCAAAGCTTCGCCAATTCGCCATGCGCTGCGGTCCCTTGGGCCGATCGCATTCGAAATGGCGCGAATTTCAAGAACGGGAATGCCAAAGCTTTGTGCAGCTGCTGCAACGCCAAAGCCCTCCATCGCTTCAGCGGCGGCGCGAGGAAAGCGCTCGCTCAGCGCTTGGGCGGTGGCGGCAGTTCCGGTGACGGTCGACAACGTTAAAATGGGGGCCAGCGCTGCAGCAAGGCCAGCCTGAGCGAGTGCTGCGGCTAAAGCGGAGGCTTGTGCGCCAGCCTCGATTGTAGAAGAACCGAAGCCAAGGGTGTCCAGGCTGCTGAAGCCATCCGGTGTCTCTGCCCCAAGATCGGCGGCAATGATGGCATCGGCTATGACGAGCGAGCCAACGGCTGCGCGGCCGGGAAAGCCTCCGGCGATTCCCATGCAAATGACGAGATCATAGCTGCCCCGTGTGAGAGCGAGTGTCGTGCGGACAGCGGCTTCCGCTGGGCCAACTCCGGCTTCTGTCACATGAAAGCGCAGGTTGTTTTGCAAGCCTCGACAAACTGCATCCTTCTCAGCTGTGACGGGGGTCATAATTAAAATGTTTGGGCCAGCGTCCATCAGGCGCAATCTCCTTTAACGGCAAAATTTCGCACCATCATGCGGGAGTAGATTGCATCTACGGCCGCATAATGCTGCGAAAAGCTAGGGTTGTTGCTTTTTCCAAGCTTATTACTTAATTATAGTACGGTTGCAGACGTAAGGAAAGGCGAGCGCTTTCCCGGCTGCAAGCGATGATCGAGCCGCAGACAACGGCTATTTGCGTTTCATTTCAAAAAACTCGCATTGCTCCCGGGAAAAATAAGTGATATCGCTGACGCTCGTCTGAATGACGACCTGCGTATCGTCGAAACGGACCATGTTTCCGCCGGAGCACACAATATAATCATTTTCAAAGACGCGCAGCCGAAGCTCCCGCTGGAGTGCCTCCTCGAAATCCGCATCCGTTATCAATTTACGGTTTATCGCCATCCTCAGACTCCTTTGCCCATTAAAATTAAACCTTATAAAGGCGGTACGCCCTAGCGCTATGATAGACCAGCCAGCAGCCTGTTGCAACATTGTGCAGCATAACAGCCGTTTGTTCAGGAGAGATAAAAACCGTAGCAACAGCACTTGGTTTGTGCGCAGACTGCTAGTACAATAGGAGGGAAAGCTTTAATGCGGGAAAGCTGGCAAGGCAAGCGGCAAGCTCCGCTGCCATAACGTCAGCCCTTACACGCAGCGGGACAGGTCCCGCTAATTTGAAGGAGGAATAAAATCGTGTCTGTACATAATGAACGAGTTGTCGTATTTGTCGGGTCCTATGCAGAGGCTGCGGCGAGCGGCGTATATGCGTATGCTTTTGATGAAAAGGAAGGCAAGCTGTCGCTGCTGGATGAAGTATCCGGCCTCAAAAATCCAACGTTTCTGAATGTCGATATTCCAAGCAAACGGCTGTATGCCATTGCAGAAGGGGTATCCGCAGCAGGCGCCAAAATTGGCGACGCTGTAGCTTTTGCCATCGACACGGACAAAACAGCATTGACCGAGCTTAACCGCAGCGAAGGGATTACGGCTCCGGCTTGCCATATTCAACGCGATCCATCCAATCGCTATTTGCTGCTGTCGAGCTACCATGGCGGCAGAATCAGCCTTGTTGCGCTGACGGACAATGGAGAGGTAGGAGAACTGCTCGATATCGCCCAGCATACGGGAGTAGGCCAGCACCCGGAGCGGCAAAATCAGCCGCATCCCCACAGCATACAATTCAGCCCGGACGGCCGCTACCTGTTCTCGCCGGATCTGGGCATTGACCGTATTATGGCTTATCGCATTGATGACCAAGCGCAAAAGCTGGTTTTCCACGGCGAGACCGTGCTTCATGGCGGCGCTGGCCCGAGGCATATGGCTTTTCACCCCAATGGTCAATTCGCGTATGTCATTAATGAAGTAGATTCGACGGTTACCGCGTTCCGTTACGATGCTGAGGCGGGTACGCTTGCGGCGCTGGCAACTGTTCCAACGCTTCCTGCTGATTTTGACGGTGAAAATACATGCGCCGAAATTGCCGTTTCCGAGGATGGCAAATATGTATACGGCTCGAATCGAGGGCACGACAGTTTCGTAGTGTACGCCATTAATGAAGCAGACGGCAAGCTTACCCTTGCTGGTCATGTGCCGATTGAGGGCGAGCACCCACGCCATTTTGCTTTTGTGCCGGGTGGCCAATATATTATCGCGGCTAACCGCGACACGAATAATTTGGCTGTATTCCGCGTAGATGCGGCAACAGGGCTGCCTGTGTATACCGGACATTCCGTTACGGTATCTGGGCCCGTGTATGTGCAGCCTGTATTAGTGTAGCAGCAGGAAATAGCTGAGGCGAGTGTGCCTTGAATGCGGCTAGAAGCGAAAAGAGAGGGAGAGGTCAGCAGAGATGAGATGGCCATCAGCATGGATGCAGACTGTCATTAGCGTACATGGAGAACGCGGCGAGCAGTGGCTTGCGGAGCTGGATGCGCTGCTGGCAAGCTGCGCGGAGCAGTGGGAGCTGCAGCTGGCGGATCGATCGCCGTACGAGCTGACCTTTAATCTGGTGCTTCCGGCGCTGCGGAAGGACGGAAGCGAGGCTGTGCTGAAGCTGGGCGTGCCGTGCAGAGAAAGCCGAACCGAGCTGGCCGCGCTTCAGCTGTACGAAGGGCGCGGAGCGGTTCGCCTGCTGGCATCGGATGCAGAGCGCGGTGTTATGCTGCTGGAGCGGCTGAGGCCGGGACAGCTGCTCTCGGAAGTGGCAGACGATGCGGCGGCCGTCCGCATCGCTGCGGAAGTGATGCGTAAGCTGGCTGTGCCAGCAGCGGACGCAGCGGCTGTGGGGGAAGCGGCCGAAGGCGTAAGCTTCCCTACGGCTCTACAGTGGGCGCGCGGGCTGGAGCGGCTGCGCCAGCGCCATGATGGCGGCACCGGGCCGCTGCCGGAGCCGCTCGTCCGGCAGGCTCAGCTGACGTTCGGCCAGCTATTCGCCACGGGCAAGAGCGAGCCGCAACTGCTGCTGCATGGCGATCTGCATCAGGGCAATATTTTGTCCGCCATGCGAGAGGGTGAAGCATCTGCCGGCTGGCTGGCGATTGATCCTAAGGGCGTCATCGGCGAAGCGGCTTATGGCGTCATTCCGCTGCTGATGAATCAGCTGCCTGAGACACGGGCGGAGCGAATCGAGTTGCTGCGTAATCGCGTCCATATTCTTAGCGAGGCCCTATGCCTCAAGCAGGAGCGTGTTCTCGCCTATGGCTTCAGCCATATGGTGCTATCCGCAGCATGGTGCGTCGAAGATGGGGTTGGCGATTTCCATGCCGCACTTGAGACGGCGGCTTGCTTTGCAGAGCTGCAGCGTGAGGAGCCGGGGCTTGAATAGGTAATAAAGCAGAGCCTTTCAATCGAACATGCATCATTATTTTATCCATTATTAAGGAGCTGGGATGAGATGAGCGAGCAGCAATTGACCGTTTTATTTCAAGGGGATTCCATTACAGATGGTGCGCGCGGGCGCAATGATGATTTAAATCATATTTTAGGCCACAGCTATCCGTATTTAATTGCCTCACGCCTTGGCTATGAATTGGCGGAGAAAGCGCCCCATTTCATTAATAAGGGCATTAGCGGCAATCGTGTCTCTGATTTGTACGCCAGATGGAACGAGGATGCGCTCAGCTTGAAGCCGGATGTGCTCAGTATTTTGATTGGCGTCAATGATGCGGGGCGCACGATGTCTGGCGAAGCGAGCGGCGCAACAGACCGTTTCGAGCGCGCTTACCGGCATTTGCTGGAGGAGACAGCCGAAGTGCTGCCGCAGACGAGGTTCGTCCTTGTCGAGCCTTTCATCCTGAAAACTGGCGTGACGTTGGAGCGTTGGGATGAATGGCAGCAAATCATTAAGGGATACCAAGAAAAAACAGCTGCTCTAGCAGCAGAGTATAATGCGGTTCTTGTACGTGTGCAGCATGTGTTCGACAAAGCGAGCGAAGTGACTGGTGCAGCCTACTGGCTATGGGATGGCGTTCATCCGACAGCGGCGGGGCATGAGCTGCTCGCCCGCGAGTGGCTGTCTACGGTGCAAAACAGCAGATTAGCGATTAAATAGCAATAATGATGTTTTTTGAACCCGTCCGCGTGTTACTGCGTATAGATTTGTAGAAATCGGAGCAGTGAGCAGCGAGGCGGCATCATACGCAGGCGCAGCTACAACAAAGCATCCCCATTTCGCTGGAAATTGGGGATGCTTTTCTTTTATTTTGCAGAAAAGAGTACGCATGCATGTCAAAAATAGAAATTTTAAGGTGTAAAGCTTCATTTAGCGAGTCTAAGTAACTAATTTGTAACTACTTTTTATGAAGAAAGGAATAAAATTCATGTAGCTTTTTTAAAGATTAGGAAGCAATGGCAGCAGTATTGTTCTTTTACAGAGGTTATAGTACGATTGAAATATCGAGGATAATTATGGAATATAAAACAGTTAAAGCTACAAGCGCTTTGGCTGTATTTTGTGTAGATAGAGTTGCCGCCAGAGGACGGCGACAGCCGTTGTGCTTGGGAAGATTTAGAGAGACAAGGGGAGTGAAGGATTTGCTTCGTGTAGAGGGCTTGTCCCATGCATTTAAGAACGGCAATGAGACGACGCTGGTTCTTCAACAGATCGATTTTCGCGTAAACAAAGGGGATATGGTCGCTTTGCTGGGCAGCTCAGGCTCAGGAAAGTCGACGCTGCTTAATCTGATGGCGGGACTGATGAAGCCGACGGAGGGCAGCATTTATATTGCGGGCCACAACATCGTAAATATGAATGAAAACAAGCTGGCGGAGTTCCGCCGTGAGCATATCGGGTTTATTTTTCAGGCCTATGAGCTCATTCCGAACTTGACGGTTCGTGAAAATATCGAGCTGCCGCTCGTGTTTCAATCGACGCGTCCTTCAATTCGCAAGCAGAAGGCGCTGAAGCTGCTGGAGCAGGTCGGCATACCGGATAAAGGGGAAATGTTCCCTTCCCAGCTGTCGGGCGGACAGCAGCAGCGTGTCAGTATTGCGCGCTCGCTTATTACAGAGCCATCGGTTATTTTCGCCGATGAGCCTACGGGAAATTTGGATACGAAGACGGAAGAGGAGATTTTGGCCATTCTCAAGCATTTGAACAAGACGATGAACACGACCTTTATTATCGTCACCCATGAGCGCGAGGTTGCGCAGCAGACCCAGCATATTATTACGCTTCGCGATGGGCTGCTGGAAAAATCGCAGCCTGCTGTTAAGCTGGACAAGCATCCGGTAGAGGAGGCTGTCCATTGAGAGTAAGCGATCTTACGAGGCTGTCATGGGATCAGGTCAGACGGCGTAAAGTAGTTACCATGCTGTGTGCAGCCGGCCTGTCGATTGGCTGTGCCGCTATTATTTTGGCGATGAGCATTGGGGAATCTACGCAGAAAATTGTCGAAACCCAGCTCACGAGCTATTTGAAAATGGATGAAATTACGGTTATGCCGGATAATGGCGCATCCGCCGGTCCCGGAAGCCAAAGTACGGCAAGCGATGAAGTGAAAAATCGAGGCAAGCTTTCTGATCAAAAGGTCGAAATCATGCGCAACATTAAGCACGTAAAGGCTGTAGCAGCCATGCAGCAGCTGAGCTACATGCAAATGACGACTACTGATGATAAGCAGGCCTATGCCGAAATTATTGGAACGGATTTGAGCAGTCTGGAAGCCTTCGGCAATACGTATTGGCAGGGCTCGGCGTCGGATGCTCCAAACTCTGTAGTAATAAGTTACGGTACGACGCTTGGACTAATGAATCAGGAGGAGCAGAATAAGCTGTTTGAGGCCATGAATTTAAATCCAGGCGATTCAACACTGCAAGACCAATATATGACGATGATGACTACACCTTCCGCCTTGTACCAGAAGCAGATTCAGCTGGTGAACTACGATCAGGACAACAAGAAAAGGATCAGTGAGGCCCTTCGAGTCGTAGGGGTATTGAAGAAGCCTAAAGGTGTTTCCGACATGCAGCTTTCCAATGACCGCAAAATTTATGTATCGATTGAAACGGCGAACAGTCTGCGTGAGCAGCTCATGCAAAGCAGCGGTGAAGAGACGGCTAACGGCACCTACAATCAAGTAACGGTCAAGGTGGATGCGGAGGAAAATGTGAAGCAGGTGGAGGAGCAAATCAAGAAGCTCACCTTGAACACCCAATCCAATCTTTTGCAAAAAGAGGCCCTTGAAGAGCAGTTCGCTGTGTTCAAAAGCATTGCGGTAGGCGCAGGCGTATTCATTCTTATTATCGCCTCGATTTCCATTATTGTGGCGATGACGATGTCCACATACCAACGGCGCCGCCAAATCGGCATTATGAAGGTGCTTGGTGCCAATCTAGCGCAAATTCGAAATATGTTCATTGTAGAAGCAGCCCTGCTTGGACTGCTGGGGGGACTGCTGGGCGTTTTATTTTCATACTGGATCGTATGGGGAATTAATGCCCTTATTTTATCGATGTCTACCGGCGAGGAAAATATGTCCATCTTCATTCCGTTGTCTGCTATTCCGGTCGGACTGGCGTTTGCCGTGATGACGGGCATTATATCGGGGATTTATCCGGCAGTCAGCGCTTCGCGTACCGATGCATTGACCGCAATCAAGAGAGACTAGAGGGGTCCTGCACTATGGTCAGGGCATGTCTGAGCCAGCGAGGAACCAGGGGGAGAAGAAGAGATGAAGAAAAAGATTAAATGGATCATCATCGGGATTGTATTAATCGGAATAAGCGTGGTGCTGTACTCCATGTCGAAGCCGCCGGAGATGGTCGATATGTCGGGCGATTCACAGGCCATTACATTTCAGGTGACCAAGGAGACGCTCGTCAATACGATTCAGGTTAAGGGCAAGTCGCTATATGAGCAGGAAACGTCGGTCTATGCGCCTTTCAGCTCCAAAGTGACGCAGTGGAAAGTGAAGGACGGTCAGCAGGTGAAGAAGGGCGAGGTATTGTTCACGCTTGACCAGACCGAGCTGCAAAATCAAATTACGCAGGAGGAAGCGGAGCTGCACAAGGCTGATCTGGAGGCAAAGCTGCAAGCTTTTGTTACGAATACGGAAGATGAGCTGGGCATGCTTGAGGCGACGGAGGTTGAGCGCAAGAAGGCGCTGGCCGCCAAGGAAATTGCCCGTTTGAACCAGGAGCTGAACGATGTGAAGGAATCGATTGGGCGCAAAGCGCTGACGCAAAAGCGGCTGAAGCTGAATGAATCCCAATATCGCTCACCAGGCGACGGTATTTTTCTGTTTGATCAAACGGCTAAGCAACTGCAAGCAGTTGGCGACAACCAGCTGATCGGCAAAATTGTTGATCTGAACAAGCTGCAATTCATCGCTCTTGTCGGGGAGCAGGATGTATTCCGCATTAAGCAGGATATGTTGGTCAAGGTCAAGATGACTGCGATGAAGGATGTTTTGCTTGAAGGCAAGGTGCTGCGCGTATCCAAGTTCGCGAAAACCGGCACGGATCAAAATAGCCTCAATCAAGCTGCGCAATTCGAGGTTGTTATTTCGCTTGAGCCAAGCGAATATTTGATTGCAGGATTGACGCTCACTGGCGACATTGAGATAAGCCGTAAGGAGAGTGCACTTGCTTTGCCTTCCATTGCTATTATGAGCGATCAGGCTTCGTCTTATGTCATGCTGGAAAAAGGCGCAGGCCAATATGAGCGTCAGGACATCAAGGTCGGGATGTCAGCGGGAGATAAGGTAGAAGTGCTTGAAGGCTTGAAGGAAGGCGACATCGTCTCCTTGCAATAAATAGAAAGCCCGAGTGTGCGCGTCTAAGCTTGAAAAAGCTGGGCTGCGCACACTCGGGCTTTTTTATTTGGAAGCAGGGTGGAGAAGGCGAAGGAATGAATGCTTTTTGGACGAGTGGAGAAAAATAAGGAAGCGCATTGGTTGACAAATGTGTCCAGCTGGTTCATTATATAATATATGAATACATGCTCATATGTTATATTTTTTTGAAAAAGCGAATTGTATCGCTTTTAATAGCAGCAGGAGGTAGAGAATATGGACACGAAGAATAAGCATCAACACAGTCATGGGCACAGCCATAGCGAAGGTGGTCACCATGATCACGACCACAATCACGACCACAATCACGACCACAATCACGATCATCATAACGACCATAATCATGACAACAGCCACGGTCATCATCATGGGCATGACCACTCCCATGGACCGGGCGGCCACCATCATTTTGATGTCAATGGCAATAAGGTCGGCTTGATTATTGCGTTGTCGATTACAGTCGGCATTATGTTTCTTGAATTTTTCGGCGGCTTGCTGACGAGCAGTCTCGCGCTGCTTGCCGATTCCGGCCATATGCTGAGCGATGTGAGCGCGCTTATTCTTAGCCTGGTTGCCGTCTGGTTTGCCAGCAAGCCCGCTTCCAAGACGAAAACCTACGGCTTTTACCGCTTCGAAATATTGGCCGCGCTGTTCAACGGCATTGCCTTGTTCGTCATAGCCGGGTTTATTGTATGGGAGGCTTACCATCGCTTGTTCGATCCTCCTGCTGTCGCCAGTGGTTCCATGATGCTCATTGCGCTTGTTGGCCTGCTGGCGAATTTGGCCAGTGCTTGGGCTTTAATGCGTAAAGGCGATGTGCATAACAACTTGAATGTCCGAAGCGCTTATCTGCATGTTTTGAGCGATGCGCTTGGCTCGGTCGGGGCTGTGCTCGCTGGGCTGCTCATCTACTTGTTTGATTGGAATATTGCCGATCCGATTATATCGGTGCTCGTGTCGGTGCTTATTTTGCGGAGTGCCTGGAACATTATTAAGCAAACTCTCCATATTCTCATGGAAGGCACGCCGCCGTCGATTGATCAGGAGAAGGTAAAGCGGGTGCTTGCGGAAATCGAAGGCGTTATAGATGTGCATGATTTGCATATATGGACGATTACATCGGGTCTTGATTCACTGAGCTGCCATTTGCTAGTGGAGGATAGTCATGACAGCCAGCATATTTTGCAGCAGGCGCTTGCGAAAATCGAGCAGCAGTTTGGCATTTCGCATACGACGATTCAAATAGAAACGTCGCTGATTCAGCATTCTGAGATGAAGGTTTAGCAGGCTGAGCATGAGCTTTTTGGCAAATTGCGCCTCGAAAATAAAAGTCAAGTAAAAGTGCTTTCATAATTAAAATGGATTTTTAATGAAAATGATCGGTTCAAGGCGTATGTAGGGGTTGTCCTCTCATTGGTAATTGGTGGGGTAAATAGCTGTGGTATGGTATTAGCAGGCATTATACCGCATCTGTTTTTACCAAAGGAGGATACATCATGAATAGCACAAAGAAAACCCTTATGGGCAAAACCTTGCTAGGCAAAACGTTACTTAGTGTCACGTTAAGCCTATCCGTTGCTTTGACCGGCGCTTTGGCTGTACCAGCAGCAAAGGTAGAGGCCGCAACTTCATCCACAGCCAGCAGCGTCATTGCAACGGGACAGAAATTTCTGGGCGTTGATTATAAATTTGGGGCAACGTCGGGCAGCACCAGCTCATTTGACTGCTCATCCTTCACACAGTATGTTTACAAAAAGAACGGCATTACGCTCCCGCGCTCATCGCTGAGCCAATCGAAGGCCGGCAAATATGTATCCAGAAGCAATTTGAAGGCTGGCGATCTGATTTTCTCCGATACGAATAGAGACGGCGTCATTAACCATGTCTCCATTTATATGGGGAACGGCAAGCTGCTGCATACGTATCGGAAGGGAATCGGCGTAACGATTTCTACTTTTTCCGGAAGCACATGGGACAAAACGTATGTAACCGCACGCCGGGTCATATAGATATTTAACGACAAAAGCCCCGCCCCTACTGATTAAAGGCTTAGCCTTATCAGAGGGAGCGGGGCTTTTTGGCTATGGACGGGCAGGCTGCTTGCCTGTGTCTGCTGCATTCTGTGCTAAGCCGCCGAGCGCGTGGGTTTTCAGGAACAGGGCAGCTGCGATCAGCATCAGCCCGTTGATGATGAATACCCAGCGAATCGGGATGATGCCTCCAAGCACGCCGCCAATGACGGGAGCCAGCATCGTTGCGAACATGGTCCCCGACTGATTGAGGCTGAAGGCTCGTCCTCTAAAGCTGCTGTCCGTCACCTTGACGATCAAGGCATTAATAGCCGGGTAGACGCTGGCGAAAAACAGCCCATAGATAAATCGCAGCGCGCCGAATTCTACGTAATCGCTGACGAAAAATTGCAAGCAATTGCCGATCCCGCCGCCGACAAGTCCTATGAACAACACCTTGGAAAAACCGATCCTTGAACCGATTTTGCCCCACTGCGGTGCTGCAATGAGCGTGGCGATCCCGACGGCCGAGAAGACGATGCCTGACTGCAGGGCAGCTTCGCTGCCGCTAACGCCAAGCTGCATGACATAGACGGTGAGCAGCGGCTCCAGAATCATTACGGAGAACGTTGCCAGAGCCGCCAAAATCAGCAGTGTGGTGAAGGAACGGTTGGATAGTGCAAGCTTCAAATCCTCTTTGATCGAGGAACGGGCGCCTGAACGGTTGAAGTTTTTTTCCTTCACGAAAAAGACGGCAATAAGCGCGGCAATCAGGACGATGCCTCCTGAGAACAGGAAAGCTTCGCGATTGCCGATGTAATGACTGACGACCCCGCCAATGACGGGGCCGAGAATACCGCCTGTCGCGCCTGCTGTCGCCATTATGCCAAGAGCATAGCCTGTTTTGTGCTCCGGCGTGTTGGTGGCGACTAGTGCGATCGAGGCTGGAACAAAGCCGGCAAGCAGGCCTTGGAAAATTCGAAGCACAACGAACAAATAAGGATCATAAATAAAGTAGGTCATCATGTAAAGAACGGCTAGGCTAAACCCCGAGCGAATGAGCATCGGCCTGCGGCCATATTTGTCGGCGAGCGACCCCCAATAAGGGGCAATAAGCGCGCTTGCCAGAAAGGTAATGCCGAAAGAAATGCCGGACCAAGCCTCCAGATGCTTCTCAACACCAAGCTCGGTTGAGAGAAACAGCGGAATAAATGGAATGGAGGTGGTGAAAGCCGTACTCGTAAAAAACACGCCAATCCACAATACATATAAGTTTCTTTTCCAAGAAAAATCCATGTGCAATCACATCCTGTAGGTTCCATCGTTATTTCCATTGTAAACCTATTTTCGATGGAACACTACTCTATTCCAGTTATTTCCTAAAATAGCGAAGCGGCTACCCGCAGGTGCAATTTAGAATGGGCTTGCGGGCCGCTGTCGTCTCATCCAGACGATTGACAACTGTCGTATAAGGGGCATTGAGGACAAGCTCAGGCGTCTGCTCTGCCTCTTGCGCAATTTGAATCATCGTGTCGATAAAGCCATCCAGCGTTTCCTTGCTTTCCGTTTCGGTTGGCTCGATCATGATGCATTCCTCTACATTTAGCGGAAAATAAATCGTTGGCGGGTGATAGCCGAAGTCCAGCAGCCGCTTGGCGACGTCCAGCGTGCGCACGCCGTACGCTTTAAGCCTTTTGCCAGACAGCACGAATTCGTGCTTGCACAGCCCGGGATAAGCGACCTCGTAATACGGTGCGAGGCGGTGCATCATGTAGTTGGCATTCAATACCGCAAGCTCCGATACACGGCGCAGCCCCTCTGGCCCGTAAGTGCGAATATACGTATAGGCTCTCACCAGAATGCCGAAGTTGCCGTAAAAGGCTTTGATGCGGCCAATCGATTCCGGCCGATCGGTATCCCAATAATAGGTGCCGTCGGTCCGCTTGCTGACGACGGGCTTTGGCAGAAACGGCACAAGCAGGCTTTTGACGCCGACTGGGCCAGCACCAGGACCGCCGCCCCCATGCGGAGTGCTCATCGTTTTGTGCAAATTCAAGTGGACGACATCGAAGCCCATGTCGCCCGGACGGGCAATGCCCATAATGGCGTTCGAATTGGCGCCATCATAATAGAGCAGTCCTCCTGCCGCATGGACGATGGCGGCAATTTCGACAATTTGCGCCTCGAACAAGCCAAGCGTGCTCGGGTTCGTCAGCATAAGCGCGGCTGTATCTGCGCCGACGGCAGCTCGAAGCGCGTCCAAATCAACCATGCCGCGCACATCCGATTTGATCGTCACCGTATCGAATCCGGCAACGGTCGCGCTCGCCGGGTTCGTGCCGTGCGAGGAATCCGGCACGATCACCTTGGTGCGGGCTTCGCCGCGGCTCTCATGATAGGCGCGGATGAGCATAAGGCCGGTCCATTCGCCATGCGCCCCCGCTGCCGGTTGAAGCGTTACTTGATCCATGCCGGTTAAAACGGCGAGGTCGTTTTGCAGCGTGTAAAGCAGCTCAAGAGCGCCTTGAATGCTTTGCTCCGGCTGGTAAGGGTGGATTTTGGCGAAGCCGGGGAAGCGGGCGGTATCCTCATTGATTTTTGGATTATATTTCATCGTGCAGGAGCCGAGCGGATAAAAACCGTTGTCGACGCCAAAGTTGCGGCGTGACAGCTCGGTGTAATGGCGAATGACATCAACCTCAAACACCTCAGGCAGCTCAGCAGGCTGCTGGCGCAGCAGCTCCGCAGGCAGCAGTTCACTGGCTGCAAGTGCAGGAACGTCGCACTCAGGCAGCGAATAGGCGATGCGCCCCGGCTTGCTGAGCTCAAAAATCAACGCTTTCTCGGCTTTCATACACAGGCCTCCAATTCATGAATGAATGCATGGATTTCTTCCTTTGTGCGGCGTTCAGTTACGGCGATGAGCATATGATTTTTCAGCTCTGGGTAGGCGGTTCCTAGATCGTAGCCGCCTATATAGCCCGCTTGCAGCAGCTTGGCGCTTACGCCAGCGAGGTCGGCTGAATCCGGCAGCTTGACGACAAACTCATTGAAATAGGGAGACGAGAAAGCTAGCTCCAGCGGCCCATTCGCCGCCACGCTAGCAGCATAGTGGGCTTTACGCACATTGAGCAGCCCTACCTCCTGCATGCCTGCTTTGCCGAGCACTGACATATAGATGGAGGCGCATAATGCGAGCAGCGCCTGATTGGAGCAAATATTTGACGTCGCCTTCTCGCGGCGAATATGCTGCTCACGGGCTTGGAGCGTCAGGACGAAGCCGCGTTTGCCGTCCTTGTCGACGGTTTGCCCGACGATGCGCCCGGGAATGCGGCGCATAAGCGGCTCCGACACCGCGAAGAAGCCGCAGGTCGGACCGCCAAGCGATGCGGGAATGCCCAGCGGCTGCGCATCGCCGACGACGATGTCGGCGCCAAGCGCGCCCGGCGATTCCAGCAAGCCGAGCGAGATGGGATTGGCGCTGACGACGAGCAGCGCTTTACTGGCATGAACGAGCGGCTCGATCATGCGAATGTTTTCGATGCAGCCGAAGAAATTAGGAGATTGAATGAGAACGGCAGCTGTATTTTCGGTAAGGGCTGCTTGCAGCGCATCCACATCGGTGACGCCATTTTGATAGCCGATTTCTACTACTTCCAAATTTAGTCCGTGTGCGGAAGTCAGCAAAATTTCCCGAGCCTCCGGATGGACGGTGCGGGACACAATAACTTGCTTGCGCTTCGTCGCTCCGCTGGCCAGCGCCGCAGCTTCGGCGAGCGCCGTAGCCCCGTCATACATGCTGGCATTGGCGACCTTCATGCCGGCCAACTCGCAAATATACGATTGGAATTCAAAAATCGCCTGCAGCTCCCCTTGGCTGATTTCCGGCTGATACGGGGTATAAGCGGTATAAAATTCCGAGCGGGACAGCATATGGTTGATGACGACAGGAATGTGATGGTCGTACAACCCTGCACCGAGAAAGCTCGTATAGCGGTCGAAGTCGGCGTTTTTGTCCGATAGCTCGCGCAAATGGCGCAGCAAGGCAGGCTCATCGAGCTGCCCGGACATGGGCAAAACCCCGTCATAGCGCACAGCGGCAGGAATATCGGAGAATAGCTCCTCAATGGAGCTGGCGTGAGCGGCGGTGAGCATTTCGGCCTGATCCTGCTCGGTCATCGGCAAATATCGGTGCTTATACATGGCGATCGCTCCTTTTCTTTGCAAGCCCTGATGGGTGCGTAGTGGTTAGCGTACATGCAGCATGTTCAGGATTGGGCGGGAATGACTTTGGGCTGTTTATAAAATGGAGCTTTGACGACGACAGCTTTCAGCCGCTTGCCGCGGATATCGAGCCATAGCTCCGTGCCGATGGCTGCATAGGCGCTTTGTACAAGGGCCAGACCCAAATTGCGCTTCAGAGTCGGCGATTGCGTTCCCGTCGTGACTTCCCCAATCTGTTCTCCTTCGGCATTGTGGACGGTATAATGGGGACGCGGAATGCCCCTCTCCAGCAATTCCAAGCCAATGAGCTTGCGGGGAATGCCTTCCGACTTCTGGCGCTGGAGCTCCTCGCGGCCGATAAACGGGCCCTTATCCAGTTTAACGAAGTAGCCAAGTCCAGCCTCCAGCGGCGAAATATCCGCCGACAGCTCTTGCCCGTAAAGCGGCAGCTTGGCTTCGAAACGCAGTGTATCGCGGGCGCCAAGCCCGGCGGGCACAAGTCCATAAGCTTCTCCAGCTGCAAGCAGTCCTCGCCAGATCGAGGCGGCTATGCTGCTGCTGCAATAAATTTCAAACCCATCCTCGCCCGTATAGCCGGTACGGGAAACTAAGGCTGCATGTCCGTATACGGAAACCTGATTTAAAAAATGAAACGCCGGAAGTGCCGCGACAGGCGCATTCGTCACCTTCGACAAAATAGCCAAAGCCTTCGGGCCTTGCAGCGCCAGCAGCGCTGTGTCATCGGATTGATTGCGAAGCGAAACGTCACCATCGGCCTGTGTCTCCAGCCACTGCCAATCCTTATCTATATTCGAAGCGTTAACGACGAGCATGTACTGCTGCTCTCCCAGTTTATAAATGAGCAGATCGTCGACTACGCCGCCATCCGGGTAGCACATCATCGTATATTGCGCCTGTCCGTCCTGTAGCTGCGACACATCATTTGTCGTCATTTGCTGGAGAAAGGCTTCAGAGCCCGCGCCGCTAACGATAAACTCCCCCATATGGGAGACATCGAACAATCCAGCTTGCTCGCGGACGGCCGCATGCTCCTGCTGAATACCTGAAAATTGGACGGGAAGCTCCCAGCCTCCAAAATCAATGCAGCGGGCACCCTTGAAATCGGCATACAACGGAAAAAGCGGCGTACGTTTAAGGCTGCTCAACAAAATCACCCCTTCAGCTTGAATGCAGTTCTAAGCTTGAATTTAATTCTAATTTGGCTCGAATGAAGCGCGGAATTTTTCAATAGGCATAAGAAAAAGGACAGGCGAAAAGAAAAAAGGGGGGGGCGCCGCGAAGCTTGCTTCGCCCATCCATCTTTCCTTTCGCTCTGTCCTTTGTACCTGAGAGTTGTCCCACGCCTTGAAAAACATGACAAAATACGTCATATATGCGTAAGTTTCCCCTTGGGTGATTCGCTCGTGGCGAATGCTCTCCAGAGGTGCGTCCGACAAAGGTCCTTTTGCCTGAGAGATTCACCTGAAAGGCTTACTCCTTCGGCGTTACCTGTCCATCAGTAATCTCTCCCGCTGCCATCATCCGCGTATTTAATTAGGTCGCTGCTTTTATGCCTTTGCCAACATTATACGCATCAGCTGGATATGGATGTCAATCTTTTTTTGCGGTTTTTTGACTTATTTGTTAGGAATGTTGACATGCTTTTGAGGAATAAGCTATGCTTGTGGGGAATCAAGGCAAATGAATATGCGGATGATGATGATCGGGAGAGACTGCCTGCGGCCAGATGGATAGCCGACCCGGCAGCACCGAAGGAGCAAGCCGTTATCCTTGCCGGATAACGAATAATCTCTCAGGTAAACGTACTGGCATTTGACGCAGCTCTGGAGAGTGCGAATAGCCGCCAAAGGGGTAAGGAGTGCCGTCTGGCTTTGCCTGCGGCTTGCTCTCAAGCTCTCAGGTACCGAGGACAGAGAATGGGCAATTACGCCTGTTCTCTGTCTTTTTTTAAAGATAAGAATATATAAATTTCACACTTATACATTCTTATATATCACCCTCGAAACGGCAGCTTTGCCGCCAGAGGACGGCGACAGCCGTTTACGCTTGACGCTGAATTAAAACGGTAAATAGAACTTGAATTTGAACTTGAGTGAGAAAGCGAGGCGCTGGCAATGAGCGAAATTAGGGAGCAGCTGCGGTATAGCGATGAGCATGAATGGGTGCTGCAGACGGAGGGAAGGAAGCTGCTGGTCGGCATTACCGATCATGCGCAAGGCCAATTGGGCGACATCGTATTCGTAGAGTATCCAGAGGTTGGTGCGGTGGTTTCGGCTGGCGACAGCATCGGCACCATTGAGTCGGTTAAGACGGTGTCGGAGCTGTATAGCCCGGTATCTGGCCGGATTACGAAGGTGAACAGCACGCTCATTGACCAGCCTGAGCTAATTAACAGCGAGCCTTATGATGGCGGCTGGATTGTGGAGGTTGAGCTCGAGGAAGGCTTGGAGGAGGCGCTCGGCAAGCTGCTGACCGCGGAAGCCTATGCCGAGCTAATTAAGTAATCCGCCATTCTCGCTCATCCCAAAACCTAGAGCATATTATGCGAACAGAAGCGAGCCTAATCATGCTCTTCGTTATAGGGGATTTCTCGCCGCACAAAGATAGACTTGATGGACACAGCAGCCGCTATTTCAACAAGATCACGGGTTATGGCACAGGATGCGGACTCAGGGGCAGCTAATTCGCTGTAAATGGCCATTTTGGCAGGATAATGAGAGCCATAACGGCTTTACAGTCCGCTTATAGTCTAAAATCAAAGAAAAAACCAGAATAGCGGAATCTGTGTCCTCCAAAAATGGAGAGAATATCTCGAACCGCTTAGTCTCAGCAACGGGCTTTCAGTAACAGCAGTCGCAGCAGCAATCGCGCGCTGCGGCTCCTTAAGCCCTGAATCATCTGATGAGATTGGCAGCCTCAACTAAGCGCATTGCAAGCAGCAGCAGGCGAGCTCCGGTGTGCGCACACACTCTAGACAGGAAAGAAAAACACCGCTGCCACGGCTGATAAAGCCAAGTGGCAGCGGTGCTGCATGCTGCAAACTGAAAATTTTGCTAATTTATTTTATCCACTGCTACTCCGAAATTTGACTATGCAAAATCGTTTGATTGCGGCCGCTATGCTTGGCGGCATACAGCGCATCATCCGCCTGCTTGAACAAATCTTCGGTATCTTTTAATCGAGCTGTATTGGAGGCGATGCCGAGCGACAGGGTGACCTGGCGGCCGATTGGCGTAATCGCCTGCTCCATCTGCATTCGCAGCTGCTCTGCTACGTCAAACGCCTCTTCCTCTGACGTGTGCGGCAGCACGATTGTAAACTCCTCGCCTCCGTAACGGAAGCAGTAATCGCCCTCGCGCTTGAGCTCCAGCATCTTGGCAGCAAGCAGGCGCAGCACCTCATCGCCCTTCGGATGGCCAAACTCGTCATTGACCGATTTGAAATGGTCCAAATCCAGCATAATGACAGAGAACGGAATTTGCCTTAGCTCCAAATCCTCGGTAATCAGCTTAAGCGTTCGGCGGTTTGGCAGTCCCGTCAAGGCGTCCGTCTGCGACTCATGGAACAGCTCTTCATTTTTCCGCTTCATCTCATGAAAAGCTAGCGCAACGGTGGTGTTTAGCTGGTTCGCTTCATAATTCCAGTAAACGCGCGAAGGCAGCGTGTCCGGGATTTGATCCATCTTGGTCAGCTGCGCCGCATAATTAGCCAGCTGGTAGAGCGGTGAGGACAGCGTGCGCGACAGCCACATGGTCAGAAAAAGCAGCAGCAGCACGAACGGCGCTGATACCTTCAGCATGTCTGTAATGAGATCCCAGCTTTTATTTTCCACGTAGCTGACTGGCGTTTGGGAAACAATTCCCCAGTTGGTTTCGGGTACGACGGAATAACCGGCAAGAAACTCGATACCTTGGCTGTTGACCACCTGCTGTTGCCCGCTTTTCCCCTGCATCAGCTGCTGCACAACAGGATTCATGCTTACATTAGCAGGATGATCCTCCATATGCGGGTGATAGATCATATTGCCTTCCCCATCGACGACGTAAAAATAAGAGCCGCTGTTGTTCTCGTTTTGCACGCCAAGAATTTCTCGGAAAATATTTTCATACTGCAAATAAATCGTTCCGGCCACATATCCCCGATAGGTGCCCTCCCGGCTGAAAACCGGCTGGCTGACCAGCACGATCATCCGATTCGTCGAAGAAATATAAGGCTTGGAAATGTGCGGCTTCTGGACTTTAAGCGCCAGCTTTGATTCATCAGTTGACAGCTTGTGGCCGATTATGCCCAAATTGTTAGGAGAGCTGGAGACGATAACGCCTTCAGCATCGACGACAGCAATCGAATTGAAGTAATGGTTGGTTCCCATAAAAAAATCAAGCTGCGCCAGCACAGCGCTGCTTTCAAGGTCGGCATCAGATAAATAATTCGCCGCGATTTCAAGGCTGCGCTTCATAGACACAAGCAATGATTGCGTCGTTTTGCTAAGATCACCGGCCGTAATGCGGTTTAATTCCAGTGTATTATGATAAAGGGATTCCCTCTGGGATTTGAAAGCGATAATGATATTGATGACGATGGTAATGAGGACGGACAAAAGCACGATGCAGGAGATGATGGATGCCAGGGTAAAGCCTTTTTTGCGTTTTATTGCGCTGTACATGCTAAACCTCTTCTCGTTGAAATTCTATTAAATAGTTTATCATTTTTATAAGAGATTTTCGACATATAATGACAGACCAGCCGAATATTTTCTTTGCTTCAGCCCGGTCAGGCATTGCTCCAATTCGAGAGGGACATTATACTGAATGCAGCATTTTGATTAGAAGAAAGCCAGGTGTACGGATGCCTAAAGTAAATTTGTTTTCCAAAATCGTAGGGTTGCTCATTATTATGCTGCTGCCGATCATAGGACTGTACTCCTATTCCAATCATATTAGTACAGAAGTTCTAGATTCCGAGCTCAACCGCTCGAATACGAATCAGCTCGTTTTTTTTCAAAATCAGGTCAATTCCTCGATTAATCTGCTGGGGTTATGGCCAAATTTGCTCATTCAAGATCCGGACATTGCGAATTTGCGCGATTATTACGTCGACCTTGACAATCTTGATCTGCCCGCGATTACGATGGTCAAGCGCATTCAGACCAAGCTGAGCATTCAGGAAAGCTCCTCTAATTGGAAAAGCAATTTGGCGATTTATTCGCCAACGCTAGCCCGCGTCATTACGGTGAACGATGCCGTTCCCTATAATAAGGAGACCTTAGCTGCCCGCCTGAAACGCGGCTGGCAGGTGAAGCCGCTTGGCGCGGATGGCTTTCGTTTCTCGCTGATGACGGCGCTGCCTTATAATAATTTGTCTCAGGCTACGGATACGGGACTGCTCATTGAGGTTAGCTTTGACAGCTCGAATATTCAGGGCATGCTCGATCAGTTCAAGCGTGATGGACGGCGCGACCCCTTCTACTACAACGAGGCATGGGGCACGATATACAATCGTACCGCCGACCAGCAGTTGGGCAATCAGCTCATTGCCCAATTGGACGAGAGCGGCTTGCTGGCCAGCGGCAGCCATACCGTCCAAGTGAACGGGGAGCGTTATTTGGTCAATATTGTCCGTTCAGAAACGATAGGCTGGGATTTGATTGATTATATCCCGTTATCGGATGTGCTCCAGCCGATCAACCAAACGAACCGTTTATTTTATTATTCGGTTGGTTTGCTGCTATTGATGAGCTGTTTAATCGCCTATATGCTTTATGCGCAGGTGCAGGTTCCCATTAAGCAGCTTGTAGTCAGCTTTCAGAAGCTGAAAAACGGCGATTACGGCGTCCGGCTTACACCGAAAGGGCGCGGCAACAATGAATTTAAGTTCGTATTTATCCGTTTCAACCGGATGGTTCAGCAAATTCAAGAGCTGTTTGAAAATGTTTATTTGGAAAAAATCCATGTGCGAGAAGCGAAGCTCAAGCAGCTGCAATCGCAAATCAACCCGCATTTTTTCTATAATTGTTTTTCCTTTATATCGAGCATGGCGAAGCTGGAAAACTATCAGTCGGTCATTGCGATGAGCCAGAACCTGTCAAACTACTACCGCTATACGACCCGGCAGGAGCGTTATTTGGTCGATGCGCGGGAGGAAATTGATTTTGTCCGCAACTACTTGGATATTCAGCAAATGCGGATGAATCGGCTGTCTTATGAGCTGGACATCCCGGAGCATCTGCTGCGTTTTCAAATTCCGCCGCTCGTCATTCAGCCGTTGGTGGAAAATGCGGTCATCCATGGTATTGAGCAATCACCAGATGCAGGACGCATTCGCATATCGGGTGAATTTGACGGCGAGTTTGCAGCGATTACGGTGGAGGATGATGGCGTTGGGCTCGATCCAGAGCGGCTTTTTTCCTTGCAATACCAATTGACGCGTCCTATGGAGCAGGAGATGGGCTGCGGTCTTTGGAACGTCCATCAGCGCTTGCATTTGCGTTTCGGGGCAAGCTCAGGCATTGTGCTGTCGCCTTCGCCGCTAGGCGGCTTAAAGGTGCAAATTCGCTGGAATGTGACCCGCGAGAAACAAACTGAACAGACATTGACTTAGGGAGGGGCATCATAATGATTGAACTGCTGCTTGTAGATGATGAGGCCTATGTGACGCTGAGCTTAGAGAAGACCATTCCATGGGAAGAGCTTGGCGTCAGCAAAATATACCGGGCCGATTCTGCTGCCGAGGCGCTTGCTATTATGGAGGCGGGTGACATTGATATTTTGGTCACGGATATTCGGATGCCGGGGATGGACGGCTTGCAGCTGATCGAACAGGCGAAGAAGCTCTGGCCGGATTTGCGCTGCATTTTAATGACTGGCTACTCCGATTTCCAATATGCGAAAAAAGCGCTGCAATTGCAGGCGTCCGATTATATTTTGAAGCCGGTGGACGATAAGGAATTTGTGCGCAGCCTGATGAATACGATCGAGGAGCTGAAGGTGGAGTGGGAGCAGGCGGAGCAATACCATCAGCTCGTTTACAATATGAAGTCGGAATACGGGCTGCTGCGGCGCAATCTGCTGCATGATCTGCTGCTCGGCCGCCAGCTGTCGGACACGACGATTGACGCCAAGCTGGCGCAATATGAAATTCCGCTGCGGCTTGATGCTCCTTCTGTCATTTTGCTGATTCAATACAGCAATCCTTATGATGAAAGCAACCGCAGCAGCATGGAGCTGATGGAATATGCGGTCGGCAATATTGGCGAGGAAGTGTTCTCCGAGCATATGAACGTATGGTATGGCAAAGCGCCGCATAATTGCCTCATATTCGTCGCGCAGCCAAATGAGGAGCAGCAGCGGCTGCTGGATTTTTCGCCGGATTACAAAGGACAGCGGCGGGTGATGCTGGAGCAGGCGGTGGACGTCTTTAGACGGCAAATCTCCCATTTTCTCCGTTCGGAGGTGTCGCTCATTATTTCCGACTGGTTCTCCTTCCCGAGCGGCATGGCGAATGCGTACCGGACGGGGATGAGCGTCTATTTATCGAGCGCGATTCATGAATCGGGCATTGCCGTCTATTTGGAAAGTCACCAGGCGGAGCCGGAGACGCGAGTGAATCTGATGGAGGCCTTGTATAAGCCGCCTACGCTTATTCATTTGCTGGAGTCCAAGCAGTGGGACACAGCGCTGCTCAAAATCGATGAGGTGTTCGGCAATTTGGAGCAGGTGAAGTTTTCGCGGGAGCATCTGTATGAAGTGTTTCTCTCGATTACGAATGCCTTTATGTATACGGCCCATAAACAGGGACAATTTATTTATGAAATTGATCATGCGGGCTTCGACATGCTGCTCGACCACACCGTTATTCATTCGCTGGACAAGCTGCGGAATTGGTCGACAGATATGCTGGAGCGCTTGCGCACAGAGCTGTCGAGCACGGAGGAATACGCCAAGAGCAGTCTGGTCAAGCAGGTGCAGGAGCTTGTGTCTGCAAGCCTTGGCCATGATACATCGGTGAAGACGATTGCGGACAAGGTGTTTTTGCATCCCGTCTATTTGTCCAAAATTTATAAAGCCCAGACCGGCGAGAGCATCAGTGACTATATTACCCGGATGCGAATGGAGCGGGCGCATTATTTGCTGAAGCAGACTAATAAGAAAATTTATGAAATTACTTCGGAGCTGGGCTATCAGAATCCGCAATATTTCAGCAAAATCTTCCGCAAGCATTATGGCATGACGCCGCAGGAGTTCCGCGACCAATAGCAAAAAGCGAACAGGTTGCCAAAGGTGCAGAAATGTTCGGTTATTGTCCTATGACTTCCCCAGCAATGCTCCTATAATAAAGTCATAAACAATTGCAACACACAGTTGGAGGGGGAAAAACAAAAATGATTAGCGCTTACAAAAAGCAGCTGCTGCTCGTACTAAGCCTCATTCTCGTTGTCGGCCTGCTCGCAGCATGCGGCAAGGACAACAAAGGAACGGGCGAGAGCACGAACACAGGAGCTTCAACAGGAAATGAATATAAAGAGAAATATGATCCGCCTGTTACATTGACGACCGTATGGGGGGTAGCTCCTGAGGTGAAATATAAAAATGGTGAAACGATTGAGAACAACGTAGCGACAAAATGGGCCAAGGAGCAGCTCGGCATCGAGATCAAATCGCTGTGGTCTGTAACGGATACGAACAATGCTTTAGCTACAAAGCTGCGCCTGGCCATGTCCTCGGGACAGGATATGCCTGACGTGCTGGTAGTGGGCAATAATGATCCGCAGCTGGTAGCTGATCTGGTCGATTCCGGCTATTTCCGCGAAGCTGGCGACCTGTTTGACCAATACGCAAATGATACTTGGAAAAAAGCGATGGAGCTTGATCCTAACGTATGGAATCCATATATTCGCGACGGCAAAAAAATGGGTATTCCCGTACTGGATTATGCTTATAACAACGACTACTTGCTGTGGATCCGCCAGGATTGGCTGGACAAGCTGAATATGAAGGCTCCGACAACGATTGCCGAGCTGGAAACTGTGATGGAAGCTTTCAAAAACAACAATCCGGACGGATTGGCTCCTGATAAAGTAACGCCGCTTAGCATTGGCTTCAAAACGAAGCTGAGCAGCTGGATGGGCGACCCATCATGGATTTTTGGCGCTTATGGCGCGATGCCAGAGCAATGGAATGTTGGAACTGACGGAAATCTGGAATATGGTTCCATTAACACAGGCATGAAGCAGGGCCTCTTGAAGCTTTCGGAATGGAGCAAAAAAGGCTTTATTCCTAAGGAAGCAGCTCTATGGGATGAGAACAAAACGGCTGAGCCAGCAGTTGCAGGAACAGCGGGCATTATTCCTGGACCGTACTGGATGAGCGGCTGGCCGCTTGTCGATACAGCGAAAAACGTGCCAACCGCAAAATGGACGCCGATCGCACTGCCAAAAGGTCCTGACGGCAAAGCGACAAGCCATGGCACGCCATTTTCCAGCGCTGTTATTTTGATCAACAAAGATATTAAGCATCCTGAGGCTTTGTTCACTTATGAGAACTGGATGTTTGACAACTTCGCAAACCCTGCGAAGGGCAGCCCGCTTGAGGTTGGCATGTTCAAAGGTTATGACTATGATGTTGATGCCAATGGCAACACGCTTTATCAAGATGATATCCCTGGAGGCTATATTAACATTGTTCGTTATTTCCTCGTTCGTGATGGCGCCCGTATTCCAGACGCGCAAATGACAGCTCTGCTGGCGCTTGCAGATGGCAAGGAGCCGGAGACGAAGCTGGAGAAAGACATTGCCAACAGCTTTGGCAAGCAAACGCCAGAAGCGGCGAAGGTGCTCATGTCCCAGAAGGATGTTGCGCTTATGAACATGTTTACGGGTCCTACAACGCCGACGATGAAGTCGAAAATGGATTACTTGAAAAAAATCGAGCTTCAAACGTTTAACGAAATTATTTACGGCACAAAGCCGATTGATGCCTTCGATACATTCGTTGCCAACTGGAATAAATCCGGCGGCGAGCAAATTACGAAGGAAGTAAATGAATGGTATGCATCTGTAAAATAGTGCAAGTCAGCAAAGCAGTCTGCCCTCGGCAGGCTGCTTTTGTTTTTTATGAGAGTTTCCTGTGAAAAGTAGTTGCAATAGTGCCATCAATGTTGGTTCCGTCATGTGTTCAGGCGGTTTGGGGCGTTGCTATAATTGAGGTAATTCATACAAATGCGTTCAGGAGGATACTACAATATGAGGCAGCTAAAGCGCCACTGGCCGTTCCATCTCATGATTTTGCCATCCCTTGTTTTTCTGATTTTGTTCAGCTATTTGCCAATGGCGGGCATTGTTATGGCCTTCCAAGACTTTAAGCCCCGGCTGGGCATTACAGGCTCGGAATGGATCGGTCTCGATAATTTTCGCTACATGTTTGAGCGGGAGGACAGCCTGGAGGTTATTTGGAACACGCTGGTCATTGCGGTTTTGAAAATTATTTTTAACCTCGCAGCTCCATTCATCTTTGCTCTTTTCTTAAATGAGGTGCGCAAGGAGCTTTTCAAGCGTTATGTGCAAACGATGGTCTATCTGCCCCACTTCCTGTCATGGGTCATTTTGGGCGGTATTTTGATCGACATATTGTCTAGCGATGGCGGTTTTGTAAACCGGATTCTGGGCATGGTCGGGATCGGACCGATCTTCTTCCTTGGAGAAGGCAATTGGTTCCGCTTTACGGTTATTATTTCCGAGGTGTGGAAGGAGTTTGGTTACGGAACGATTGTCTTTCTGGCAGCTCTCTCGAACATCAACCCCTCGCTGTACGAGGCGGCCGAAGTGGACGGCGCAAGCCGCTGGAAGCAGACGCTTCACATTACGATGCCTTCGATGGTGCCGATGGCGATTGTCGTAGGTACACTGGCACTCGGCAACATTTTGAATGCGGGCTTTGACCAAATTTTCAACCTGTATAACCCGCTAGTCTACGATAAAGGCGACATTATTGATACGTTCGTTTATCGTACAGCGATTATAAGCGGGGAAATGGGCTTTGGAACAGCGGTCGGATTATTCAAATCCATTATCAGCATGATCTTGATTTTCGTCTCATACCGCATGGCCTATAAATGGGCAAACTATCGAATTTTCTAAGAATGGAGCGAGCCTAGAATGTACCACAAAACACTGTCATACCGCATATTTTCTATACTCAATAATACAGGGCTGCTGTTTATCTCGCTCCTGTGCATTATCCCGCTTGTTCATGTATTGGCCATTTCATTCAGCGCGAAGTCGGCGGCCGATGCCAATATCGTTAATTTGTGGCCGGTAGATTTCACTTTGGAGGCTTATCGCAAAACGATCGACAACCCGATCTTTCTAAACTCGATCTGGATATCTATCATGCGGACGTCCATTGGCACGGCCCTTACGCTGCTGCTGGCGTTTATGGCAGCCTACCCGCTTTCCAGAGAAAGCACGAGCTTCAAGGCACGTTCTTACTACTCCTGGATTTTCGTTTTCGCGATGGTCTTTAACGGCGGGCTTGTTCCCTTCTATATGATGATCCAGAATTTGAACCTGATGGGCTCCTTCTGGGCACTGGTGCTTCCCGGAGCGGTTAATATTTATTTAACGATTCTGATGATGAACTTCTTCCGGGGCATTCCGAAGGAGCTGGAGGAAGCAGCTATGATTGATGGAGCAGGCCACTTCCGGGTGCTGTTCACGATCTTTCTGCCGGTATCCAAGCCAGCCATTGCAACGCTCAGCCTGTTCAGCATCGTGTTCCATTGGAATTCGTGGTTTGACGGCCTGCTGTACACAGAAGGCGTTCACCAATATCCGCTGGCAACCTTTCTGCAAACGGTCATTATTTCACGCGACATGAGCTCCATGAGCCTTGATCCCGTATCGCTTGCCTTGATCTCGCAGAAGACGGTTAGTGCAGCGCAAATTTTTATCGGCGCTCTTCCTGTCCTCATAATTTATCCGTTTCTGCAAAAGTTTTTCGTTAAAGGCCTCGTCGTAGGCTCGGTTAAAGAATAGTGTGACAAAGGTAATCGTGTGGGTTTTAGAGGATGTACAGGAGGCTGTTTTCCGGAAACGGAGAGCAGCCTTGTTTTTGCGGCAGCGCGGTTATTCGTCGTTTTGGATTACGAACTTTCGTCAGGGCAAGCAGGCTGGGTTAGCGACTTAGTTCCTTTAATGACGCATTCCCGTCCGTTTGCCTCTATTTTTAATGGGCCGTTAAAATCAGCGGTCCGTCGGACGTGACTGCAATCGTATGCTCATATTGCGCCGACAGCTTGCCGTCGGCTGTTCTCGCCGTCCACCGATCGTCGTCGATCTTGATACGGAACGTACCTTCGTTGATCATCGGTTCAATCGTAAACACCATGCCTTCCTTTAACCGAATGCCTTTGCCAGCTACGCCGATATGCTCGTAGCTTGGCTCCTCGTGCAGGCTCCGCCCGATCCCGTGCGCCAGCAGATCGCGTACGACCGAAAATCCATTCGCTTCCGCATGCTCTTGAATCGCCGACGTGATGTCGCCAAGCCGGCCTCCAGGGAGCGCTCGGGCTATCCCCAGGTCCAAGCATTCCTTTGCCACCTTCATTAATTTTTGCGCCTCCGGCCGGATATTGCCCACCGCATAGCACCAGCACGAATCGCCGAACCATCCGCCGTATTCCACGACAATGTCGAGCTTCAGCAAGTCGCCGTCCATAACCACCTGGTTCGACGGAATGCCGTGAGCCACCACATCGTTGACCGAAATGCAGGTTTCGGCGGGGTAACCGTTGTATCCTTTCGTAAACTGCTTGCCGCCCAGCTTGGTGATGTGTTTGGCAACAAAGTCATTGATTTCCTGGGTGGTGATCCCAGGCTCGATCAGTTTGGACACCTCGCGATAGCAGTCCACAACGATTTGGCTCGCTGGTTTCATCTCTTCGATTTCCCTAGGTGATTTTAGTATGATCATCTGTCATTATTCGCTCCTTATCCATTCTATAATTTTAAAAAACGGGCGATATCGCCGGCCTCCTCTTGCAGTTTTCCGCGGCGAAGCGAAATAGAGGCGCAGCCGACCAAGGCGGCCAGCAGCATTTCCGCGCGCTGTAGCTGATACGGCGGCTCCGCCGCGTTTTCGCCGGAAGCGGCAGCCCCGTCCGGCTCACGCCCGGTTTCCAGCAGCGCGGCAAGCGGCGCCAGCACCTCACGACGAAAGGCGGCCGAAAGCGTGGCCGAGCGCGCTTCTGGCAGCGAGGCAAAGTCCTCTCCGGCCATCTTAAACAATAGGTAAAGGGCGCGGTCCTCCGCCCATAGCTGCAGCAGCCGGAAGCCTGCGGCGGCGACGGGGCCAAGCTCTGCGGCAGCGGCCGTTTCGCTGCTTCCGCTTCGGGAATCCGCGGTAGCCGAGTTCCCGGTGTCCGCCTCAGCAGCCAAGCTGAAATGCCTGCCCGTCGGTGCCTTCCCTGAGGCCGAAGCGCGGGAGACCTCCAGCGGAGCCTCTAGCGTTGCCTCTAGCGGGGCTACCAGCCAATCGCCGGCCCGCTCGAACGCATCCCATAGCAAATCTTGAAGCAAATCGCCCTTATTGCTGTAATAATGGTATACCGTGCCATAACCGAGTCCCGCTTGCGAGGCCACATCGCGGATTTCCAGTAAAGGCCCTTTATTCAAAAACACATCGGCAGCGGCTTTCCGGATTTGCGCCAAACGCCGCAGCCGGATCTCATCGTTTTGTTCCTTCGTGCGTGGAGTCATCTCGTTCGTTCACCTCTTTAATTTTTGACCTACTGTTATGTCAATATAAAACATCGGCTTGAGTATAACAAGTGATTAGCCGAAATTTTCGTTAATCCCCGGGCTGGGGCTTAAGCGCGTTAATTCAGGATTTTTCTAATCGATAGTATTTGAAGTGTCTGTTTGCGCAGGTTTCGCTTATGAAAACCCTATGAATGATAGCGCTACCAAAATTCGGAATGTGCGGCGTCAAACAGGTTGCATAAAATGCTAGAATGTTGCTTTTGGTATGTATATCGCTTTTCATAAAATCGCTTACAATTAGATGAAGCATGGAGAAACAATATAATCAAGGGAGAGGTTTACATGAAAAAGGGGAAAGGGTACATCAGCCTCGTGCTGGTCGTAGCGCTATTTATGACACAGATGGCCTGGCCGCAAGCGGCGGTAAAGGCAGCTGCAGCAAATTTGGCGCTTGGCAAAATCGTTACAGCAAGCCAAGAATATATAGATCCGCAGTGGGGCCAGCCGAAGGAATACGCGGTCGATGGCAATCCGGATACGGCATGGAGCGCAGCAAGCGCTGTAAGTCCGACACACTGGCTTAAAGTGGATTTGGGCAGCGAATATGATCTTTCTGGTGTGGAAATCACCTGGAAGGAAGATGAAATCGTCAAGTATATCGTAGAGGTATCGCCGGACGATGTGAACTGGACGGTCGCTGCCGATAAATCGGCTAATGCGGCAAAGCAGCAGACGGCAAGCCTTGCATTCGAGGCGGACAGCATGCGTTATGTGCGTGTCACGATTTCTTTTTATGCGGGAAGCGGCTGGTGGCCGGGCATTAAAGAATTAAAGGTAGCAGAGAAGGAAATGGTGAAAAGTCCAGCGGACATTACCGGCTATGACGCGGTAAATATCGAAACCTACAGCGGTACGGCTCCGAGCCTTCCGGCACAGGTGAATGCCGCATATGCGGACGGCAGCTTTGGGCTTGTCAATGTCGCATGGGACGCTGTTGACCCGCAGAAATATACAGGTGGGGGCAGCTTTGAAGTAGCAGGAACGGTAACGGGAGCGAGCGTGCAGCCGAAAGCGTCGGTCACGGTGCTGGGCTATCGTGACGATTTTATTCGCGGGGTGGATATTTCGACGCTGACCGCAATTGAGGACAACGGCGGAAAATATTACGACAGCAATGGCGTGGAACGCGATTTGCTGGACATTTTGAAGGACCGGGGCGTAAACTACGTCCGGCTGCGGGTGTGGAATGATCCGCAAAACTCGGGCGGCTACAATGATAAGGAAGATGTGCTTAGACTCGCTAAGCGAGTGAAGGCGAAGGGGCTTAAGCTGCTCGTCGATTTCCACTATTCGGATGACTGGGCGCATCCGGGCCAGCAGGTTCGACCTGCGGCGTGGAAAAACCTGACGATGCCTGAGCTGGGCCAAGCGGTATACGATTACACGTACGAGGTTATTTCAGAATTGCAGGCAGTAAATGCAATGCCTGACATGGTGCAAATCGGCAATGAAATCAACAGCGGCGTGCTCACGGGCAAAGGCGGCTCGGTTAATTTTGACGATCAAGCGCTGCTGCTGAACAGCGGTTCGTCGGCTGTTCGCGCCCTGCCTGGCGGCGATGATGTTCAAATTATGATTCATCTTGCTGAAGGCGGCAAAAATGCGACCTTCCGTTATTTCTTCGACGGCATCAATGGCAGAGTCGATTACGACATTATCGGCTTATCCTATTATCCGTTCTGGCACGGTACGCTGGAAGCGGTGAAAATCAATATGGATGATATGGCGCTGCGTTACGGCAAGGAAGTGGTCATTGCTGAGACGTCGTATCCTTTTTCGTATAAAAATGGCGATGCCCATGAAAATATTATTAACTCCGACCAAAAGCTGAAAACGGGCGGAGCGAAATGGGACGCGACCGTTCAAGGCCAATATGACGCGATTCAAACGATTATGGATTTGATCTCCAATGTGGAAAATAACAAGGGAGCCGGATTTTTCTATTGGGAGCCGGCATGGATTCCATCGAATGTAGGCTGGATTGCGTCTGAGGGCGATGCATGGGAAAACCATGCGATGTTTGATTATGATGAATATCCAGCAAACGGCGGATACGCCTATAAGGGCTATGCGCTGGATTCCTTGAACGTTTATAAGCATGGCTTGACGGCAGTTCCGGCAGATCGCCAGCATTTGGCGGCCGCAATTGCTGAAGCGAAGTCGCTCGCCCGGGCAGATTTTACGCCGCAGAGCTGGCCGCAGCTTGCACCTGCTATCGCTCAGGCACAGCTCGTTCACGATCAGGTATATACGCCTCAAGGGGTAACGCAAGCTGAAGTGGATGCGGCACAGGGGCAGCTGGCTTCCGTTGTCGCTGGGCTTGAAGTGGTGCCTGCGGACAAGGCGGCGCTGACGGGGCTCATTGCCGATGCAGAAGCAAAGCAAGAGGCGGACTGGTCGGCCAAAAGCTGGCAGGCGCTGCAAAGTGCGCTTGCTGTTGCACGGACGGCTTCTGGTGATGCAAGAGCTACGCAAACGGTCGTCAATCATGCAGTTGCCGAATTGCAGGCAGCGCTGAATGGTTTGTCGAACGTGGACAAAGGCACGCTTGTGACCACTATCGTATCAGCAGAGCAGCTCGACGGTGCGGAATATTATGCGGCCGGATGGGCTGTACTGCAAGCTGCATTAGCGAATGCGAAGACGGTCAACAATGATGGCCAGGCTGTTCAAACGGCGGTTGTGGCTGCGACGGAAGCACTTGCCTCCGCGATTCAAGCGCTTAAGCCTTTGCAGGATATTGCAGCGTTTAAAGCAGCAACTTCTTCCAGCAACGCCGGCAGCGGCGGCGGCAAGACCAACGCTCCAGAAGGGGCAGTCGATCAAAATGAAGGCACTTCGTGGGGAACAGATAAAGGGGCTGGCAGCTGGTGGATGGTCGATCTGGGCCAAGCTTCGCTAGTGAAAAAAGTGGTGCTCAACAAATGGGCGGGAGTCGTCCATTACAAGGTGGAAATTTCCGATGATGGCGTAACGTTCCGTACAGCAGCGGATACGCAAACGCTGGCGATGCCTTCGGACAGCCATAAGCTGACGGACAATAATACGGGTCGTTATCTCAAGGTGACGATTACCGAAGGCCAAGGCTGGGTCGGCATGATGGACTTCAAGGCATTCGGGCTGGCTCTGGCTGATAAGGCCGAGCTGAATGCCGCAATTGCTGAAGCAGCTGGCTTGACGCAAAGCCAGTACACGGCAGCAAGCTGGTCCGTGCTTGCCGAAGCGTTGGCTGCAGCGCAGCGGGCAAGCGCTGATCAGGAAGCTGATCAGGCGCAGGTGGCTGCGAGCGCAGCAGCAGTGACAGCTGCGCTTGCAGGGCTGGAGGTGGCGACGGAGCCAGAGGGGCCGACGCCAACGCCAACACCAGAGGAGCCGACACCGACAGTACCTCCGGTAACACCATCGCCAGAGGTACCGACACCGACAGTATCTCCGGTGACGCCATCACCAGCGACGCCGGCGCCAACGGCATCTCCGGTGACGCCAGCGCCGGGCACGTCGTCGCCGGCTACTCCGACGGCGAGCTCGCAGCCAACAGCAGCGCCATCGGCTGCTGCTGTAATTACAATCGCGAACGGCGTGCCGGATGCTTCCGGCAAGCTGGTCGCGACAGTCGCTGCCAGCGAGCTGAGCAAGGCGGCGACGCAGGCGAACGGGAACGACGTCACGATTCGCGTCGTTCCAGCAGCTGCACCGCAGCAGGCAGTCGTACAGCTGCCCGCGGCTGCTATTAAAGAGCTCACCGATCACAACGTTCCGGTGCTGCATGTATGGCTGGACGGCGTACGAATTAGCGTCGCCGTCGAAGCCCTTGCCAGCGCAGCGGCGCAAAACACCGCCGCAATGCTGGCCTTCACAGCCGAGAAGGTAGACTCGGCTGCCCTTACAGCGGAGGAACGCGCGAAGGTTGGCGCGCATCAAGTTTACGATTTGTTGCTCGTCCATGATGGCAAGCAATTAACGTGGAACGAAGGGCAAGTGGAAGTTGCCTTGCCGTACACGCTGAAAGCAGGCGAGCAGCCGCATCAGGCAATCGTTTATTATTTGAATAGCAATGGCGGTTTGGAAGCTGTCCATAGCAGTGTTTATCGCGAAAAGGATCAAGTAATCGTATTCCAGGCGGCGCATTTCAGCCGTTATGCAGCGGCTTACGCAGACGTTTCGTTCGATGATATCGCACAGTATCCATGGGCAAAGATCGCAATTGAAGGCCTTGCTGCCAAAGGCATCGTTCAAGGCACGGCAGCAGGCAAATTCCAGCCAGCGGGCAGCGTTACCCGTGCACAGTTTGTGCATATGCTCGTTCAGGCGTTCGGTCTTGCGAGCAAAGACGGCGCTTCAACGAAGCTGAGCGACATCAAGGCTGGAAGCTGGTATGAACAGTCTGTCCTTGCCGCAGAGCAGAATGGCATTATTAAAGGCAGAGCGGACGGCTCCTTCGGCATCAACGCTTCCATTACAAGAGAAGAGATGGCGGTTATGCTGTACCGCGCTGCGAAGCAAAGCGGATTCGCAGCAGATGCAGGGGCGGCGCAACCTACGGGCGCAGCAGCCTCCTTCACGGATGCTGAGCAAATCTCGGATTATGCGCAGGAAGCAGTAGCTGCCATTAAGCATCTGGGGCTGATTTCCGGCATGGGCAATGGCGCTTTCGCGCCGCAAGCAACGGCAACTCGGGCTCAATCCGCAGTCGTTATTGCTAAAGTGCTTTCAGTATTATACGAATAACATCAATGCCTGCAAGGCAGCAAAAATGAAGACGGTGTTCCAAGTCGATAGCGACTGGAACACCGTCTTTTTGCATCCGAACGCAAAAGAAATCCGTTCGAACACTCTTTTTCCCTCCCAAGGACAAGCCGGCCTTTAAAAAAGGGACAGTTTTATTGCAAATGAACCCTATTCAGCGGGAAGCGGTTAGAAAGGCACTTAGAAAGGCATTTACTACCGCTGGGCATAGAAGCCCAGCCCTTTGCACATACCAAAAAGACCGGGCCGCTTGCGAAAACAAGCGGCCCGGTCTTTAAGCTTTTACAAAAGAAAGCTATTTTGCAGTTACCATTCGATTAGTCAAGAACCGCTGTAATATGCTCGGACGTGATCGCCCAGTGCGTAGCGCTCCAAACCTTCTCTTGATTTTGGATAAAAATAATTTGCGGCGACTCGTGCTTAACCGACGTATCTTCAGCGATTTTGTTCGAAACCGGACGGGATTCGATAACCTTAACAAGGACATAATCCGTATCCTGACGCGGGTTAGCGTCCAGGTAGGCTGTGAACTCGCGGTGCGCGTTCGCACTCACCGGGCAAGTCGTACTATGCTTGAAAACAACAAGGGCACGGTCTTTCGAGCCTTCCAAAGCGGCATCCCATTGCTCAGTTGAATCTATTTCACGATATTGTGTCATTTGTAACACTCCTTTTGTCTGTTAATCAATAATAGATATTAGCTTACTTCCCTTTATTGTACCCTTCTCCGAGCAAAAAGTCATCTTGCCATTTAATTGGGCAAGGCGCAAAGAGAAGGATTGACGAGGCTGAGGGGTTAAGCTATATTATAAGCATTAAATGATGTATACAACATTTATCATTAAAGGTTGTAAAGGCTATCAAGCGCTAAACGGCAAAACCAATAATCAGAAAAAGGAAAAAAGAATGACCGAATGCAAATTCGTGCTAAATGGAGCCGCCATTTGCAGTGATTTTAGCGATAAGGCGATTTTTAGAGTCCTCCAGATGCTCACGAATGACCGCGCGCATTTGTTCAGCATCGCCAAGCTTTAGAACGGCAATAATGTTTTGATGCTGCTTAATGGCGGCAGCTACCATTTCTTTGCTGATGAGCGAGCTGCTTGCAGCGATGAAACGATAGTTCATCAGGCTTTTATAGATGGCTGCATTATGGCTGTTCCCGCCAAGCTGCATGAATTCCAAATGGAACAGCAGATTATAGTCTTTCTGTAAATACTGATCGAGCGGAAGGGCTTCAAGCTCGCTTAGTGACAGCTCGACAATGTTTTCCAGCCTGCTAATTTCTTCATGAAGCTGTTGCTTTGTGCAGGAGCTGAGCTTGTCCACCACCCAAAATTCCAGCATCATCCGCGTATCGGTAGCATTCATTACGTCTTGTATTTCAATGGCATTGACGAAGGTGCCGACCTTGGATACCGTCTTCACAAGGCCGTCCATTTCCAGACGGTTCAAGGCGTCGCGAATCGGCGTTCGGCTAACGCCAAGCTGTGCAGCCAGCTCAGGAATGAGCAGCTTCTGATTGCCGAGAAATTCACGGCGGATGATTTTTTCCTTTAATAGATTGTAGGTTTTGTCCCACAGGTTAGAATTATCAATTTTCGGCAAATCCATTTTGGAGCACCACGCTTTCAACAGTTTCTTCTTAAATCTTATATACATTATATTTGAGGGGGTGTCCAGTTTGGCATCGTAGTGCAGGCGAGCAGGCGGCATATGGCGCGAAATAAAATGTAAGGGCTTACTTTAAAAAGGAGGACTAGCGATGGAATTGGCGAAAGGTATAATTCCGGCAATGGTAACACCGTTCGATGAGCAGGAGGAGCTGAACGAGCAGGCGCTTTGTCTAATGGTGGAGCGGTTCATCTCTGCTGGCGTCCATGGATTGTTTTGTCTGGGCACGAATGGCGAGTTTTTCTCGCTTTCCTTCGAGGAGAAGGTGCGGATAGCGGAAATCATTGTGCGGGAAGCGAAGGGCCGCGTGCCGGTTTATGCCGGAGCAGGCTGTGCGAGCACACTGGAAACGGTTCGGCTCGCTAAGCGGCTGCAAGAGGCAGGCGTCGATGCGCTCTCGGTCATTACTCCTTATTTCCTTGCGTTTACACAGCAGGAACTGATCTATCATTTTGAACAGGTAGCGGCAGCGGTTGCGATTCCCGTCGTGCTGTACAACATCCCCGCCCGCACAGGGAATGCGCTGCAGCCCAAAACGGTAGCCGAGCTTGCGAAAATCCCGAATATTGTCGGCATTAAGGACAGCAGCGGCAGCTTTGATACGATTTTGCAATATATCGACCAGACACCGGATTCCTTCTCGGTGATGGCGGGAACGGACTCGCTTATCTTGCCGACACTTATGGCGGGCGGCAGCGGTGCGATTGCGGCAACGGCTAATGTGTTCCCGGCGCAGGTGGCGGCAATCTATGAGCATTTTCAGGCAGAGCGTTATAGGGAGGCAGAGGAGGCGCAGCGGGTGCTGCGGGATTTGCGGAGTGCCTTTTCCTTGGGCACGCTGCCTTCGGTATTGAAGGCGGTGCTGAATGAGATCGGCGTGCCCGCCGGTCCATCGCGCCGTCCGGTAGCGCCGCTGACACCGGCAGCGTATGGCGAATTGAAGCAAATGGTTGAGAAGTACCGGCAGCAGGGACTTTTATGAAAAAATAAGTCTTGCTCGGTTGCACGCTTGCAGGCCGCTTTACTTATGCTTACCGCGAAACGGGCCTTTGCCTTCGCTTCACCGCAAATAGTGCGTTTACGCCAGCCCAAGGGGGATGACGAGATGAGTCGATACATGAAGCCAGTGAAACCACAGCAGCTGCAGCATATTGAAATTTACCGCAAAGACAATGAGTTTTGCTCTTGGCCTTTTAATGGTGGTTTGTGGAAAATAAGTGAAGGGAACATTTTGCTCGCGTTTATGAACATTGACTGTGACTATCAGATTCCTGGAAACCTGAATCATGACCGGGTAGAAACCTTCGGGCGCATCGCTGCTGTCCGTACGCTTGATGGCGGCCGCAGCTGGCAGGAGGCCGCGCAAATCGCCGACAATTACAAGCTGCTGGATCAGCTCCCGTATGGCAAGCCGCATACGTTCGAGGAGGGCTTCGACTTCTCCGACCCCAATACGCTGCTCGAATGCTGGTGTACGCCGAACTCTGCGGTTGATCACGCCCAGGCTTGGGTGAAAATGTCGCGTGACGCAGGCGCGACCTGGAGCGAGCCTGTGATGCTTCCGGACTGCGGTATTCCCCGCTATCAGGGCAGGCCGTCGTATATTGTACGGCCAGACGGCGTTGTGCTGCTGTTTCTGACGGCAAGGCCGCGGAATAATCCGCATGATCGCCCCGTCGTCTTCGCTTCGTTCGATAATGGCTGCAATTGGTCGCTTGTGTCATTAATGCCACATAGCGAGGAGTATCGGATGATTTGCCCATCCCCCGTTCTCATGAAGGATGGCGTCATTATGGTTGCAGTCAGATGCAAGCCAGCAATGGTGGCGGCATGGTGCGAGCTTTACGCCTCGGACGATGGCGGGCTGACGTGGCGCTTCGTCTCGCGGATCAACGACCATGGCGATACGGTGCATTTGACGCTGATGGAGGATGGCAGGTTGTTTGCCGTCTATGGCTTCAGAAGGCCGCCATTTGGCATTCGGGCAAGGGTAAGCGAGGATAATGGGCTAAGCTGGGGGCCAGAGTTGATTTTACGTGATGATGGCGGCAGCAATGATCTTGGCTATCCGCGTGCTGTCGAGACGACCGCCGGAGAAATTTTGGCGACTTATTATTTCAATGATGCGAAGGATTCCATTCAACAAAGAGGCGGCGTTCGCTATATTGGCGGCACGATACTCAGACCGTAACATGGGATGAATTCATTTATAAAGGAGCGGACTAGGATGATCATTAGCGATTTGCGCAGCTGGGAGCAGGAGCCGGGCTGGCTGCCGCCATTTCGGCAAGCACTGGCATGGCTGGAGCAGGAAGTGACGGAGAATACACCGGCTGGAAAATATGAAATCGATGGCGAGCGCTTATTTGTGCTCGTCCAGCATGTGGAGACCCGTCCGGCGGAAGAGCAGCTGGCGGAGTCTCACAAGCAATATATCGACATTCAGCTGCTGCTGAAAGGTCGGGAGCTCATTCGCGTCGCCCGCGATAATGGGGAAGCAGTCGTTACAGCAGACGAGCTGGACAGCCGCGACCGATTGTCGTATAAGGAAGTAAGCGATGAATCGGACATCGTGCTTACGCCCGGCATGTTTGCCGTCTTTTTCCCGCATGATATCCACCGTCCATGCTGCAGCGTTGAAGCGGAAATGACGATACGCAAGGCGGTCGTGAAGCTGCATGTTTCGCTGTTCGAGAATTCGGCGGTTTCTTAACTAAGAAGAGAGTATGAAATAAGCGGTATTATAAGTAGCATCATCAGCAAAGGCACCTATGATTTGAACGCTCAGATCGCAGGTGCCTTTTTGCATTTTGCATGTAAATAAATGAAGGCTGACTCCTGCAGCGTGCAGGAATCAGCCTTCATTTATTTATTCATTTGTTTATTCATTTACTAAACAACAATGTCTCTTAAAATTAATGGCCCATCATCATCGCAGGGTCCGGTGCATCTTCCTCTTGCTCATGATCATCCTTGAGCTTCGGCTTGCGCAAAATTGTGCTCAATAATACGCCTGCTATCGCGATGCCTGCTGCGAGTAAGAAAGTATCGCCAAATGCCAGAGAGGTGCTTTCCAGCATGTTGCCGCCTGCTCCCGCTTCCGTAATATGCGCAGTCGCTTGAGAGGAGAAATAGCCGGTCAGTCCAGCTATTGCAAAGGAAGTAACGACCTGCTGGCTAGCTGAAGTCAGAGGCGTTACGCGGCTGACGAGTCTGCGCGGCGCAGAATTCAGCACATGGGTGTTAAGCGGCATCATCGACAAGCCCATGCCCATACCCATCATGCCAAGTGGAATCATTACCATAACAATGGCTGTATCCACATGAATCCGGGACAACAAGAACAGGGCAATCGTAATCACCGACAAACCGGCCATAGCTAACGGGCGAGCTCCCCATTTATCGAACAGCCGTCCGCTGATTGGCATGAAAATCATCGAGCAGATCGCCATCGGCAGCGTCGTTAGACCACTCTCAAGCGGAGTGAAATCCCTCACGGTTTGCAAATACAGCGGAATCATCAGAATCGAACCGAACAAGGCAATTTGTGAAATCCATGATAAAATAATACTGCGAGTAAAATCGGACGAGCGGAAAACACGCAGCTCCAGCAGAGGCTGCTTCTGAAGCAGCTCAACGATAATAAATAGAATAAGTGCCGATCCGCCTACGATGAGTCCGGTCAACGTTCTGGCCGAGCTCCAGTCGGTACCACCTTCGCTAACGCCGAATGCCAGCATAGAAAAGGCGATAGGGGCCAAGATCATCCCGATAATATCGAGAGCAGGCGTTTTTTGACGTTCAAGCTTCGGCAAATATTTCATACCGACGAATAATGCGGCAATACCGATTGGCAGGTTGATTAGAAAAATCCAGTGCCATGAGGCAAAGCCGATCAGCCAGCCGGACAAAATCGGGCCAATCGCAGGAGCGAGCAGCATAGGAATGCCGAGCATGCCCATAACAGCTCCACGTTTGTTGGCAGGTGCCATTTTGAAAATCATCGCCATCCCGATCGGGGATACCATGCCGCCGCCAATGCCTTGAAGCACGCGGAACAAGATCAGCTGCTCTGGTGTTTGCGCAAGTGCGCAGAGAACAGAGCCTAGCGTAAACAGGGCAATGGTAATTAGAAAAATCCGCTTGGCGCCAAATTTATCGGTCATCCATCCGGCAAGCGGAATAACGGCGGATAAAGCAAGGGTATAGCCCGTGATCGTCCATTGGATCGTCTTGAGCGAGCTGTCGAAATAATGCTGCAAATTAGGAACGGCAACATTGACGACGGTACTGTCCAAAATAACCATCATCATCCCAATAATGACGGCAAGAAGCGGCGCCAATATCGATTTGATGGAAAATTCCGGCTCTGAGGCTAACTGTGAAGCATTTGGTGTAGACATGTGTAGGCTCCTCGCCCTCTCTTGGGTTTTGTATGCCGATCTTAGCTCAAAGAAATAGACAGGCTAGCGAGCCGCTCCTTGACGAAGAAGGAGCAGATTTCGTAAGATTGACTCATGGTTTCTTTGTAAAACTGATCGGTCACGCTAGGCTTTATTTTATCGATTTTTTGCTGAAAGTCAAATGATTTTGAGAGAAGGGATTTTATTGAGCCTGATTAGAGACAGAATTATTGAGTCGGCCGTTCGCCATTTTATGGAGAAGGGCTATGTGGCGACATCGATTCAGGATATTTCCGATGATTGCGGAATCGCCAAAGGCTCCTTATATAAATATTTTCCGTCGAAGGAAGAACTATTCAAGGAAGTTCATAAAAGTCGGCAGCAGCTGCTGGATGATCAGCTTTCAGGGATTCTTAAGGAAGAGGGGCTCACGCCTCGTGAAGTTTTTGTGCGGGAAACGGAAGTGACGCTGGAGTTTTTTATGATCAATAAGTTTATTATGCAGGAAATTAAGGAATTAATTAAAACGAAAAAGGAGCTGGCCCCCTTTTTCATCCAAATGAGATCGATGATGTACGACCTTCATAAAAACAGTCTGATCCGCTTGCTTGGTGAACAAATAAAGCCTCATATTTGGGATATGGTGACGGTATATGGCGGGATCATCAAAGAGTTTAACTTCCTGATGATTTTTGAAAATAGACCGATCCGCATCCGGGATATCACCCTCTTTGTTTTAGAGCGGATGGAGGAAATGGCTGCAAATATTTTGGCCAAGCAGGAGAAACCGATTTTAACGGACGTGTTGATGTTCGATATGATAAGCCAAGAAATGAAGAGCAAACAGATATCGATGGAAGAGAAGCGCAGCCAATTGCTGGACGCCTTGCTCGCTGTCATTAAGGAGCTGGCCATTACAGGCTCCAGACGGATCCAACTCGTCGATGCGACCGAGGCGCTTGCTGAGGAATTTGCACGTGACCATCCAAAAGCGGTCATTATTCAGGCACTGCTTGGATTGCTCCAGCAGGAGCATGAGCTTAGGAGCCTCACCTTCCAGCTGGAGAAGTATGTGATGAAGCTTAAGAAGGAACATGAGGACCCTCAGCCATGCTAATTCCGATGTTGCCATACTGCTCGCCGCGGTTCATACGTTCAAAGGCCTTTTTGATCTGAGGAAGCTTGTACATGCGGTCAATGACTGGGCGCAGTTGGTGCTGCTCGACAAATGCAAGCATAGCGGCAAATTCCTCGCGGCTGCCCATGGAAGTGCCGATTATACTGATTTGAGAGAAAAATAGCGCCCGGATCGGAATCGTGATTTCATCCCCGGAGCTTGCGCCGAAGGTGACGATGCGTCCGTTCGGCTTGATAACCTCGAAATATTGCCCGAAGGTTGCTGGCCCAATGCTGTCCAGAATCAGATCGACGGCCTGCTGCCCCAAGCTGCTGCGCCAGTCGCTATGGCTGTCCAAAGCGAAGCTCGCTCCTTGTTCGACAGCAGCTTGCTGCTTGGTTTTGCTGCGGGAGGTTACACTTACCGTTGCCCCTGCTGCTAGCGCCATCAGCATGGCGAAGGTAGCAACCCCGCCGCCAATGCCGGGGATCAAAACATGCTCGCCCCGCCGCAATTGCCCTTTGGTGAACAGCGCCCGGTAGGCGGTCAAGGCGGATAAGGGAAGCACACCAGCTTCCTCCCAGCTTAAATAGGCTGGCTTGGGGAACACATTTGCCGCTGGAACAATAACATATTGGGCCAATGTGCCGTTTGAGGGACCGCCTAATATAGCGGGTACTGGAGGAACTTCATCTGTTTTTTCCCAGCCTATGCAAGGATGAATAATCACTTCATCGCCAACAGCGGCACTGCTGACCAGACTGCCGACTGCCTCAACGATTCCTGTGCCGTCCGAGCCGAGAAAGAACGGAGCGTCTGATGCCGTTCGCCCCGCCATTAGAAATAAATCCCGATGGTTGATTCCAGCCGCCATCAGCCGTATTTTCACCTCGCCAGTCCCCGGATTGAGATCGGCACTTTCCTCGTATTGCAGTCCTTCAATCCCGCTTGCTTCTCTATGTGAAATTGCCTTCATCCAAATTCCTCCTGCCATTAATCGTTGATGTAGCCCTTAGCTAAACGAATTGTACACAGCGAAAATCATCAAGTAAAATGATTGAATTAGATAGTCGCTATCACAAATAATCATAGTAGAAAAGAGTGGACGAGATGGAAAGCGGGGATTTGCGAATATTCCGTGCAGTTGCCCGCGAGGGCAGTGCGACGAAGGCGGCAGAAGCGCTTAACTATGTGCAGTCTAACGTAACGACCCGAATTCAATATTTGGAGTCGGAGCTGGGGCTCCCGCTATTCGTTCGCTCCAATCGAGGGATGGCTTTAACGGAGGCGGGCGAAAATCTGCTGCAATACGCTGACCGTATATTGGCCTTGCTGGATGAAGCGGCTCGTACAACCAAATATGGCGAGCAGCCAGTCGGGCCGCTGCGAATTGGCTCTATTGAGACGGCCGCATTGACGCATTTGCTTCCGCTATTTAGCCGCTATCAGTCTGAGTTTCCTGCTGTCCAGCTATCTCTAGCTACAGGCGGAACCCATTCGCTCGTGCAAAAGGTTGTTAGAGGCGAGCTTGATGGCGCCTTTGTTTATGGTCCGATTGAGGAACGGAATATCAGCTGTGTACAGGCATTTTCTGAGGAGCTGGTACTCGTATCCGAAGCGGGCAAGGATAATATGGCCGAGCTGCTGGCTAAGCCGATGCTGTTTTTTGACGTGGGCTGTACACATCGGACGAGGGCCGAGCATTTTTTACACGAAAGCGGGCGGACTTCCTATGAAATTCGCGAGTTCGGCACATTGGATTTAATCGTCAAAGGAGTGTCGGCGGGCTTTGGTGTCTCCCTGCTGCCAAAATCCGCAATCGCCAAGGCGGCAAAGGAAGGTATAGTCTCCTTTCATCAACTGCCGGAAGCGTATAGGGACCTGCCTGTCGAATTTATTTTTCGCTCAGACATGAAAGGTTCAAGCGCCTTATTAAGCCTGGTCACGATGATTGGAGAAAGGGAGAGCGATCCATGCAGCTAAGAGAAATAGAGGAGCGAGACAATGCTCAGGTGGAGTCGTTGATCCGGACCTGCCTGATTGAGTTTGGAGCAGACAAGCCCGGTACAGCCTGGGCCGACCCTGCGCTAGGCGATTTTTATCGTTTGTATCAGCAGGACGGTGCGAAATATTGGGTGGTGGAGAAAAATAACAAGGTCATTGCCGGCTGCGGCATTGGCCCTGTTAAAGGTTTCCCAGCCATTTGCGAGCTGCAAAAAATGTATGCTCTGCCGGAGGCGCGAGGCACAGGTGCTGCTCTTCGGCTGCTGGACGTTTGCTTGGCCTTTGCCCAGCTTCATTATGAGCAATGTTATTTAGAGACGCTTGCGAGCATGGCCGCGGCCAATAAATTTTATAAAAAGCATGGCTTTGTGCAATTGGAGCAGCCTTTGGCGGGAACCGAGCATTTTGCCTGCGATGCCTGGTATATGAAAGCTCTATAATCCTGTGACAGCACTACAATGCGTTCACACGCGAAAAAAGCCCACCTTGAGGAGTGGGCTTCTTTACGCTATTACCATTCCATATGTCTACCATGCAAAAAAGGGCTCTATTCCATCGGGAAGTTGTCCCATGGCCATTTATTTTTGTGAGCGCCCCGTACCCAGTCCTCGGAGAAGCTGACATATTTAATATGCGTTCGGTTCCCGTATGCAAAGCAGGCATGGATCATTCCGTCCTTTGATTGAATGAGAGGCGGGTATTCATAACGCCGGTTGTATTGGGTGTTCAGTTCCCCGCAATAATGATCGCCCGTTTCGATATGCCGCATATAGATATTGGCATTACTGTTGCTAAATGAAACGAAAAAAATAGAGGGTCTATGCGAACTTGATAAGTAAGCGCTTTAATTTCATGCTACAGCCTTTATTTTTTAAAGTCAATGCTCTAATTTCATTATAAAATGAGGCATCTGAAGCGATGATGCTTCAACTAAAGGAAAGGAAATCACTACTAATTGTTGCAAATGCCAAAAGGTAAACTTCACCAGAAGCGGGAGTTTAGAAAAAATGATTGCAATTTGCTCTATTTTGCGATAATTTAGATACGAGAAAGCGATTACATTTCACAGGAGGTCAATCAATTTACCGGAATGTGTTGTAATAAGCAACATTCAATGAAGCGGAGATGTTCAAATTGTTAGTGCTTACTTATGCAAGCCAAATGACAATTGGGGGAGAATGCTCAAATGAACAACAAATGGAATTGGAAATCCGTTACAACGATGTCGATGGTACTGCTTCTTGCATTGACCGCTTGCTCCAATGGAGGAAATAAGGCGGCTCCGTCAGCTTCAACGGGTACAAATGAGGGATCGGCCGGAGGGACGACAACCTTTTCCTATATGATGGCGGGAAAATATACGAATTGGCTACAGGATTTGAATTGGTACCCTGTGCTTGAGGAAAAGACGAATACGAAGGTTGAACTGGTGAATGGCGGTGAAGATGATGATGCTTACAAGAAAAATTTGGAGCTCAAAATCGGCTCCGGCCAGTTCCCGGATTCCGGCATCGTCTCGCTGGCACAATCTGAGGTATATGGCGGACAAGGGCTGTTCATTGATCTAAAGCCTTATATTGATAAATTCGCGCCCAATATTAAAGCTTATCTGGATGCGAATCCGGATTATGCCAAGCTGATGACGACGAAGGATGGCGAAATTTTTGGCTTGGCGCAGGAATATCCGACGATATCGAATGTAACCTTTTACCGGGCGGATATGTTTGAGAAGGCGGGCATTACGGCGAACCCGACGACGGTTCAGGAGTTTACAGATGTACTGAAAAAGCTGAAGGAAGCGTACAAGGACACAGCCAATTTTTACCCATTCACAGGGCGAGACGGCTTTTTGAAGTTTCAGGAAGCTTTTGCGGCTAATGACAAAATCGTCGATGGCAAAGTGCAAGGCATTTATGAGAATGGCAAAGGATCGGATATTTATTCACCGGGCTTTAAATCGCTCATCGAGTGGTATGCGCAAATGTACCAAGATAAGCTCATTGATCCAGAATGGGTAGCAGGCACTGCGACCGAGGAATCGTGGCAGACGAAAATGCTGACGGGCCAAGGCGCAATCAGCAGCGACTTCTTCACACGTCCATCGTGGTTCATGAACAACGGCGGACCGGAAAATGATCCGAAATACAGCATTAAAGTAATGGAACCGTTCAAAGACGCTGACGGCAATCAGACGATGCTGCCTCCAACTGAGGAGAAATACAGAATGGACCGGGTTTTCGTCATTAATGAGAAGGCGGAGGACAAAGCGGAAGGCATTATCAAATTTATGGATTACATGTTCTCGGATGAGGGCAGAACGCTGATGGACTACGGTGTAGAAGGCAAGTCGTATAAGGAGGAAGGCGGCAAGAAGACATTTACCGTCAAATTCGAGGAGCAGGGCAATAAGCCGATTGGCACGCCGGTATGGAACTTCCTTCAGGATCGCCTGACGTTCCCGGTACCTGTCAACAATGAAGCGTATTACCAGTGGATGGATGATTTGACGAAGTCTTTTGCAACAACGTTTTTCGATAAATATACATCCAAGGAATTCAGCTCGCTGAAATATTCAACGGATCAATTGAAAGAAAGAACGGTGCTTCTCGCGAATGTGAAGCAGGCGCTTAATGCGGCGCTTGTGAAATTCATCAGCGGCCAGCGCAGCCTGACGGAGTGGGATGCTTTCCTCGGCGAAATGGAGCAGGCAGGCTACAACAAGCTGACCGAAATCGACCAGGCCGCATACGACGCTATGTCTAAATAAGCTTTAGGCGGCTCCTTTCGCTCCGGCGTAGGGGAAGAGAGGGGCTGCCCTTCAATTTGAATCCAGAGGTGGGCTGAGATGAGCTCAATCGTAAAACGGGCAACATCCAAAAACAGCGGACTGCTTAAGCGGATGTGGGACGCCAAAATTTTATATTTGATTTTGCTGCCGGGTCTGGTTCATTTAATTCTATTCAAGCTGCTGCCGCTGTTCGGGCTGGTCATAGCGTTTCAGGATTACAGCATTTTCAAAGGCATAATGGGCAGCAAATGGATTGGCCTCGAGCATTTCAGCAAGTTCATGAGCGACCCTTATTTCTGGAAGCTGGTCAGAAATACATTGCTGCTCGCTTTTTTCAATTTGCTGTTTGTGTTTCCGATTCCGATTATTTTCGCCTTGTTCGTTAACGAGGTGCGGCTGTCGGCGGTGAAGCGTTTCGTGCAAACGCTCAGCTTCTTCCCCTATTTTATTTCGTCAGCGGTTATCGTTTCGATTTTGTATAAAGTGCTGTCGCCGCAGGGCGGACTGGTGAACCAAATGCTGAATTTCGCTGGTTTTGAAAGCGTATTCTTCATGGCTGATCCCGGCTGGTTCCGCCCGCTGTATGTCATGCTTAACGTATGGCAGCTATTCGGCTACAGCGCCATTATTTATATGGCGGCGATGACGAGCATCGACCCGCATCTGTATGAAGCGGCGGACATTGATGGCGCGAACCGATTTAAGAAAATTATTCATGTGACGCTGCCTTCGATTTCCAGCACGATTGTCGTCATGTTCATTTTGGCTATCGGCCAAATTTTGACCGTCGATCTGGATAAAATTTTGCTTATGTACAATCCGAGCATTTACGATACGGCGGATGTCATTCAAAGCTACGTGTATCGCCAAGCGTTCGCAAGCGACGGCTTCCCGAATTACAGCTTTGGCGCGGCTGTTGGCCTGATGCAGTCTGTCATTGCTTTCGTGCTCGTGATGATGGCGAATAAAGTATCGAAAAAATATTCCGAGTCCCGGTTGTTCTAGGAGGCGGCAAGATGAAGAAGTTTAGCTGGTTTGATCTGATCAACAACACTTTGCTTGTCCTTGTCGCCTTGCTGTGCGTCTATCCGTTCGTGCTCATAATGGCCACATCCTTAAGCGACGGCAAAGCGGTCGTGGCAGGCTCGGTATATTTGCTGCCGAAGGGCATCAATCTCGAAGCTTACAAATATATACTCGGCAATGAACGGCTTGGGGTAACGGCAGGGCTGCTGAATTCTTTATTTTATACGGTCGTTGGCGGCTTTGTGGCGGTGCTGGTGACGTTCATGACGGCCTACCCGCTGTCGCGCAAAAGGCTGGTTGGGCGCTACACGATTATGCTCCTGTTTCTATTCACTTGGGTGTTCGAGGCGGGAATCATTCCGAACTATATCGTCTATAACGGGCTGGGGCTGGTCAATTCCTGGCTGGTCATGATTTTGCCGATGGCGGTCAACACCTTTCTGCTCATTATTACAAAATCCTTCCTCGACGAGCTGCCCTATGAGCTGGAGGAGGCGGCCGTTATCGATGGCGCGAACGATTGGCAAATCATGTGGCGGGTGTTTTTCCCGCTCAGCAAGCCGATTATTGCAACGATCAGTGTATTTAATGCCGTCTACATTTGGAATCAGTTCCTCATTCCGATGATTTATTTGCAGGACCGCAGCATGCAGCCGATTACGGTCATTCTCTACAATATGATTATTAATTCCAGCAAGGGCGGTACTTCGCTTGAAAATATTACGGTAAACGGCGTGCAGCTGCTGCCGCAAAACCTGCAAGCGGCCTCGATTTTTCTTGCGGTTGTGCCGATTTTGCTTATCTATCCGTTTACGCAAAGGTTTTTCACGAAAGGAATGCTGCTTGGTTCGGTCAAAGGCTGATCTTGGACGCGGGGTGATGACTTGAAAATTGCAATAATCGCAGATGATTTTACAGGCGCTAACGACTCGGGCGTTCAGTTCGCAAGAAGCGGTCTCAAAGCTTCGGTTCTGCTTAATTTTGATGAAAACACAGCCGCAGCCCTCGATGACGACGTTGTGATTATAGATACGGACAGCCGCTCGCTTGGCGCTCAAGAGGCTTATGATCGCGTGCGGACGGCGGCTGAATATGTGAAGACGAAGCCATTTGATGTGATTTTCAAAAAGGTGGACTCGACGCTCAGAGGCAACTTTGGCGCAGAATTCGATGCGCTGCAGGACGTGCTTCAGCCGGATTTTATCGTCTGTACGCCTGCCTATCCGGAATACAACCGTACGGTGAGGGACGGTTCTTTATATTTAAATGGACAATTGCTGCATGAGACGGAATTTGCGCTTGATCCGAAGACGCCGATTACCATCTCCGGCATTCCTGAGCTTATTCGCAGGCAATCCGAGCGTGCAGTGGCTCTGATTTCGAGCGCAGATATGGCGCTTGGTCACGAGCATTTGAAGCGAAGGCTTGCTGAACTGGCTGCTGAAGGATGCCGTTATCTCGTATTTGATGCGCAAAGCGAGCAGGAGCTGCGCGGGATCGTATCGCTGTTTGAGGGACTTGAATATCGCATCATATGGGCAGGTTCGGCTGGATTGGCAGGATGCCTGACAACAGCTGGCAGTACCGTTCATGAAGCGGTGCTTGAGCTGGCGACGAGCGATGTCCCAGTGCTTGCTGTTATCGGTAGCGTCAATTTTAAGACGCGCCAGCAGCTCGCCTTGCTGCTTGCTGAGCCGCAGGTTGCTGGTATTCGGCTGGCGGCGCATGTCATGGTTGCACCTGATGCGGCTTGCAACGCCGAGCTAAAGCGCGTATACGCTGCGGCGGCACTTGCCTTGCAGCAGGGGAGGCCAGTCGTGCTCTATTCCTCCGGCGAACAAGAAGAGATCAAGCTTGCAATGGAAGCTGGAAGCAAGCTGGGCATGGGACAGACGGAAGTCAGCGACAGGATTGCGGAAGCGCTTGGCCGTACGGCCGCACAGCTGGTTGAGGCGTATGGCTTGAATCGCCTCATCTTGACGGGAGGCGATACGGCGAAGCAGTTTTGCCGCTTCGCCGGTATGGAGAAGTTCCGCCTGCAGGGCGAAGTGGAGACGGGCGTGCCGATTGGGTTATTTTCAGGAGCAAAAGAAGTGTATGGGGTAACGAAGGCGGGCGGCTTCGGCTCGGGCGATGTATTCGTCCGCACGCTGCACCTGCTGCAAGGAGGAGGGGGTGGCAGCACGCCGCACCCTGCCGGGCACAATACTGTTCATTCGGATCGCGTTTAGCTATAATGAGTGTATTAAACTGCAACGGTGATGATGAGGATGAAAATAAAAATAGTAGTAGTTGCCCCTTACCCGGGGCTCGTGGAGCTGACAACAAGCTTGCGGGAAGAGCTGAAGGAATTCGAAATCAAGGTGCTGCAGGGCGATTTGTCCGAAGTGCTGCCGCTCATGAACCGCATCCATCTGGACGGTTACGATGTCATTATTAGCCGGGGCGGAACGGCTCGACTGCTGCGCAAGCATTCGTATTTGCCCGTCATTGACATTCAGGTGTCCGGCTTTGATATTATGCGGATTTTGATGGTTGTGAAGGGCTATCAGGCCAAGATCAAAATGATCGGCTTTCCTAATATTATAGAGGGCTTTATTTCGGTATCCGGTTTAATGGAGGTTGATATTCCTTATGCCTCGGTTCAACAGGAGAGCGAGGTGGACGAGGCGCTGCGGCTTGCGAAGGCTGAGGGCGTCAAAGTCATAGTAGGCGATAACATTACGGTGCGCAAAGCCAATGAGCATGGCATGCAGGGCGTGCTCATTACGTCTGGGCGCGAGTCGGTGCTTGAAGCGTTCGCTCAGGCGAAGCAAATTTATAAAGTATCGGAAAGCTACAAGCAGAAGAAGCTCGCTTTCGAGCGGCTGCTGGACACGATGGATACCGGCTATGCCATTGTGAATGACAAGGGCATTATCCAATTTTCTAATGAAGCTTTTAATGCGTGGTTCCACTTGCCTGAAAATCAAACCGGGCTTTACGCCGATTATCCCGTATTCAGCCGTTATATGGCTGATTTGGACAAGGGCGTTGCTTTGGAGCTGCTCGTGCAGCTGGATGGGCAGCGCCAGGTCGCCGTATCTGGCGGCAAAATGAATGATGATGCTGGCGACGGCATGTTTTATTTGAAGGTTCGCCCTGTAGATCAGCCGGGCTCTGGCATAACGATGATGTACACAAGCAAGCAGGATAATGCCTTCCCGCCGCTCGTAATGACCGATCATGAATTTGCTGGGCAGTCTCCTTCCGAGCGTGCTTATCCGCTTGCTGTGTTTGGCGAGACGGGAGCAGGCAAGCGGCTGTTTGCGATTAAGCGCTGGAGCTCCATGCCGCCGAGCGGCAGTGAAATGATTGAACTGTCCGTCACAAAGCGTTATGATGCAGCAGCGCTCGCTGCGTTAAGGAAGCTGCTGTCAACGGACAATGAGGAGCTTATTATTTATATCCGCGGTGTTGACCAGCTGTCGCTGGCTGATCAGCGCGAGCTGGCGCCAGTGCTTGCCGCAGCGCCGGGCAAAATCATTTTATCGTTTGACCGCAGTCCACTGGAACTGAAAAGCAGCAATGCGCTAGACGGCAAGCTCTGTGATACGTTTGCCGGGCGAATTGTCAGCATGCCTCCGCTGCGGGAGCGGCTGGATGATCTGGACGAATACATCCGCACGTTCCTTATTATGTACAACGAGCGTTATGGCAAGCAAATTGTCGGCCTGCGACCGGAAGTAATGGAGGCGCTGCGCACACATGAGTGGCGCGGCAATTTGTTTGAGCTGCGCAACGTCATTGATCAATTTGTCAGAAGCTCCGACGGCGAATATGTGGAAGCGGAGCGAGTGGAGCTGCTGAAGCAGGCGGGCTCCGGCTTAGGTGCCGGGGGCCATGAAAGCTCCGAGCATTCTTCTGAAGCAGGCGGGCTTGATTTGAGCAAGACGCTTGATGAGATTGAATATGATATTATTCGCACAGTGCTGGAGCAGGAGGATATGAACCAATCTGCTGCTGCCAAGCGTCTGGGCATTAACCGCTCGACGCTGTGGCGCAAAATGAAGCCCTCCGGCTCATAAACGATTGAAGTCTCCGGCTCACCATGGGTGTATTGGATATAACATGTAAGTTGCATGCAAGCAAGAAGAAGCCTTTCCCTCCCGTATGGATAACGGTAGAGAAAGGCTTCTTCCTTATGCGAGCAGCAACGCTATGTATGATACAAATACGTCATTGCTAATTTATTTAATGCGTCAGACCACTTAGTGGGTAGCCGTTAGCCTATTCGCTAGCTGTCTTTCTTATGAATAACTAAGCGATATAAGGCTGAACCACAGCCTTCACCCGCTCCAGCCCCTCCCACATATCTCCCGGCCCATCATAGACGAGCACGTATGCGCCATCAAAACCGGAAGCTTGTACCTGATCAAGGCAGCGGCGAAGCTCGTCCTGATCGGGATATCCATGCTCATTATTTATCGCTTTCACATGAATGGATACGCTGTGCACAGCTGTGCGGCCAATATCCTCATATTTGGCTGGTCCGCTGAAATTTCCGAAATCCGTAATGAGATCAAGCGAATCCCCTGCCTGTTCCAGCAGCTCCATACAGCTGTCGCCGACACTCGTAAGCCATTTAAAGTTTTCGGTTACGATCTTCACCCCGCGCGCGGCGCCGTAATCCACCAGCTTAATTAAAGCTTCGGCAGACTGGCGAATGGCCGCGTGATCGGTTGGCTCTGCTTCGCCGGCGATAATGCGGACCTGCTTGGCCCCACAAGCTGCCGCTACGTCGATCCATTGCTGCATGAGCTGATAGTCAGCTTCTCGGCGTGCCGCCTCGGGAGAAGTGAGATCGCCATAATCGACGAGCAGTGTGTCAAAGGATAGACATGCAGCCGAAAAAGAATCTCTTAGCTGCTGCAAATAAGCGGCTTCCGTAGATGGGAAATGGAAATGGCATACCTCGATGGCTTGATAGCCTTTGGCTGCTGCGACAGCTGGCAGCTCCAGCAATGTCAGCTCCAAGGGCTGCACATGATCAGTCGTTTGGTGGGTTTGCGTTTCGGCATCCCAGGACGTCCAATGAAGCGGGCCAAGCAGTCTATGCAGGCTCCAGCTGTTCAGCGATAAATATGACATACAACATCCCGCCTTATCTTTTCATGTGGATTAGGAGCTGCGAGGAAATTAGCGGTACTTTATTTCGTCGCAGTCTCTTACATTATAAGGTTATTGTACCATGCGCAAAATTTGCCGCAAGAGACTTTCCTTTTTTCGCAATGCCTTGCAGTGGGCTGAAAGGAGCTAGGACAATGGGGGCCAAATGCAATAGGTGGCGAGAATAATGTCGAATCCAATCGAATGAGGGCTGAATGCGGACTGAATGCGGACAAAACCCGATTTTGAATATAAGAGCCGAGTCCCTTGCTGCTGCTTCCCATTTAAGAGATGATTTTAGGAAAAGCACGGTTTCTATTTTGCTTGCTGCTGGCTAAGCCATCTGGGAGCAAGGGAGCCGGGCGAGGAATGGAGTGAACGACTACCCAATGAAAACATTTAAAATTAAATCTGTTATGCTTCTCGGCCTTATGCTTTGCATGCTGCTGCCTCATGCGGCCTCGGCGCAGGGCGATTCCAGTTCCAATAAAGCGATTGTTGCACAGCCGCTTCCCGTCAGCCTGGCCTTTGATGGACAGAAGCTGGAGTTGCCAAGCGGTCAATACGTATTTGAATATAAGAGCCGGACTTATGTTCCAGTTAGATTCGTCTCTTATGCGCTTCAAAAGACGGTGAAATGGAATAGCGAGACGGCGACGGTAACGGTAGCTGAACCAACGGCGGAAGAAGCGGCGGCATTGAAAAAGCAGCTTGCTGGCGCGATTGCGGATGATGAGGCTGCCGCTGCGGCGACTGCTTCACCAGTATCAATTAGACTGACAGAGGTGCAGGCTTCCTTCGTGTTTGAAGGAAAGGAGCAGGCTTTGCCTGCGAATCAGTCCGCTTTTTATTACAAAGGGTCGATTTATGTGCCGATCCGCTTTATGGCGGAAGCATCCGGCGCTGCAATTAAATGGGATAGCAAGACAGGCGCTGTAACTGGCGAAACGGCCGCTTATCAGCAGGAGCAGGCCGAAGCAGGCGGCAGTGGAGGGAGCGGCGAAGGCTCGGCGGGAGCCGGCAGCACGCAGCCAGGTACCGGGGAAGGCAGCCAGCCAGGCACCGGAGGAAGCAGCCAGCCTGGTACAGGCGGCGGCGGAGCAGTCGACAATACGCCGAAGGTGGCGTATGAGGTTATTACAAGCGAGGCAGAGGGCAAGCTTGATACGCTCAAAACCGAAGCGACCTCGACGCTGACGAATTTGTATATGTCGTTTGTGGCAGCGCGAGATGAAACAACGAAGGAGCAGCTGAAGCTGCAGGCCCAGACGGAGGTTGCCCGGATCAAAAGCGATTTCGAAGCGATATTAGCGGATACGGCAGCCAAGCTGACGGCTAACGGCCACAGCACAGCTGTTATTGCGGAGTACCGCGCCGCATTTGAGAAGGATTTGGCGACTGTGCTTTCCTATGCTGAATCGTTGGCGTAATGCCCTGAATGCCATAAGAAGCTCCTTCTAAAGCGGGCAGGTCGCTTCGAGCGATGTATAGCCAGTCGATGAAAGGTCCCCGATCCAAAGTCGGGGGCTTTTCGTTTATTTTTAACAGGTAATGCGTGCGCAAGTTGTAGGTCGGAAAGAAAATTTGATACAATTAGGATCAATCATGAAACGTTTTGTTTCGAAAGAGCGGAATGAAGGGATAGGAGCTGATCAAGGTGGAAACTAGGAGCAATCGTTATATAATAGGAATATGGCTTGTTGTTTTGGCAGCTTGGATTTTGTTTGTGTTTCATCTCTCCTCGCAGTCCTTCGACCAGCAGACGATTAGGCCAAAGCTGCAAGCGTGGATCGGGAAGGAGCAGCTGATCCGGCTGTTGCCTGATTTGTCGATCACGTATTTAGGCAAGACGATTGAGGCCAAAACGAATCCGTATCATTTTGTCGAATTTGTTTTTCGCAAGAGCGCCCATCTGTTCGTTTATGCTATGCTAGGAGCAATCTGGTTTATGCTGCTGCGCGTCGTCATGAAGGGACGTATGCTTGCGCCAGCGATGCTGTCGCTTTTAGCGGCGGTGACCTTGGCAGCGCTCGATGAGCGAAACCAATTAACCAGCCTGAACCGAACGGGCAATCGTATGGATGTGGTCGTTGATTTTACAGGAGCGTGCATCGGAATTGTGGTGTGCCTGCTTCTGCTGGCAATGGTAAAGCTGTTATACAGAAAAGGAAGGTCGCGTTAAATTAAAATATAGGATTGGATATGATCTTCACTTCCTTTCCCTATATTTCTCGGACTGTAACGCGCTGCTCCGCCAAAGGATGACGACAGCCGTTTCACCTTGAAAGCGCCGCCGTTCATCAGGCATGGACACTCCTTCTTCGCAGCCCCTGTCAGACATCATTTAGAACGGAGTGACTTGTGTCTGTGAATAGCGCAAATTTAACGCTGCATACGGATAAATACCAAATCAACATGATGTATGCGCATTGGAAAAATGGAACGGCAGATACGCCAGCGGTTTTCGAGGCGTATTTCCGCAAGCTGCCTTTTGGCAATGGATATGCTGTATTTGCGGGACTTGAACGCATTGTAAAATATATAGAAGAGCTATGCTTCGGGGAAGAGGAGCTTGCATATTTGGCTGAGCAGGAGGAGCAATACGAGCCCGCTTTTCTCGAACGGCTGCGGCAGTTCCGCTTTAAGGGCAGCATGTACGCGATGGAGGAAGGCACGGTCGTCTTTGCGGGTGTGCCGCTCATTCGCGTGGAGGGCACCATATTTGAATCGCAGCTTATTGAGACGGCGCTGCTGAACTTCATGAATTACCAGACGCTGATTGCGACGAAAGCGTCGCGTATTGTGCAGGTTGCGGACGGCGATACGCTGCTGGAGTTTGGGACAAGACGGGCGCAGGAGGCGGATGCTGCCGTGTGGGGCGCGCGTGCCGCTTATATTGCCGGCTTCCACGCTTCGTCCAATATGCGGGCGGGGATGCTGTTCGGCATCCCGGCTAAAGGAACGCATGCCCACTCCTGGGTGCAGGGACATGATACGGAGGAAGAGGCTTTCATGAAATATGCCGAGGCGCTGCCGGATCAAGTGACGCTGCTCGTCGATACGTACGACACGCTGGAAAGCGGCGTGCCGAATGCAATTAAGACGGCTCGCTGGCTGGAGAGCCAAGGCAAGCAGCTCAGCGCGATTCGCCTCGACAGCGGCGACCTCGCGCTACTATCCAAGGAGGCGCGCAAGCAGCTGGATGCTGCGGGGCTGCCGCATGTGAAGATCGTCGCATCGAATGATCTCGATGAGACGCTGATCTTTAACCTCAAGGCGCAAGGGGCGCGCATTGATATCTGGGGCGTGGGCACGCAGCTGATTACCGCTGCGGACCAGCCTTCGCTTGGCGGCGTGTACAAGCTGACCGCACGCTGGAAGGACGGGCGTTACGTGCCCGTCATCAAGCTGTCTGCGAATCCCGAGAAGGTGACGACGCCGGGCCGCAAGGATGTGTTCCGTATCCGCAACCTGAATACGGGACTGGCGCGGGCTGATTATATTGCGTTATGCGGCGAGGAAGAGAAGCCGGACGGCAGCAGGCTTAAGCTATTTGATCCGCTGCACCCGTATATATACAAATACGTGAGCAACTACGAAGCGGTCCCGCTGCTGAAATGTATTTTCGACAAGGGCAGTCTCGTTTATGAGCTGCCGTCCCTTTCGCAGGTTAGGCAGTTTCATCAGGAGCAGTTAAGCAGCTTCCTGCCGGAAGTGAAGCGCAAGCTGAATCCGGAATTTTATCCGATTCATCTAAGCGAGAAAACGTGGCAGATGAAGATGGACCTGATTCAGCAGCATCAAGAGTAGCTGTGCGATTAGCTGGGTAATGAGAATAGAACAGAGCAGCAGAAAGAAGGTTGTTACGATGCTGATGAATGAGAAAATTAAAGCTTCTGAGGTGGAGCTGACGGGCTTGAACGGCGAGCCGCTTGGTGTCGTTTCCCGCGCAGAAGCGCTCGCGCTGGCGAAGCAGCACAAGGCAGATCTCGTATGCCTGTCCATTATGAGCAGTCCGCCTCCCTGCAAGCTGATGGGGCGCGGTACAGCGAAGCAGGAGGCCAGCCAGGCCAAGCGGCAGGAGAAGGCACAAGGCCAGCCAGCGAAGGTAAAGGAGCTGCGTCTCGGCATTGATATTGAGCAGCATGATTACGACACTAAGCAGCGCCAGGCTGTGAAGCTGCTGGAGTCGGGCCATGCGGTGCAGCTCGTCGTGCGCGTTCAAGGAGGCAAGCAGGGGGCTGCTGGCAAGACGCTGCTGGAGCGCCTGCTCGCTGATCTTACAGAGCAAGGCAAGCCGCAGACAGGCATTCAAGTAAGCGGCAAGCAAGTAATGGTACAGGTCAATCCGTCGTGAATAGGCGCATCATTGCCGATTTAGCATATTTTGGGATGCCCGAAGCATAAAAATCGGTTATAGTAATTATACAGAGGTTAATACTAACGCTGAGGTGATTCTAATGCCATTAAAAACACGCATTCAAGAGCTTAAAGCTCAACTTCCGAAGGAACATCAGGAATTATCCCATTATGTAGAGCATGCCTTGCAGGCGTTGGAAAACTTTGAGTCAGAGCATCGCCGTTTCGCTGCTGCACAGGCAGTAGCCGGAGTGAGAATTTCGGGCGCGGAGGAAATTGTCTTTTACGACACGATTGCCAAGATCAAGGAAGAGCTTGTGAACACCTTGCATAAGACAGTGGAGGACTACGTTCACAAAGGCGATAAAAATTGGAACAAAAACTTTAAAGACGGCATCGACTAGGACGTCAAGCTAAAACGCCAAGCTAAATAACCCAACTTTAAAAAAGCAAGCCTGCCTTGACCCGCGAAAATAACACTTCGTCGGTTGGGGCAGGCTTGTTAAATTTTTAGGCTGCAAAGGCAGACCCGTCGTTTAATTGGAAACGTCCGGCTCTTTGATGGGTTCTTTGTCTTTAGCCTTCTTGCGGTCAAAGCGGAATACTTTGTTCATGCCGTTATAAATGAGCTTGGATTCCTTGGTGAGCAATGGCCCCAAAATCGCAAGCAGCAGGACATACAAGGCAGCAAATGGCTGAAGCAGTTCCATTAATCCTCCGGCTTTGCCGAGATTCGCCATAATAATCGAAAACTCGCCGCGCGAGACGATCGTCAGACCGATATTCGCGGACGCTTTAGGCGAAAGCCCTGCGCTTTTCCCTGCCAGCATGCCTGCAAGCACGTTGCCGAACAGCGTAATGGCAACAGCACCTAGCGATAGCCACACTGCGCCTCCAAGCGCCGTCGGATCAATCGTCAGACCGAAGCTGAAGAAGAAAATCGCACCGAAGAAATCGCGGAAAGGTAAAATCAGATGCTCGATCCGCTTCATATGAGCGGTTTCAGCTAGCACTAGTCCAACTAGAAGGGCGCCGATTGCCTCAGCGACGTGAATCGTTTCGGAGAAGCCTGCGACGAGGAATAAAGCCCCGAAGATCAGCAGAAGAAACAATTCGTTCGAGCGGATGTTTAATATTTTGTTCAACAGAGGAACAGCCTTGCGTCCAACTACGAGTACAAGGAGCATAAATCCAAGCGCATAGGATGCGGAGAGGAGTACGCCGCCAAGCGAGCTGGAGCCGCTGAGTACAAGACCGGAGAGGATGGAAATATACACAGCGAGGAAAACATCCTCGAACATAATAATGCCGAGTATCATCTCGGTTTCCCGATTCGCGGTTCGTTTCAAGTCCACGAGCACCTTCGCAACGATGGCGCTTGAAGAAATCGTTGTAATACCGGCCATAATGAGCGTTTCCTCAAGCGGGAAGCCTAGGGAGAAGCCATAGACAAGTCCAAGCGTGAAATTGATAATAATATAAATCGTACCGCCGACGGCGATGTTTTTTCCCGATTTCATCAGGCGTCCGACCGAAAATTCCAGACCGAGATAAAAGAGCAGGAACAGCACGCCTAAGCGGCCGAGAAATTCAATGAAGGGGGCGCTTTCGATAAAGCGGAAGTCGAAAACGCCGAATTTAGGAGCATGCGGCCCCACAGCCATCCCGATCAAAATATAAAACGGAATGACTGAAAATTTTACTTTATTTGCTATTAAGCCGACTAGGGCAATCAAAGTGACGGCGAGACCAATCTCCAGCACCAGATGATCCATAATTAACGGCTCCCATTCACGAGCAGCTGCTTAAGCGTCTTAAGATGCGGGCGTTCACCTGCAACTATCAGTGTAGAATCGGCTTTGAAAATATAATCCGGACCCGGATTAATATGCTTGCCGTCCTTGTCGATCGCGGCAATAATCGTCGTCCCCGTCCGCTTGCGGATATCAGAGTCTCCGATCGTTTTGCCTACGCAGCTTGCTCCGGCTTCGACTTTATACCACTCAATAGTCAAATCGTCGAGCGCGACTTCAATCGTCTCAAGCGCCTTCGGCGTATAGGTCATTCCTCCAATAATGGCAGCAACCTGACGGGCCTCCTCGTCATCCATGGAAACCATGGAAATGCTGTCATCTGGATCATCGTATTCAAAATGGTACATTTCTCTTCTTCCGTCATCATGGATGACGACAACGAGCTTGTCGCCGCCTCTCGTCTCCATTTGATACTTACGTCCAATGCCTGGTAAATCCGATTCTCTAATATTCATATTCGCCAGCTCCTATATCGTGAGTTTGTGTGGGTATCGTGATAGGACGGATACGTATAATGCTGGCAATAGATTATATAAAGCTTCCGGTGAATTTAACAGGCATCAAAAATAAATCCTTTATTTGCTGAGGTATAAAGGCACGGCGAATGGATAGTGGAATCAGCCGCTGCTTTCGGCATGCGAGTATTCCTAAAATAATGGTGATGCCTATAAGCGTCATCTGGAAAAGCTGCTTCAAAATGCCGGATTGATATCGGATCGCGACACCATGTTGGTCCCCTGCTGCAATCGTCAGTTGGTCGGAGGGAGATTTCAGCTCGGGCAAGTCCTCCGCCTGATAAGCAAATAGTATGGCTGTACACAGCAATGCTAGTATGATCAGGCCTTTCACTAACCGGCTTTGCCTTGCCAGCTGCTGCAAAACGTTGTTGTTCATCTATTCACCCCCTGTCTCTTATTACTATTATAAATGATTGTAGGCCGAATGTCACAAGGCTGCTGCGAAAGGTATTGACGTTGTCCCAAGTGTTGGATACACTGGGGGAATTAAATGAAATAAGCATTTTTTCCAGCTGGAAGGAGATTGAATGATGAGTGAAGCGAACAAGGCGATTTCGCCGTTAGTTGAAGCATTGGGCTTACAACCGCATGTAGAGGGCGGTTGGTATAAAGAATTGTGGAAGGCTTCCTTCCAAATTCCGCAGGAGCTGCTTGGTGAGGCTTATTCCGGACCACGTGCCGCAGCGTCCTCGATTTATTTTTTATTGCATCCGTATGAGATGTCGGATTGGCATAAAGTACTATCTGATGAGCTGTGGATTTGGCATTCAGGCGGCCCAATTACCCTTTCCCTGGGCGGCACTTCAGACGACCCAACGCTTAGAAAGGAAATTATTGTAGGCGGCGATGTGCTGAATGGCCAGCAGCCGCAAGCGGTAGTGCCAGCAGGCGAGTGGCAAATGTCGCAGCCGATTGGCGACGAGCCATCGCTGTTCTCCTGTATTGTTTCCCCGGGCTTCCATTATGATGATTTCCAATTAATTAAACGTTAATCCAAACATTCAAACGATTTTATAAAAAGATCCGCCTCATGCAGGCGGATTTTTTTGGTCTTTATGCTGCATGCCGTGCATCGAGAGTCAGAGCTCGCTTACGCCTCTGCACGCGTATCTTCTGAAGCTTGCTGCTCCTGCTCCCTATGACAGCGGATGAATAGCTCTGCAAGGCCAGGGTCCCACTGGGTTCCCTTGCCTTCTTCCAAAATGGTGAGCGCCTTGCATACAGTCATGCCCTTGCGGTAGGGGCGATCAGAGGTCATCGCATCGAAGGCATCAGCGATGGCAATGACTTTGCCGAGCAGCGGAATATTTTCGCCTGCGAGCCCGTCGGGATAGCCTTTGCCGTCAAAACGTTCATGATGGGAGCGCACGCCCGGCAGCAGATGCTCCATCGCATCAGCCGGCTCAATGCGCCGCAAAATATTTTCACCCAAAATCGGATGCTGCTTGATTTGATCGAACTCCTCGTCAGTCAGCTTGCCGTCCTTCAGCAGCACGGCGTCACGGACACCGATTTTGCCAATATCATGGAGCAGCGCCGACTTGCGAATCGTATCCAGAACGGAATCGTCCCAGCCAGCGAGCTTCCCGATGAGCACAGCGTATTCAGCTACGCGCTCGGAATGCCCGGCGGTGTAGAGGTCGCGAGCCTCAAGCGCCGCAGCTAGGGTAATGAAATAGCTTTGCAGCAGTTGGGCGTTGCGCTTCTCGCGCTCCTTCAGACCATCGACCATATGGTTGAATCCGGCCACAAGCTTGGAAAACTCATCCGAATAAATATCCTCGGCCTTATGGTCGAGATTGCCTTCCTGAACGCTGACCAACGCCTGCTGAAGCGTCTCGATCGGCGACTGAATATCCTTGGAGAGCAGCGATGCGCTAAGCCAGGAAAATAAAATGCCAATAATAAGAATGAGGACGGCCCATTGCCAGTAGGCGGCAGAAGCGGAGCTGGTACTGGCGTACCCCTCTATGCGAATTTGCGTCGCCAGGCTGAACATAAGCATCGGCAGCGTTCCGATAATAAAAGCGCTGAGCAGAAACTTGCGCCTGATTGTCACCAGAACTTGCCCCTCCAGCGTCAAATCAGCGTTAAACCGTTTAATATGCATCGCGCGTATATGCGTAATGAGCGGCGGTATCGCCCTGGTTGTCAGAAAAAACTCAAGCATGGCATGCATCGCCGCAATCAGCACCGCACATGCCGCGCCTATCGCAATATAGTAATAAGGAAATACGATCCATTGCAGCTTTATACTTATATAAGTGAGACTGCCAACGGGAATCGCCAAACCTAGAAAATGGGGACCGGCGATCCGTTTAACCGATAAAAGCGGAAAGTTATGTACTTGCAAATATGCCTCTCGGAGCTGGGCAGAAGTAGCTTCTATGTAAAAAATATCGCGTATAGGCTTAATATGCCGTTTGAAAGCCAGCCATTCGCAGCTGAACATGATGATCAGCGAAACGACGAGCAGCAGCGCCAGCCGAAAAATTTCAATGCTGGATAGCTGCAAGGTTGAAAAGATGAGGATGCTTCCTACCCCAAGGACAGCGACAGCCCCGCCAAACAGATAATTACGGATAAGCTGAACAATAAATTTTTTGAAAATAATCCCATCGAGCCGTTCATCGCTTATCATTTGTTTCATAGACAGGCTCCTCACTTCGCGTGGAAAATGAGATTTCTGAAGACAACCTCTCCTACAGGTTATCACACTTGCCGAAGACCGCAATAGAAAATTGAAGACAGTCGTTTTCATCGTAGACAGGGTATTCAAACTGCTATATGATGAACGAATCGTAAGGGGATCGGAACTTCTCATACTTAGATTGAAATCATAAAGGAGATAGAAAAATGCGCGAGGCGCTATGGTCAAAAAATTTCATTTTATTAATGGGCTCTAATCTGCTGCTGTTTATGGCGCTTGAGATGCTGCTGCCGACACTTCCCGTGTTTGCCGCGGAGCAGGGAGGCAGCCAAACACAAATTGGCCTAATTATGGGCTTATTTACGTTTACGGCCGTCATTTCCCGGCTTGGAACAGGCTATGGCATAAAGCGGCTGGGCCAGAAGAAGCTGCTGCTTCTTGGAGTAGCCATCAGTCTTATCGCGCTTACCGGCTATTATTTAGCTGCGACCCTTGCCGTACTGCTTGTGCTGCGCGTCGTGCACGGCGTCGGCTTCGGCATTGCAACGACGCTGTTCGGCACAGCGGCATCCGATTTAGTGCCAGTCTCTCGAAGAGGGGAAGGCATGGGCTTTTTTGCGACAGGGAATTCGATCTCATTCGCTTTAGGACCCTTTTTTGGCATTTGGATTATGACGGAATATGGCTTTAAGGCACTGTTTTTAATCGGGGCAGTTGTTATGCTGCTTAGCTTGATCAGTACCTGCTTTGTCCGTTTTCCGCGTGTGGAGAAGAAGGCGCCAGCCGCAGCCGCTCCTGTGGCGGAAACGGGAAGCTGGATGGACAGCGTCGTGGAGCGCAAGGCGTTTATGCCTTCGCTGCTTGGCCTGCTTATCGGCATCCCCTTCGGCACGGTGCTCAGCTTTATCGCTTTGTTTGGCAAAGAGCAGGGCCTGGGCAGTGTCGGCATTTTCTTCCTTGTCGTGGCCATCAGCGAGTTTCTGATCCGCTTTATTAGCGGCCCGTTGTTTGATCGCAAAGGGCGCATGTGGGTGCTGCTGCCTGCTGCTATTCTATGCATTATTGCTAGCGTCATGCTTTATTTTACGCATTCTACGGCGATGCTGCTGCTGTCGGGGCTGTTTTATGGCTTTGGCTTTGGGGCCCTGTTCCCAGCGCTGCAGGCTTGGGTTATCGATCTCGTAGAGCCAGAGCGCAGAGGCGTAGCGACGGCGACCTATTACAATGCTTTTGACATCGGCATCGGAAGCGGTTCAATATTGCTGGGAGCTGTAGCGGCTGTGACCAATTATTCGACGATGTATTTGCTGTCTGGCGGTTTTTTCATCTTGTACATTGTGCTGTATGTAGGCTTTGAACGCAGGCTGCGCCGCAATTCCAGCAGCAAGTCAATGCAAGCCTAGCCGGGACATGTCAGAGATATAATAGAAACAGCCCTTCACCATTTAAAAATGGCGGAGGGCTGTTTTGCTGCTATGCCGGAATTTTGAGCTGCTGTCCGATGTAAATGCGATCGGGATTTTTAATTTGGTTTACGTCGCGAATCGCCTGCCACGTCGTATTATAGCGCTTCGCAATCGACCAGAGCGTATCGCCTTTTTTCACCATGTAGTTGGCATAGTCGGCAGCCTTCGCAGGCTCCTCCTGAGTGGTGCCTGCCGGAGACGACGGGCCGGGCTGGATAACTTCCGGCTTAGGCTTCGTGCTGGTAGAAGGGGAAGCGGAGCTAGACGTTGTTCCCTCCGTGATACGTCCTTCAACAGCTGGATTTGCTGCTGTCCCAAGCTCCCGCAAATAGCTCGTGAGCGCTTCGTCCAGTGCGCCAAACATGCCGGCCTGCGGATAGCTGGCGAACATCGTATATTCATCGCCGCCGGCTGCTATAAAATCATTCGTCGCGAGCGAATATTGTTTTTTCGCATCGAGCGGAGCGCCGCCTACCGTAACGGAATGGACACGCGAGCCTTTTGCCTTGGCGGTATCGATCTTGAAGGCGATGCCGGATACTTGCGGAAAAGCGCCCTTCGGATTCGGATAATCCGAAACGCCATTTTCCAAAGCGGCTTTAATATCGGCGCCTGTGACGTTAAGCGTCACGATTTGATTGCCGAAAGGCAGCACCGTAATGATCTCGCCCTGCGTAATGATTCCTTCATCAATTGAAGCGCGGATACCGCCGCCATTCGTTAGGGCGATGTCGGCCTTCGTGATTGAGCGCAGGCTGTCGGCAATCAAATTGCCTAAATTCGTTTCTCCCGCGCGAACCTGCTCGCGCTCGCCATCAAGCTTCACAGCGGTTTCGCCAACCTCGGTTGAGAGGATTTTCTGCTGCTCAGCGACGATGGAATCGACCAGCTCAGCAATTTTTTGATCAGGGGCAATTGCTGCAGCAGCTTTGTAATCAATCAGCCTGGCTTCTTTGCTGATTACTTTGCCTTGATCGATCCATAAATCGACGACGCCAATGTATTTGGTATATTCACCGGCGCTTGCAATAAGGGTGCCATGGCCAGCTTCAAGCCCTTTTTCCAGCACCGTATGGCTGTGCCCATCAATAAAAACATCAATGCCGGCAACTTCCTTGGCAATGCCAATGCTCGTATCGACGCTCGACTCATCCTGTCCGATATGGCCGAGTGCCACGATGACGTCGACCTGGTCCTTCAGCTCGGCGACGATCGTTTTCGCCTCCTCGGCTGGGTCGGTGAACACAAGTCCATCGACATTTTTCGGATGCGTCTTGTAGGCGGTTTCGGGTGTGGTCAGGCCAAAGATACCGATTTTCACGCCGTCCACCTCTTTAATGACATAAGGATGAAACAGCGGCGAATCGTCTTTCTTTACTCTAATGTTGGCGCTCAGAAGCGGATATTCCATTTGGGGTTCTAGCTCGACGAGGCGGTTGTAGCCATAATTAAATTCATGATTTCCGGGGACTGCCGCATCGTAGCCCATTGCGTTCATGACGCGTACGACGCTTTCGCCTTCTACGAGCGTGGCAAAGGTAGTGCCGTGAATGGCATCGCCGCCATCAAGCAGGAGCGTGTTCGGATTGCTGGCCCTGTAGCTGTCGATAATTCCGGCCAGCCGTGCAAAGCCGAGCTCACCGTTGCTTTCGGATTCTACCGCCCGGGCATGCATATCGTTCGTATGCAGCAGCGTAATATGCTTGCCGGCCTTCTCTGGGGTGGATGCAGCCGCCGAGACGCTTGCAGCGCCTAGAAGCAGGGCTGCGGTCAAAAGAATGGATGTGAACCACTTAAACTTGTTCAACATAGCAGGTGATACCTCCCATCAGAATGTCGTTTATGGTCGCGCCTTATACGTATTCCACATGTTGACATGAAAATCCTGTCCAAAAGCTGTAGTTGTTGTTTTGCTTTTTTCCTTATATAATGAAACTGAAATATTGCTTACAATTCTTTGAACATATTCTCAAGATAGATAAATGTGGAAGAGCGACTCACCAAAGGAGATGCCCGATGGAGGAACTCAGCGACAAAAAGATGAAAATGATTGAAGCAGCGCGCATGTACTATGAGCTTGACTACAATCAGCAGGAAATAGCCAAGAAGCTCGGCGTGTCACGTCCAACGGTTTCGCGTTTTTTGCAGCAGGCGAAGGTTGACGGTATCGTACAGATCAAGATTATGGACCCGGCAGCAGACAATGCGGACCGCGAGCGGCAATTGCAGGAGCGCTTCGGCTTGAAGCGCGCAATTGTAGCCACGGTACCTAAGTATGAGGATGCGATGGCCAAGCGGGTAATTGGAGAAGCTGCCGCTGCGTTTCTGAATGAAACGGTGCAGGATGGCGATACGATAGCCGTTACCTGGGGCACGACGTTATATGAAGTAGCGACCCGTCTGCCGAACAAGCATGCGAAGAAGGTCAAGGTGGTGCAGCTCAACGGAGGTGTCAGCCATTCCGAGACCGATACGTATGCCCACGAGATCGCGCAGCTGTTCGCTAAAGCTTATCAAACGTCGCCTTATTTGATTCCGCTTCCAGCTATTGTTGACCATGCGGTTGTGAAGCATGCGATTGAAGCGGATCGTCATATACGCAAAATTCTTGATATGGGCAAAAAAGCGAATATCGCTGTTGTTACCGTAGGAGCGCCAACCGAGGATTCGGTGCTGATGCGGGCGAATTATTTTTCCGATGAGGATTTGGGCATTATTTTCTCGCGCGGCGTAGGGGATATTTGCTCAAGATTCATAGATATTAACGGGCAGTTGGTCAGCGAGGAGCTGGACTTGCGCACGATTGGCATTGATTTGGGCGAGCTGAAGCGCAAGGAATGGTCCGTGCTGGTAGCTGGCGGCCCAAGCAAGGTCGAAGCGGTGTATGGTGCGCTTGCTGGTCAATATGCGAATACGTTGATTACCGATCACATTACGGCGAAGCATCTGCTGGATTACAAGCCGGAGGCGTGAAAGGGACGGGCTAGAGAGACGATAGGTGGAGGGATTTATTAATGAGCAGTACGAATGCAGCGAATGTAGCTGGAGTTATTGATCACACAATGCTAAAGGCCGACGCGACAAAAGAGGAAATCATTCAGCTTTGTGCCGAAGCGAAAACGTATCATTTTGCCACCGTTTGCGTGAATGCAGGCTGGGTCGCGCTTGCGGCTGCTCAGCTGGCTGGTTCTGGCGTAGGCATTACGACGGTAGCGGGCTTCCCGCTTGGCGCAACGACTTCAAAGGCGAAGGCAGCGGAAGCGGAAGATGCGATTGCCTGCGGGGCTACCGAGGTGGACATGGTGCTGAACATTGGGCTGCTGAAGTCAGGTGACGAAGCAGGCGTGAAGCGCGATGTTGAGGCGGTTGTGGCTGCTTGCAAGGGCAGGGCGATCGTAAAGGTCATTTTGGAAACAGGCTTGCTGACGGATGCGGAAAAGGTGCGGGCTTGCGAAATTTGCAAGGAGGCTGGCGCCGATTTTGTCAAAACGTCGACCGGCTTCGGCAAAGGCGGCGCAACAGAGGAAGATATTGCGCTAATGCGCCGTACAGTTGGGCCAGACATGGGTGTTAAAGCTTCCGGAGGCGTGCGAGATTTGGAAACCGCGCTCAAAATGCTTGCTGCTGGCGCCACCCGCATTGGTGCAAGCGCAAGCGTCGCCATCGCGAACGGCGGCAAAGGCGAAGGATATTAGGTGAAAAGGGTATGAGCAGTTTATCTTGGAAACGACAGTGGATGACCGATGTGCGGGTGAATGTGCTGGCGGGCATGACGGCGACGCTCGCACTGGTGCCGGATTCGCTGGCTTTTTCGTTTATGGCGGGAGTACCGCCTGTTGTCGGAATTTATGCTTCAATCTGTATCCTGCTCGTTACGACGTTTCTTGGCGGTCGTCCCGGCATGATTTCCGCAGCCGCAGGCTCGATGGCGGTGCTGATGCTGACGCTTGTAAAGGAGCATGGCATCGAATATTTGTTTGCAGCTACGATTTTGACCGGAATTTTGCAATATTTAATGGGTGTATTTAAGCTGGGCAAGCTGATGAGATATGTGCCTCAGGGCGTGCTGACCGGATTTATTAATGCGCTGGCGATTCTCATCCTCCTGTCGCAGCTGCGTTATTTTCAGGGCGAGTCGTGGCTGATGTATGCGTTAGTCGCGGCGACGCTGGCGATTATTTATTTTCTCCCGCGTTATTTCAAGGCGATTCCATCGCCGTTAGTGGCGGTTGTCGTGCTCACGTTCGCCGTTTGGGTGTTTGGCATGGACGGTGTAACCCGGGTCGGTGCAATTGACGCTTCGCTGCCATCGTTTCTGCTGCCGAATATTCCGCTTAGCTGGGAGACGTTAGCTATCATTTTTCCTTATTCCTTGTCGCTGGCTGTCGTTGGATATACGGAGACGATGCTGACGCATAATTTGCTCGATGAAATGACCGGGGAGCGTACGGACAAAAATAAGGAAATGCGCGGACAAGGCGTTGCGAATGTTGTCGCGGGATTTTTCGGCGGTATGGCGGGCTGTGCGCTTGTAGCGGAATCGGTGCTCAATGTGAAAATGGGCGGGAAGCATAGGTTGTCTACACTCGTTTCCGCCTTGTTCCTCTTGCTGCTCGCCGTTCTGTTCGGCGATCTGCTGGCGCAGGTGCCGATGGCGGCGCTAGTCGGCATTATGATTATGGTCTGTATCGCCATCTTCGACTGGCGCTCGGTATTCAAGCCGCGCAGTGTGCCGCTTGCCGAAACGGTCGTCATGGTGGCGACAGTAACTGCGGTACTGTTTACGCATGATTTGGCTGCTGGCGTGCTGGTCGGCGTGCTTATCAGCTTCGTATGGTTCGTTGTGTCGGTGTCACGCAAGCTGCACATTCATAGCGAATGGGAAGGCAGCAAGCGGACTTATCGGGTGTATGGACAGCTGTTTTTCGCTTCGTCCTCTGGACTTGAAGAACTAATCGAGCTGGACTGCAAAGCTGACGAAATTCATATCGACCTTAGCCAGTCGCGCATTTGGGATCATACGGCGCAGCTGGCACTCAATAAAGTGGTAGAGCGGCTGAAGGCAAGCGGCAAGGAAGTGACCGTGAGCAAAGGGGCTGCCTTGCAAAGCTAAAAAATCGCTGTCCCAAAGGCATTAAGCCTGGCGGACAGCGATTTTTTTTGCTTCATAAGCACGTTCATAAGCATGTGAACCTTATTCGGTTGGGCTTATTGTGCCGCGCTTGCTTCTGGAGAAACAGCTGCGTCTGGATTTGCGCTTGCGTCTGTTTCTTCTTCTGTTTTCTCTTCGAGCGTATTCGTAATCGTTGCTTTGTCGCGAATCTCTTGAATCCAAGTAGCTGATTTCTCTTGAATTTGTTGATTCAGCAGCTGCTTGCGGATTTCTTCCTTCTTCTCTTCAAAAGTCGGGGAAGTTGCCGCTTTAAAGCCGGTTTTCTTAATAATATGGAAACCGAAGCTCGATTTAACGACGTCGCTGATTTGATCAACTTCCAGTGCGAAGGCTGCTTCCTCGAAAGCAGGGTCCATAACGCCTTTGCCGAAGAAGCCAAGATCGCCGCCGTTGTCTTTCGTGCCTGTATCGGTTGATTTTTCTTTCGCCAACGTTGCGAAGTCAGCGCCATCTTTCAATTGTTTCAAAATAGCGTCTGCTTCCTCTTGCGTAGCTACCAGAATGTGCGAAGCTTTAATTTCTTCGCCTGTGCCGTAGGAAGCTTTGTTTTGCTCATAAGCTTCTTTAATTTGATCATCGGTAATGGTAATGGATGGCTCAAGCAGCTTGCGGATTTTCACTTGCGTCTCAGCATCTTTACGCAGGCTCTCCAGCGTTACGCCGTATTGTGCCAGCGCGGCGTTGAACTGCTCGTCCGTGCCGAAGCTTGCTTTCAGCGTATTAATTTCTTCATCGATATCTGCTTCTGTAACCGTAACATTGGAAGCTTTAGCTTCTTGCGTAATCAACTGCTGTGTAATCAGATTGTCGAGCGTTGTTTTACCGCCTGATTTCAGCATTTCCTCATAAAGGTCTTCTTTCGTAATGTCGACTTTGTTAACCGTTGCAACGGCTGCATTGTTGCCACCGCCGAATACCGGTTTAATAGCGACGATTACTAGCAAAATAGCTAAAACTGCTGAAAGTGCAATCCATGCTCCGTTGCCGCTTTTACGGGGTGGCGGGGGAGTTGATCCGCCCAAAGGCGCCCCTCCTGCCGCATTCGGTGAAGCTATTGTTGATTCAGTCGTATGTTGATTGTCCTCGTGTGTGTTGGTTTCTTGCTCCGCAGCATTTTTTAACTCTTCTTCTTTACGCTGCGATTCTTGGTTATCCATTCTTCAAACTCCCTTCATCATCTTACACGCTTTTTATAATGGTTTCGCGAAACGTTGCGGTGATCAAGGCCAGCTCACCGTAACCGTTTACGCTTGTCTAACCTACTATAACAAAACTCAGGTTAAAAAACCTTAATCTTAAATAAAAATAAAGGGATTTCAGCAGGAGCTGCTTTTTTGCGCCATGCGTCTTAGCGGTGTACAATGAAGGAGGCAAGCGCTTTATATTTGGTTTGAAGTATAAAATGAAAGTTTCCAACTTTTAATTTTAATAGTAGAGAGGATGTTAATCGATGACGTATTTGCCTGCAAATTCCCGCTATGACGGGATGAAATACAATCGTACCGGCCGCAGCGGACTTCTGCTTCCGGCAGTATCACTGGGCCTCTGGCACAATTTTGGCGGTACGGATCGTCTGGAAAATGGACGGGCGATGGTTCGCCGCGCTTTCGATTTGGGCATTACCCATTTTGACCTTGCTAACAATTATGGGCCGCCTGCTGGCTCTGCTGAAGAGACATTCGGCCAACTGCTCAAGCAGGATTTGGCTGCTTACCGCGATGAGCTTATTATTTCCACAAAAGCCGGATATTATATGTGGAAAGGCCCTTACGGCGAGTGGGGCTCGCGCAAATATTTGGTGGCGAGCCTTGATCAGAGTCTTAAGCGTATGGGGCTGGAATACGTAGATATTTTTTATCATCATCGTCCAGATCCGAACACGCCGCTTGAAGAAACGATGGCTGCGCTTGACCATATCGTTCGCCAAGGCAAGGCGCTCTATGTTGGCTTGTCCAACTACAGTGCGGAGCAGACGGCTGAAGCTTCCCTTATTTTGCAGCGGCTTGGCACGCCTTGCCTCATTCACCAGCCTTCTTATTCGATGTTCAATCGCTGGATTGAAGATGGCTTGCAGGATGTTCTTGATACGGAAGGCATCGGCTCCATCGTGTTCTCGCCGCTCGCTGGCGGCCTCTTGACGAACCGTTATTTGAACGGCATCCCGCAGGATTCCCGCGCGGCAGGACCAAGCTTATTTCTGCAATCCGATCAAATTACGGAAGGCAAGCTTGAGAAAATCAAGCTGCTTAACGCTCATGCTGCCGAGCGCGGGCAGACGCTTGCACAGATGGCGCTCGCATGGGTATTGCGCGGCGGCCGGGTAACATCGGCATTGATCGGCGCAAGCCGTGTGGAGCAAATTGATGATAACGTTGCGGCACTCAGCTCGCTTGACTTCTCTAGCGATGAGCTGGCTCGTATTGAATCGATTTTAAAAGATTAAGGCAAGCGAATTTAGCAATGAGGCACCATCTAAAATAACCATTGTCTTTTTTGAACGCCAGGGCCCTCCGCCTTGGCGTTTTTGCTTCTCCCGCTTTCGTAAAGGCTGTATAATAAACGGGACAACTGACAAACTTTGTCGGATAGGAAGTGAGCCGCTTGAACAACACGTCTCTTAGGGTCAAGGGACTTCTGGTTATAGTATTAATTACCTTTATTCCGCTGCTGTTTGCCGGCATTATTAACTATATGGGCTTAAGACAGGGAATGATTGATTCCGCAACAGAGAAAACATTAAGCCAACTAAACAGCAGTGCGAATAACCTGTCTGCTTGGCTTGCAATCAGGCGGGCGGAAGTATTAGTCATTAGCCGAACCGATGTCGTACGTTATGGAAAAGACGAAGAGAAGCTCAGCTATTTTAACCGTGAGCTTGTGCGGGCAGGCTTTGCCTTCCGCTCCCTTGGCTTTGTGGGCAAGGACGGCATGGCCATACGTACGGATGGCACGCCGTTTGATTTGAGCAACCATTCCTTCTTCCAGACGTCGATTAAAGGGAAGGTGCTGATCAGCGATCCTTTCAAAACAAGCCTTTCGCCAAAAGAACAATTTGTCATAGCCGTTCCGGTCTACAATGAAGAAAATCAAATTGCCGGAATCGTCTATGCAGCTATTGATATGGATATGATTATCCCTTATTTGCAATTGGACAAGCCGGATGCAGCCACCTTCTGGCTGTATAACGAGGAAGGCGTAGTATTGTTCTGTTCGGATGATGGGGTATTGCCGCAGACTGCCATGATGAACGGGAATTTACAGGAAATTCAGGTGAATGAAAAGCTGCTGTCCAATAAGGATGGCATGGAGATCATTTCCTCAAATATGAATGAATACGCAGTATTTCACTCCAAGGTGGATGGTGTGGCTGCTTGGCATTTTATGCTTGAAATGCCGATGTCGGATTTGGAGATTGGGACGCTGCCCGTTCTGCTGAGCATTCTGCTGACGCTCGTTGGCTCAGAGCTTGTCATTGTGCTGCTGTGCTATCTCTTTTTTGCCAATATGGTAAATCGGTTGAAAAATATATTGATCGTCACCGAACAGGCAGCCGCTGGCCAGTTTGATGCCGAGCATCTGTCAGAAATGCCAGGGGACGAGGTAGGCAAGCTGTCGCGTTCGGTGAACGTCATGGTTGTGCGTCTAAGAAGAATGTTTGAACGGCTGGAAGCGATTATTAATCAAAATCAATATTCCTTTGTCGTCCTCGACGAGCATTACCGTATTTCCTATCTCAATAAGAAGGCTGAGGAAATGATCGGCTATAAGACAGAAGAAGTGTCGGGGCATGCGACGCCGCTGCTGTTCATGGACATGGAGGAAATCCGGATAACGGCCGAGGAGCTTAGGGAGAAATTGGGCCGCGAGGTGATACCGGGACTGGATGTGCTCAAGGAGCTGCGCAATGCCGAGTTTTCCTACGAGCGGGAATGGACCTTTATTGCGAAAAATGGCAAACGCATTCCCGTCCTGCTCAGCACGAATGGCCTGCGGGATGCAAATGGGAAATTTACAGGAGCCGTTGGTATGTTTCTGGATATAACCGACAAGCTGCAGGTGGAAAAATCGCGCAATCGGCTGCTTGATATCGTTGGCTCTGCCAAAGATTTGATCGCTTCGGTCGATTCCCAGGGCGAAATGATCTACATTAATCAGGCGGGCAAGGAGATGCTCGGCATCCATGAGGAGGAAATGGATCTTTCTTCGCTGAGTGGGCATCTAAGCAGTGAAATGTTCTTTTATCTCATGAATGGCTCAGAGCTGGCCAAGCAGTACGGGTATTGGGAAGGCAATGTCGAAATTTTGACGAAGAAAAAGCAATTGAAGCATGTATCGCTCGTGCTCGTATCCCATCATAATCGCAGAACAGGAGAGGATTATTTCTCCTGTATTGCACGGGACATATCGGAGCAAAAAATCATTCAGGAGGAGCTGCTTCAGGCGTCGCAGGATGCGGCGGAGGCAAATGCGGCCAAAGGCAGATTCCTTGCCCTCATGAGCCATGAAATTCGAACGCCGCTGAACGGCATCATCGGACTGACCCAACTGCTCAAGCGCACGGGATTATCCTATTCGCAGAAAGATTATGTGGACAAAATCAGTACGTCATCCGAGTCACTGCTGCGCATCATTAATGATATTCTCGATTTCTCCAAAGTAGAGGCGGAGAAAATCGAGGTTGAACTGCTAGCTTTCCATCCGGAGGAGCTGCTTGGCCGGGTAGCGGATCAGCTCAGCGTCTTTATGGGCGGCAAGGAGCAGTTCGAATTTTTGATCCATACGGCTTACAATCTGCCCAGCACGCTGCTTGGGGATTTGCTGCGGCTGGAGCAGGTGCTGTTGAATCTATGCATCAATGCGATTAAATTTACGAAAAAAGGCCATGTCAGCCTTCGATTAGAAGTGGTAGAGCTTCGTGAAGCGGAAGTGCAGCTGCGTTTTGTCGTTGAAGATACAGGCATCGGCATGAGCGAGGAGCAGCTGGATAGGCTGTTCCAGCCATTCAGCCAAGCGGATGGATCTACGACGAGGAAATATGGGGGCACAGGGCTTGGCCTTGTTATTTCCCAAAAGCTCGTCACGTTGATGGGCGGAAATCTCATCGCGGAGAGCAAGGCTGACCGCGGCAGTAAATTCAGCTTCGTCATTACATTCCCTATGCTTGAAGAAGCGCCGTCCTACAGCATGGAGCTAGGCGAGGAGATGATTGGACAGCCGGTGTGGATCGTGGAGGACAGCCAAATGATGCGCCACCATTGGTGCGAAAGGCTGGAATCGTTCGAAATGGCCCCGGTTCCCTTCGCTTCCTGGAAGACAGCGCGGGAGCGGCTGCGCCGAATCGGTGCCGGAGCGATGCCGAAGCTGATTTTGCTCGATATGGAAATGCCTGATATGTACGGGGCGGAAACTTGGCTTGAGTTCCATCAGGAGGCTGTGGCGGCAGGCGTGAAGACGGCTGTGCTGACGACTTCATTCGGGCGGGACGAAATGCTGCAAATGCCAGAAAAGGATCGTCCGCTTGCCCTGCTTACAAAGCCGGTTACCCGGTTAGCTATGCTTAACGGCCTGAGAGGAGTTTTGACGGAGCGTTCCTTTATTCCCCCTTGGAACCGGGCGATGAGCGAAGTGGCCGTTGAACAGCGGGAAGGGCGCAATGCGAAAATTTTGCTTGCCGAAGATAATAAAATCAATCAAATCGTCGCTCTGGAAATGTTAAAAGAACGGGGCTACGAAGTAGGTCTGGCCGAAAATGGTCATGAGGTGCTGGAAATGCTGGAGCGGGAGGAATGGCATCTCATTCTCATGGATATTCATATGCCGGAAATGGATGGCATGGAGGCGACGCGATTTATTCGGGCCAATCCCAAATATGATGGGCTGCCGATTATTGCGGTTACCGCCAATGTGCTGCGCGCCGATCATGAGCAGTACAGGCAGCTTGGCATGGATGATATTATAACGAAGCCGATCAGCGCCGGCTTTCTCCATTCCGTACTCTCGCACTGGTTGAATCAAACGGGTATATTGCCGGTATCGACGTTATGGGAGGATGAGCCCCATGTGCAGCCGCAATATGAACAGACGGCTTATTCCTCGCTGCCGGTCATTCCGGGAGTAGATTTGCCGGAGGCGCTCGCCAGAGTGAATGGCAAGCTTCCGATTTTGATGCATATGTTAGAACAATTTCAAGCCGATTACCCTTCATTTATCGACAGATTAATCGCTTCAATGACAGAGAGGGATCTCGTGACCGCCAAGCGTCTCGTGCATACCCTTAGGGGAGCGGCTAGCCATTTATCCGCTTATCAATTGGCGAATGCGGCGACAGAGCTGGAGCTGCTGTTCAATCAGGAGGAAATAGATGAGCGGGAATGGAGCCAGCGGCTGACAAAGCTGGAAGAAGAATTGACACATTTGCTCAAATGTTTGCAACAAGACAAGTGACAAAAGTTCGACAAAAAACCCTAACAATTCTCTAACAAATTATTGTAGTCTGTCACAGCTATATTGTATAGTAAGAAGACAGACTAAATTCGACAGAAATCTTCAATCCCAATAAGGGGTGACGCCAGTGTATAAAGTTATAGTTATAGAAGATGACGTCATGATGAGTGATATGCTGTCTATGTATTTGTCAGAGGAAGGCTATTCTGTCAAACAAGCGGGATTGGCAAATGACGGCTTGCGTATTATTTCGGAATTCGAACCTGATTTGGTTTTGCTGGATCTTATGCTCCCGGATATGGATGGGATGGAGATATGTGCATTGATTCGCGAGCGTTCGAATGTACCTATTATGATTTTATCCATGAAAAATGAAGTGTCAGAACGAGTGCTGGCGTTGAAGTCTGGTGCAGACGATTATATGTGCAAGCCATTCAGCATGCACGAGATGACGGCGAGAGTCGAGGCCTTGATTCGCAGAGCTAATATTAAGCCGGCCGGAGCAGAGGTTGAGCAAGAGCAAGGCGAAGAGGAGCGGGATCCGATCCAGCTTGATTTTGAACGGAGATTGCTGCTTGTCAGAGGCATGCTGGTAGAAACAACATTTTCGGAATATGAAATTATGAAGCTATTTTTGGCGTATCCAGGCAAGGTATTCAGCAGGGAAGAGTTAATCAATGCCATTCGCGGCTTTGATTCCTTTGTCACCGACCGTGCTATTGATGTACACATTGTGAATCTGCGGAAAAAAATCGAGCAAAATCCAAAGGAGCCTCGTCTGATTCGAACGGTTTGGGGCTTTGGCTACAAGTACACAGCCCAGAATTCCTCAGTCAGCCAGGAGAAATAATAGCATGCATTTTTTAGGGACCGTCTGGCTTATGCAGACGGTTTTTTGTATGGAAAATGACATTCTAACAACTATCTAAAGGTAATTGCTGAAATTTCCTAATTATTGTATGAGAACATAGATTTAACTTACTATTGGATCGAAGGATGGGAAATATGAAGGAACAAGTCATTGCATTATGGCCTGCAAAGCTGAATGCCTGCCGCGAGCTGGGCCACATGCTGCTGCGAGTGCAAAATGCAAGCCATAAGCTTGCCGCGGTGCTGGTGCAGCTTGACCATTTTTACCGCATCATCGGAGCTCGAGGATTGGACTATGGCAGCGAGGTGATACAGCAGATTGAAGAGCGGCTGGTGGCGGCTGGAGCGGACCGGGCTGCAATTTGGCAAATGAGCGACAGTACTTTTTTGGTTGCTGTGGTGCTGGATGCTAATCAAGCGGATGGATATAGCCTGCTAGAACGTTTCAAACGAATGGTGCAGCAGCCCGTAGGCTCTGGCTCCGATCGTTATCATTTAACTGCCAGCATTGGCGTGAGCCTGTTCCCGCAGGATGGTACGACAAGCGAGCAGCTCATTTGCCATGCGGAAACAGCACTGTATAGCGGTGTTTTAAAGGGAGAAGGCCAGATTTCCTATTATTCGCGGGCGGAAACAGAGCAAATTAATCGGCATTTTGAGCTGGAGGCTGCCATACGAACGGCGCTGTACAAAGGGCAGTTTCACTTGAACTACCAGCCCATCTATCAAGTGAAAACGGGTAAGCTGCGGGGCTTCGAAGTGCTGCTGCGCTGGAATCATCCAGAGCTTGGCAACATTCAACCAGCTGAATTTATACCCTTTGCAGAAAAAAACGGCATGATATTGCCAATTGGCGCCTGGGTGATCAAGCAGGCCTGCCGCATGCTGGCCAGCCTGCCGGACCAAGCTGCACTGGTCATGTCCGTCAATATTTCGCCGACAGAGCTGGCAGACTGCGCCTATGCTGACATGGTGCTAAATACGCTGGAGGAGACCGGAATACCGCCGCATCGTTTGCAGCTGGAAATCAAAGAGGGCTATAATTATGCGAAATGCGAGCGATCCATTAAAGCCTTGACTAGGTTGCATGCAAGCGGTGTGCTGATCGCGCTGGATGATTTCGGTTCCATGCACTCGTCGCTGGCCAATTTGCAGCTGCTGCCGATTCATGCTTTGAAGCTGGATCGCTCCTTTGTTAGAGAAATCGATAAGGAAGGCGCTGAGCATCATATCGTGGAGGCAATGATTGGGCTGTTGCATAAGCTGGGCATTAGCGTCATTGCTGAAGGAGTCGAATATGTGAAGCAGTATGAGCTGCTGCGAGACTGGGGCTGCGATTACATGCAGGGATATTTGCTGGGCCAGCCCGCACAGCCAGATATGCTGGATTTATCGATGATTCGCAAGCCTGAACGAACAGGCGCATAGTCTTCTGAGATAGAGCTTGCCCAAGCGAAAGCGATAGGGCAGGCTCTTTTTTTTATTAGAATAAAGATCATGGTTCTAAACGCAACAAAGCCTCCAAATCCACTATCGCAGCGGTAGGAGGCTTTTCTAAACGATTGGAATAAATGAGTGATGCGATCCGTATATGCTTCGGTTCCATCGCGTACCGGTTTCGTCGATAAAAAGCGAAAAAATCGTTTACGCTTGTTTAGGTTGGGGATGATGTTCCTTTTAGTCCAGTGGGGGCTAGAGGGTGTTTAGCTAACTTCCAGATAAAGTTTAGTACCATCGCTGTATTGAAAAATAGCAACCTCACGTACGACTTCAACTTTAGAGATCCGTTTCCATTTTTTTCGAAAGTCGAAATTGAGTTCCATTTCACGCAGTTTATGATGAAGCTGCTCAACTGACGCGGCTTGTTCGTTAGTATAATAAACAGGTACAGAACGACTTTTGAAGGTAATGATTTTCATCATGACCTTGTCCACCTCCGATCGTTTTTTCCTATTCTATCCTAAACGTTTTAGCCGCTTATGAAACAGCCGTAAGAATATTGTTTAATTTGCTTATATATTTCTAACACATTGTGTCAGCTGGAAAATGCTACTTTCCAGCTAGGATTACATACTGCAGTGCTGCAATAATGGCAAGATGCAACGGGTAAAAACTGCGCCATAGGCTGCGAGGAATTTTGATGGTATCGGCTGCTAGCAGCATGCTTGGCGAGTAGACAAGCAGCAAGGTTGCGACAACGCTGAACATCTGAATGCTCCAGCCCATGTAGAATAAATAAAAGAGGTTGAGCAGCAGGTGGGCCGGAGCCATACCGTGTTTCGGGACATAACGGTAGATGAGGACGAGCACTAGCAAATAAGCGCCGTAGCTGCATGGAATGACTTCGAGCAGCAGCAGCAGGAAGGCAGCCAGTGACACTTGAAGGGCAGGACTCGATCTCAACTGGTCCAGAAGCTTCAGGGACACGAGACAAACGAGCAGAGTGCCCACGGTGTTAATTTCCCAAGTGGCGAAGGCTAGAGAATATGGGATTTGCGACAAAGCCGCAATGGCCGTCATCCGCCATAAGTATTGGTTTATGTTTTTGGTGCGGAAATATCCAATGACAAGCGCATAAGCATAAAGCGGCATAGCAAGCCTGCCAATAATTCGCCATGTATCATCTTCGGGAAACCAGATCAATCCAATATGATCAAGCAGCATCGTAACCATTGCGATAATTTGCATATTCATCCCCCTAAGCTGTGACTATTATAGCATGGGGGTATGAACGGGAGAAGAACAGCGTTTTAGGTGTAAAGCAGGGTAATGACAAGCAGCTCGTAGAGAACGAGTGGTAGAATGGCGTTTTGTGGAGGAATGAAGGCGCGCGGGTCCTGCACGGTACAGTGCAAATACAGCAGGCAGCGGTCCACATGTGCAATATAGCCCTCGTATACATGGCCATCCATCGTATGCACGCGCACAGGCCTATGCATATGTCCGTGGCACAGACGATGAATCTGCTCTTGCACCTGTTGCACCATAGCTGTATGTGCAGGCTCTGCCTGGTACAACACAGCTGCCGCTTGCTCTGCTGCCTTTGATTGCTCTGACATATGAACATCGCTCCTTTGCCCCGCAGCATGCCAGCAGGGAGTCTCATCCTAAATTAAGCTATATGCGGGAGGGGCGGGGATGATGCTGGTTTTTAAGAAGGACGCGGGTCTGCCTTCCAATTATGAATGGAGAGAAGGACGTGATGGAACAGTTTATTCATCGTTATGGAAATGAAAAAAGCGCGGTGCTCTGAAAACCCAGAGCCCGCGCTTTTTTCATACGGTTGGAGTATCGTGTAATGATTTGTTTCATCGTAACGTATTAACCCGTTTTTCATCCAGCATCCTATTATCGCTATTTAATCACACCGCATGCGATGCGAGCGCCGGAATTGCCGGAAGGATCAGTGACGTAATCATCCGCTTTCTCGTGAATAACCAGAGCAGCGCCGCCTGATTTTATTAGCGAGTTAGGTTCGCCCTTGGCGAGCGTCACATTTTTCGAAATGATTTCGGCCTCTACTTTTCCAGACGCGTCAACTTGAATATTCGGCAAATCGCCAGAATGGAAGCCTTTGGGGTTGCTGAACCCGTGCTGCTTGCTTAGCGGATTGAAATGCGCCCCAGCGGTCGTAAATTCGGGAGCCTCGCATTTCCCCGTTTCGTGAAAATGAATGCCGTGCATGCCCGGTGCGAGCTGGTCCACCGCAAGGCGGATATGTACACCGTCAGCTTGCTCCTGCAGGCTTGCTTTGCCGATGACGGCTCCTTTGCTATTAATGAGGTCGAGCTTGATTTCCTCAGAGGGTACCGTTTTTCCAGTGGCTTGGGCTACGGGAAGGGAAGCGCCTCCTAGCGCTAAGCAGAGCGTTGTGATGCAGATTGTTTTTTGGATAAACACAAATTTTCCTCCATTTCCAGTGATGCCATTTAATATGTCCCGCTAATCGCCGGCCTATACGGAAATTAAGGAATAGCAGATATGTGTTTGTCGGGGAATACATGTCCATACCTCTTTACTCTATTTGAATATGATATAGCAGAAACCATGAGAGAGGTGGCATTTAATATGTCAGTAAAATCGAAGTTTCAAGTGAAAAACATTAAATCAGCATCGCGCCAATCGAAACGGGCTCGCACTTCTTCTTGTTCCTGTCAACGCCAAGAGTCAGCAAATGATAACAGAAGTAATGGTTGTCATCGCAGAGATCCAGCAGTTGAAGGAATTCAGGATGCAGGAAAAGAATTAAGCAAAATTTTCAAAAGACTGGAGCATGAAGAGGTTGCTGAGAGGCTGGTCAGAGCGATCCGCTGTCACGATGCTCGGGCGGTTCAGAACATTATCGGCTGCGATTGCCGAGTCGTTCACTTCTTCTGCACAGATCGTTCCGATTGCGTTAGAATCTGCTGTTCGTTTGGTAGAGACCACGCGGTTACAATCTCGTTTGACATTTGTATCAGAAGAGAAAACCGCAACCGTTTCTAGTCGCACGCAGAAGCCAAAATAAGCAAGAACCGCCAAGCCCCTCCGAGGGCTTGGCGGTTCTTGCTATGCTCTATGGCTCAAACGTGTTTCCATAGCTTGATAATCTGTCACCGCGCTTCGCGAATCAGCATACGATAGGACAGCAAGGTTAGGCCGACATAACGAGTATGGACAACAACTATAAATGGAGGGGACGAACGATGCCGCTAATCCCGAATTTCCCCGCGCCGCTGCTCCAGGAGCATGCCGTATGGCACCATACGCATCATGTAATACCCGGCACCATTCCGCCTCGCGGGTTCGGTGATCAATTTATGCGTTTTCACCGCGACTTCATTAACCGTGTGTACAGCTGGTATAACAGCCAAGGCTATGACACTAGGCTGATTGCGGCGTGGCCGGAAATCCCGGAAGCTATACGCCGCGCTCCTTGCTATAATCCAGCTGCGGAAAATCGCATTCGAAATAATCCGCGCTCCTTTGCTACGCTGGATGAGCTGGGCAGCTATATCGAATCCAGCGGCATTCATGGCTGTATGCATATGATTTCTGCCCAGCTGATGAACGAGCCGGAAATCAATGACTTTGACTTGGCGCCGCGCCATACGACGTTTTATCAAATTCACGGGTTAATTGACCAGTGGTATCGCAACTGGGAAAATGCTTGGGGCCAACGCGCTGACGCGAAAGGCCAAAGGCAAAGCCAGAGTCAGAGCCAAAGCCAGAACAGCCAGATTCAAAGTCAAAATCAAAGCCGCTCTGTGCGGCAGCAGCGTTCCACTGGCGTCGCTGCTTTAGCGGCTACGTGCAATCGCGCAAGGCGCGCATTACGCTTGCGTAATATTCCGCTTGGCGCGGCACGAACTGCTCCACCCGCACGCTCCTTACGGAAGGCGTCTGCCCGCCGTCCTGGCTTACAGCTACCCCTGATACCACGAGCTCCGACCGCTCGTGCTCGAACAGCTGGAGCAGCTCTTCCAGGTCGGCCTCGTACACGCCGGCCACCTCTTCGGCTTGCAGCTGTAATTCCATCAGCGGCAAGGAGCAGACGAAGCCGAACACATCGCTGACCTCACGGTCGATGAAACTGGCGCCGCCAGCCGTACCTACGGTATCCTCACGCAGCTGCCCAAGCGGGATCAGGTCGTCGAAGCTGGCGGTTACGCCAATCTCCTCCTGCAGCTCGCGTGCGGCGTCGCGCATCGTTTCGCCTGCCGAGAGATGTCCAGCGACGGTAATGTCATAGCAGTCCGGACAAGTATCCTTGCTGGACTGCCGCAGCTGAAACCGGACGTAGCGGCGATCTTCTTCCTTGCGTGTGAGCCAGCAGTGAAAGGAGCGGTGCCAGTAGCCCTTGGCATGCGTCTCCGAGCGTGTGGCTGTACCGATGTGATTCATCTGCTCATCATAAATATCGAAATATTCCTCTGTCATTGCACGAACTCCTTTGTATAAAAGATAGGGCAGTTTGCGCGTTTAGAGACTGCGACGAAATAAAGTACCGCTAATTTGTCGACAAAAGCGGGTACTCATTTCCTCGCAGCTCCTTAGTGAGAGCGTCCTGTATCGACAGCTTCAAGCTGGGACGTGCAGTGCTTGCAGCGAGTCGCTTTCAGCGGAATGTTGGACAAGCAGTAAGGGCAGTCTTTTTCCGTAGGAGCAGCTTCGGCGGGAGCCTCCTCGGTTTTGCTGCGGCGCAGCATATTAATGCCTTTAACGAGGAAGAAAATACAGACGGCTACAATAAAGAAATCCAGCATCACATTAATAAACTGACCATAGGCGATAACGGCAATGCCGTTTTTGGATGCATCGTCGAGCGATCGGATAACGGTACCGGCAGCCTCCAATTGCTCCGTATGCTTCGGATCGAGATTAATGAATAAGTCCTTGAAATTGACACCGCCCAAAACCCGTCCAATCGGCGGCATAATAATGTCGTTCACGAGCGAGGTGACAATTTTGCCGAAGGCTCCACCAATAATGACACCGACGGCCAGGTCAATAACGTTGCCCTTAATCGCAAATTCCTTAAATTCCTGTACAATTTTCATCATAAATCTCTCCTTTATAAAATAAGCTTGCCCGGAAAAATCGCATTAGCGAGCGCAGCAAAACGCAGCCATGCAAAAGCTCTGATTGCTCTTTATTGTATATAAAACAAGCCAGAAACACCATTCCTAAAGCAGCGGCATAAAAAGATAATACTAAAATTACATAAAATAACAATTTTCTTTGCCATTCCGAATACAGGTATTGACAGAGGCACGATGTGTTTTTTTGAAAAAAGGCCATGACTTCCCAGTCTGGGAGCGACTCTTGTTCGTCATTTTGCATCATTTTCTGCTTTTTTTGTGAAAAAAGATATGTAAAAAGAGAGGATTTTATTGGATATTGTCGAATTTCAGTATTGTGAGTAAATTACTGGATATTTGAGGAGTTTTATGAATCACCAATTCGTTATAGGGAATCCCTTTTTTACACTGTTTTCATTTATGATTGTTTGCTTTGCCTGTTTTACACTGTTCAGCATGATTGGCTACCCGCCGTCAGGCAAAAAAATAGTAGCGTTTAGCCGCAAGTTTGGCAGCTCTTTCGTATTTGGGCTAGGGGTTTGGGCGATGCATGTGCTAGCCATATTCGGTTCGACTTATCCATTAGTTCTGGATTGGACTATGCTTTACACTTTATTGTGCTGCATGGCTCTTACCTATGTTTCGATATCGGTATACGAATCTGTCTGGCCCGGGCCGGTTAGAAGGGCGTTAAGCAGCCTGCTGCTTGCTGTTGGCTCAACGATGCTGCATTATTTCAACCTGCTGGGGAGTCAGGTGAAAAGCTATGAGCTGGATCGCTATTTGTTCATGGTGTCGATCATGGTTGCTTTTTTCGGAGCGCTGGTCGCCTTTAATTTGTATGAAAGCAGGGGCAAGGATGGCAAGCTGATCAGCAGCCTCATTCTGGGGCTGTCGATGATTGTTATGCACACGATTGGCATGCAGGCGATGAAGGTGGAGTATTGGAACATCTACACGACCGATAGCATGAACGACTCGATGATGCTTATGTCGTTTTTGCTCGGCATTGCAACGATGCTCATATTGAGCTTCTGCTTGTCCACCTGGATGATCAGCCGCAAATACAGCATGGTCGATGCGAATTACAAGCTGCTGGTCGAAAACTCCCTGGATACGATTGCGATTATCAAAGCGGGGAAGTGGCAATATTTCAATCCTTCCGGACTGCGGATGTTTGAGGCAGACAGCGAGCATGAAATCATCGGCGAGTCGATCTACAATTTTCTTCATGAGAAGCATCATGAGGAAATTCGTCAATTGCTAGGCGAGGAGGAAAATGAGGATTTGCTGCGCCAAAAGCCAGTCGAGCTGGAGTGGAGAACGGTGCATGGCAAGCTGCTGCATACGGAATTGGTTCGAACGAGCACAAGCCACACGGGCAGCCTTGCTTATCAAGTCATTATCCGCGATATTTCGGAGCGCAAAAAGAATGAGGAGCTGCTGATTAATTCTGAGAAGCTGTATATTGCAGGCCAGCTGGCTGCGGGAATTGCCCATGAAATTCGCAATCCGCTCACCTCGCTGAAAGGTTTTCTGCAGCTCATTGCCTCTGGGCGCAGCAACAATAATTATTATGACATTATGAAATCCGAGCTGATACGGATCGAATCCATTGTGAGCGAGCTGCTGATGCTGTCCAAGCCTCAGGCTTATCAGCTGTGCTACCGGGATGTGCGCCAGATTATGGCGGAATCGGTGACGCTGCTGGAGACGCAGGCCATAATGCACAATATTGAAATCCGGGTGAATATGGCTGCGGAGCCGCTTTACGTCTTCGGCGTGGAAAATCAAATCAAGCAGGTATTTATCAATGTCATCAAAAATGCAATCGAGGCGATGGCGAGCGGCGGCCTCATTCGCATTACGCTTGAGCTTGCGCAGAAGGCGCGAATCATCATCCGCATTCAGGATGAGGGTCCTGGCATTGCGAAGGAGCAGCTGTCCAAGATTGGCCAGCCATTTTATACAACGAAGGATAGAGGGACGGGGCTTGGCCTAATGGTCACCTACAAAATCGTCGACAACCATCTCGGCAGCATCAAGGCGGACAGTATTATGGGGCAAGGTACGACCTTTATTATTCAGTTTCCCTACCGCAAGGACCCGGAAGAAAAGGCATGAATAATAAACAGCACAATTTTTGCAACGCGAGGATACGGCTCGACGTACAACCGAATAGCGAGAAAAAAATTATTCGGTGAGGTGTTCTTATGTTTAATCGGTTATTAGCAAGCATTGGCATTGGCTCGGCAAAAATTGATACTTTGCTGGAAAAGTCCCGTTATGCGCCAGGTGAAGAAGTGCGCGGCGTCGTGCAAATTCGCGGCGGCAGCGTGGAGCAGCGCATTGAGAAGATTGAGCTGTCCGTAATGACCGAATACATCCGCGAGAGCAATGACCAGAAGCACAGACATAACTGCGTCATTGGAAAATATCCGGTCAGCCAGCCGTTTGAGCTGAAAGCCGGTGAAAATCGCGAAGTGCCTTTTTCCTTTCAATTGCCTTTCCAAACTCCGCTCACATTAGGGAAAACGCCAATATGGGTGAAAACCGAGCTCGACATTCGCGGCGCCATCGATCCCGGCGATAACGATCGCATTGAGGTCGTGCCTAATGCAGCGATGGGCATGGTGCTGGGAGCGGTGGAGCAGCTAGGGTTCCGTCTGCGTGAAGCAGATTGCGAATACGCTTCGCGTTTGGGACGCTCGCTGCCTTTCGTACAAGAGCTGGAATTTGTACCGGCTGGAGGGCCGTTCCGCGGCAAGCTTGATGAGCTGGAGGTTATTTTCTATCCAGATGCCCATCAGGTGGAGCTGCTGCTGCAAATCGACCGCAAAGCGCGCGGTCTGGGCGGCTTCTTCGCTGAAGCGATGAATACAGACGAAACATTCGTCCGCGTCGCTTTTACGCAGGAGCATCTGCAAGCTGGTACGCAAGCGATTGCGAGCCAGCTCGAAAAAATAATCGCGCGCCACGCTTAACCGACAAGCGAAAAAGTCAGCTTCTTATTCATCGTTTCAGGGGGTTACTCCCAGCGCAAAGATAGACTTGGCGGACAGAGCAGCCGCTATTTCAACTGAATCACCAGGAAAGACACAGGTGGCGGACTCAGGAGCCGCTAATGCGCTGCCTTTAGCCAATTTCAAGGGATGATGAGCACGATAACGGATTTCCTGTCCGCTTATAGCCTGAAATCGGGTCAAAAGCTAGAATAACGGAACCTCAGTCCTCCAAAAAAGGAGCGAGCGTCCCGAATTGCGCGGTCGCAGCCAAAGCGGCTCCGTCACAGTGTTCTCAGTAACAATCGCACGCTTCGTTTCTCAAGCCTTGAAGCGTCAGATGAGCTTGGCCTCGATTAGGCTCTGGGCAAGGAGTAGCAGGGCTACTCCGGTTTGCATACACACCCTAATGGCGCCGAAGTAAAGGTGCCGAGCCCAGAAGCGCCATAGCAAAAGGCAGCAGCCTGCCCGCCGCGAGTTTATGACGCGGCGGGCAGGCTTTTTTTTCAATAGAAAGACAGGGCTAGGCGGTTTGATTAGTTGCTATTACTTCCGGTTGCGGGTTATGGCATAATAGATGGAGCATGAATGATTATACTGGAGGAGCTTACGATGGCAGAACCGCTAAAAGCCTTATACGATGGCTTATTTATAGAAAATTTCGGAGCGATGGTGCGCTCGGCTTTGCCGACTTTCGACTTGGCAGGCTTTGCGGCGGCAGTGCGGGCTGGAGAATGGGAGGAGCTGGCGCTCAAGGCGCGCTCGCGCCGAATTACCGAAGCACTGGGCGATTTCCTTCCAAGTGATTACGAGGCCGCGCTTGATGTGCTGATGCAGATCGACTCGCAGTGCCGCGGCCTGCCTTATATTTTCTTCCCGGATTTTGTGGAGGTGTACGGAATGGCACCGGAGCACTTTGACCGGTCGATGCAGGCGCTGGCACGGTTCACCCGTTATTCGACGGGGGAGTTTGCCGTGCGCCCCTTTCTGCTTGCTGAGCCAGAGCGCATGATGCAGCAAATGCTGATATGGGCGGACGATGAGGATGAGCATGTACGCCGGCTGGCGAGCGAAGGGACGCGCCCGCGTCTGCCTTGGGCGCAGGCGCTGCCGATGTTCAAGCGCGAACCACAGCCGATCCTTCCGCTGCTGGACAAGCTGAAGGCCGATCCTTCGCTGTACGTCCGCAAAAGCGTGGCGAACAATCTCAATGACATCGCCAAAGACCATCCCGATGTGGTCGTTGCGCTGGCCCAGCGGTGGTCGGGCGACAATCCGCTGACAGACTGGATTATTCGGCGTGGCTGCCGCACGCTAGTCAAGCAGGCTAATCCGGCGCTGATGGAGCTGTTCGGCTATGCAGCTGGAGAAGGCGAAGATGGCGAGGAGCGCGTACCATTGACGGTGCATGCCGAGCTTCGGGCAGTGCCTGCGGTCGTCCATATTGGCGAAGAGGCGAGGTTTAGCTGCGAGATGAAGCTGCGGGATGGAGACGCACTCAAGCTGCGGATCGAATACGGCATTGATTTTATTAAAGCTTCAGGCAAGCCTTCCCAGAAGCGTTTCCTGCTGTCTGACCGCGAGTATGGGGGAGGAGCGGAAGTCGCGCTGTCGCGTGTGCACCGCTTCGCCGATTTGACGACGCGCAAGCATTATCCAGGGCTTCACCGCATTACGCTATGGGTGAATGGCGTGCAGGCAGCGGAGACGGAGCTGCAGCTGGAGGAGGCGGACAGCAAATGAATATTGGAGCTCGCGTGCTGAAGACCGGCTTGTCCGTTACGCTGGCAATTTTTCTGAGCCAGTTTTTCGGCTTTCCGTCCAGCCTCATTACGGCAGTAGCTGCTATTTTAACCATTCAGCCTTCCATCTACCGTTCCTGGCAGCAAATTCTCGATCAGGTTCAGACCAACCTGCTTGGCGCAGGAATCGCGCTTGCTGCGATGAAAGTATTCGGCCATACGCCGATTGCGGTGGGGCTCGTCTGTATCGCTGTTATCCTTATTTGTATCCGGCTGAAGATGGAAGCGACCATCGGAGTAACTCTCGTCATGGTTATCGCTATTATGGAAGCGCATGGACAAGGATTAGATGTGGCGCTGCAACGATTTTTAATGGTGCTTACCGGCATGGGGGCCGCTTTTACGATTAATGTGCTCGTATTTCCCCCACGCCCGCGCAAGCAATTTACCGAGCAGGTGCATCTCGCTTATGGGCAAATGTCTTTGCTGCTGCGAACGGCGGTTTCGAACGAGATGAAGGAAAGCGTGTTCCGGCAGGAGAAGGAAACGCTGCATGTATCTGTGCGCAAGCTGGAGGATCGCTACACCTTGTTTGAGGAAGAGCGCAAGGTGCTCGCCCATGCCAAAAAAAGCCATGCCAGACAGCTGCTCGTCTCCAAGCAGACGATTAAGGCGCTGCAAAAGGGCGTTGATCTGCTTGAGGTTGTAGAGGAGCATTATTTTGCCGCCGCCGGTGCGGGGAAATGGGCGCAGCGCTTCGATAACCAGATCGAGGAGCTGACGAAATACCACGAATCGATATTGCTGAAAATCGAAGGCAAGATGAAGCCGAACCTGAGCTTCGAGCCGGAGGAGGAACGTGAAGCGCGCCTGATTACCGACCTGACGGATTATTTCCGCGAGGGGCGGGACGAGCATAAGCGGCTCGTGTTCGTCGCGTCGGCTATATTCGAATATGCCTACCATCTGCGGAGGCTGGAGAAGCTCGTGGATCAGGTTCAGCAGCGCGGCATGTCGACCGAGGAATGGAAAGCGGAAACGAACGCGAGCGGCAGAGAGGCTAAGGTCAGCGCCCAGAAGTAACAAAAAAACCGTCTCTTTTTCAAATGATTGATCATTTGACGAAGAGGCGGTTTCTTTTGCATGGCTATTTTTCACAGAGCTGCTGTAAGTCAATCTCAATCCATACGCTATTCGGTCTTATTGCTGCCTTTATGGCGTCTTGGATGCTGCATATGGGCTTCGGGATCATTGTCATCGTCTTTGGGAATGAGCCGCGGATCGGTCCGCCCTTCATGATGGTTGTCGAAGTCCAGCTCCACCAGCCGCCAAGTTGCCGTCCCCATCTGGGGATCGGCTGGAAACACCTCGCCGCGCTCCAGTTTCTCTTCACGATTCCACTCATTGCGGTATACACCCGCCACTTCTACAGGCTCGCCCGACATCGGCTCCATCTCATTGTGTTGATGCTGCTGCTCCTGGTCCAACTGCTGTTCGTTCATCGTATCTCCCTTTCCTGGCATGCATAGTCCGTCCAACATGACGGCGGGTCATTCTGCTATAGCATGCCTCGAAAGGGAATATATATGAGTGCTAATGAATATATCGTTTTTCCAGCCGCTTGCCACCGAACCACATCAGCACAATGACGATGCAGGCGACGACGATGCGCCAAGGCTCATGCGCGAAATTTCCAATATCAAAGCTGAGCAGCGACACGCATAAAATCATGACCGCCTTTCCGAGCAAGGTGGCGATGATGAACGTGCGGAATGGGACAGCGCTTAAGCCCGACACAATGTTAATGAGCGAGGACGGTGAAAAAGGAAAGCAGGCGAGCAGGAACAGCGGCGTAAAGCCGCGATGCTCAATCCATTCGAAGAAGCGGCCCGATTTCGGGAAGCGCCGCTCGACTTTGGCTTTGACATTTTTTCCAAGCTTGCGCACGACCCAGAAGACGCCGATGGCCCCAGCGGAAACGCCAATCCACGAAAAGAGAAAGCCGAACCATAGGCCGAAAATATTCGCATTCGCCGCCACAATCGCCAGCAGAGGCAGAAAAGGCAGAAAGGCTTCCAGCAGAGGCAAAAGGATGCCAAGCAGCGGGCCGAATTCCCGATAGCTTTCCAGCGTTCGCTGCAAATGCTCCAAATCCATATGCTTTATTTGTTCGATCCAATTTTGCAGCAACGCCATACGTTAACACCCTCACTCACTTGATCAAAATATCAGCCGTTCAAAGCGACATCGTATGGCTTAAACAATACCAGAAAATAGTGGTGGATGCCAAGCTCTCGCATGAGGAACAAGCCCGGACTCCTGACCGATCAGCCAGCTTGTTATCCTTCCTCCAAAATAGACGCCTCGCGGTTGCGGATAAACTGCCGCAGCTTATTGGCAATGTCCCGATTGATTTCCCCGCGCTCATACAAGCTTTGCACCTCGACTCGCTCCGCCTGAATCGCAACCCAATGCAAATCGCGCTGCACGTCGGCGTCGCCTCCATCCTTTTTCGGCGATCTCGGCTTTTGCAGCTTTTCCTTTATAAAATGGTAATGGCTGATCAGCTCGCTTCGTTCCTCCGAACCATGCTCGTCCAGCTGCTTGTCGAAAGAGTCGATGACCGCATCACAGGCTCGCAGCTTCAGCCTTCTCAGCGCCTCGCGATCGGATTGGCCCAGCTTGGCATGCGATTTGGTTTTTCTGAGGGATAACATCTCCAGCAGGGAATTCAACAGCTTCTTCATAATAATCGGCCAAAAGCTTCGGCGCCCTGCCAGCATTTGCTCAAGCTGCTCCAGGCTTTGCTCGAACAGCTCAAACTGCGGCTTGCTGATTTCATCCCGTGCCAGCATGCGGCGGGCAGCTTCCCGTTCGATACGGAACGCTTCAAATCGCATATCAATGATTCCCTCATCCGCTCGTTTCTTTGTCTGGGGCTTCTGAAGCTCCAGCATGCGGAACCAGCGCTCATATTCGGCAAGGACGGCAGAGGTTTCTGCTTCATTTTCCTTGCTCGCCGCCTGATGGATGGCTTCAATGGCCGCATTCATCATTTTGAGCTGCCCTTGGCGCTCTTTCTCCGTCCGTTTTGCTTCATTGCCCGTATCGCTGCTGCTTGCCAGAAGCGGGAGCACGGTGCTCGCCACGAGCAGCGATAACAATATAACCGCTGTCGCAATAAAAATGATGACATTCCGCTCAGGAAACGGATTTCCATCGATAAGAAACAGCGGAATAGAAAAGGCGCCGGCAAGCGTAATGGCGCCGCGTACGCCAGAAAGCGAGGTCATGGCCAAAATTTTAAACGACAGCTTCTCAGTCTGCTGCTCAGAGCCGAATAAACGGCCCCCTCTTGAGAAGGCGTACGTCCATAAAAACCGCAGTAGCAGCAGCATAACGAAAATCAAGCATGCATAACCCGTCACTCGAAGTGAGTTAATCGCGGGATTATCGAAAACGGTGCTGAAGACAACAGGGATTTGCAGTCCTAAAATAACAAAAACAAGCCCGTTCAATATGTACAAAATAACCGGCCATGTATGATCAGGCATCTCATCGTTCCGGGCCCGCGCCTTATCGTATTCATCGCGTTCGACGGCGTGGACGACGCCCCCGGCTACAGCTGCCAAAATGCCGGATACGCCAAGATGCTCGCCGGTCAAATAAAGGGCAAATGGCGTTAGCATATGAATAAGCATATGCAGCGTTGGATCTTCCAGACCTGACCTGCGCAAAACAGCGCGAAGTCCTGTAATCAGGAAGGCCAGCACGCAGCCGACCGCAAGGCCGCCAGTCGCAATAACGACAAAGCTGATGCTTGCTTTCGTTAAGGAAAAAGTGCCGTTTAGCGCAGCTGCCATCGCAAATTTAAAGGCGACGAGCCCGGAGGCGTCGTTCATCAGCGCTTCTCCCTCCAGCAAATGCCGCAGGCTCTTGGGCAGATTAACCCGCCCCGCTAAAGCATTGACTGCTACGGCATCGGTAGGGGAAAGCAGAGCAGCAAGCCCGAACGCTGCCGGCAGCGGAATGGACGGAATCATAAAGTGGATCGCATAGCCGATAAGAAACACGGTGACGAACACAAGGCCGACGGCGAGCAGAAAAATCGGAGCGCGAAGCCTCCATAATTCATTGCGCGGCGTATGCTTGCCATCGTTGTACAGCAGCGGTGCTACGAATAATATGAAAAATAGCTCGGGCTCCAGCGTCATATGGACGCCGGACGGAATAAGGGTAATCGCAATGCCAAGCGCAATTTGGATCAGCGGAACCGGCACAACCGGAAGATGGCGATTGATAATATTGGACAGCCCGATCAAAGCAAGCAAAATTATTATGGAAGAAAATATAGCCATGCCATCACCCTCTCTTGTAAACGACATTCAACTGCCGTTGTCGCTCATAACGGGCTTATTTTCGCCTGTGTATCAAAATTTTACCCATAATCCATCTAAATGCTTTCATTGGGGGATGAGCTGGTTTTGCATGCGCTTGCAGGTTGGTGGCGGAATTTTGATCATGTATAATAGGAAGGGTATGGCAATCATAAAAAAATTGAAGGAGTGACTTTCTTTTATGCAATACACTTATTTGGGTCAGTCGGGTTTGCGCGTTAGCCGCTTATGCCTTGGTACCATGAATTTTGGTGTGGATACAGATGAGAAGGAAGCGTTCCGGATTTTGGATGCTGCGCTAGATGCGGGCATTAATTTTATTGATACGGCAAACATTTATGGCTGGGGTGAAAACGCCGGACGTACTGAGGAAATTATCGGAAAATGGTTTAGTCAAGGCGGCGGGCGCCGTGAGCGCACCGTGCTGGCAACCAAAGTATATGGCGATATGAGTGATATTCATGATGGCCCGAACCGGGAAGCCGGCTTGTCCGCTTATAAAATTCGCCGCCATCTGGAAGGCTCGCTGCGACGTCTGCAGACGGATCATATTGAGCTTTATCAGATGCACCATGTGGATCGGAACGTACATTGGAATGAATTGTGGAGCGCTTTTGAAACGGCAGTTTCGCAGGGCAAAATCGGGTATGTCGGCTCCAGCAACTTTGCTGGCTGGGATATTGCGGTAGCACAGGGCGAGGCAAAGGCTAGAGGGATTTTGGGGCTCGTATCCGAGCAGCACAAATATAATTTGCTGTGCCGTCTGCCGGAGCTGGAAGTGCTTCCTGCATCGAAGGCGCTCGGTCTTGGCGTTATACCGTGGAGTCCACTGGATGGCGGGCTGCTTGCGGGCAATCACCGCCGGGATAATGGCGGACGCCGCAGTGGCGACACCAAACGTCTGGACAAGCATCGTGCGCAGCTGGATGAATATGCGAAGCTTTGTGATGAACTGGGTGAGCCTGAGGATCTCGTATCGCTCGCATGGCTGCTGGCGAATCCGGCGGTTACGGCTCCGATTATTGGGGTGCGTACGCTGGAGCAATTCGAGCGCTCGCTTCGTGCGGTTGAACTGGAGCTTGATAGCGCGACGCTCGCCCGCATTGATGAGATTTTCCCAGGGCCGGGCGGCGACGCACCTAAAGCTTACGCTTGGTAATCGGTGAATGAATAGCCGTTCATCAAATTAATAAATTGAACAGCACAGGGTCTTTGTTCAGCTCGATGAAGGAGTAGCCTTTCATATGCATGCGGCTGATCAAAGGCTCATAGTCCTCGCGGTGCTTCAGCTCAATGCCGACGAGTGACGGGCCATTGTCCTTATTGTGCTTTTTCGTATACTCGAAGCGGGTGATGTCATCGGTCGGACCGAGCACATCATCGAGAAATTCTCGCAGCGCACCCGCGCGCTGCGGGAAATTTAGCATGAAATAATGCTTGTATCCCTCATAAATGAGCGAACGCTCTTTAATTTCCTGCATGCGGTCAATATCGTTATTTCCTCCGCTAATGACGCATACGACTGTTTTTCCGGCGATTTGATCCCTGAACATATCAAGCGCGGCAATGGGCAGCGCGCCAGCTGGCTCCGCTACAATCGCATTTTCATTATAGAGATCGAGCATGGTCGTACAAATTTTGCCTTCGGGAACAGGCACGGTATCATCTAGCAATTCGCGGCAGATCGCGAACGTCAGCTTGCCGATCCGCTTCACGGCAGCGCCATCGACGAATTTGTCGATATGCTCAAGCGTAACGACTTCCCCGGCATCGAGCGATTCTCGCAGCGACTGTGCGCCTTCCGGCTCAACGCCAATGACTTTCGTTTCCGGCGAAATGGCTTTTACATACGAAGCTACGCCAGCTGCCAGGCCGCCGCCTCCAACGGTTACAAACACAAAATCCGGTACCGTATCCGACGCTTCCATCAGCTCTTGTCCAACGGTGCCATTGCCGGCAATGATTTTCAAATCATCAAAAGGATGAACAAAAGCCGTTCCGCTGCGTTCGCTCTCCTTAATGGCTTCTGCATAAGCATCATCAAACGTGTCGCCGGTCAAAATAACTTCAACACTATCCCCGCCGAAGAAGGACACTTGATTCACCTTCTGGCGCGGCGTTGTGCTAGGCATATAGATTTTGCCTGGGATGCCGAGCGCATGGCAGGAGTAGGCAACGCCCTGCGCATGATTGCCTGCACTTGCGCAGACGACGCCAGCGGCAAGCCGCTCTGGCGGCAGCGAGCGCATAAGATGGTAGGCTCCGCGAATTTTAAAGGAGCGCACAATTTGCAGGTCCTCGCGTTTCAGCAGGACGTTGCAGCCGTAGCGCTCGGAGAGCACGCGGTTATATTGCAACGGCGTGCGGAGAATGACGTCTTTCAAATGCATTTGAGCATGAACGATATCTTCAAGCCCAACTCTAGGCGAATGTGATGATAAATATTCCATGTGCAGCCACCTTCCGGGATTAACATTTTGCGAAAGCTTCCGAACGCGCTGCGCCGCCAGAGGACGGCGACAGCCGTTTCACCTTTCAGCTTGCTTGTTGTTGCTCATTATAGCATTATCGCAGGCAATGCATAACCATGGAATTAAAGGGGAAGGGCTAGGTAGTATGGCAAAAGAATGAACAAAGGGCGAATGCTGTCGACGGCCCGGGATATTTTCCAATTCCGATAGATAATGATTGACATTAGGTATGAGAATAGCTATCATAAACTACGAAAGTGATAATCATTATCAGTTTGTCTACCTATACAATGATGAAAAATAATATACGATAGTATATATTGATGGAGCTGGTTTAATCGTGGCAGAGTTTAATCGCAAGGAGCATCAAATGAATGATGCGCCAGCCGAAACGGGCAAGCCGTGGAATTGGCAGCTGTTCCCGTTCTCATCAGTGAAGGCGGGCGAGGATGCGCTGTATGTGGCATCTGTCGGTTATGGCGTCTATCAGATTAACAGTGAAGAGCAGTGGATGAAGCTTGGCGCAGGGATGCCGCAATCGGCAATGGTTAATCGACTGCAGCTGCAAAGCAGCGTGCTTCATGCCTGTACGAGCGAAGGGCTTTATCAATATACGAATGGCGAATGGGTAAATGATGGTCTCGCCATTCCTTGCTATCAATACCGGATGCTTGGCGGCACGGGCTATGCTGCAACGGATTATGGGCTGTGGTCAAATTCGGGAAGCCGCTGGGAAAAGACAGCCTGCGCCGACAAGCGGGTATATGATTTCATGAACCTGCCGCAATATCTCGTCGTTGGCCATGAAAGCGGAGTCGCGCTGTACGACCGTTTTATGGATGAATGGTCCGAGTTTGAGCTGGACCGTGCGGTTACAAGCCTTGCTGTATACCGGGGCCATCTCATTGGCGTCAGTGATCGCGGCGAGCTGATGATTGGCGACAAGAAGGGGCGGTTCGACCGCATCCGCTTTAGCAAGCAGTTTATTTTCTCCATTGTTGCGAAGGGGAAAGATATTTATGTATGTACGGATAAAGGCTTGTTCCAGCTCGCTTATATCCGCAATCAGGTGACGCTGCTGTCTGTGAAGCTGGGTATTCCGGTAACGGATGTGGATCTGCAGGGCGACAATTTGTATATGGCAACGTTGTTTCAAGGTATTCAAATGTTGGATGCCTAGTTCATATAAATTTAGCCATTGGCGCGCGGAGGATAGGTTGCTCTCCGCCAGCTGATGGGAAATGAAGCGGCCGATTGTCCAAAATGGCGACGGCTATTTACACTTGGGAGGAATGTAAAGGTGTCAAAGGTAATTGTGGTATACGCGAGCATGACGGGAAATACAGAGGAAATGGCTGAGGCGATTGTTGCTGGAGCACAGGAAGCGGGCGTTGAAGTGGTATCGAAGGAAGCTTTCGATGCAAATGCAGCTGATTTGCTGGAGTACGATGGCATCATTATCGGCGCGTATACTTGGGGAGACGGCGAGCTTCCAGACGAAATTCTTGATTTCTACGAAGAGCTTGAAGGACTTGACCTCAGCGGCCGCAAAGCAGCTGTATTCGGATCGGGCGATTCCTCCTATCCCGTATTCTGCGGAGCGGTCGATACCATCGAAGCGAAGCTGCGCGAGCTGGGGGCGGAAATTGTATCCGAGAGCTTGAAGGTGGAATACAACCCTTCCGATGATGAGAAAGAACAATGCAAAAACCTAGGCAAGCAAGTAGCTGGCCTTGTAACCGTAGCTGGATAATAAACAGGGCAGCTATTGCTGCTTCTTTTGTTAAGACCTGAAAGAGAGAAGGTGGCCGATTATGGAGCAATCCGCAGCAGTAAAGCTGATTGAGGATTACAAGTTGGAAGAGCTGCTGCGCTGCCCCTATCGGTTCATAAAAAGGCAGACGGCGAAGAAACGGGCAGGCGAAGTGAATGGTCGCCAGCTTATGCAATTCGCTGTCAGCCATATTGTGAATGATTTTTATGAGCTTCCGCCCCAAGCCCGTACAGCCGATGTAGTAAAGCAGCTGGCAGAGCGCTGGTGGACAGCGCGAGTAGCTAAATTCGATAATGCCGAGCATTATTGGGATTCGAAGCTGCAAGCGGTTGCACATTTGACGGCATTTTTAATGGAGGAGCAAGAGGCGGCGCCGATTATCCGATTCGAGCAGCATCGCACCTTTGTGGAGCCGCTCGATATGGAGCTGACGCAAATTTTTCAAATTGTCGCCGAAGATCCGTACGGGACGAATACCGACTATATTGTGCAAAAGTTTGTTGTGGACGAGGATGAGGATGTCATCCTGACGTTCCAGCACATGACCGCCGTATTTTGTAACAGCGCCTTCGGCAAGCTGCCGAGCCGGATCGACGTCTTGTCGGTGATGAGCGGCCAGCGGATTTCCTATTATCCAAGCGGCGCAGATATTCCGCAGTCCTTGGATTATATGAGGCTCGTGCAGACTATGCTGCCCGAAGCCGAGCGGCTGCGCAAAAGCAACAATGCGGCGGAATGCCGGAGCTGCCCGCTGCGCAGCGAATGCTTCACCAAGACGGCTGAAGCAGCGGCCGAGGCCGTCCTGCAAAAGTCAGCCAGCCTTACTATGTAAGCTAGAGCATCGTTCGATGGTTCATCGAATGATGCTCTTTTTTCATGCCTGCTATCAGGTAGCACTATGAGCTGAAATACGCATTATACCGCGAAAATACAGGGGAAATACGGCTGTGCAAAAAAGTGAAGTTGCAGGAAATTGCCGTATTGTATAAAGTACAAGACAGGTTGCGGGTGGGAATGTGCTGCATTAAAGCCGATTATACCCATGGGATAAATGAAATTTTTGAGGAAATGGAAGGGGACAGATGGATATGGCAATACGTTCAGGAATAAGGAAAAAAAGATGGGCACGCGGAGGGATGGCGGCGCTGCTCGTCATGACCTTGCTGCTATCGGCTTGCGGAAAAGCTTCAGAGTCCACAGGTGCGAACCAAGGAGGGCAGAGCAGCTCGCCAAGCGCTTCATCGGGCAATGAAGGCGCAGAAGCGCCGCTTGAGCTAAGCATTATGACGATTACGCCAAGCGCGACGCCAGCCGCCGATGATAATGTCATTAAACGCGCGATCGAAAAGGCGACGAATTCGAAAATGAGCATTCAGTGGATTTCCAACAACATATATGGAGAGAAGCTGAATTTGACGCTCGCCTCGGGCGAAATTCCCGATCTGATTATGGTTAATGATCCATTCGCAAGTACGTTTATGAATATGGCGCTGCAAGGCGCTTTCTGGAATTTATCTGATTATATTAAGGATTACCGGAATCTCGCAAACCGCATTCCGGATATTGCTTGGGAGACGACGAAGCTGTCAGATGGCGGCAATTACGGCGTGCCGCGTCCACGCTCGGTCGATGGAGAATCGTTCTTTATTATTCGCAAAGACTGGCTGGATAAGGTCGGCCTTGAGGTGCCAACAACGACGGATGAGCTGAAAACCGTTATGAAGGCATTTGTCGAAGATGACCCGGACGGCAACGGTGTGGCAGATACGACGGCACTTGCTGCCTACATTGATCCGGCAGACCTTGGCTTTGGCGGCAATATCGGGCCTGTTTTGGGCGCGATCGAGAGCTCTTTTACCGGAGTGAACGGCAATTGGAAGTGGGATGAGGCGACCAAGCAAATGATCTTTACCGCGTTCCTGCCGGAAACGGAGCAGTCGCTTGCATATTTGACAGAGGCCTATGCGAATAAAATGATGCCGGAGGACTTGCTGTCGCTTAAGCTGACGCAGGTGCGCGATTTGTTCAAGGCGAATAAAGCAGGCATTATCGTCGACAAGACGGGCACAATGAAAAATATTTATACCGATGAGCTTAAGAAGGTGGCTCCTGATTTTAAATATACCGATTTTTACCCGCTGGCGAATTTGAACGGCTACAATCCAAAGGGCGGCGGCTACAACGGGATTCTTGCCATTCCGAAGAATGTGCCGGAAGAGAAGATGAAACGGATTTTGGAGCTGCTTGATACGTGGATGAATGAGGACGTATATGCCATTCAGCGCGACGGGCTGGAGGGTATCCATTATCGCTTGGAAAATGGCGAAAAAATCGTCGATGGCGAGAAGCTGAAGGCAGATAATGCGTCCGACTTCAACCATATTGTGAACGTGAGCGATGTCGTATGGGATACGAAAGCCGGAACGGAAGAAGAGACGGCAGCGAATGAACTGTTCCAGAAGGTCAATGAAGAGCGGGCGAAAACGTACGCTGCCAACATTGCCGCGGGGCTGCAATCGGAGACGGGCCAGCTGATTTTGCCAGAGCTGAACAAAAAAATCCAGGATTTGAAGGCGAAAATCATCCTCGGACGCGAGCCGCTCAGCGCTTGGACGGCGTTCGTAGAAGCAACGCGCAAGGACCCTCAGGTGCTGAAAATGACCGAGGAAATTACGGAATCGTATTTGAATCGAAATGCGAAGTAGATGTACAAGATTTACAAAGCAAAACACCTATGCTATTATCTTAAAACCAATTAAGTGCATAGGAATAATATAAAATCAACCTGCTGCGCCCACCCATTTCATGGAGCGGTGCGGCAGGGTGAGGAGGGGCAGCGTTTAATGAGCCCAATACATTCATATGACACGACGACGGAGAACGCAGCCACATCAACAACTAACCCTGCAACAGGCAGCGTGTCAACTGCGGATAATGGAAATAAACGAAAACAGGGGCGCAGCGGCAGTCAAAAATATTGGAAAAGCCTGCGTTCAAGCCTTCGGCGCGACCAATCGCTTTATTTGCTGGCTTTGCCAGGGCTGTTATTTTTCATTCTTTTCAAATATGTGCCGATGTGGGGCGTACTGATCGCTTTTCAAAACTATTTTCCGTTCAAAGGAATGTTAGGCAGCGAGTGGGTCGGGTTTGCCCACTTTGCCCGTTTTTTCGCTCATTCGGAATTTATTTTGCTGTTTCGCAATACGCTGGCGATCAGCCTGCTGAATTTGCTGCTCTTTTTTCCCGTGCCCATTATTGTGGCCCTTTGTTTGAATGAGCTGCGCAGCATGCTGTACAAACGGATCGTGCAGACGGTCATTTATATGCCGCATTTTCTGTCCTGGGTCATCATTGCCGGCTTAACCTTTTTGCTGCTGGGCAAGGGGGAGGGGCTTGTCAATGCGATGCTTGAAGCCGCTGGGCAACCGCGAATTGATTTTTTAACGAACCCGGATTCGTTCTGGATGCTCGTGACGCTGCAAGCGGTGTGGAAGGAAGGCGGCTGGGGCACGATTGTATTTTTGGCGGCGATTGCGGGCATTGATCCGCAAATTTATGAGGCGGCACGTGTCGATGGAGCGGGCAGGCTGCGCCAAATTTGGCATATTACACTGCCGGGCATCCGCGGCGTTATCGTAATTTTGCTCATTCTTCGGCTGGGCGACATTATGGATGTGGGCTTCGAGCAGATTTTCCTCATGTATAACGGGGCGGTATCCGAGGTAGCGGAAGTATTTGATACGTATGTGTACAGGGTCGGCATTCAGCAGGGCCAATTCAGCTACAGTACGGCCGTCGGGCTATTCAAATCTGTCATCGGCCTTATTCTGGTGCTGCTTGCCAACAAGCTGGCGAAGCGGATGGGCGAGGATGGCGTCTACTAAAAGGAGCAATGCAATATGAAGCAACGTTTCGGCGACCGTGTGTTCCAAGCGGCTAATGGCCTGTTTCTCGGGCTGCTGGCGTTGGTGACGGTATTCCCGATTTATTATGTGTTTATCGTTTCGTTCACCGATCCGAGCGAATTTCTGCTTAAGAAGTTCGTTTTGTTTCCGCAAAAATGGTCCCTCGAGGCGTACGAATATTTACTTTCGACGAAGGCTTTCCCGCGCTCGCTCGGCAATAGCGCGTTTCTGGCCGTCATCGGCACGCTGTGCAGCCTTGCGATCAGCTCGTCCTTCGCCTATGCGCTGTCACAGCGTCGGATGCTGCTGCGCAGGCCGCTGATGCTTCTGGTGCTGCTGACGATATTGTTCAGCCCCGGCATCATTCCGCATTATTTGCTCGTTAGAGAGCTGGGGCTGATCAACAGCCTGTGGTCGCTCATTTTGCCATCGCTTGCGAACGGCTGGACGGTGCTGCTGATGAAGGGCTTCTTCGACAGCCTGCCCGCCGAGCTTGGCGAATCGGCAGCGATGGATGGCAGTGGCGCGGTGCGGACGTGGCTGACCATTATTTTGCCGCTGTCGCTGCCGGCGCTGGCGGCATTCGGGCTATTTTTCGCCGTCGGCTATTGGAACCAGTTTTTCTCGGCGCTGCTGTATTTGAATGATGCGGCGCAATGGCCGATTCAAGTGCTGCTGCAAAATATGCTGAAAAGCGCCTCAACCATCGACCTGACCATTCCAGGCCAGGCTGTGGAGGCTCCGCCGTCAGAAATGCTCAAGATGGCTTCCGTCATTATCGCGATAACGCCGATTTTGCTGGTGTACCCTTTTTTGCAAAAGCATTTTGCCAAGGGCGCGATGGTCGGTTCTGTGAAAGGATAGGCAACGGGCACATGGCCCATGCTGCATGCCATAAGCATTGAGGCATAAAAAACGAAGGAAGGCAGGCGATGGCGATGGCGATGGGAATCAGACGTTTTGCAGAAGGCTTAGGAAAAGGCAGGCGCACGGAAGCGGCGGCTATGCTGCGCGGCTCTTATTTTCGCCGGAGTTTGGCGCTTGTGCTGCTCATCGCCTGCATTCCGGGCCTTGTGATGGGAATTGTCATGCATAAATCGATTACGGTGAAAATGGAAACGGTGCTCCAGCATTTGCACCATGCGCAGATCGAGCAGCGGGCGCGGACGATAGATGAGCAGCTGTCGGCGCTTGAGCTGTCCTTCTCGCAATGGGCTTTCGATCCCGTATTCGATAATCGGCTGCGGCAGCTGGACTTCGTCTATAAATACAAGCAGGTGCATGAGCTGTACCGCACGCTGCTCATTATGAACAATTCGCATACATTAGTAAAACAGGCGGAGCTGTTTCTGCTGTATCCGCAGCCGCTAGTCATGAAGCCGGACCGCTATGATTTTATCGATGATCTGGACAAACTCGAGCAATATAAAGCGCTGCTTCGTCAGTCTGTGGGCGCCTATTGGACCCGATCCGAAGGCGGCAAAGCGCCAATGCTGGTCAATCGCCTGCCGGGCGGAGAGGAGAAGCCGCTGGGCATTGTGACGACGACGATCGACGAGAATAAGCTGAACCGGCTGCTGGATACGCTCACGCCTTATACAGAGGGAGAGACCTTTCTGCTCGATAGCGAGGGCAATTGGCTCATGAATGGCAGCGAGCCCGCATCGCCGCTTGCGGCAAAGCTGCGCGAAGTCTACTTGCAGCATCGCGGCTCAGGCGAGTCCTTGCGCTTGGAATATGGCGATGAGGCATATTCCGTCTCTTACGGCAGCTTTCGCCGCCTCGGTACGGATTGGATTTATGTGTCCGCTGCGCCCATGACGGCGGTTATTGCGCCATCGCTGCTTATTTCGCGCTTTATATTAGCGGTTAGCGCAGGCGGGCTGCTGCTGGCACTTGCGCTGTCATGGATCGGCTCGCTGCGCATCTATTCTCCGGTGGCCGGCCTGCTGGCAAGGCTGATCGGGGACAAGCGCAGCGGTGGCGGTTTGAGGCAGCGGGAGGAGGGACGCGACGAGTTGGGCGCACTGGAGCGGCGCTGGCGGGGAATGGAAAGGGAGCGTGAGACGCTGCGCAGCAGGCTGGAGCATCATATTCCAGTCATCCGCGAGAGCTTCTTGCTGCAGCTGGCGCAGGGCCATCTGCCTGAGCTTGCCGAAGCGGAGCTGCGGGAGCGGCTGGAGCAGCTCGGGGGCGCGGCTGCGCAGGACGGCGGCAGCTGGGCGGCGCTGGTCGTGCAGTTTCGAGGTGGCTCCTTCGGTAGCGGCTTCGGAAGCAGCGAGTCGTCGCCGCGGCAAAGTGAAGGCGATATCGCTTCACTTGAAGTATCCGAGCTGCTGGCGGAGCTTGCAGTGCGGCAGGGTTATGCTGCTGAGCAGCTGCATTTTCACGATGGCTCGATTGGGGTGCTGCTGGCGCTGCCTAAGCTGGATGCGGCTAGCGATTTGGCTGCACTAGAGCAGGAAGCCGATCAGCCAGCTGATCAACAGAGCGAAGCTGGGCCGTTTGGTAGTCAAGAGATTGCCAGCGAGTCGAATGCCGATGAGCAGCATACGCAATTGCTCGGTTTAGCCAGCGAGTTGACTGCTCAGGTGGAGCAGACGCTTGGTCTGCGCCTGACGGTTGTAGTTGCGGGTACCGTGCTTGAGCTGCGCCGAGTGCCCACGCTGTTCGAGAAAGCGAAGCAGACGCTGCGCCATCGTCTGCTTGCGAGCACGCAAACGGTTATCGATCTAGCGCAGCAGGAGCAGCAAGCCTCCGGTGCAGATAGCCCTTATCCTTTTGCGCTCGAAAATGACATCGTCTATGCGATACGCAGCGGCAGCGGGGATGAAGCGATGGAAGGCATTAGCCGCTTCATCGGCGAGTTGGCTTCCGGAGAGGCTTCTGCTGCAGAGGCATCTGGGGAAGGTGGCGAAGCGGCAGGCTCTCAGGCTCTCAGGTATCGTCTATTGCAGCTGCTTGGAACGATTCAGCATGCAATGATGCAGGCTGGCGCCAATCCTGTACAGCTGTTCGAAGGCAGGCTGCTCCTTGATGAGCTGCAGCAGTTGAACCATACCCACGATGTGCTATGGTGGTTCCGTCATCAAGTGGTCGACGTGTTTATTCACGAGGTTGCAGGCAAGCAGGAGAAGCAAATTCAGCAGGCCATCTATAAGATGAAGGAGCATGTGGACAATGAATATGCCTCTGTCCTGTCGCTTGAAGCGCTTGCTGACGCCTACGGCATGAATTCCTATACGCTTAGCCGATCCTTTAAGCAGGCGTTTGATTGCAATTTTATCGATTATTTAACGAAGGTTCGTTTAAACCATGCGAAGGAACTGCTGCTGCATTCCGACCTGAAAATGAATGAAATCGCGGAGCTGGTCGGCTACCAGCCGAGCTACTTCAATCGAACGTTCAAAAAAAGCGAGGGCATTACGCCAAGCCGCTACCGCGATGTCGTTCGGAGTGCGGGAGAGCCGACCCGCTTGCACAGCTTGGGGCAGGGGAAATAAGGCCCGAGCCTAACTTTAAAGCAATCATAAGGCAACCATATAGTAACCATAAAAGCAGGAAGAAGAGGTGAACGATGACCAATCAATCAGAAGAACAGCCAACGATTATATTTCTAATGACCGACCAGCAGAGATGGGATTGTATCGGCAAATACAATGCCCATATTCATACGCCAAACATTGACAAGCTGGCAGAAAAAGGGATTGCGTTCAATCAGGCGGTATGCCAGTCGCCGATGTGCGTCCCAAGCCGGAGCTCCATGATGCTGGGCTATTACCCTTCGCAGCTGGGCGTCCGCACGAATTACGGCGGCCTGTTCGACGAGAGCCGGCTGCCAGCGGAGCCGCTTCCGGCTATTATGCAGCGGGCCGGCTATCAGACGGCGGGCTTTGGCAAAACCCACTGGAACCACGGCCAGGGCGTGGAAGAGCCGGATACGCGAGGCTTTGAGGTGCGGGCAGTCGGGCTGTCCCGTACAAGCGGGCATTATGAGGCAGGCGCGATTATGATGGGCGATGTCAACCCGGAGGCGCTCGAAGCGTATCACCGGGAAACGGCCTCCTTCGGGGGCGGCGAGGAAAATTCGAACGGCTACATTGGCCTAACCAGTACGCTGCCGCTGAACCATCATCGCGACGGCTGGGTGGCGGAGCAGGCGCTTGCTTTTATCGATGAAGGGCTGGATGCTTCGCGGCCTTTGTTTTTCTACCTATCTTTTCTCAAACCGCATGCGGGCTTGAATGTGCCGAAGGAATTTGAGGATTTGTATGATCTGGAGCAAATTCCCGATATTCCGCAGCCGCCTTGGGAGGTGGAAGAGAACACGCATCTACAGGCAACCGATGATTTAAATGCGAACAGCAAAGAGGTTTATTTGGAGAAAAAGCGCATTTGGGAGCAGATGAGTCCACTTGAGCAGAGACGGACAACGCTGCGGTATTGGGCCAATTGCTCGTGGCTTGACCATTATTTTGGCCTTGCTTTGGACAAGCTGGAGCAGCAGGGCCGGCTCGAAAATGCACTCATTGTATTCGTCTCTGATCATGGCGAAATGCTGGGCGAACGGCGCTACCGCTTCAATAAATATAATCTGTATGACAGCAGCGTGCGGGTGCCGATGATTTTGTCGGGCTCCTATATTCAGCAGCATAAGTGGGGCACTGAGGATGAGCGGCCAGCCGAATTAATTGATCTGGTGCCTACATTGACTGCGGCTGCAGGGCTTGAGCGCAATCCGATGCTGCCGGGCTTCGATCTGCTCGGTGAGACGGTGCGGCGGGGAAGCTTCTGCGAATTTCACGGCAAGGGGGTAACCGCACCGCATTCGGCGCCCGTCTATATGTGGCGAACGAAGGAATGGAAGCTGATCCTCTACATCGATGGTTCGGTGCGGGATGCAGCGGCGCGCGTAGACGAAACGAAGGGCGAGCTGTATCATTTGGCGAACGACGCAGGAGAATGGCATAATTTATATAGTGATGACCAACATGCGGCCACTCGGGAGCGTCTTAAGACGGAGCTGCTGATGCATTTGGCTTCAGCTTGGTCCAAAGGCCCTTTTTTTTACGATAAAGGCGGCCTTCAGGCGCTTCAATAACCGATGGAAAAATAAGGCGAGAGCCAGCTTGGCGGGACAACGATGTCCGTCAAGCTTTTTTGCCGTGCAAGCCACTTGCTCCCTTATGACGCATCCGGCGGCAAAGGTAGACAAACGATTGTTAGTTATGTAACATGGGGCAATACATAAATACTAACTTACATAGTTGCACAAGGAGAGATTGTCGTGTCAGAGGAACTGCTGCTAACGTTTCGTTCGCCGCCGCTGCCCTTTTTTATAGAATCAAACCGCAGGACGTATCAAGCGGGTGAGGAACATCCGAACCGGACCAATATTGGCGTATTCGATATGCTGTTTGTCCATGAAGGCGCTTTGCATCTTTCGGAAGGGGAGCGTAAATGGCTGCTGGGCCCTGGGGATGTGCTAATTTTGCGGCCGGACAGCTATCATTATTCGTATCAGCCCTGCCAGGAGACGACCGTGTTTGACTGGGTACATTTTCAAACGGTGGGTGCATGGGAAGAGACAGAGGGGAGTCAATCGGGCTCCTTACGGGGAGATTATTATACGTATGCTATTCGGCTGCCGAAAAAAATCCATCTGTCCTATCCAGACGAAGCGAAGCTCATTTTCGGACAGCTGCATGATGCCGCGCAAAGCTCGTCGCATGGTGCATTTTGGGAGCGCCAGCAGCGTTTTCTGCATTTGCTGCAAATGCTCGATGAAGGCTGGCGTTCGGATGCTGCCAGAGCAGGCGTATCGGTGGCGGAGCGTGCAGCTGCCTACTTGAAAATGAATTACCGCAGCCCGATCAGCAATGGCATGCTCAGCGAAGTGCTGCAGTTGCATACCAATTATATTACGCGCTGTATGACCGAGGTGTTCGGCTGTACGCCGCAGCAATATTTGCTCTACTATAGGCTGGATCAGGCGAAGCTGCTGCTTATTAAGACAGACTGGACGATCGCCCGCATCGCGGAGGAAACGGGCTTCCGGCAAACCCCGCATTTCTCGCGGCTGTTTGCCTCCCATACCGGAATGCCGCCGCTTAAATTCCGCAAGCGTTTTACGACAAATTAAGCCAAGAAGCGAATAAAAACCCTCCTCTTATGCAAATAATGGGCAAGACGATATTTTGAGCGTTGCGGAAAGCTTGCCCGCACAGCTTCGAGGGGGATATACAGATGATTGAACGTTATTCGGTAAAGGCAAGTGTCGATGATTTGGTTCGCTCGTTTCAGGTTGGGAATGTAATTGATTGCGATGTGACAAGGTTTAATATAGCGCCGACCCAGTCGGTATCGATTGTGATGAATGACCGTTTAGGCGAGCGGACGCTTCAGGATGCCAGATGGGGCTTGTTTCCGTTCTGGGCGAAGGATTCCGTAAATGCGGATTGCGAGCGTTTGTCTGAAAAGCCGTTTTTCGAGCGGATGCTGCGCAGGCAGCGTTGTGTTGTACCGTGCAGCGGCTTCTTTGGCTGGCAGCAATATGGCCAGGAGCGCGAGCCGCGGGCGATGCATATTGTGGTGCCGAGCCAGCGATTGTTTGGAGTAGCGGGTTTCTTTGATGCCTGGAAAAATTATCAGGGACAGGAAGTACGCGCATTTACGATGATTACGGCTAATTCTTCAGGTGCGTTATCCGGCTGGCAGCCGCGCGTGCCCATCGTGCTCGACGAGGAAGGGCTGGAAGATTGGCTCAATCCGCGCATTCATGATTTCCGTTCGCTGCGCAAGCATCTCGACCCGCTGGAATCGTATCAGCTCAGAGCATATCCGGTAACGAATGCGGTAGGCAATGAAGCGTACGAGTCGCCGGATTGCATTCAGGAGATTATGCCGGACTTTGCATAGCTGCGGCAAACAGGCTCCGGCTGCTGCTTAAGACTTATAGGATGCTTGAGGCCGAGCCTTCGTTCCGAGGAAAGTGTGGAAGCGGAGGTTTTTTCGGCCAAATAAAAGAAAGGGCTTACATTATGGTTTGGCTAGGCAAGATCGTTCCTAGGACAGTTGAAGCTAGGCTGGATATTCGCTATAATGTAACCTATATTTGGAAATATCTGTAGCTTGAAAACAAGCGGCTTTTTGCCGATATGTAAGATTATAAGCATATATAGGTTTCACCTTGAAATATAGAAAAAGGATATTCTAACGCGATCCTTTCTCTATATTTTTCGGACTGAAACGCGCTTCGCGGCCAAGGGCAAGCGACAGCCGTTTCACCTTAAAATATAGGAAAGGATATTCTAACGTGATCCTTTCTCTATATTTTTCGGACTGAAACGCGCTTCGCGGCCAAGGGCAAGCGACAGCCGTTTCACCTTAAAATATAGGAAAGGATATCCTAACGTGATCCTTTCTCTATATTTTTCGGACTGAAACGCGCTTCGCGGCCAAGGGCAAGCGACAGCCGTTTCACCTTATCAGAGAGGAGTTGGGATAATGGTTCAGGGCTGGGTCACTGCGCTGGTGCTGTCATTCGGTATTGCGGTCGCTATTTTCGGAGTTGTCGCCTATTTACGAATGTTTCATAAAGACCGGAGCGCAGCTTCTGTCCGTTCATCCATAGAGCGTCATGCTAGTGCTGACGAGGCTTCCGCTGGTGAGGAGGAGCGTGATTCACGTCTGGACAGGACGCCTGACTAGCGCTGATTTCGCATAAATTATACGCTTGGTGGACGAGACCGTCAAATGCATGCTTTCCCAAGTGTAGCATAAATGTTATAATAGTAAGAAAAGTTCAAACATTTTGAATCATCAAACCATGGTGACGCTTGACCGATGGGAGTCCGGCGGTGTTTTAGCCGAATGTGTTCTCGGAATTTGTTGTTTAGGACGACCATCCAACGTTAAGGGAGGAGATTTCATGGCGAAGCACAGCCAGAATGAAGTCAAGGAAAGCCTGAAAGAACTAACGAGAATTTTCCAACCCAAGGATTCACGCAAATTTGTTAGGGATTACATTCGAAAGTACCGGATTACCGGCGGCTACGAGGAAGAATTAACATTGCTGGTGGAAGATGAAATGGGCAAGCTCAACTCCTCAGTCGGCTAATCGCATGGTTATACGGGCTCTATTCCCTTCAAGGGGAATAGGGCCCTTTTGTTTGAAGGGAATGAGAGAAAACACCGCAATCCATAATTTGTTCACATTCGTGAGAATGACCGCTTTGCTCCTCGAATATGGTGAATAGAGGAGGGAGGTTTGGATATGCTGACGAAGCTTGCGCTTGGCATGGAAGAGCAGTATGTACAGCATGCAGGGAGCATTATAGCTGCATGCCACAAGGAGCTGTCAAAGCGGATTACCTGTGGGGTGACGACGCTTGAGATTGAGCGGTTTACGGAGCGATTCATGCTGGAGAGAGGGGCATTTCCGGCCTATAAGGGGCGCAAAGGTTATCCGTTCGCCATTTATGCCTCGGTAAACGGCATGCTGCGGGGAGGATTTCCCGGAACGGCTCCTCTGTCCAGCGGTGATATGGTCAAAATCGAAATGATAGCCGGGGTGGATGGCGGAGCAGCTGAATTTGCCTGGACGTATGCAATAGGTGAGCCGTCCCCGTTGGCACGCAAGCTGCTGCGCACGGCGCAGCACACGCTGAATCGCGGCATTGCCGAAGCGAGAGTAGGCAAAAGCGCCGGAGATATCATCGTGGCTATCCATACTTCGGCGGCCAAGTCGGGCTGTCTGGTCATGAACAGCATGCCGGATATTGCGGTCCATGGCATTCTCCAGCGGCTTCAGCAGGGAGAGATGCGCCCGGTGGAGCAGCCGGAGGAGCTATTGGCAGAAGGCATGATTTTGACGATTGATTTGATTGTGGGATTAGGCGCACTGGCGGGTGACGCTGCTAGTGTCGAGCCGGGACTTGCGACAGCGCATGTCAAGCATACCGTCGCAGTTACCCGCTCAGGCCCGATAGTACTGACCAGATGAAGCGGATGACGCTGTACGCTTAAGCAGACAAAAAGAAGATCACACCTCACGGAAGGAGAGGGTGATCTTTTTTGCTTTTTATGCGCTTTTGTCTCAGCCCGTCAGGAGCTGATGGCCAGCCTGAACATTTGCCGTGAGCCGCCTTCTGGCCCAGCCGGTATGGCCAATGGCAAAGGCACAAATCCAAATTTCTCGTAGAGCCTTCTTGCGGGCAGACCCTCTAATACATCCTCGCCAAATGTCGTGACGGTCAGCTCTGATGATGTCGGGATTAACATCAAAATATGATTTAGCAGCAAAGTTGCGACCCCCTTGCTTCTGGCTTCTCTTGCTACAGACAACCAGCCAATTTTATAGAGAGGGGCCTGTGATGAAGAAAATAACAAGCCCCCTAGCAAGCGCGCACCTGGCGGACCATCCTTTTCTCTTACGCAAAATGCACGATTTTGCTGTATGTTCTTCTCCAAAGCTTGCAGGAATTTGGGGCTGTCTACCATTGGGCCAAAAAGATGCTCGACCTCGGAAGCCAGTGCCAGCCAGCTCTGTATATCTTCTTTTGTGGCGTTTACAGCTTTCATAAGGCATTTTCCTCCTAATAAACAGAGTGCTGATAGAAGCCATATTATAGTAACATGGGAAAGGCTGTACAACATACTTCAAGAGTTCACCAAAGTTAAAATAGTTCAGTCGTGAAAACGCCACATTGTTCACTAGGCTTGTATTGTTGCTCTTCCGGGTTGTACAAGCATTGGGCTAAGCTAAATACAGACCGGAAGGCGCCGGGTTGGGGGAAAGCCATTCTCTTCCTCCAACAATTGTAAGCGCTTACCATTTATCTGGGTTGAAGGTCAACGTGAAAAAAATGGGGGAGGGTCGCAATTGAAAAAATCCATAGCTGCACTATCCAAGCTTGTGCTGGCACTGATGATCGTTTTGCCTGGGATCATGCCTGTCTATACGGCAACGGCATCGGCAGAATCTGCGCTGGCCTTAGAAGAAACGGTAACTACAGCAGAAGGAGTTCAACAATCGCAGCAGCAAAGTGAAACAGGGGAGTCGCAAGAGGGACAAGGAGGAGCGGTAGAGCAGCAGTTGCTCGTCGCTCAGGAGGCAGCAGCTGTTGCCAACGAACCGCTGTTTACGGATGATTTTCAGGATGGAGATTTGCAAGGGTGGACGGTTAATAACAGCAGCATTATTAAAGCAGCAGCTGATCCGGCTTCGGCTAGCAATCAGGTGCTGTACGTAAGCGCGGGGGACGAGGCCATTGCATCCGTCAATCAGGATATTGGCAGCGACTACGTGTACGAGGCCAAGGTGAAAAAAGTGGCTGCGGGAGCGTTTCCCGGCATTTTGGCACGATACAGCGATGTGAACAATTTTTATATGTTCCAGCTGGGGGATAATCGGTTCTCCCTATCCAAACGGGTAGGCGGTACTACAACAACGCTTGGAGAATATCCGATTACAATTAATGTGAACCAATGGTACACGATGCGCATAATCGTCGAAGGCAGCAAAATGAAAGCCTACGTGGATGATAAGCTTATTTTTAATGTAACAGATACTTCCCTTACGTCAGGGAAAGCGGGCTTCCGCTCCCGCTGGGAAAAAAGCGCGCTGGATGATGTAGGCATCTGGCAAATTCCGAGTCCGAAGCCGGAGGCTCCGAGCGATTTGCAGGCAACGGGCATCACTTCTTCCGCGGCAACGATTAGCTGGGAAAGTACGGTAACGGGAGCTACCTACCGCGTGTACCGCTCGACTGATGCGGCCGCGGGCTTCACTCCGGTGTATGTAGGAACAGATAAGCACTATGAGGACAAGGGACTGGCTTCCGGCGTAACGTATTACTATCAGGTTGCAGCGGAGGTCAACAAGTATGAGGTTGTTTCTTCTACCATCTCGCTGACGACGGTGCTGGTACTGCCGGCATCGCCAGAATTGCTGCCGGGCATTGTAGCGGCATATCCGTTCAATGAAACGTCAGGGACACAGGTATCGCCGCTTGGCGCCAGCAGCAATCAGGGTAAAGCAACGCTTACCGGCGGGGCATCTTGGACAACCGGCCGATCGGGCGGAGCCGTCGATCTCAATGGCTCGAATGGCTATGTATCGCTTCCTGCGGGCATGCTGAAGGATTTGAACGAGGTCAGCTTTGCTTTCTGGGTGAAGCAGGACACGCTCAAGCAGTGGACTCGTGTGTTCGATATCGGGCTCGGCACGAACAATTATATATTCTTTACGCCAGCAACGGGCGCTAATGAGTCGCGATTCGTCTTGAAAAATGGCGGCAGCGAGCAAATTGTCGGCGTCAGCCCTGCACAGCAGGCAACTGATCGCTGGGTTCATTATGCGATGACGCTTTCGGGCTCTACAGGCGTGTTGTACGTGGACGGCGTAGAGGTGGGGCGCAATGCGAATATGACGCTGAAGCCTAAGGATTTGGGCCAAACGACGCTGAACTATATCGGCCGCTCGATGTTTAGCTCCGATCCGTATTTTGATGGCAAAATCGATGATTTTTATGTGTTCAATCGGGCGTTGGGTCCGAAGGAGGTGGCCTTGTTCACGTATCCGGAGGATCAGGCTAAAGTAGCGGCAGATAAGGCGGCTGTGACGCTGCCCGGCGATTTGGCCAAGGTGATGGCCGATCTTGCGCTGCCAGCTAAAGGTGCTAACGGCACGACACTCGCATGGGAATCCGACCAGCCGGCAGTTGTTGATAGGGCTGGGAAGGTCACGCGTCCTGCCTTTGGACAGCCAGACGTGGACGTAACGTTGACTGTGACGATTAAGCGAGGCAATGCGTCAGACACGAAGCTGTTCCAGCTCAAGGTACTGGCAGATTTGTCAGACGAGGCAGCGGTCGAAAACGACAAGGACGCGCTTGCGGTCGCGCATGCCGATGGGGCGACAGCGAAGCTCAGCCTGCCGGATGCAGGGGCGAACCGCACGAGAATTTCGTGGCAGTCGGATCATCCGGTTAATCTGCGCCCAGACGGCATGGTTAGCCGTCCCGCTATTGGCGAAGGAGATTTGCTCGTTAAGCTGACGGCGACCATTACGCGCGGCAGCGTATCGAAAACGCGAGTGTTCGACGTTAAAATTTTGGAACAGGATGCAAATACCGCTTATTTATTTGCTTATAACAAGCTGGTCAGCGGCACGGAAACGCTGCATTATGCGGTGAGCCGCAACGGGAAAAGCTGGACGGAGCTGGGCACGAACGCCGCATTCGTCTCGCCTATCGCGGATGGAGCCGATACGTTCAAGCTGAATTCCGAAGATAAATGGCTGAAATATACGTATTCAGGCGGCGCGTGGACGCTAGCTTCCGCTACGGATGTGGCGGGCGTGTGGACGCAGGAGGCAGCTAGCTCCTATACGCTCCCGTCCGGTGCGCTGGCGGGCAGCTTCAAGCGCATCGATGAAGCGGCTTGGAGCCGACTAGTACATGGCCTATCTGTACCGAGGACGCTTGATCCGATCATGACGATCTATACGGAAAAGGGCAGCGCGCCAAGGCTCCCGGATCGGGTGAAAATCGATTATACGAACAATCAGTATACGACGCTTCCTGTACAGTGGGATCCCCTCGCTCCTTCCGCTTATGCAGGTGTGGGCAGCTTCAAGGCTGAGGGAACCGTGACAGGCACGTCTACCCGCATCAAGGCAGATATTAAGGTGCAGGACAATACTGGCAAAGCAGACGTTATTCGCAACGGCGAATACTGGTTTGATGACGAGGGCGGCATGATTCAGGCTCACGGCGGCTATATCCTCAAAGTAGCGGACACGTATTATTGGTTCGGCGAGGATAAAGGGCATAATTCGGCGGTGCTGAAAGGCGTCTCGGTATATGCATCCAAGGATCTTAAGCATTGGGAGTTCCGCAACAATGTGCTGACGACCGCCTCCCATCCGGAGCTGGCGTCTGCAAAAATCGAGCGGCCTAAAGTGCTGTACAACGAAAAAACAGGCAAATATGTGTTATGGGGACATTGGGAGGAAGCGGGCAACTACAATCAGGCGAATATGATCGTAGCCGTATCCGACACCGTAGACGGCGATTACAAGTACGTGAATCGTTTCCAGCCGGGGGCGATGCAGGCTCGTGACTTTACGCTGTTCCAGGATGACGATGGCAGCGCGTATTTATTCGCATCCTCGAACAATAACGCCGACCTGAATGTGTTCAGGCTGACGGACGATTATTTGTACACGGAGAAGTATATGTATACGCTGTTCCCGGGTGTCAGAAGGGAAGCGCCAGCCGTTGTGAAGAAGGACGGGTACTACTACTTGTTCACTTCGGGGCAGTCCGGCTGGTATCCGAATCAAGGCTACTATTCAAGCGCCAAGTCGATTAACAGCCTTAGCGATTGGTCCGAGCTTAAGCGATTCGGTGATCCGGCGACGTATTACACGCAGCCGTCTTTCATTCTCAGCGTCTACGGCAGCGAAACGACCTCCTACGTCTATGTAGGTGACCGCTGGAATCCGTCGGCATTGATGAACTCGCAATATATTTGGCTGCCGCTAGAAATGGATAAAGGCATCGCATCCATTACGAACAGCGGAGATTTGGATTTGAATGCGGCGACGGGACTTTTTGAGACGGCGACCGATTTGCTTGTGTCGCAGGCCAAGCCTGTAGTGGCGAGCTCGCAAGCGTCCAGCAACCCGGCGACGATGGCGAATGACGGGATGTATTTTCAGGATACGAACAATGATGGCGGCAATGATAACTTCTTCGATTCTGGCAGCACCTCGTTCCCGACAACGTGGCGGGTCGATCTGCAGCGGGAATATGATTTGAGCCGCATTGATCTGAGCTGGAAAGAGTGGAATGGCTCGGAGGTTTATTACACGTATAAAGTGGAAGGCAGCGTAGATGATCAGCAGTATGATCTGCTTATTGACCAGAGCGGCAATAAGACGCCTTCCTTCAACAGCGACAAGCTTACAGGCAAATACAGATATGTGAAGCTGACGATTTTGGGGCAGTTTGGACATACGAACAACGCCGATAAGCCGGTTACCTGGTACCGAGGCCTGCATGAGGTGAAAATTTATTCGTCCGACATGCAGCTGGATGTGCCGCAAGGCTTGCTGGCGACTGCTGTAAAAACATCGGCTGCTGCCGAGGTCACGACCATCAGCCTGAACTGGCAAAGCGTTCCGGGTGCAACGGCCTACACGCTATATCGTTCGGAAAGTGAAAACGGCACGTATGAGCAGGTGTATAACGGAAGAGCGATGGCGTATGACGACAACGGGCTTGCGGTCAGCAAAACGTATTTTTATAAGGTGAAGGCGACCCATCCGGGCGGCGGCTCGGAGCTTTCGCAGTCCGCACATGCGAGGACATTTATTGCATCAGCTGATTTGGCTGCGTATGACAATACGAAGGAAAACGTATGGCTTGACGATGCGGGCAATGTGACGCACACGCCAACGATTACGCATGACGGCTTTTTGAAGCTGGGAAATCTGTATTACTATTATGAATATGTATCAGATACAGACGGATTCAAGCAGGTGAATTTGCATCAATCGGCAGACGGAGTCAACTGGACGTTCGTGGATACGGTGCTGACCCGCGATTCTCATCCAGAGCTTGCGGCTAGCAAATTCGAGGCGTGGAATTTCACGTACAACGAAGCAACGGGCAAAATCGTCATTTGGCTGCATTATGAAAATAACAAGGACTACTCGCTCGGCAGAGCGGCGGTGCTTTCCGGCGATCCCGGCGGGGCGCTGACGTTCCATGGCAGTGTGCGTCCGGCAGGCAACGATTCCCGCGATATTACCTTCTTCAAGGATGATGACGGCAAAGGCTATATCGTTTCCTCGGGCAACACGAATGCGGACTTGTTTATTTATGAGCTGTCTGCGGACTATTTGTCGGTAGAGCGCGTCGTGCTCAAGGTATATGAGGGCAAGCATCGGGAGGCTCCTTCGCTCATTAAGAAAGACGGCTACTATTACCTGTTCACCTCTGAGGCGGCAGGCTGGTACCCGAGCAAGGGCATGTATTCTTCCGCCACTTCGCTTGCAGGGCCTTGGACGGACCTGCGCAGAATCGGCAATAATTCGAACTTCTCGGCGCAATCCGGCTTTATTTGGAAAATGGAAGGCTCCGCGGGGATCAGCTTTGTGAATATGGCGAACCGCTGGGTAGCAGGGGCGGGCGAGGCGAAGCAGCACTGGCTGCCGATTACACTGGGCAATGGCTATGCGAAATATGATTATTATGAAAAAGTGTACTACAACCAGGCAACGGGCGAAGTCGTTCCCGAGCAAAACGGCGAGCTGCTGTCGCAGGGCAAGCCAGCCATAGCGAAGAGCGAGCTGGAAAACAGTCCAGCCACCTACGCCAACGATGGCGACTACACGACAAGCTGGGTCGCAGCGAATAACAGCTGGCCATCATGGTGGCAGGTCGATCTTGGCGATGTGTATAGCCTGACGAACATTCAGCTTTCGTGGTATTTGCATAATGGCTCGGAAGGCTATCACAGATACAAAATCGAAACGAGCTTGGACGGCGTTACCTTTACGACGGCGCTAGATAAGACGGACAATAAAACCTATGGTTTTACCTCCGATAAGCTGAGCGGCAAAGCAAGGTACGTAAGGGTGCAGATGGTCGATGCCGTTCTGCGCAACAATCCAAGCAACTGGTATACGCCGCAGTTTGGCGAGGTGAAGGTGTATGGGACGACGGTTCAGGAGGAGCAGACGAAGGAGACGCCGGTTGGCCTGAAAGTGAACGCGGCGACGGGCAAAGCGATTGAGCTGGCATGGACAGCGCTCGCTGGCGTGAGCGGCTACAACGTTTATCGTGCGACGGATGAAAATGGGCCTTACGTGCTGATAAATGCCCAGCCAATCAGCACAGCATCGTATGCGGATAGTGGCCTGAGCGCCAATACGGATTATTTTTATCAGGTTTCCGCCATTTACGCGGCGGGAGAATCGGATAGATCAGCCGTATTGACAGCGAAGACGCTGGCAGATCCGGGCACACCAGGTGGTGGAACAGATCCGGGCACGCCGGGTGGTGGAACAGATCCGGGCACGCCGGGTGGCGGAACAGATCCTGGAACGCCGGGTGGTGGAACAGATCCGGGAACGCCGGGTGGTGGAACAGATCCTGGTACACCAGGTGGTGGAACGGGTGGAAGTACGTCGAGCGGATCAGGTTCAGGCTCGACGGGCAGTGGAGCGAGCGTTGAAGCGGGAGCGAACGGGCTTACCGTGAAGGCGACAGTGGTTGCGAGCGGCATGCTGCAAGCGCAACTGAGCGCAAGCGATGTAGCGAAAGCACTGGCTAGCCTGCAATCGGCCAATACGCTGCGCATTCAGCTTGAGCCAAGCAAGGCGGGAGCGGTGGCAGGAGCGAAAGTGGAGATTCCCATGGAATTGCTGCTGGCAGGGGACCAGCCAAAAGTGCGGTTCATCACCGTGCAAGCGGGTGCTGTGCAAATCACGGTGGACATTACGAAGGCCGGGGGAATTGTGGCGGCAGGCGCCAAGAAATTAACGCTGGAAGCCGTCCAAGTGGCAGCTGCGGAGCTGCCGGCTAATGTGAAGACGAAATTAGGCGATCACCCCGTTTATGATTTCAAGCTGAGTGTAGACGGCAAGGAAATTCATGCCTTTGGGCAGAAGCAGAATGCGCCAGTAACGGTGGAGCTTGCATATACGCTAAAAGCAGGCGAAAAAGCGCACAAAGTCGTCGTCTATTATGTAGGCGAGGGCGGCGCAATGGAAGTCGTGCGCAACGTGAAGGTTGATGAGGCGGCTGGAGTCGTTCGCTTCCAGCCGGAGCATTTCAGCCGCTATGCGATTGCTTATGCGGATGTGGCTTTTGGAGATTTGGGCCAAGCGAAGTGGGCCCAAACGATGATTGAAGCGCTGGCAGCGCGCGAAATCGTGAGCGGAACGGGCGGCGGCAGCTTTGAGCCGGCGCGGGCTGTCACGCGAGCGGAGTTCGTCCAGCTGCTGCTAGGCGCGCTTGGGTTGATTGACGAGCAGGCGACTAGCAGCCTGCGGGATGTGTTGCAGGGCGCTTGGTATGAAGCGGCCGTTGCTTCGGCAGAGAAGCTGGGCCTCGTGAAAGGGCGCCCAGATGGGACGTTTGGCATTCATGACGCGATTACGCGCGAGGAAATGGCTGTTATTTTGGCCCGTGCAACGGAGCAGATCGCATGGGAAAGCACAGCAAGCACGAAGCCTTTCCCTTCCTTTACAGATGAGCAGTCCATTAGCGGATTCGCACAGGAGGCCGTCAGCGCAATGCAGCAGGCGGGCTTAGTGAACGGTTTCGAAGACGGCAGCTACCGTCCGCAAGGGCAGACGACGAGAGCGCAGGCAGCAGCTGTGATTTTCAAGCTGCTGAAGCTTTAGGAGCAGGAGAATGCGGGTGATAGGCCGCATTCTCGAAGCAGAAATAAGCAAGAATAGGGCAGTAGATCGCATACTTGAAGCAGAAATAAGCAAAAATGCGGCGATAGACAGCATGCTCGGAACGGAACTAGGCAAGCATGTTCCTATAGGCTACATGCTTCAATGATAATCGGCAAGACAGGTCAGCATCGCAGCTTGCAGGCTCTAAAATCCCGCTCGCTTCCTCGTATGATGGGGAACGCGCGGGATTTATTTTTTCCCAGCAGAGGTCGTTGGTTAACTTCAATAGGTTCGCCATGATTCAAGGGCAATCACATCCGCCGATTCAAGGCTTGTGAACCGCAACTTGTGATTGTTGTTGTTACTGTTGCTGATTCCCGGCAGCTCGAGGCACTTGATGCTTTTGGCGGACTGAGGTTCCGCTATTCTGGCTTTTGAACTGATTTCAGGCCGTAAGCGGACAGGAGATCCGTTATTGCCCTCATTATCCCGGCAAAATGGGCATTTGCAGCGAAATAGCTGCTCCTGAGTCCGCGGAATGTGGTTTAACCTTGTTTCTGTTAAAATAGCTGCTGCTGTGTCCGCCAAATTTATATTTGTGCAAGCAGCAATATAAAACCCTTGAAACGAAGAAGATAATGCTGCCTCTTGGTACGTAAATCTACAAATATGAGGTGTGACATTCCCAGTAGAAGCGTGATAGTAGAGGCATGGTAGTAGAGACGATACGTTTGACGCTGGCTTCTATTAGATAGGATTTACTTACGTTTTCATGCACGCCCTAGTTTGAGCGGCTTTTTCCTGAAGCGGATAAAAAGATATAATAGGCTCAAAGAGAATGAAGCGGAGGTGAGCAGGCTGCAGTTGTTTGTGATGCAAGCGGATGTAGGCGGAATAAGCCGGAGCAAGGCGTTTTTGGAGGATAACTTCGTTTGCTTGTATGGCCCGGGGCTTGGAAATTTGGAGCCATTCGACGAGGAAGCGTGCAAGGCACGGTTGATTGAGGCCGATGCTCTGGAGGGTGCGGCGCTTGTTAGCCGTATCGTGGAGCTTCGTTTGTTCGTGGAAGTGATGGCTGATGGCGATTATGTGCTTCTAGTGGATGGGGACAAGGTGCATTTTGGCGATTTGGGCGACTATTATTATGTGTTGGACGCGGATAATAGGGAGGACGGCAGCTGCCATCGAAGAGGTGTGACCTGGCTCAAAAGCTTGCCGCTAGCCATGGCCGCCCCAGAGCTAAAGTCATTTATAGCCGAAGGGCAATTTCCCGCTATGTACGAGCATCCCGTAACCGATTGGCAGATGGAGCTCTGGTTGAGCGGTGCTGGGGAAAGCGGCGGACAGAGTGAGCGGGTTTTTGTCATAGATCATGCGACAATAAGGGAAGCGGTGGACATTTTAAGACTGGCGATGCAGAGTGAAGATGTAGAGCGCCGGGAACGGGCAGCCGCCGCTATATTGCAATATGCGTCCCGTTCGCGCTCTTTATGAGCTGTAAAGGTGCTGAATTAGGAACTCTTTTGCTTGCATAAAAGCTGCATGTCGTCTTTTCATAGAATGCCCAGAGACCATTAAAAGCCCATTTACCAAAAGCAAGGTACAGCTCTTCTCCATTTCTTGAGGAGTCTGTACCTTGCTTCTATATAAGGAAGGGTATTTTATTTCCCTAAATACTCATCCATAAAGCGATCTACTCTTTGAAAATATTCAGTAGGGTAATGGTTAATAGCATCGATATGCTCCGTATTTTGCGGGTACCATACTTCTGCACTTGGATTATCTTTTATGGACTCGTAAATAACTTCCGTATTCTTATAACTAATTTGCTGATCTCCCGTACCATGAATGAGCATAACGGGCTTGTTTTGCATCTTTTTTACCGCATCCATCGGAGATATGGAATTTAGATCAACGTTAAAGGCCCAATTTGCCATCCATGTCGATGTATAACTGAATGGAAACGCAGGCAAGCCTGAAAAGAAGGGCAAACCTTCTCTCAAAAATAGACCAGCATTACGAAAAGGGCTATCGGCAATGACGGCTTTAATGTCATCACTTTCACTTGCGGCTAGCAAGGAAGTAGCAGCACCCATTGAAAAGCCGATAACGCCAATGCTATCACCCGTATGGTCTCTGGATTTTAAATAGCTTACAGCTCCTAGCAAATCGTATTTTTCATTGAGGCCCAGTGTAATCAAATCACCATTGGAATTTCCTTGCGAGCTGAGGTCAAATGCCAATACATTGTAGCCTTTGGGAACGAAATGCTCTACTAGCTTTGGGGTCCGCCCTTTAACTAAACGATTGCTCGTATAGCCATGGACGACAATAATGGTCTTATTGCTTGCTTCACCAGAAAGATTATTTGCAGGAAAAAAGGAGCCTCTAATCGTATTATCATTTTTCAAGCTTGGGAACTCGACCTCTTCGAAGGGAGTTTTCTCGATATTCAATTCGTAGCTGACATTAGTGTCTCTAGGATGGTGCAGCAAAGTGTCTACTACTTTATAAGAGATAAAAAATACAAGAGCCGCCACAAGCAAAAGCGCAATTCCTAGGCTCCATAAAATTTTCTTCCGTTTTTTCACACGCACATTAATTGTATGATCCGGTTGTAAGGATAGTTGGCTCATTCTGACTCCTCCAGTTATTCTCTAGGTTGTATGGGGGCGAACAAATAATAGGCATGCCCCTTCAGATTTTCCCACTCGGGATGATGGATAATATTTTCTCCAAGAGTTAAGCCCACTCCATTTAAGAAAGAGATGTAGCTGCGAGAGATCATTGCTGGAGAAAAGCTTTTGTCGAACTCTCCCATTAGCTGACCCTTGGCATAGACGGATTCGATCGCATCGGTCATGACCTTTATGCTTTCAAGAACCTTCTGTGTAAGTTCAGGAAATCTGGTTCGTTGTCCTAAAACAGATTGGGCAAGCCGCAATTCATTGGTATAGGAATAGATATCGTTGAATTGTTCTTTCACCATGTTCTTAATCAATGCGCCCGGTGTCCCCTCTTGTTGGAGACAAGCAAGCGACTTCAGCTGAATATCAGCAAGCGGCTCAAGGACGGCGGCGTAATATAAAGCTTCTTTGCTAGCGAAATATTGAAAAATGGTTCCAGGAGTCACGCCCACCCTCTCCGCAATGATGGCCGTTGTGGTATTAGAATATCCGCCTTCTGCAAACAGGATAACCGCTTCTTTTAGGATGCGTTTGCGCCGCTCCAGTCTTTTTTCTTCATTGACGGGTCTAGCCAAATGGATTCCCCTCTCTTTAAACGAAGTTTTAATTAATTAAATAACTGATCAATTAATTAATAATGTATCTTAAATTGCGCCTTATAGCAAGACCGAATTTATTTTATTTAAGAGCAGGCTCATGCTAAAAACAGCGGTTGATACTTTTGTAAGCGCTTCGTTGCTGGTTGTTTAGCGCTGTTTGCTATGCTTAGCCCATCTTTCGTAATGTTGTGCGTCAGGCGTTATAATAGAATTAAGAAGGCTGGGACGACCGAGAACGAGACCGAGAACGAGAACGAGAATGCAAAGCCGCACATTTTAGTTATACATATGGAGCTTGGGAAGGGGACGTTTTCAAATGAGTTCATTCATTGAGCGTTTGCGCAAGGGCTATGGGAAAAAGCTGGTATCGCTTCATGCGTGGAATGGCTGGATCGTTGTCATTTTGGCTTTGACGGGACTGATGCTGCTGGGCGGTTTTTGGCGCGGATTTCTGGGCGAAGGCCGCGTGTGGCTAAAAGGACTCCATATCGTAGTTGGCATCGCTTCGCTGCTGCCCGTCGTATATTACTTATTTCTTGCCGCGAAGCACTGGAAGCAAATAAAGGAAAAGCCGTGGCAAAAATTTAATGTAATCGTCGTGCTGGCGCTGCTCGCTGGATGGTTTTTGTCTGGTGTATTGCTGTGGCAGTTTAGACTAGTAGGGCCCGGAATATCGAACGCAGCGCTGCTCGTGCATGATTTGCTCACCTGGATCGGTCTGCCTTATATTATCTACCATTCCATTACGCGGACAAAATGGCTCAAGCAGCCCCATCGTCGTACGATAAAGCCGGTTCATGAGGAAGAGATTCACCCAGCGGCAGGGCCGCAGGCCGTATATTCACGGAGACAGGTTATAAAATGGACGCTGGGCGCGGGGATCGCGATTGCGATAGGGCCTTCTTTTCTCAAGTGGCTTGGCGGGGCGCTTGGGACAGGCTTTGGCGGAACGAAGTCGCTGGACGAATTCGTTGCGGAGGATGACAATCAGCTGCTGCCTGCGCCGCAGCCGCTCCCGGCTTCGCTTCCGCCTACGGGCGGCGGGGCAAAAGGGAATTTCCGCGTATATACGGTGACACCGATTCCGAAATTCGACAATAGCAATTGGTCGTTTACGATTGATGGCTTGGTTGATCAGCGCTTGCAGTGGAATTGGGAGCAATTTGTCGCTTTGAAGCGGACGGTGCAGGTGAGCGATTTTCATTGTGTGACGGGCTGGTCCGTCTACAACAATACGTGGGAGGGCATTCCGCTTAAGGAATTGCTAAAAGCCGCAGGCGTTCAGACGAAAGCGCGGACGGTGAAGTTTTATTCCGGCGACGGCGTGTACACCGATACGCTGACGCTGGAGCAGGCGGATATGGACGATGTGATGGTCGCGGTCATGCACGACGGCAAGCCGATTCCAAGCGATCTCGGAGGCCCGGTTAAGCTCATTGTGCCGAAAATGTACGCCTACAAGTCGGTCAAATGGCTGAACCGCATTGAGCTGATCGAAGGGGAGCATGTCGGTTATTGGGAACAACGCGGATACGCGAATGATGCGTGGGTTTGAGGGATGAGGAACGACTGAATAGATAGTGTGAGTGGTCGCTTTCTACCTGTCGTTGCAGTCCAAAGCTTGCAGCTCCGCCATTTCTCATACCGGAAGGGGAAAACGATGAAAATCAAAGAGAAACACAAGCTCAGAAAACCTAGCGGGGCTTATGACGTAGGCTGCTCTAGCTTATATTATGAGTATGTACGGGATGAACAACAGGATGAAAAACGATTGATTCCTTGTCTATGCTTTTATCCAGCAGGAGAGACTCAGGAAGGGCGCTTGAAAAAATATATAAGCGAAGAGATTCTGCCCGGCACGAGCGGCATTGAAACGAATTCCTATATGAATGCGCCCGTTGCTGACGGCAAGCATCCGCTGCTGCTTTTTATCCATGGCTACTGCCTTTCTTGTGAAGCTAACACCGTTCAGTTCGAGGAGCTTGCGTCCCACGGTTATATCGTGCTCAGCATCGGGCATTTGGGGGATGGGTCTTATGAGCTGCCTGATGGCAGCATTTCGAAGTTTGATGTGAGCGGGCTGCCGGAGGCTGTGGTCGCGGACGCGACAAAAGGCGTGGAGATATTCCGGACATACGCAGCATGGCTCGGTGGAGAAGGGAAAGAAGCGAGCTTCGAGGAGCATCATGACTACTATGAGCGAATCATTGATAGCCAGCCCAATATGATCGCTCGCAATGAACTGTGGGTGACGGATAGCCTTACTGCTCTTGAGCATTTTTTGGCGGATGCCGAGCAGGAGAATGCTGCGTTTTACAGCCATATTGATGCTGAAAAGATTGGCGCCTTCGGCATGTCCTTCGGAGGAAGCGCGGCTTTAAATATGGCGTTCGTATCTGAGCGGGTCAAAGCCATTGCGAATTTGGATGGTTTTTGCTATAGCTCAATGTGGCATAGGCCGATGAATAAGCCAGTGCTTTTGCTGCAAAATGACAGCCCGCTTGCGGGGCATTATCTCAGCTTTACTTTTCAAAATGCGGTCAGCGAAGCTTATTTAGCAACGATTTTAAACAGCACTCACAGCAATTTTTCCGATTACAGCGAGATTATGGCGGAGAATCTGATTTCGAAAAGCAAAATTGGCGATGAAGAGGTCGAAGTTGCCTTGCTTGGCGCCATTGATCCGGAGCGGATGGAGAGCGTGATGAATGCGCTGCTGGTCGATTTTTTCGATAAATATCTTAAAGGCAAGGCTGCCAGGGTAATAGACAAAGAGGGCTCGCTGGAAGATGTGATTTTGCAAAGGAAATAGTGGGCAAATGGTTGCTCCTCAAGGGATTTATCGGGTACGATGGCGGTATATAGCTGGGTTAAGCCAGAAAATATGTTGGAGGAGCTGAGCGGGATGACTTATTTTAAAAAGGCGGATTGGGTGCTTGAGCGTTTGGGTGCTGAAAATACAGTAATTGTCGATACGCGTTATTTGCTGACTGAGCCTGAAACAGGCCGAGAATCGTATGAAGAGGCCCATATTCCGGGAGCCTATTATGCCGATCTAAGCCATGATTTGTCGGGACCGAAGCGCCCGAACGGAGAAGGTGGACGCCATCCTCTGCCAGAGACGGAAGTATTGGCCGCTTTTTTGGGACGGATTGGAATTGGCAATCATACGACAGTAGTGGCTTACGATAACCAAGGTGGGGCTATGGCCTCACGCCTGCGCTGGCTGCTTGAGTGGATGGGGCATGAGGGGCAAGTGTATGTGCTGGAGGGCGGATTCACCGCTTGGCAGGCAGCAGATTATCCCGTTAGCTCAGAAGAGCCGGAGGCGGTGGCAGGGGTTATTTTTGAACCAGCTTTGCGGGACGAGATACTGGTAAGCCGCTCTTATGTGAAGGAGAGCATTGGCAAGGACGGGATCGTCATTATTGATTCGCGTGAAGCGCCTCGCTATCGGGGGGAAGTCGAGCCGATGGACCCGGCGGCCGGGCATATTCCGGGGGCGATTAATCATTTTTGGGTGGAAAGCCGCCATGTGGATGGCATGTGGAAGTCGCCGGAGGAGCAGGCGGAACGCTTTGCCGCGCTGTCGAAGGACGATGAAATTATCGTGTACTGCGGATCAGGTGTGACCGCTACGCCTAACTTTTTTGCGCTGCAGGAGGCAGGGTTTAAGAATGTGAAGCTTTATGCGGGGAGTTGGAGTGATTGGAGTTCGGATAGCGGGAATCCGGTGGCAACGGGGGAAGAGTAAAAGCTGAGAGGTATTTATAGTATGTGTATCTTGAATACATCGCCATATGGGGCTTATGCCTTGGGCGATGTATTTTTTGTGCTCGAAGTCAACACGGAGTCAACGCTTGGCTACTGAAAGTACTTAAATAGAGAGTCAAAGCAAACCTTCCGACGTAAAAATCAACATTCCCATTCCTACAAAGAAGAACTGGGAATATTGAACTGTATCGGTGCGGGAACCAATCCTGTCGTGTTTAAATCGACAAATCAAAAATTCAAATAATCAACAAAGCTATTCAACGCAAAATCAACAAATGACGAAGTAACCTAAAATGATAAAAATTTACTAAACAGCCCCAACTTATAGAAAGAAAGGGTTGTTTAGCGTTGAAAATTTAGGCGGTTGGTGAATATATTGATTCAAAATCTTCTTCGATGTCGTCATCCTCATTATCTTCAATTGGTGTAAGTCCATCTTTAAGTTCTAAAAGTGGTTTATAATCACTTTTTATTGCTAACCCTTGCTCTATTGTTTCAATAGCGTCATAACCCCATCTTAATAAAGCAAGAGCTAATCGATATTTGTAATATAATTTTGTTTTGTCTAGGTTACATGCTTCCTTATAAAATGTTATGCAATTATCTTGGTTTTGTCGTTCCCTAATTCTACCAAGTGCATGCTTTATTTTTGCATACTCCCAATTTCGTTTGTCTTTTAACTGAAGGTAAATATCCTCACCCTGCATTGCCCAACTTTCCGCTTCTCCCAAATATCTAGTTTTTATTGCCATTAAAGTAGCAAACTCTGCATATAGTGATGGTTTATTTTCAATTGATACTGCCTGATTAAAATAATCACGTGCATTGTCCCAGTCGTTTAGGTTACCATAACAAAGACAGATTTTTTCAATAACATCAAGTCGCTTTGTTGGACTGAATTCATTTACAAATAGAAAGTAATCCAGTGCCTGATCGTATTTTTTTTCTGTAAAAAGTTTTTTTGCTATCGGAACAAGTTCTTCTTGATATTCAATTCCAAAGTCCTTTAATCTATCCCGTTGAAACGATCCCGCAAAATGATAAATAATTTCACTTAATAACTTGGGAGGAATTACATCATTTCGAGTTTTTAATTCATTTAATTTTTGCTCATTCAATTCTGCTAAGGTTGCATGAAGTGTAACCCTTTCACTAATCGGTAAAATATTGTAATAAAAATCATGAATAAGAGGATGCATTTGATATATATTGTTTTCAGGGATAAATTCAAGTAAAAAACGAGCACATAATGAATCAATTACTCCAATTAGTCCTGGTTTCCATGCGGTAAGTACTTCAACACGAATTTCATTTTTCGAAGTCGCAATAAAGTTCAATAACTCTTTCTCGTCAGGTTGTAAACTAATTTCCTCAAGTAAGTTTGTTATTAATTGCTCCTGGAATCTTCTAAAAACATCGCTAGATTTTTCTAGATAATCAATTGGATGGTTTTGTAAGTATTGAGCAGTGATTACTGCAGCAAGCGGGTTACCATAAAGGTTCCTTACGAGTTTTTCTGAAATCTCAATTCTTTCAATTCGCCCAGTAAAATTTTTGTAATGAAAATCAATGATGCCCTTTATCGTTTCATCTTTGAGACCTCGTAGTGTCAACTTATTATTGAATGCTTTTTCATGGCGATCAAAGGTGAAATTTCTATTTGTTGAAATCACCATTTTGCAATCAGTAGAATGCCTTCTAATAAATTCATCAATAAACAATTTAAATCTAATATCTAAATATCTACCTTCCATATCTAGTATGTGGTGGAAATCATCTATTATTATTATTGTTGCAATATAAGATTCCAAAGATGTTAGTAATTCCCTGATAGAAATGAGTGCAGATTCGGCTGTACTGACATCGAAACGATTTTTTAAACCTAATTGGAATGCAAAGTCATTAAAAAATAATGGAAAACCAAATCCACTACTAAAACGAATATTTATTATTTTCCATGGGTTGTTAGGAGGGATTATTCGTTTTTGGATCTGATCGAGCAAAGTTGATTTACCAATCCCTCGAATACCTTGAAGGATAAACAGTTTCTCGGAAGGTGAATTAAGAAAATCACGAATTTTAGTTTGCTCGATATCACGATCAAAGAAAGGTTTTGAATCATTAGTTGCTTGGGATACCTCTTGTTTTTTTGCTTTATTTTTCCCAATTCTTCCAGTCAAAATGGAAAGATTTTTTAATATTTCATGATCACCAAGCAATTGTGGATTGCTAATTATAAAGTCCATTGCGGACTGCATAAGTTCTTGTTTCAATTCGTTATAGTTTATATCATCTATCATTATTCTATTGCATAATTCTTTTCGTTTTTCATTCCTTAAGATACCCATTCTTTGTCGCTGAGAGAGTTCAGACATTTTTAATCTTAACAACTCATCTGAACAATTATCGTTTATATAAGCTAGATCTATTTCTGAATAAGCTTGTTCTAAGTTATGTAGTCGATCGTTAACATCTTTGCTTGAAGTAGTATATAAAATAGTTCTTACATCTAAGATCTCAGCCGCGGTATGTTCCCTAACTGTAGATTTACTTCTTCTAATATTGGCCAAATCGAATTGAACAGATAGTATACACTCAGTATTACGTGGAACTGCCTTAGTACTATTTTTTTCAGCAAACCAGTGCTTATCTGTAACCGGGAAGGGAGCGGACATCTTTGATCCACCTATAATGCTCGTGTTAACATAAACAAATGGAAGTTCATTGTATATAGCTTGCAGTGCTGCTGCATCAAAGGGTTCAGTAGAGGGAGACCATGAAGGAACTATAATTAAAGTGTTTTCTTTTTCAGTATCATGGAAAGGTTTGCGTAACCCATCAATACATAAAAAGATACCAAGATTTATTTCATTTGAGTCTGTATTAATTGTTACCCAATTAAATGATTCTTCTTGTGGTGATTCCAAACTATTCTCCCATTTGGATTTATTATATTTGTAAATAACAGAGTTCATACCAGTAGGATTCAGGATTGGAGAAATAGCACAACATATTTTACTGTCATCAATATCTAAGGATAGCTCTCTGTAAATACTAAAGTAATTGCTAGATATCATATGCGAGCCAGCGATAACTGTAAGGTGAGAATCCCTAATTTGATGGTTTATTTGAATTAATAACTCTGCAGGTATAGAGTATTCCGGGAATACCAATAAGTTTGACTTATTCTCAATACAGCAATCAATAATACTTTTAATTTTGTTTGATAACCATACTAGATATCGCGATTTTAGTTGATCCGATAAGGTTTTAATGGAGTCTATCTTGCTTAAAGAAGTAATATCGTCACCTAACGGTTCTTCTAAATAGTTTATTCCGCTACTTATATAGGCGGGATGGAAATTGATTTGCGCTAGACTTACAATAAAAGGGCACTCCATGTTATTTTGCTCCTATTTTGAATAGATTGGTATGTTTTCGAATGGGAATATTTTATCAAAATATCCAATTTAATTATACTTTTTATTAACTTAAAAGTACATACCAATCGTATTTGCTGAAAGAATTAAGGTTCTTCTCTATACTACTTGCTAGAGGTACATTTGGTAGGGAAAGTTGAGCAATTTGGCATGGTACCACTGGCGGGTCAGCTGCTCCCTCGATAGTTGAAGCGGATAAAGGACCTATTTCGCTCTGGAGGTTGGTCTACCAAACCTATCTATTGGCCCCAAGTCGTTACATTGTAAATTCCTTGTATTTATTTTGCGCGCTGGTCAATAAATGGTTTAACTCAATTACAGCCTTGTAGTGTAAGCCACATGTGTGAGCATAACGATTTGAACGTATATCAAATGAAGTACAGACTAATCGTTTACTTACTAAATTTAGATGTGCACTATGCTGAGTTAGAGGGCTTTTACGTACTAAAAGATTCGTGTCATATGCTTTGATAACAGGGCAAACTTATCTTTGCTTACATCGTTTAAATGTTGAATAATTGACAGACTGGAGAACCGCATGTTTTACTTGTTTTGAAATTATTGAACTAGCACTACAAGCGCTTAATCGTTCTTCACTGGACGATCAGGTGCTTTTTTTGCGGCCAAAATGAGGTTATGGAGGTTTATTGTTATGCGGGGATGTGTAAGTAAAAGAGGGAATAGTTGGTGTTACGTTGTTGAGTTTGGTCGTCATCCGGAAACAGGACGTAGGCGCCAGAAAAGCAAGTCTGGCTTTGATTCAAAGGCAGAAGCTGAGAAGGCGCTTGCCAAAGTTTTGCACGAGCTTAACACGAATACGTATATTGAACCGACAAAGGAGGACGTAGCCACCTATATGGCGTCATGGCTGGCGCAGAAGAAAATGAGCATCCGACCAGGGACATATAAAACGTACCGCTGGCTAGTAAACTTCCACATCATTCCGCGTCTTGGCCACCACAAAATGACTAGCTTAGCTCCACAACACCTTGTTGAAATGTACGATCAGTTGCTAAACGGCGAAAACAAGCTATCGGCTCAAACCATTACCCATCTCCATAAGGTGCTTCACGATGCAATGGAGACAGCGGTTCAGTGGGAGGCGATAACGAAGAACGTGGTTAAGCTAGTGAAACCACCGAAAATACCAAAAGCTGAAACGAAAGTATGGGACGAGGAAGAGCTTGGCCAGTTTCTTAATTTAACAAATAATGGACGTTATCACATTATTTTTCTTCTTGCTGCAACCACAGGAGCACGTAGAGGCGAGGTTCTCGGTTTGAAGTGGAAGGACATTGATATAGAGAAGCAAAAGCTAACGATAAGGCGATCATATACGCAAGGAGACAGAGGGTATATCTTTCAGGAGCCTAAGACGGCATCAGGGATTAGGACGATTGTTCTTTCTCAAATGACGGTTAATGCTTTGTTGAAGCAAAAGGAAATGCTTGAGGAAGACAGAAAGAGGGCCGAGCTAGCAGGGAAGGAATATAAAGATTTTGGTTTGGTTGCTCAAACAAAGAACGGCATGCCGATTAATCCGAGCTTTTTGGAGGCACGCTGGCGTGAATTAGTTCTAAAATCAGGTTTAAATAGGATTAGATTCCACGACTTGCGCCATACTCATGCCAGTCTTTTACTCAAAGCAGGTATTCATCCAAAGGTGGTTAGTGAAAGATTAGGCCATTCCAGCATTCTTATCACGCTAGACAGGTATTCACACCTTTTTCCCGCGCTGCAAGAGGATGCGGCCAAACAGCTAGATGAGATGTTGTCAATAGTAGAGCGTGGAAGTAAGGATGATATTCATATGAGGGACCAGAAAAAATAATGCCAACTGGCAATGCTTGAGTACAGACATAATTAGAACGATTGTAGGTTGCTTTTTCTTAAGACAGATTGTCAAGCCAAGTGCGACACTTCAACCTGAAAAGCTTCGTGTGCGGTTTTCCATCCTAGACACTTTCGAGGACGGTTATTAATAAGGAACAAAGCGCACGC
>NZ_JBXENY010000009.1:0-351239 GCF_059383875.1 Paenibacillus sp. JT22N7
GTAGCTTTGCTGCCAGACCGCATAATCTTTATACTGCAAACGCAGCGGCTTCAGTTCTTCTCCTCCGTACAGCTTCGTAAACTCCTGCACAAATATACTCATCGACGTGCCATCAGAAATAATATGATGCATATCGAACAATAGCAAATGATTCGCTTCGCCCATACGCACCACCGTCGTCCGCAGCAGCGGCGCTTCGCTGAGGTCAAACGGACGAAGGAAGGTACGAACGCGCTCCTGTGCTTCCTCCTCCGTCGCCTCCTCGTAAGTTACCGCGAACACGGGAGACGCCGCAATACGCTGCATCGGCTCCCCGTCAACTACTGCAAATCCTGTCCGCAGCGATTCGTGGCGGGCCACCAGCGCTTGCAGCGCCCTTTCCAGCCGCTGACGATCCAGCGGTCCCGACAGACGCAGAGCGGCTGGCATGTTATAACTAAGCTCCGCTCCCTCTAACTGCTGTAAAATGTACAGGCGCTTTTGCGCTGAGGACAGCGGATACGCCTCCTGAGCCTTCACAGGCACCAGCGCTTCAAATTCGCGCTCGTCGGCTATTTCTAGTACAGCCGCCAGGCCTTCGACCGTAGGCGAAAGGAATAACTGCCGCAGGGGAACCTCGGTCTCCAATACCTGATGAATGCGCGATACGAGCGTCATCGCTCGGAGCGAATGGCCGCCAAGCTCGAAGAAGTTGTCGCGAATGCCGACGCGCTCAAGCCCCAGCACCTCCTGCCACAGCAGAGCCAGCTTTGTTTCTACTTGCGTCCGTGGCGAGACGTAATCGCCTTCCGCCAATCTTTCCGTCGGCTTCGGCAGCGCTCTAAGGTCAATTTTTCCGTTACGCGTAACCGGCAGCTCTGCAAGCTGCACGAAATAGGCCGGTATCATATATTCCGGCAAGATCGTTCTAAGCGCTGCATGCAGCTCAGCAAAGGTATATTCACGCTCACCTGCCACATAAGCGCACAGTTCATTGCTGCCGCGTTCATCTTGCAGTGCAATTACAGCAGCTTCTCGAATCCCGTCCAACTCCAGCAGCTTGGTTTCGATCTCGCCCGGTTCGATTCGGTATCCTCTAATTTTAACCTGATGGTCGATACGGCCTAAATACTCAATGCTTCCGTCGGCCAGCCAGCGGGCCTTATCCCCCGTTCGGTACATCCGGGTTCCGGGTGACCATGGATTAGAAAGGAACTTCTCACTTGTCAAAGCAGGCTGATGCAGGTAACCTCTGCCGACACAAGCTCCCCCAATATACAGCTCGCCAGCTACGTTGATCGGTTGCAGCTGCCCCAGAGAATCGACAATATAAACAGACGAATTGCTAATCGGTCTACCAATCGGAGGCAGCGCAACCATCGGCTCTTTCGGTATTATCGTATACGTCGTAGCCACATGCGTCTCGGAAGGACCGTAATGATTGTGCAGCGTTACGCCCTGCTCTCGCAAAAATTGCTGTAGTGTATGACCAACAATTAGCGCCTCTCCCGCTGTAATCAAATGCTTCACGCACTTCGGCCATACCGATTCATAAGTCGGATCGTTCCAGACGAATTTGACAAACGACGAAGGCAGAAGCAAGGTCTGAATGCCTCGATCCTCCACATAACGGAAAAGCGCAGTTGCATTTTGGCGCATCTCCTCCTCGATCAAGTGCAGCGTTCCTCCGGCAAGCAAAGTCGAGAAAATTTCTTGATAGCTCACATCAAAGCTATACGAAGCATACTGCAACACATCCTTGTCAAACGGAATATAAGTATGCTCATATTGATGCATAATCAAGTTGATGAGGTTGCCGTGTTCAAGCATGACACCTTTCGGATTGCCTGTCGTACCCGATGTATAGATGACGTAGAGCAACCGGCTGCTTTCGGTCGCTGCCGGACTTTGAAGCTGCTCATGTGAAACCTCAATTGTATCGCTGAAGCTTATTGTCGCAAGAAGCTGCTCGATGATTCTCGTTTTGCTGCGATGGACAAGGCGATCATGCGTTTGGGCGGAATCCGAATCCACCAGTAGGCAAGAGACTTTAGAATCTTCCAGTATGAACGAAATTCGTTCCTCAGGGTAGGAAGGATCAAGCGGAAGGAAGGCCGCTCCCGTTTTCAAAATGCCAAGCAAACCGATAATCATTTTGGGAGAACGCTGAGCCATTAGCCCTACAATGCTTCCGTCTCCGATCTGCTCTTGTCGCAGAGCAGCAGCCATTTGATCCGATAAACGGTCAAGTTCCCCGTAAGTAAGCATGGTATCGCCAAATACGAGCGCAGCCGCTTCCGGTGTTTTCTCCGCCTGCTTATGGAATAACTGATGCACATTTGTGTCTTCGAGCTTCTTCACAGGCCCGTCCATCCACCGATGCAGAGTCATCAAATCTTGTTCATTAAGCAAGTTCGCCTTGCCGAGCATGACGTCCGGCTCAGCCACGGTATGCCGAAGCAATGCGATAAAATGATCTTTCCAACGTTCAATGGTACTCGCCTCAAACAGCGATGTTGCATACTCCAAGCTGCCGTGCAACTCATCTGCGGACTCGTTGACAAACAAAGACAAATCAAATTTTGCCGTCGGGTTTTCCATCGGGACAGGAATGATCTCGACATCTGACATATGCAGAACAGATCGTTTCATATTTTGCAGAGCGAACATCGCATCAAAGACCGGATTCCGGCTCACATCCCGGTGTTGAACGACTTGATCGACAATTTCCTCAAACGGGTAGTCCGCATGTTCAAACGCCGCCAAAGAAATTTGCTTGATTTCCTCCAAGTAGTCCCTGAATGTTTTGTCTACAGACGGCATTGATCTAATCGCTAACGTGTTCACGAACATCCCCATCATATCGGACAGGTCGACATGAGGACGACCGGCAATCGGCGTGCCCACGATAATGTCATCTTGACCTGAAATTTTCGCTAGGAACACGTTGTAAGCAGCAAGCAATACCATAAATAAAGTAGTCCCTGTGTCTTGCGCCAGTTGTTTTACATGGGTGCTCAATTTTGCATCTATGACAAAATCCAGCCGACTTCCCGCAAAGCTTTTTATAGCTGGACGGGGGAAATCCGACGGCAAATGAAGAATCGGGACATCACCGCCAAGCTGCTGCACCCAATATTCTTTTTGCTTGACATACGTTTCCGAGTGTTTGTTAGCTGCAAGCCATACCGCATAATCCTTGTAATGAAGGGATAACGGCTCTAAACGTTTGCCAGCGTACAGCCTTGTCATCTCCTCGATGAAAAGACTTATTGAAGTCCCATCGGAGATAATGTGATGCATATCAAACAGCAGCAGATGCTGCGTATCGGTCAGCTTCGTCAACTGAATGCGCAGCAGCGGAGCCAGGCCCAAATCGAAAGGACGCATAAACGCCCGAATCATTTCTTCTATTGGTCTGTCTCCCGCTTCCCGGTAAGACAAATTGAAATCAACCTCTGCGCTAATTTTTTGAACTGGCTCGCCATCAAGCATCTCAAAACTGGTCCGCAGCACTTCGTGGCGGGCGATAAGCTCCCTAAAAGCGCGTTCCAGTTGGGCAAACTCCACCCGTCCATTGAATAGCAGGGCCGCAGGCATGTTATAGCTCATTTCCGCACCTTCAAGCTGGTGCAGCACGTACATCCGCTTTTGCGCGGAAGACAGCGGATAGTAGTCACGCGGAGCGGAAGGCTGCAAGCCTTCAAACAGGTCTTTCGCTCCCTGTTCTACTCTGAGCGCCAGCGCTTCAAGAGTCGAAAAACGGAATATGTCACGAATCTCCACTCGCACATTCATCACTTGATGGATGTGCGAGGCCAGCGTCATCGCGCTTAGCGAGTGCCCTCCCCGTGCAAAAAAGTTATCTCGCGCTCCCACTTGCGACGTCTGCAATACATCCTCCCAAATTGCCGCTAGTTGAGCTTCCGTCGTTGTACGAGGAGCCACATATGGCGCAGTTGCCGCTGCATCGTATGCAGGCGCAGGCAATGCCGATCGATCCAGCTTCCCATTTCTCGTAAGCGGCAGTTCCGTAAGCCGAATGTAATACTCAGGAACCATATATACAGGCAGAGCTGTGCTCATCATATATCTCAATTTTGAAGGATCTAACATACCGTCGCTAACATAATAAGCGCAAAGCACTTCGTTTCCAGGTGTATCTTTCCGAATGACGACTGACGCTTGACGAATATCGGCGTGCACCAGCAGATGCGCTTCAATTTCGCCCAGTTCAATCCGGTATCCCCGAATTTTGACCTGCTGATCGATTCGGCCCATATATTCGAGGTTGCCATCAGGCAGCCAGCGCGCCAAATCCCCTGTTGCATACATGGTTTTACCTTCAATAAACGGATCAGACTTGAATTTTTCCTTCGTAAGCTCAGGCTGATTCCAGTAGCCTTTGGCTACACCGGCACCTCCGAGGTGCAGCTCTCCCGGTACGCCAACGGGAAGCATCTGACCGCCAGCGCCCAGCACGTAGGCTGTCGTTCCGCCAATCGACCGTCCGATCGGAATGCTCGTCATCCCGATCGTCTCACTGAGATGGAAAGCAGTCGAAAACGTAGTGTTCTCCGTCGGCCCGTATCCGTTCCATATCGTGATGGACGGGCTAGCCTTCTGAACAGCGTGAACAGGCTTCGGCAGCAATATTTCTCCACCCATGATCAAATGCTGAAGCCCAGCAAACATTCCCGCTTCCTCATTGGCCAAGTGGTGAAATAGCGATGTTGTCAAAAACATGACCGTAATGCCGTTTGCTGCAATAAAATGTCCTAATCGTCTCGCGCTCAGCAGTACGTCTTTTTCTACCGGGTACAGCGCTCCGCCATGAAGCAGCGCGCCAAAAATTTCAAATGTTGCCGCATCAAAGCTGACCGAGCCGGTCTGCGCATAACGATGATCGCTATGAAACGGCACATACCCGCCTCCTGTCACCAGGTTGACGACATTGCCGTGTGTGACCAGCACGCCTTTTGGACTGCCTGTTGTGCCAGAGGTGTACATAATATAGGCAGGATCATCGCTGCGGGTTTTACGGATCGTGCGCAATTCCCCGTTGTCCTCCAGACCTTCCTCCAGAAGCATATCAGCATCAAGCCTGATTACCGATCCCTCATACCGTTCCGGCACGCGCAAATCGCCAACAACAATCAGGCAGTCCGCACCGCAATCGTTCAATATATACATGTGACGGTCATCCGGAGCCTCCGGGTCCAAAGGTACGTAAGCGCCGCCCGCCTGCAAAATGCCCATGACTGCAACAACAAACTCGATGGAACGCTCAGCCAAAATGCCAACAGCCGCTTGAGGCAGCAGCCCTTTTCTAAATAGCTTCCCGGCTACAGCTAAGGACTGGCACTGCAACGCCTCGTACGTAAGCTGCCGCTCGCCGCATACAACGGCCAGTCGTTCAGGATGATGATGGACGATTTCTTGAAAACGCTCTGTAATAGACACTTGCATCACAGGCGACACAGGTAGCCCGCTATAGGCCATAAGCTGTTCATGTTGCTCTTGCTCACGAAGCAACCTCGCTTCGGCAAGCCGCGTATCCGGTTCAGCGACTACATGATGCAGCATGTCCGTAAAATAGCGGCACCAGCGCTCTATCGTTTCACGAGCAAACAATGCCGTGGAAAACTCCATGGAGCAGTAGTAGCCGTCCTGATGCTCGTTAACCTGAAGCGTGAGGTCAAACTTCGCCGATGTTTCGGCAAACGGATACGATTCTACGCTCAAGTCAGGTAGCGCAATGGGCAACAAATCGGTATTTTGCAGCACAAAAACGGCATCGAACAACGGATTGCGGCTCATATCCCGCTCTCTGACAACCTGATTTACAACATCCTCCAAAGGATAATCCCCATGCACTAAAGCATCCAGTGTCGTTTGCTTGATTTCCTCTAAAAATTGGGCAAAACCCTTTGGTCCTGAAGGGAATGTACGCAAAGGCAGCATATTAACAAACATCCCCATCATGGATGACAAATCTGCATGCGGACGTCCAGCAACAGGGGAACCAATGATGATCTCATCCTGGTTGGACAGCCGCGACAGGAACGTGCTGTACGCCGCCAGCAGCACCATGTACACAGTGGCCCCTTTATCCAGCGCGAGCTTTTGTACCGCCTCCGACAACGCATTGTCTAGCTTGAAATCGACTCGGTCCCCCGCAAAACTGCGCAATACCGGACGTGTGTAATCGGAAGGAAGATGCAGCACAGGCAATTTTCCGCCCATATGCTGGAGCCAGTAGCCCTCTTGCTCCATATACACGGCACTTTGGGCGTATTTCTGCTGCCATACGGCATAATCTTTGTACTGCAGCCGCAGCGGTTCCAATTTTTCTCCAGCATACAGTTTCGTAAATTCTTCTACAAAAATGCTCATTGACACGCCGTCAGAGATCATATGGTTCATGTCGAGCAGCACATAGTGCAGCTGTGCTTCCACGCGCACAACCTCCACGCGAAGCAAAGGAGCCTGTCCAAGATCGAATGGCCGTACAAACTCCGCGATTACGGCATCAAGCTGCTGCTGTTCCGCCTCCCGGTAGGCTGCGGCTATCTGCACATGCTCATGCACTTGCTGTACGGGCTCGTTGTCAATGAATGCAAAGGATGTTCGCAACGCGTCATGACGCAAAATGAGCTGCTGCAAGGAGGACTCAAAGCGTAATGGGTCCAGCATGCCTTCCATCCGCAGAACGGCGGGCATGTTGTAGCTGACTTCTGCTCCTTCCATTTGTTGCAGCACGAATAGCCTTTTTTGCACGCTCGTAAGCGGATAATAGTCCATCTGCGTCGCTAGCTCCAGAGCATCGAATATTTTCATCGACCTGGATGCGATCACTTCTGTCATCGACTCAACGGTCGGGTATTGGAACAGATCCCGCAGCGTAACGTCGGCCTGAAGCTCTTTTTGCATGCGAGCAACTACAAACGTGGCCTTTAACGAATGCCCGCCTCGTTCAAAGAAATCATCCCGAATCCCGATCGGACGTACGCCCAGCACTTCCTGCCACACTTCGATCATCTTTCGTTCTGCCTCGGATCTCGGAGCCAAGTAGCTGCCATCTTTGGTCAGATTGCTGCTGTCAGGAAGCGGAAGCGCTCGGCGGTCCAATTTGCCATTGGCAGTCAGCGGCATTTGCGGTATTTGAACAAAATAAGACGGCATCATATAAGACGGCAATGCCAAGCCAAGCAGCTGTCTTAATTCCTTCACTGCGTATTCCCGCTCCGCTACAAAATAAGCGCATAAACTGGCGTTGCCCTCTGATTCCTCGATCACAGTGACGGTTACCTCATTCATTTCTGGAAGCGTTAATAGATGCGCCTCAATGTCGCCGAGTTCAATCCGGTTCCCCCGAATTTTCACTTGATGATCCATTCGTCCCAAATACTCCAACGTGCCATCGGGCAACCACCGGCCCCAATCGCCTGTTCGGTACATACGTTCGCCCTTCACGAAAGGATCAGCCGTAAACTTGGATGCCGTCAATTCCTGTTGATTCATATAGCCCCGGGCCAAGCCGGCCCCGGCAATGCAAAGCTCGCCCGGTACACCGAGCGGATTCAGCATGCCTTGTGCATTCAAAATATAAACCCGCGCATTCGGTACGGGGCGCCCAATGGTTACAGCCGTCTCTTCCGTTAGTTCCACTGCTGTCGTCACGACGGTATTTTCGGTTGGACCGTATTCATTCATCAGCTGCATATCGGAATTCATAGCCTTCAGTCGACGAATTAAAGGCAGGCCAACCGCCTCGCCGGCTACTACCGCACTTCGCACCGAGCGCCAATCCTTATGCATCATGCTTTCCAGCATGGCAGAGTAGAAGCTCGGAGGGCTTTGCAAATGGGTAATTTGATGGTTCACGATCGCTTCGCGAATGGCTGAAGCATCTTTGCTGCCTTGATCACTCAAAATAACAACGGCTGCCCCTGAGACGATAGGCCCAAAAAAGTGAGTCACAAACGAATCAAAAATAAAAGGATTCAACATCAACGCTCTATCTTGCGGGCCAAACGAATAGTGGCGTTTTTTCCACTGTATCGTGTTCGCCAAGCTGCCGTGTTCAATCATAACGCCCTTAGACTTCCCTGTAGTACCCGATGTGTAGATGACATAGGCCAAGTGTTCTAGAGCGAACGAGCGTTTTACTTCCTTCACTGGGATCTGCCGTAGCGGGTGGTCCTCAAAATATAAAACAGAAATGTCCTGATGGAGTTCCGCTACGAGCGGCTCATACGTTCTGAACGTAAGCAGCACTTGAGGGAGGCTGTCCTCCAGCATATACCGGATGCGATCGATCGGAAATTCAGGATCGATCGGAAGGTAGGCACCCTCTGCTTTCAAGACCGCTAGTATGCCTACCGCCATTTCTAACGAACGATGAGTCATAACAGCGACAATCGTGTTCGCTCCCACTCCCTGCCTCCGCAGCTCAGCGCCGAGCTGCTCTGCCCACTCATTGAGTTGCCGGTAGCTCAGCTCGTCCTTTTCCAAAATGACCGCCGGTTGGTCTGGAGTTTCCACAGCTTGCTGCTCAAATAACGTTAGCACCGAGGTTGCTGGGCCATAGTTTTTCTTAGTCCCGGCAAATTGGCCTAACAGTTGCTCTCTTTCCTGACCCGTTACTATATCGTATGTCCCTAGCTTCGCATCCTGGGAGCGAGCAGCCTGAACCAGCAGCTCATGGAAGCAATCGCTCCAGCGTGTTATCGTACGATGTCCAAACAAAGCGGAGTCATACTCCCAACTCAATGAGAAGCTTTCCTCCCGCTCCGTCACGGTGAGCGTCAAATCAAACTTGGCGGCCGTATAATCCAATGCGTACGGAGTAACATGGACATTGGCCAGCTTAAACTCCTCGTGATCCGCATGCTCCACAACGAGCATCGCGTCAAAGAGCGGATTGCGACTTAGATCACGCTGCTGAACAATGCGCTGGGCCAATTCCTCAAACGGGTAATTCCCATGCTCAAACGCAGACAATGCCGTCTGCTTCACTTCTCGCAGATAGGCGGCAAACGTTTTGTCGCCTTCCGGGTACATGCGAAGCGCCAAGGTGTTGACAAACATACCTAACATGCCTGACAGATCCGCGTGCTGACGCCTTGCAACAGGCGTTCCGACAACGATCTCCTCTTGCCCGCTGATTCGCGACAACAGCGCGCTGTATGCTGCTAGCAGCACCATGTATACGGTGGCACCGTTCTTGCGAGCCAGCTCCCGGACCGCTGCTGCAAGCTCGCCCCGAAGCTCGGCGTCTACTCGGTTTCCTTTAAAACTGCGTACTGCCGGGCGAGGATCGTCGGTCGGCAGCTGAAGCACAGGCACGTCCCCGGCAAACTGATCCAGCCAATAGGCTTCCTGCTTGGCGTAATCTTGTGTGTACTTGTAGGCTTGCTGCCATACAGCGTAGTCTTTATATTGCAGCTGTAACGGCTCCAGCGTTTCTCCGGCATAAGATGCAGCTAGCTCTTCGGTCAAAATTTGCACAGAAATACCATCCGAGATAATATGATGCATATCAAACAAGAGCAGATGCCGTTGCTCCCCAATACGTACAATCTTTGCCCGCAGCAGCGGAGCCATGCCAAGGTCAAACGGCCGGATGAAAGTCGAAATTTGCTCGTATGCCTCTTTTTCCTCTGCTTCCTCATAAGGAAGGGAGAAGACAACCTGCTGATGCACATGCTGAACAGGCTCTCCATCTACAACTGTAAATGAAGTGCGCAAAGCGTCGTGCCGAGCAATAAGGACGCCCAATGTTGCCTCCATCTGCTGCTTGTCCAGCGGCCCTTCCAAATGCAAGACAGCTGGCATATTGTAGCTAAGTCCCGAAGCATCCAATTGCTGCAGCATAAATAGCCGTTTCTGCGCAGATGACAGCGGGTAATACGGCTGATGTGGCGCAGGCATAAGCGACTCGTAAATATATTCGGTGGCTGAGCTGACCGCCTCGGTTAAATCTTTGAGCGTAACGGCCTGAAAAATGTCCCGCAAGCCGAGCTCTATCTGAAATTCCTGATGGATGCGCGTCAGCAGCGTTATGGCTTTCAGCGAATGGCCTCCAAGATCAAAGAAATTGTCTTCCAGCCCGATCCGTTCTTGACCCAGCACCTCCTGCCATAACACAGCCATCCGCTGCTGCGCATCTGTAACTGGACGTATGTATAATTTGGAGGAAACTATTTCATCCAGTGCAGGCAAAGCTCTGCGATCCACTTTGCCGTTTGTTGTCAAAGGCAGCTTCTCCAGCTTCTTAAAGGCAGCAGGCACCATATAGTCCGGCAGCATCGAAGACAAAAATGCTCGCAGTTCGGCCGTTTCCAGCGCTGCTTCTGCTGTGTAATATGCGCAAAGCACCAGCTCTCTCTGGCGATCTGGCATGACAGCAACAACTGCCTCGCGGATGGATTCAATATCTAGCAGACGCGCTTCAATCTCGCCCGGTTCGACCCTGTAGCCCCGAATACTGAGCTGGTCGTCCAAGCGCCCGAGAAACTGCAAATTTCCGTCCGGCAGCCAGCAAGCCTGATCCCCTGTGCGATACATGCGCCCATCTTCAACGAATGGATCTTGAGCGAAACGCTCGGCCGTCAGTTCCGGCCTGTTCAGGTAGCCCCGAGCTACGCTGGCTCCGCCAATGCACAGCTCCCCTGGCACGCCGACGGGCTGTAAGGTTCCACCCTGACCTAGCACGTAAAGATTGACATGAGGAAGCGGCCGACCAATCGGTATACTTCCTTCCTGAGGCAGCATGCCCCCCATCCCCACTTCATAATAGGACGCATCAATACATGCTTCCGTTACCCCATAACTGTTGAGAATGCGCATGGCAGAGCCGAAACGCTCGTGCACCCTCTGAAAGTCTTTCGCAGGAAAGCGGTCAGAGCCCATAATTAACAAACGCAGTTGCCCCGTACTTAAATCATTCTCATATATATAATCCATCAGCGGTACAAGCAATGCTGGCGTTGATTCCAGCAGCGTAATGCCGTATTCGACGATAGCGGCATGGAGACGAGGCAAGCTGAGACGAGCCTCGTCCGAACATAAGACAAGCAGCCCTCCACTGAGCCATGCTCTGGCCAAATCGCCAGCAAATACGTCAAAAGAAAAGCTCGCCAATTGCAGGAGCCTTACCTCCATAACTTCCAGTTTATATTCATGGCCCCAAGACCTCGCTGTTTCAGCCCAACTGAGTTGATCGACCATAACCCCCTTCGGTCTGCCTGTAGTTCCAGACGTGTAGATGACATACGCAAGCTGTTCAGCAGAACAATGATGTAGTAAATTGGCCCCATCCTCGGCATAGCTTGCCTCTTGTCTCAAATCAATGACTTGGCAGTCATCAGGAATAGCCATAATGACATCATCTGCCGTAAGCAGGATACGTGCTTCACTATCCGACACCATATAGGCCAGCCGTTCAGCAGGCAGCGAATTATCCAGCGGAACGAAAGCCCCGCCTGCTTTAAATACAGCAAGAACAGCGGTCACGATGAGCGGAGATCGTGTTCCCAAAATGGCCACAGGTTCCCCTTGGCGTATGCCTTGTTGACCCAATGTTCTCGCCAACTTGTTAGCTCGCTCATTCAATTGACGGTAGGTCAGCGACGAGCCGTCAGATCCCGCAACAGCGGTACGATCTGGTGTGTTTGCAGCATGCGCCTCGAACATTTCGTGCAATAAAAGCTCTTGTTGGTGCTTAATTCGCTGTCCAAAGCTGTACGAGCTCAGTACGTCCTGCAGCTCCCAAGGAGGCAGAATGTTAAAACGTCCTATCACTTGCAAAGGATCAGATATGGCTTCTCTGATCACATGCAGCAAGCGTTGAATCAAAAGGTCAATGTCTTCGCGTGCAAACAGGTCTGTTAAATAATCGATTTGAATAGCCATTTCGCCTGTTTTTACATGTTCGCGAATGTGCACCGTCAATTCGTTATCTTGATGATCATTTCCGAGCGGCTTCGTCTCATATTGGAAAGGTGCGTCAGCGGGCAGCGCATCCCACTCCATCGGATGGTAATTGAAAAATACAGGCAGCAGCGCATCAGTAAAGCCAAATTGGTTGCGAAGCTCAGGTACAATCCGGTTAAACGGGTATTTCTGATGCCGAATCAGTTCGCTTTGCTTGCCTTTCACCTGTTTCAGGAAATCCGCGAACGACCATGAAGTATCCAGCCGCATACGGAAAGGCGTCGTGCTGACCAGCATCGCCACCATCGCTTTCTGTTCTCGTGATGTCCGATTGGCATACATCGTTCCGAGCACGATCTCCTCATCTCCGCAAATTCGCGACAAATACAGACAAAGAGCAGCCACGAACAAGTTAAATGGGGAAACTTGCTGTTCCTCACAGAAAGCATGGATAACGTCGCCTTCGGATGCAGCTATTTCATAATGTACACAGCTTGCCGAACTGCTCGCTAGCTGCCTCGCACTTTGGGAAGTATCAATCCGTGTAATTGGGGGAAGCGTGCTGAACTCTTCGTCCCAGAAGGCTTTATCTTTCAGAAAGCGGGAAGATTGCAAATATTGTTCCTCACTTTGCAGCAGCCCCGTACAAGCAGGCGCCGGTTCCATAGGAAGCTCCTCATGACAAAGCAAGGCCTTATAGCCGCTAATGATTTCATTCCCTATCAAATTGAGCGAATAGCCGTCGGCAATAATATGATGAATGCTCAAAAACAATCTGGCTTCCTGTTCTCCAGTCCGAAGCAAGGTGAACTTAAATAACGGGGAATCAAAAAGAGAGAACGGCTGACGCGACAGAAAATCGACGTTTTCCCGCCATGCTTCAGCTTCACTTTCTCTTAAATCCACAACATTAATGTCAAATGGTTTATAAAGCACAACATAGCTGAGAGGCTCCTCCCCCTCCCTATACTGCAATTGCATGCGCAAAGCTTCATGACGAATTGCAAGAGTTTGCAGCACTTCCAGAATCAAATTCTCTTGTATCGTCCCCTTGATGGTAAGCAAGCTGTTAAGTGTGGCTACCGTGGTATGGGGATTCAGCAGCTCCATATACCATATTCTTCGCTGTGCTTCTGTAAGTACGTAAACAGCGCCTTCATTTTCTTGAAGTTGCAAATTGGTTTCACTCATTGACATGGAATAACCCTTCTTTCCTTTGACATATTTATTCAATCTCTATTGGCTTGCGAAAAATTTCCTGCATTGTTTCAGACATAAGTGCGGAGGACTCTACAAAGGTACCCGACAAAAAATGCACATCATGGAGAAGAAACTCGAATCGCTGGATTATATTACCTTTTCTATACCGAAAGCCAAACTCCTCTTTATCAAAATGTAAAATTTTATTTAAATAAAAATAAATTGTAAATAAGGATTATTTTGATATCTCTACAAAATGCCTGTTCTCCGATTCCAGAAGGGAATCCCTTACAGTACCAACTCGATAACTTAGCCCAGCCTGCCCTCACCAAACTGCATGTACTAAAAAGACTACAACGAAAGCCGGGGATCTTCATCCCCGGCTTTTCGTTACTTATTTTTCAATTAAAGTCAAAGTGTTCATTTATAGATAAATACTGATGTATCGGGAATTCTGATCAAGTAAAGGGACTTAATAGCGTTCCTCCTTGGCCTTAGGAGCGCAGCCGCATGATTTTCGCAAGTGAAAAATGCAGCGTTTTGGCTAGCAAATGTCGACTGCACTTGCTAGCCAAAAACTTTACTGCACAATGCAGTAGTAGAAAATTCTAAAAAACAGAAAAAGCCTGATTGCTCAGGCTCTCTCCTTCATTATGGCAGTATCGCATTGCGATCAATTACTTGTTCCGTCTGCCGTAGCGAAGATAAACGATCACTCCTACCAAAATAACCAGCACCAATAATGCGATACCCATCCCAATCCTGCTTGATGAGCTGCTTTCTAGATTCTGACTACTCTCCACATTCCTCTCGGATATAGGCGAAGTCAGCTGTTTAGCTGCCGATTCTTGAGCTTTAAGATCTAATTCCTTGTCCTTCAGAAAAGCCGCCATTTCCTTGCTGACTGGCGTTGTCACGGAAGGCGCGCATAGCGGATGCTCCCACTTCCCGTCCTTCTCTTTTAGAAAAAAGAGATACTCCACGCCCTCTTCACTCGGACCATTTAAAGCTCCCCAGGTCGGGTTTTCCGACGCCGAAATGGTGCGCGCTTCAATTCCCTTATAACTCTTGCTTACGGTTAGAACAATTTGGTTGTCATCGGAGAATATAGACTTATACTGTTCATTTACTTTCGCAATCACAATGCCGTCATACCACTCATAAGCCTCAGCTGGTGTTCTCATTTGTGCGCAAGATAGCGCGGACACCTGTGATGGGAGCAGCCACAATAGCAGCAGCGACAAAATGAGCCATTTTTTCAAAGCTTACACCGCCTTTATACTACAGACGGAAAATTCAACTAAATGTTTCAAAGGTTGATGATAAAGAAGTTATGCCCTGTGAAAAGCTGCATCTTTTCAACAAGAAAGCAAGCGCTAGTTAAGCAGCCATTGTGCGCTGTGAACGCCCTTTAAAGCGTTTCAGCTCCGGCAGCAAAATGCCCGCCAGCACGACGGCGACGCCCAGCCATTGCAGCATGCTCACATGCTCATTCAATATAATTGCCGACATCGTGACAGCTACAGGAAGCTCGGCTGCGCCTAATACGCCAGCCATGCCTTCACCAATATGCGGCACTCCGATTGCGAACAGGACAGGCGGGATAAACGCCCCGAACAGCCCTAGCAGGAAACCGAATACGAGCAGCTGTCCCCATATCAAACCATTAAACAGGAACATTGGCGGGAATAAAATAAACACGAGCAGCAATCCGCCAGTAATCATCCACGCACTGCGGTAAGCCGGGTGCACGGCTGGCACCGCTTTGCCGCTAAACAAAATAAACAAGGAATAGCTCACGGCGGACAATAAGCCGAAAATAATGCCGATCCAGTTGAACTGGGCTGCGCCATCCTCCATAATGCCGGCAGCGAGAAGCGTGCCTCCGAATAATACGATCAATGCCAGCATCATAATGCCTTTAGGGCGTTGGCGCTTGCTGAAAGCTTGAATCAATACGCTGATCCATGTGAATTGAAATAATAATATAATCGCCAGCGAGGCTGGAATATAACGAAGCGAATGATAATACAACAAGCCTGTTATAGCTGTGGGCATACCCGAAAGCATCAGCAACACTCTGCTTTTCCACGTCAGCTTAGAGGCAAGCGTTTTGGCAGCCTCTGCCGCTCGAGTAATTGAAGAAACTGTGTTTGGGGCTGTACGGGCTTTGCGCTGTTCCCGCCATTTTGTATAAAAAGCCAGCATCCAGGCCAAAATAAATCCCGTCAGCAGCTGCGTTCCAACTACTTCACCTAATTGGTAGCCTTGACCATATGCCAGGACTACGATTGTAGATAACACACCGTAACTAATCGCACCGAATAAAACCGATAATAAATACTTCATTTGTGCCTTTAAACCTCCTTGATTGTCTCTCTAAACGTGCCCAGACAACACAAAAAATCCTAACCACATAGCAACGACCAATACAGCTTGATCCTTGTTATCGTAGTTAGGAAGTAAAGGCTTCCTGTAGATACCCCCGACCTGTTCTTATATCCAGCTGCAGCTGAATACGGCTTACGAGGTTATACGAAAAAATATATGGTTTGATGCCCTGCTGTCATCTGATGTTAGATCGTAATTCATTTTACATGTTACATGACAAGTAAGGTCGTGTCAATTGTTTTTCATTGAAATGTTTTGGGAGACCGCTTCCGGCTTGCTCCAGCCCCGCTTTTTATTTTTTGCAGCCGCCGTCATGCTAATGATCATGTATACGAGCAAAAAGATAATCATGACGCCAGCAGCGCAGCGATACATCGTTTCATAGCTCGTTGCTGAGGCAATAGCGCCTAACAAAATAGCACCTGTAGCTACGCCAAGATCGGTTGCATTGTAGAACATGCTGTTCACAGCTCCATGCTGCTCCGGACTTGAGCTGCGCAGCATCCAAGCTTGAATCGTTGGCTGGACAGCGCCGAATCCTAGACCATACAGCAGGGCCGATACGATCAGCAGCGAAATGGAAGTTGTAAACGATAGCACCGTCAAGCTTGCAATGACACATAATGCACCAGGAATAAGTACCGCGGCATGCCCTTTGCTGTCAAACAGTTTGCCAGAAATCGGACGAACAATAATAATCGTCACCGCATTAAACAAGAAAAACAAACCGATTTGATTGATCGCAAGCTTTTCTCCGTACAAGGCGATAAAGCTTAATATTCCGCTGTATGTAATCGACAGCAGTATATTTAATAGCGCTGGAAACACGAGCTGGAAATTAAAAGGCGGCTTGCTCGCGGCAGCCCGTTTCCGCTCTTCCTGATTAAGGCGCGGAGGCTCTGGCGGAAGCGGACGAAAAACCAAAAGAATCGGGATAATCAGCAGTATAGCTGCCGTCCCCGTTATGCTTAACGCCTCAAATCCGAATTGCTTCCAAATATTCAGCCCAATCATTGGTCCAATGGACATCGCAATGCTGGTGGATAAGCCAAAATAGCCAATTCCTTCGCCGATTCTTCCAGCGGGAATAATTTGCGATACGAGCGTTGGTATAATCGTACTGGCTATGCCAAAGCCAATGCCATAAAATACACGCATGATAAGCAAGGAGCCTACGGAATCTGCCGCGATATATAGGGCGGTAAATAGGGCCGCAAGCACAATGCCTGTGTACAAAATGGCCGATCGCGGCATTCTTTTCATCACAAATGCCGTCATAAAGCGCGTCAAAATAGCAGAAACAGCAAACACGCTCGTCACGAGGCTGACCGATACGTCGCTTGCCATAAAAGTGCTTTTTGTATAAGCCGTAAGCGGAGATAGAAGAAGCTGCAAATTAAAGAAAACTAAAAAAGAGCACACGGTAAGCGTAATAAATGCAGTAGTCCATAAGCGCGGGCGTTGTTCTTGAGACAGCATGCCGTTCCCCCTCATTGATGCAAAAGCAATATAGTTGTCTTGAACAATTATATTTCAGACAACTATTACTGTCAATGAAAGTGGCATGACTTGGATCGCTTGTTAGACACTGGACTGCACTCGCTAATTATCAGTAATTAATTACCTAATTCATGCATAGTTAGCTTTTTCACAAACCGATAGCCCGTAATATCAAAGCCACGGGCTTCATAAAAAGCATGAGCCTTCTTGCGCGATTCTTTAATTCCGCTCGTTAAATAGAGCGCACTTGCGCCCCTTTCCCTCGCCCATTGCTCTGTATATGCAACGAGCGCAGTGCCGATTCCGCTCCCTTGCTCCGATTGCTTTGTTACAAGCAGGCTGATTTGGACGACCATGCCATCCTCCTCATAATAGAAAATGTCACGGCAGCCAATCATCCCGACCGCTTGCCCATCTCGCACCGCAACAAACGTATAATAAGACGGAATGGAAGCTATTTTTTCCATACGGGCGCTGAGCGCTTCTTTATTCGTTGGGTAGCCCAGATCGGCCATGAGCTCGATAACTGCCTCCACATCCTGCTGCTCATATGAACGTATGAACATAGTTGATTTTCCTCCTCTGCTATCCCATAAACGATTAGGCTGCATTGTGTATAAAAGCATATTCCAGCTCCATATTCCTCGCTTCTGCTGGAACCGTCTGGCGCCGTGATGAAAGGCGCCCCAGCTCATGCTGGGCCATATGGATGGCCAGCTCTGGATCATTTTCGCTAAGCTGCATTAAAGCGGCAACTGTCTTCATATTGCCTAACAAATAGGCGGAGGCCAGCGCCCGTACATAGGTTTTCATATGCTCCTCCTGCGGCTGGGGCAGCCCATCCTGAAGCAGCTGCTGGCGCACAGCTATAAGCGCTTGCCTGGCACGGTGAAGCGCCGCTTTTACCGCCCCATCCGTCATCCCCAATATTTCCGCAGCTTCGATGCTTGAGCATCCGTATACGTCCCGCAGCATAAAAACAGCCCTTTGCGCAGCTGTCATATGCTTCACCAGCACATGAAAAACAATCTCAAGCTCGCTAGCATCTTGATTATTTATTGCGTTTCCCTGCTGATGCAAATGCAGCATTTCTCCGCTTATTTTTTGCCAGACCGCTTTTCTGCGGCTTTGGTCAATCCAGCTATTTTTGGCAATGCGCCGCAGCAGCGCTTCGGGATTCTGATGGCTGGCGGCATCTACAACGGGGCTCGCTTTCAGCCACGATTCCTGCGCCAAATCATCGGCATCCCAGCTTGAGCCTGTCAGCGAGATGCTGTACTTGCGCAGCGATACCAGCTGCTGACCGGTATATTCGTTCGGTAAGGCGGCTTTATTTTTCAAATGCATGGGACACGCTCCTCTTTACCAGATTCCGGGCGAAGACGCGGCAGAACCGTTTATTTTATAAACGAATGAAGCCCCTAATAAGATACGCGGATGAGCAAAAAAAAGCTTGCAGCGCTGCATATCCTTTTGGCCCCCGATAATCGTTTACTAAGTGAAAGCAAACATCAAACGGAATAAATGGAGGTAAACCTATGACCAATTATGTGCCTTACGTAGTGGAGCAAAGCGCGCGCGGCGAAAGATCCTATGATATTTATTCACGACTGCTGAAAGATCGCATCATCTTTCTCGGCTCAGCCATTGACGACCAACTCGCGAACAGCATCGTTGCCCAGCTGCTGTTTCTCGCGGAGGAAGACCCGTCGAAAGACATCAGCATCTATATTAATAGTCCGGGCGGCTCTACTTCAGCGGGCTTCGCCATCTATGACACGATCCAATATATTAAGCCGGATGTCAGTACGATATGTGTAGGGCTTGCAGCATCCTTCGCCGCTATTTTACTGCTTGCGGGTGCTGAAGGCAAGCGCTTTGCCCTGCCCAACAGCGAGGTAATGATCCACCAGCCGCATGGCGGCGTCCAAGGCCAAGCAAGCGATATTGCGATTTCTGCCAATCGGATTATTCGCATTAGGGAGCATCTCAACCAGATCGCCGCCACGCGAACCGGCCAGCCGCTGGAGAAAATCCAGCTGGACATGGACCGCGATTATTTCCTCTCCGCAGAGGAGGCTGTTCAATACGGCATCGTGGATCGCGTCATTACGACCTTATAAGAAAAACGCCTGGCGGCGTCCTTTCTATGAGACGCCATCGTTTTGGCGAAACGTATAGAGAAAGGATGAGAACATTCATATTCTTACCCTATACGTCAAGCGTAAACGGCAATAGACAGCAACGCCCCTTTCGGCTTATCGGCTCGAAGGGGCGTTGCTGCTATTCTGATTCTATTTAACGGTTCTGCCATTGCGTCGCCATGACATTCACTCTCATCTGCTTTATAATATAGAAAGAATTGATGAAAGTTGGTGTCCATGTGAGCGGCAAAAAAGCAGTTTATATCGTTTTAGGCATATGTACAGGCCTCGCCTTGTTTGTATACACATGCATTCAGTACGTCCTGTCCTTACGACCTTAATCGCAGCAGCAATACGAACCACCGCAAGCACGATCTATTACACTCTGACAGCTATCATTCACACTCAGTCCCAAGGATGCTTAACCGTCAAAAATTCAGCAAAGCGTTTACTCTGCTCGCGGCGGGTACGGCGCATTTCCGCCCGCTGCTCTGCTGTCTCAAACAGCTTAAGCTCCTCTTCCGTTTCGGGAACGACCGCTGGCACAGCTACCGGACGCCTGTCCGAATCAAGGGCAACGAACGTCAGAAAGGACGTCGCCGCCACTTCTCGCTCTCCGCGCAGCAAATCCTCTTTCACCACTTTAACGAACACTTCGATGGAAGAACGGCCCGTCCAAGTAACGAACGCTTCTAGACATACGGAATCCGTTGGGCGGATGGGGTATAGAAAATCGACCGAATCCGTCGAAGCGGTAACGACGGAACGGCGGCAATGCTTCGTTGCCGCAATGGAGGCAATATCATCGATATAGGCCATCAGTTTTCCGCCAAACAGCGTATTATGATTGTTCACATCGGTTGGAAACACCCTTGCTGTTTTATAACATCTAGATTCCCGCGAAAAACGCTGCTCCATCTGCCAAAATCCTCCCTTAATTACGTACACTTAACTTAACTTAACTTAACTTATCTTTCATTCTCTTGCTTTATTCGCTCCAGAATACCGACATCATTTGGCGAATCGCTCTGGCCGAATCCACCTCAACGCAAAATTCCACACTTCTGCCCACAGATGGACGTGGTCTTCTGTCTGTTACAATCATACCCGCTGTCAGCCCGCTGCTGCAATCAACGACGGCATTAAATTTTTGTGTCGTAACGAGCGACGGATTAAGCGCTACAAGAACAGCAAGCGCATCATGCATTGGACATTCCTCAATGAAATAGTTCACCTTCCGGTAAAACTCAAAATAAACGCCCAGCGATTCATTCAAAAAGCGGATGATAGCTTGCTTATGTTCCGGCGCGTAGCGGACAAGCTTCTCCAGATCAGCTCCAGTAAGCCTTGTGGGAACAGTTACATCCAGCCCGACAATCGTGAGTGGAACATTCGATGCAAAAACAGCCGCTGCCGCTTCAGGATCGGCATAGATGTTAGCTTCTGCAACTGGCGTGACATTGCCGGGTGCAAACAGCGTCCCGCCCATCGTCACCACCTGTTTCAGCTGCCCCGCAAGCTCGGGCGCTTTTTCCAGCGCAAGCGCCAAATTCGTCATCCTGCCCGTCGTCACCAGAGTGAGCTCTCCTGGATTTTCCGCAGCTTTGCGAATGATGAAATCGACCGCATTTTCCTTCAGCGGCTGTTGGGAGGAAGGCGGCAGTACAGCATCCCCAATACCATTATGCCCATGAATATGCGCATCCGTACCACGCGAAGGCCTTACGGTAGGCGCTACCGCCCCTGCTGCAACTGGCACCTCGTAGCCGCAATTGGCAAGCTGCACGACTCTTAGCGTATTATCTGTAGCTTGCTCCACCGTCGTATTTCCGTACCCTGTCGTAATGCCCTCCACCTTAATTTCAGGAGAAAGCAGCGCGTATAAGATCGCGATGGCATCATCGACCCCAGTGTCTACATCGAGTAAAATTCTTTTTCTGTCGCTCATCGCAAGTCTCCCCTTACTCATTGTGTCGAAGCAGCCATGCTCAGGCTCGGCACCCGCTTCATTCCTCCTCATTGTAAACGATGAAAGCTGACACTGACAAAGCCTATCTGCACAAAACGACAGTATTTATTTAACCACATAAAATAAATGGCTGCTCAGCCGCTTTATTATTCAAAATCTCCCATAATCATCTGATCCAATGTCGTTCCGGCTAAAACCATCGGATATACATTCTCTTCGGTCGGCACGACAAACTCAACAAGCACAGGTCCTGGTGTGTGCAGTGCCTCCTCCCAGACGCGAATGGCCTCTTCTTTAGTGCTTGCTCTTAGCCCCTTAATGCCATACGCTGCAGCAAGCTTAACGAAATCAGGGCTGCCGGCAAGATCGATCTGGCTATAGCGCCTTTCGTACATGAGCTCCTGCTGCTGCTTAACCATGCCAAGCACTTGATTGTTAATAACGACGATTTTAACGGGAATCTGGTTGATCGCACATATCGCCATCTCTTGCGCACACATTTGCATGCCCCCGTCACCGTTTATGGAGACAACCAGTCGGTCTGGGTTTCCGATTTGAGCACCGATAGCAGCGGGGAAGCCAAAGCCCATTGTACCTAGGCCTCCGGAGGTAATGAGCGAGCGGGGATGCTTGAATTTATAAAATTGCGCGGACCACATTTGATGCTGCCCCACGTCCGTCGTAATAATCGCATTTCCTTGGGTCGTCTCATGAATCATTTCAATAACAAATTGTGGTTTAAGCTCCGTATCGGAATCCTTGTACCTCAATGGATACAGCCTTTTATTTTGCTGCACTTCAGCAATCCAACTGCTCGATTGCGAGCTTACCGCGAGCGAATTGGCATATTGCAGCACAGCCTTTATATCTCCGATGCATGCAATATCCGTTTTAATATTTTTGCCAATTTCAGCTGGATCGATATCGATATGGGCAATCCATTTTGCTTGCGGAGCGAAGCCATCGAGCTTCATCGTCACCCGGTCATCAAATCGTGAACCTATTGAAAGGATGAGGTCAGCGTTTTGGATAGCCATATTCGCCGCATACGCGCCATGATGGCCTGGCATACCCAGCCATAAATCATGTGCACTTGGGAACCCCCCCAAACCAAGCAAGGTCGTGGCAACTGGAATATTGGTTTTGTTCGCAAATGCGATAAGCTCATCGGAAGCATTTGAATAAACGACGCCACCACCCGCTATAATAACGGGTTTTTGAGCTTGGGCAATCGCCTCGATTAATCGATCTATCTCCGCATGATTCGGAATCGGATTGCCGTGATAACCGCGTATATGAATAGGGCTAGCAGGCTTAGCCGGCATTTTCTGATTTGATACATCTTTTGGGATGTCGATTAAAACCGGACCTTTCCGCCCCGTGCTTGCGATATGAAACGCTTCATGGATAATGCGCGGAAGCTCCTGTGCGTCACGAACCAGATAACTATGCTTCGTTATTGACATCGTCATGCTAACGATATCGGCTTCCTGAAAGGCGTCCGTACCCATAACCGCTGTTGAGACATTGCCCGTAATAATAACTAATGGCACAGAATCATAATAAGCAGTCGCAATGCCGGTCACTAGATTCGTCGCGCCTGGACCAGAGGTTGCGATGCAAACGCCCACTTTCCCAGTTGACCTCGCATAGCCGTCAGCCGCATGAATAGCCCCTTGCTCGTGCCGGGTCAAAATATGCTTGAAAGCCCGATTATGAACCATTGCATCATAAATATACAGGACATTTCCGCCCGGGTAGCCAAATACACAATCTACCCCTTCCATCAGCAAGCCGCTTAATAGCATTTCCGATCCGGTTACCCATCTCTGATCCTGCTGCTGTAATTCGCTCGTAAGTATAGTTGATTTAACCATGTGACTGCCTCCTTAAAATATAAATAGCCCCTCTCATCCGCAAGCGACGGCAAACTTCTGCCATGCTTAAGGGACGAAAGGGGCAATCATTTCGTGGTACCACCCTGATTCACTGAAATCCTGCGATTTCAGTCTCATGAGATAGGGCCATGCCCTACCTGCCGCACAGTAACGTGTGCCATTCCGTTTGAGTCTACTTACGGGGCCCAGCGCACACAGGCTCCGCTTTCCATCAAAAGCTCCGAGATGACGACATACAAGAATTATGGCAAAGGTCTCAGCACTCCCCCTGCTCTCTGAACATAATCGCTAATGCATGTTTTCTCTTCCTCGCTTTTCCTATTTTCGGAAATAGAAAAACCCCTCTCATCCGCAAGCGATAGCAAACTTCTGCCATGCTTAGGGACGAAAGGGGAAAGTTTTCGTGGTGCCACCCTGATTCACTGGAATCTTGCGATTTCAGCCTCATGAGATAAGGCAATGCCTTACCTGCAGCACGATAACGAGTGCCATTCCGTTTGAGTCTACTCACGGTAGCCCTTGTGAACACAAGCTCCGCTTTCCATCAAAAGCTCCGAGACGACGGCATACAAGGATTACGGCAAAGGTCTCAGCACTCCCTCTGCTCTCTGAACATAATCGCTTTCGTATGTTTTCTCTTCCTAGCTTTTTAAGATGGTTTTGATAATAGCACAGTTTCTAAAATGTTTCAAATTATAATTTTCTGACAAATTTGATAACCAGCAAAAAAGCCTATTTTTGTTCCGTAGCTCTACCCCGTTTTCTATGCTGTTTCAGACAAGACGGCTAGCTCGCCGCCTCCACCAACAGCTTGGTGTAGAGATGCCGCTCTTGGTGTGTCAACTCGGAGCTCGCAAACTCGTCAATCATTTCTCCATCCTTCATGACAATCATTCTATCGCTCATATATTGGACAGAAGCTATGTCATGGGAAATAAACAAATAGGACATACCCAGCGTTTGCTTCAAGCTTTTGAGCAGCTGCAAAATTTGCGCCTGAACGGATACGTCGAGGCTTGAGGTTGGTTCGTCACAGACGAGCAGCTTCGGGTTCAAGCTGATCCCCCGCGCAATGGCAACCCGCTGCCGCTGCCCGCCGCTGAGCTCATGCGGATAACGGGCCAAATGATCCATAGGCAGGCCGACCAGCTCTAACAGCTGCGCCGCCAAACCGAGCCTATCTGAGCGATCTCCCGTCAGAAAAGGCGGCATTACCTTTGGAAAATTATCAAGCGGCTCCATGATCGAACGCCAAATGGGCATTTTGCTGTTAAGCGCGGCGTTCGGGTCCTGAAATACGACCTGCACATGCTGCCGCTGCTCTCTAAGCGCTGCCCCCTTTAGCTGAAGCAGGGGTACATCATCCAGCCATACTTCACCGCTATCCGGTCGCTCCAGCGCCAAAATCACTTTGCCTAATGTGCTTTTTCCGCTGCCGCTTTCGCCAACAACGCCAAGACATTCTCCCCTGGCAATTTGCAGCGAAATTTCTTTCAGCGCATAAACCTGCTCCTTCGATTTCATAAAGGTTTTACATAAACGCTCTACACGCAACAAAGGCTGCACCTGCTGTTCACCTCCTGATTTCCCGTACGTTAAGTCATTTATGTTATATAAGGCCTTGCATTCAATAGCTGCTGCGTATACTCGTGGTGGCAGTGATACAAAATATGCTCTGCTGTATCCAGCTCAACAATATGCCCGTCCTTCATGACGGCTATCGTCGAAGCTCGCTTCACCACATGCCGCAGATCATGTGAAATGAGCAGTACCGCGCAGCCCGTCCGCTTCTGAAGACTGGCCAGCACATCCAGCACCTTTTCGCCCGAAAGCACATCCAGCGCCGTTGTCGGCTCATCTGCTATAAGCAGCGAAGGCTGAAGCATCATCGCCGCAGCGATGGCAGCCCGTTGAAGCTGCCCGCCGCTCAGTTGGAACGGATAGCTGCTGTAGACACGCTCCGCGGGCAGCCCTACCTGCTCCAACCATTCCAGCGCATGCACCTTCGCCTGCCGCCTTGTCAGCTTCTCATGAGAACGCAGCGTTTCATTCATCTGCTTGCCAACCGTAATAAATGGCGTAAAGCTCTCCTGATAATTTTGAAAAATAAATCCAATTTCGCGTCCACGCAAACCTCGCCGCTTCTTATCCGCCCACTCTAGAACATTGTCGCCGCGAAACCGAATTTCCCCACTGCTTATGCCAAGTGAGCTAGACATCAAGCCAAGTACAGCGCTTGCGGTTACACTTTTGCCGCTGCCGCTTTCCCCTACGAGTGCAAGTGTCTCGCCTCTAGGGATGACGAAGCTAACACCATGAACGAGCGGGCGCTGCTGCTTCCCCTGGCGTGTGAAAATTTGCAGCTGTGAAACCTCCAGCACTGGCATTTCCTTTTCCATTAATTGCGGTATCAGGTCATACGCCTCCTTTCCCTAGCTATCGTTGAATCAATATTAGCGACTGCGGACATCCAGCGCTTCGCGCAGCCCTTCACCGAGCAGATTGCAGGCAATGACGATCGCCATAATGGCAAGTCCCGGATAAATCATGAGCTGCGGCGCAGATTGAAAATAAGGTCGGCCATCATTGAGCATGGCGCCCCATTCCGGCGTTGGCGGCTGTGCGCCAAGTCCCAGATAGGAGAGCATCGAGATGATCATAATGATTTTCCCAATATCCAGTGCCGCCAACACGATAACAGGAGAGATTATTTGCGGCAGCAAGTGGCGGCGCAAAATCGTCCACGTGCTGCAGCCCGCAACCTTTGCCGCCAGCACATATTCCTTCTCGCGCTCAGATAAGGCGACGCTGCGCACAACCCTGGCGTAGCCGATCCATTTCACCAGCACAATGGCAAAAATCAAATTAGGCAAGCTTGGCCCGAGAAAGCCGGCAAACGCGATAGCAAAAATAAATTCCGGCAGCGCCCCCATGCCATCTACAAGCCGCATAATAATCGAATCGAAGCGTCCGCCGATATAGCCCGAAATAAGCCCCAGCGGTACACCAAGCGCGATTACCGTGACAATGACAATGGCTGAGATGCCTAATGTGAGCTGCGCACCTATAACAAGCCTTGTGAAGATGCATCTTCCGAGATGATCCGTTCCGAGCGGGTATTGCCAGCTTGGGGAGAGCAGCCGTTCTCCCATTTGCACAGTTAAAGGATCATTCGGCACAATAATCGGTCCGAACAGCGCAAGCAGCACGATAATTCCAAGCAAGCCCATGCCCAGCATCATCGTACGGTTATGCAGCATTTGCCGGCCTGTTTGGCTCCGTCTTAGCGGCAGTGAAAGCTCAGCGGTTATTTTCCCATTCATGAGGCGGCTCCCTTCCCTAAGCGAATTCGCGGATCAAGCAAGCTGTAGCTAAGATCAACTAGCAGATTGACGATGACAACGAATAGCCCCGTCGCCAGCACATACCCTTGAATAATCGGATAATCCCGTTCAAAAATCGCTTCAAGCGCCAAGCTGCCAAGGCCTGGCCAAGCAAATAGCGTTTCAATGACGACAGAACCTGCGAGCAAATTTCCGAAGCTGACGCCGAACACCGTAATAACCGGAAGCAGCGCGGCACGCAGCGCATGTCCCATCAATATGCGCCGTTCAGCTAGCCCACGTGCCCTTGCTGCTTTAATATAATCCTGGGACAGGCTTTCCAACAGCCCAGAGCGCAGCAGCCTTGCATAGACAGCAGCCATTGCAAAGCCGAGCGTAATGGATGGCAAAATCATATGTGCGAAGCTGCCCTTGCCGCTTGTCGGCAGCCAACCTAGCTTTAAGGAAAATAAGTAAATGAGCAGCAGTCCCATCCAAAAGCTCGGAATCGACGCACCAACAAGTGCGAGTATGCGGGACACGTGATCCGGCCAGCGGTTAGGATAGCGCGAAGCGATTAGGCCGAGCGGGAGTGCTATGGCTACCATGACTGCAAGGCCGCTAGCTGTCAGCTGAATCGTCGCCGGCAGCTTATCCAGCAGTTCATCCAGCACCGGACGGCCTTTTAAATATGAAGTGCCAAGATCAAGCTGGATTAGCCCGAGCATCCATTTTCCGTATTGCACAAGCACGGGCTGGTCGAAGCCAAGCTCCTCGCGGAGCGCAGCTTCATCGGACTGTGTAATCGACATTTCATCGGCATGCAGCAATGTAAGCACCGGGTCGCCAGGAGCGAGCTTCATCAGAATAAAAATAACTAAGGATAAAATAAAGAGTACAAATACCAGTTGAATCAAACGTTTTTTTATGAGCTGCAGCACGTTAAGACACATCCATCTTGTTTGTAACTAAGTAATATTCTTCAGGTCCTGCCGTCCAACCCGTCACCTTCTTGTTCATGCCTACAATTACGTTTGGATAGACCGCATAGGAATGCAGAGCCTGCGCTTTAATTACCTGTACGGCAGCTTGGGTAAGCTTTACGCGCTGCGCTGCCTCACCCGTTGCATTCAGCTGTGCAATGATTGCGCTCAGTTCGTCGCTGTTAATATTAGCCGGATTAAGCGAACCGCCCACTATAAACGCCGAGTTTAGGAAAAAGCCTCCGTCCCCGCGCGGTGCTGTCAAATTGCTGTAGGTGGCCAAATCCCAATCGTTATTTTCGCGCAAATACGTATCTACATTTTCAACGTTCTTTATCGTTAACGTTACGCCAATTTTAGCGGCATCGGATTGCAGGAGCTGAGCAATGAGCGGAAGCTCAGGCCGGCCTTTATAAGTAACGAGCTCAAGGGTCAGTGGGTTCCCATCCTTTTCCAGCTTGCCGCTGCTGCCTGGTGCATAGCCAGCTTGTTCGAGTAGTTGCTTCGCCTTTTCCGTATCGAGCGGTTGGACCGCCTCCTTGCTGCCAAAAGGCAAACTCGCGTTAAATGGACCATTGGCAGGAGAAGCATTGCCCAGCATGACGTCCTTCGCCATGCTTTCACGGTCAATGAGCAAGTCCAGCGCCTGTCTGACCAGTACGTCTTTTAAAGCAGGCTGCTGTTGATTGAAAAGCAGGAAATGCGCACGCAAGCCAGCAAGCGACTCTATTTTCAACTCCTGATTCTGCTTAATGACGTCGACCATTTCGGCTGGAAGCTGAAAAGCCAGATCGGCCTCCTTCGCCTGAAGCGCCAGAGCCCGTACATTGCCGTCCTCATTAAATTTGAACGTAATTTCTTCAAGCTGTGCGGCACCATCCCAATAGCTGTCATAACGGGCCAGATTTATTTCCATATTCGGCGTGAAGCCTTTTACTTGAAAAGGGCCTGTACCGACTGGCGCTTTATTGAACGCTTCGGTGCCCATTGCTTGCTCAGCCGCCACATCGATAATTCCGCTATATGGATTTACAAGCTCGGATGGAAAAGCTGGCAGAGGCTCCGTAGTCGTAACGGTAAGCTCTTGGCCTTCCGCCTTCATAGAAGCGATCTTAAGTGTCGTGTCCAGCGCCTTGTTCACGCCTATGCCGCGTTCAAGCGAAGCTTTAACAGCGGCCGCATCAAGCTTGGCGCCATTATGAAAGGTAACACCTTCACGGATTGTAAAACGCCACGTTGAGGCATCTATCGACTCCCATTTGGATGCTAGCCACGGCTGAAGCTCCAGCTTATCATCCATGCGTACAAGCGTTTCAACAACGCCCGCTTTCAAAACAATATAATCATTATGCGGATCCAAACTTCCGCTCTTAAAATGGTAGAGCAGCGTCAGCTTTTTTCCCGCTTTATTTTCCGCAGTAGCAGTGTTTTGACCAGCATTTCCAGTCTCCGAAGATGGATTTGCAGCTTTTCCGCAGCCTGCAATGACCATGGACAGAATGAGCAGCAGGATGGTCATAAAAAATCGTTTATTCCTTTTATTCTCTTTCCATAACAGCATAACCAAGCTCCCTCTCCCTTTCGGGCATGTCTTTCGCTATAAATATATGTAATCATTACGATTAGCATCCAAAGAAAAAACGAACACTGTAGCTCGTTATCTATTCGTAATATTTACTATCAGGAATGATACCATGGCCTTCATTAATGTGTCAATCGATTGCAATTAACTTTTTTGCTGAAAAACAAGCGTAAACGGCTGTCTCCATCCTCTGGCGGCAAAGCTTCCGTTTCGAGGTTGAAGGATAAGCCGATTATAGGGGGTAGCTTATAAATGCTTATATTTAAAAAAGCTGCTATGCATAATTGCATAACAGCTTCGCTTGCAGCTATTCATCAAGTCCAGAGTTAGGGTTATGTGTTCCTTGGCTCGAAAGCCCTGGATTCACACTCTGGTTTACGGGATATATTGCTGAACAATTTTCACAATTTCCCCGTCTTTAATCGTAACGTGATAAGGGAAATTTTTCAATTGAAAAGGATCATCGGAATTCATAATCGAGACAAATTTGTCTACAGTGATTGGCTCATTCCATTGAATGTCCGCTTCTGCTGCGTTGCCCGTGCGATTGTAAATTTGCATGAATACTTCAGCATCTGCTGCAATCGGCAAGTCGTGAAGCTGAGGATCGTCATTAACAATGTAGTAGCCGTCTGGGGCATCCGTCATTTCAGCATCTTGTTCATGCTGGCGGAACTGGACGCTAGCCGCCTCTCCTTCGTACCACTGAATTTCATCATATGTAACAACGAAGGCATTATTTTGTTTGATTATATGATCCATATAGACGGTTGTCTGATTAATCGGGCTGGTGGATGCATTGCCTTTGCCATTGTCTACGGCCAAACCAAGTGTTAATAAACAAGCGATGGCGAGTGCTGCGCTGAGAATTGCTTTTTTCATTTTGTACCGCTCCCTTACTCGTTTCTATGCTTATAACTATACAACGCAGATGCGGCGAAAAGTGTTGCAAAAAAGAAACAAAATTAATTTTTTCTTTTTTGACGATTGGCGTAAATTGCTGTAGGGTACGTCCGCTGGCGGAGTCTTCAATCAAGGTGCGAAGCCGCTTGCTGCGCGTCTCCTCCTTCTTGGCGCTGATCACCCACCATAGGGCCGTTTTCTGATACGTTGCACGCTGCTCCTGAAAATAGCTCCATGCCGCTTCCTGCTCCCTGAAAGCCGCTTCCTCCTCTGGTGCCAGTACAATATGCTCCGGCTACTGCTCATACGCATATACGTTACTAAATGAGAGATGTCGATTCGAGAGCACGATTTCCCGAAAATTCGTAGCTTGCACCACATGAGTTTCTTTAGCCATATCGATACCTACAACAAGATGAGATGTGCTAATTCGTTCAATTCGTTGTTTTTGTAAATCCCCCTCGGTATTCATTCTGAGGAGGATTATCTTATAGGCAGTGAAGGGGACGAAGATGGGGAGGACTTGACGCTTACTTATTGTCCTCAGACAAAAAAACGGCATCTTGTTTTAAGCTGCCGTTTTTGTTCCTACACCGTACAAATTGCTTAATAATCCCATTCCGTCAAGTCTTGCATTAGGTTTCTCGCAAAATTGAGCTGTTCATCTGTGTATTTATCCAAAAGCTTCATAAAGCGCTCTTCAATTTCATGATGGATTCGATTGTGAATAAGATGAACTTTTTTGCCTTTTGGAGTCAATCTATAATAAACTTCTTTTTTATTATCGTTAATCTGCTGTCTTTTTACCAGTTCAAGCTTCAATAGCTTTTTACTAATTCTTGTGATGGAGCCTTTCGTTAATCCGGTTTTTTCGGAAATGGAGGTTACATTGATCGGGGAGAAATCTCCGATACATGCGATTAGGTGAATATCCGACAGAGTCAGATTGCTCTTTTCGCCAAATTCCTTTTCGAAATTTTGCAATTCTTCGCGCATTCGGACTGCGAACTTGCTATCCCTCATCTCCTGTTGGCTAACAAGATTTATAAAGTTTTTGAATATCCACTGTTTAGATAGATCCGTTGGCTGCATCCGTTTCGTCTCCTCTATGCATGACTCTCCTCTCCATTATACATGATTGTTTTGCGTAAAACATTCGGGGCGGCTTGATTTCGGAGTCCTCGTCGACAAGATAATCCCGCAAATGGTGACAAGGGCGCCAATTAGCTGAGCCGTACCTATTCTTTCGCCCGATAAGGCAGATATGGCCATCGTTGAGATGGGAACGATATTAAAGAACAACGACGTTTTATTAGCGCCGATACGTGATATACCTTGATTCCACCATAAATAAGCTAGTACAGAACAGAATAAAGCCATAAAGATCACGGCTAGCCATGCTTCCATGACCTTAGCTGAAGTCGCTTCCCCCGTAGTAATAGAAGAGTAAGGCAGAAAGAACAATGCACCTACTGCCATTGTTATGGCGGTTGTTGCAAGAGGCGAGCCGTTGCCGACATATTTTTTGCCGAGGATTCCATACAAAGACCAGAGTGTAGTGGCAAGCAATACGTATAAGTCACCTTTCGAGATCAATCCCAGTTCAGTCAGCAAACCATTCGTAAGAACTAATAACACTCCCAAGAAAGAGATCACGATTCCTCCAATTTGGCGAAAGTTAATTTTCTCCTTTAATAAGAAAACAGACAGGCAAATCGTAAGCATCGGATTGGTAGCCGTTATTAATGATGTGTTGATGGGGCTTGTAACCTCTAATCCTTTAAACAAGAAAATATTCATTAAAAAGATCCCGACGATCCCCATTAGGAGATAAATCAGAGCATAGGGTTTGATCAATGACCAGGTGGGTCGCTCCTTTACCCAGTACAAAGCAAGAATGACCACACCAGCTATAATAAATCGCCAAGCTGCCACTTGTGTCGGACTCATCACTTCTACAGCAATCTTTCCGGCGTTAAAGTTTGCTCCCCAAAAAATGGCCGATAATGTGAGCGTAATGTAAACAACTGGAACTTTCTTCATAAGGACTCCCCCAAATAAAAAGCTTCTGCCCGGAAAGCTTTGGTTAAAATGCTTCCGGGCAGAATATTGTTTTTCCAAAAACAATATAGGCAAAGAAAGGTTTAACCTCTGCTGATTTGCTTAATTCCTAGCTCCATTCGGTTAATTAAATCGGCTTCGGCTGCAGAGATTGCCCATGCAATATATCCGTCCGGTCGAATCAATGCAGTGTGCACATTTTCCCAGCCTTTGGCTTGTTCAGCCAAAGTTGCACTTACGAATTTGAAATGTTGGTGCTGCAGATTACTAACGATGTCTTCTGTAATTTTATCCGAAGCTAGATTCAATAATATATATTTACCATCACGGAACAGCTCATAACTGCTGAAGACATCGCCATTCTGTGAAAGTAATTTAATCTCTGCAAGTCGGCTGCCATTTAGAAGATGTGACGATACATTCTCTTGTTCGTTGTAATGAACATCCATGGCCGCAATTTGACAGGCTAAGCGATAGTTTGCATCCGGACTTTGTAACAAATCCGAAATCATTCTGCGAAGGTGAATCGTTGTAGGTGAAAAATCGGTGCCGAACAATAGGGTTTGTACTTTTGTATTCCAAAGTAATGCCGTATTAACGGGGAACCGTTCCGCATGGTAACTGTCCAGCAACACCTCGGGAGCCCATCCCTTCACTTCGGCAGCTAGTTTCCATCCAAGATTCATGGCTTCTTGCAAACCCACATTCATTCCTTGTCCGCCGGCTGGGAAATGAATATGTGCGGCGTCCCCCGCAAGGAACAGTCTTCCTTCCCTATAGCGCTCCGCTTGACGGGTTGCATTGCCGAAACGAGTCATCCAGTAAGGATCAGAAATCCCGTAGTCATCCCCTAACATGCGGATCATACCCGAGCGCAGTTCTTCCAAAGTAACGGGCTCGTCCTTAGGTATTGATTTTCTTTCCGGATCGATAAAGACGACACGGTGCAACTCCTTCGAGACGGGTACAATCATGATCATTCCATTTTCATTAAAGCTTGAAACGACGCTCGTTTTCGGCGGATTTTTAAAAACGACATCTCCTTGAACCGCAGTAAGTGTTGCATCCGTTCCGTTAAAGGCAATCTTGGCCTGCTTTCGTACAATACTGCCTGCTCCGTCGGCGCCAACCGCATAAGCTGCCGTTAATGTAATTTGACCGCTAGCTCCGGAAGCAATAACCTCGACAGAATCAGAGCTCTGAGTTACCGATAATACTTCCATTCCGCGGCGAATATCAGCGCCAAGTTCCTTCGCTCTTTGTTCTAGCACCTTTTCCGTTTCCGACTGGGCGATAAACATGGAATAATTAGAGGAAGAGTCGATGACTGTAAAGTCCAACCGAGTTTCCAAGCCTGCAAAATGGCCAGTAGGGAGAGGTTTTCCAATCTTCAACAATTCCGATTTCAATCCCCGCAAGTCCAACATCTCTAATGTACGGGGATGGATGCTAAGAGCCCGCGAGTAAGGCGTAGTGGCTTCTAATTTTTCCAATACGCAAACCTTAACATCAGCCAATGCCAGTTCCTCAGCCAACATCATTCCAACAGGTCCTCCACCAATTACAATAACGTCATAATTCATTCTTATTTGCTCCTCTCTTAGTGTGAAATGGCTACGATAGCATCGACTTCAACTAACCATTCCTCAAAGCCAAGCGCCTGAACGCCTATAAAGGTGCTTGCCGTAAGCGGCCACTGGTCGCCGAATACTTCAAAGCCTGCTCTAAAGATCGAATCAACCAACTCGGGCTTATGGTTCACGACATGAATTTTCATTTGTACGATATTCTCCGGCCCGGTCGCAATTGCTTCCAATGCGAGCTTTACGTTAGTAAACACTTGCTTTGCCTGCAGCCCGTAGTCCCCCTCTCCGATAAGCTCTCCCTTTTCATTTAACGCGACTTGCCCGGAAATAAAGGCTAGCTGAGAAACGGGAGCAACGACGATTTGAGATATCAGACTCGTCACTATACTCGTAAGGGTGTCGGGATTTATTTTCTTCATATGAAATCCTCCAATTTTATTTTGTGCAAAACAAAATTTTTTTCATGAAATTTAGTTTCGTGGGAAACAATTAAATATGAACAACACGTCCTATACATTGCAATAACAATTATAATAATAGTTTATTACAAAATAATATTTCTCTGAAAGGAATGAAACTCATCGTTATTTTCAATCCTTTTGTCTATCCAAAGTTCAAATCTCCAATTTATCGTTATAGCAAATAAGTTAAATCCTGTTCCACCGTAAACTGCCTAACCATAAAATACTGATTATCCATCTGTTGCCAGACGTAATGATGAATGGCTTGCTCCTCTCCCTTAACCATCCGATATAAGAGCGAACAAATGTCTCCATATTCGGATATGCCTAATAATTCGATTTTATTCAGACCGGGAAGTGACAACTTCTGTTCTTTCAAACATTCGTACGTCGAGTTGAATGCTCGCAGTAAAATAATCCTTCATCCTATCCGTAACATTCTTGTTTATCATTTATTCTCCCAGAGAGCGATCGAGTACTTTAGAGCGCATATCTCGAAGCACCCAGGTTAAGGAATTATCGGGGATCAGGTATCCCCCCACTCCGTCTGTAAACAAGATGTCATAGATACGGCGGCAAGCAGCATCCAATGCCTCATTGCTCGTATCTTCCTCTACCGGCGATGGAAGGAGAATCGTAATGGTATCCGGTTCTTGGGAGATAATTTCAATTCGAAATTCCCCTTCAGGTACCGTGCCTGATCCAAAATACTCATCCAATCCTGCTTTTGGACCGGTCATTAAGCGCTGGCGGGCAGCTTGATCTCGTTGAAGCAATCGGTAATGACCGGTAAAAATATCATGTTGATCCATTAGGGGTTATTCCTCCTGTAGCTTTGTCGCATCGCCAAGAGTTGTACTTTCAGCTTCTGAGGCATGATCCAGACGAACAACTCGGCACTCTGCCACAGATCCATTTGATTAATGACCGTATCGGCCTTTTCCGGTTCCTCTGAATAAGGCGGAATAACGTAGTATAGGGTGTCTCTCCTTTGCCTCCGAATGTCAAGATTAACATTTTCGGGCACTTCTACCCCTATTTGCGCCAGCGCTCGATGCGGATCCGTTTCAATCATTTCAGCAAACAAAGGGTCTCTCCATGCGAGTTCGGTAATTTTCCGTTCAAGACTGCTATTCATGGTTTTAATTAGTCCTCTCCGACAATTGTTGTTAGCTATTTTGAATAGCTTCGTAACCGATAACATTTGGCTTCGATTCGCCGATCACCTTTACGGGCTCATGAACGGATTTATCGAAAGTTAAGCTTAAGAAGCCGGGAGTGGAATAATGTCCCGCATGATCGATCAGGAATTTACCGGGAATGATTTGTTTGAGGTCGATGTCCGCATACACGATACCTTCCTCATCATGCTCTAGCGTATTGCTGATCACATGACCGTTCGGCGCGATGATCTTCGCGAAGCCGTATCCAATCTTCATATAATTTCTTTGGTACTCGGTTTCTCCGAGCATATCTCTCATTTCTTCTGTCCAAATCTGGGAAGCCAACAGACAGAAGGTTTGATTAGATATCGCGTAGTACTTCGTTGCAATTTCGCACACCTCGATGCTGAACAAATGACCATCATATGGCAATCCTGTTGGCCAGGAGGCAACATGCAATTGTTCATTCATGGATGCCATTGCCGAGAGATTTAGTGGGATGAGGTGCTCCCAACATTGCAACCCGCCGAGATTGCCATACTCCGTCTCGAACACGGACATCATGCTTCCATCGCCGTCGCCCCAGATCATCTTCTCCGCATTCGTTGCTTTTAATTTACGGTGTTTGCCGATTAAGTCGCCTTTAGGATTAAACCATAACTGCGTCAGATATAAGGAACCGCGATCTTTCTCGGTGACCGATACGCAGAAATAAACCTTGTTGCGTTTGGCGGCTTCAGATAACTTCCGAATGGATTTGCTTGGGATTTCAACGGAGTTCTCGAACAGCCTAATGTAGTGCTTCATTCCATAGTCGGCATTGCCAAGCCATATCCACCAAGGGTATCCCGGTACGAATGCTTCCGGAAAAGCAATAACCTTAGCACCGTTAGCTGCGGCCTCATCCACGAGCCTGCACGTTTTGTCGATTGTTGCATCCAGATCCAAATAGACGGCTGCAGCTTGAACGGCAGCTGCTTTGAAAGTTTGATTCACTTTTGAACAACTCCTATTCTTTAGTTTTTAATTAGTTCACTATTAGTGTACAGTGTACACTAATAGTGATTTTAGCCCATTATAATTTAACTTTGTTTCTTATGCAAGGAAAAGTTACATAAAAAAAAAGACACTGCGGTCGATGTCGATGAGCGCAGTGTCTTTTTTCCCTATGTCAGTTGATTGGTTATTTGATTAGCTTTCTCCTTGAGCTTGAGTACATCTATTGAGGATGGACTAGTGTCGATTTCGCCAGTAAATCCGATGAGACAAAGTGCGGCAACCATGTTTCCCGTATAGTCAAAAATCGGACTTGCTACTGACATGCTCCCGGGTATTCCGCCAAACAGCGTATTTCGAAAGGAAACTCGTTCCTCTCGAATCGTCTGCAATTCCTGCTTCACCATCTGCTCGTCAAGTTGATAGTTGTCGATCTCCCGTTGTATTAATGGTTGAACCTGGGAGAACGGAAGAAAAGCGGCAAAACACTTACCAAGGGCCGTCATCAACAGTGGAAAGCGATAGCCGGCTTGAATTTCGACCTGTATCGGTTTGTCGCTTCGTTCGTATTCAGCAATTATCGGCCCTTCCTCGCTCCAGATGGCAAGCGCTACGGAGTGATTGATTTGTTTGCTGAATTCGCGGATATGAGGTTTGGCGATTTTAGCAACATCGAATTGTTGGAGCGCGACCAAGCCTAACTCGATTAGGGATGGCCCCATGGCGTAAGACGAGTCTTTTTTATTCTGAATAAGAGCGCCGACTCTTGTAAAACTAACCAGGTATTTATGAATTTTATTCTTCGGCATATCCATTCTTTTGGACAGTTCCGATACGGACAAGGGAGCTTTCGCCTCTTTGAAACATTTCAGTATGGAAAAAGCGATCTCTAGAGATTGGATTCCCTGAGAGGAGGAAATTAATCGAGTTGGAGCTTCCATCTCTTTCATGCATTCACCCTGCCTTAAAGTAGTGTTCTAGCCCATACATTTGTTGATGTTATCTAAATAGTAATAGATTTGATATTTTTTCGCAAGGAAGGGACAAGGATGTTTATCTAGGCCACGCGCGGTATGTTTTTCACCCCCTCTCCTTTCTTTGTAAATTAAGTTGACATCTGTTCTGAAAATAGTTGCAAAATTGATAAACATCGTTATAATGATGTTTAAAACATTCACAAATAGTGAACATATACACTAATAGTGAACAATAATAGGAGGGTGAGCGTACTATGTTTTACGATGCAGAGATTTCAGAGAATCCATCAGTTGTCCTCATTCATGGTTCTTGGTTAGGGGGATGGAGTTGGAGAGAAGTCGCCAATCAATTGGCTGCCAAAGGGTATCGTGTTCTGGCTCCGACTTTAACTGGGCTTGGCGAACGCAAACATCTGCTGACTGGGGACATTAATTTATCCGTGCATATCGAGGATATTGTAAATCTTATATTGTTCGAGAACATGACGAACGTTGTGCTGGTCGGTCACAGCTATGGAGCAATGGTTGCTGCGGGAGCCGCAGATCGTTTGTTCGGTCGAGTCAGTTGCGATATCGTAATTGTAGACGGTTTTATTACCGAATCAGGCGAGTCTGTCGTGGACCATTATCCAGAAGTATATTCCCTCATGCAGCATTTCTTGTCATCGAACCCCTCCTTAGTTGAACCGCCGCCTGTAGAGACATTTGGATTAAACGATACCAAAATCTCTGCAGCCATTACTCCCTTTTTAACCAGAATGCCGCTATCGACACATATGGAGAAACTCAACTACTCCTTGGAAAAACAAGCACAAATGTCCCGTTCTTATATTTGTTGCATGGAATTCCCCATGTTTCATCAAACGGCTTCTGAGGCAGCTAAACAAGGTTGGCGCAGTTTTGAAATTAGCGCAGGTCATCTGGCTCCAATTACTCATCCGAAACAAATTGCTGATTTAATCATTGCTTCAATCCAACCATAACATTAATTTCCTTGGATAAGAATCACATAAAGCACGTTTAGCTTTACGTCTGACGCTTGTCAAGAGGACATTGTCGTCAATCGAGGACCACAGTAAACTATGCAAGTTGTTGTCCTCAATCGGATAACGATGCAAGATCTTGTCCTAATTACAGGACAAGATCTTGCATCGTTAAAATGAAAAAACCGCGCAGCGCGCAGATCCTAATGAATGTATTAAACTGTTACCCCGGGTGAGGATGTAATATAATTCCCCCTGATTCATTCTCACTAATTGGCCCAAGTTAACAAACAACAATAAGAGCCCCGTTTTCGAGGCTCCGTATTGTTCCGACTATATGAACGACTCCTTACAAGTAGCTCGATTGCTTCCTTCACGACTTTATTAGTATCTCTTCCTGATGCCTGTTCTTCCAGAATACATCGCTCTCGGTTTTCCGCCACGATCTGCGCAATGGCTTTATCCGCAGCGTTGCGTACTGCCAAAAGCTGTCTCACCACGTCTTTGCAGTTCTTGCCTTCCTCCATTAATTGAAGGACCCCGCGTAATTCGCAATGACTCTCGTCAACCACCCCAGTCGATGCAGCGTCTCTAGTTGCCCACGTTCAATTATGCTGAGATGGGAGTAGCTCATGTTGGATTCTCCTGTAAAATATCACAGTTATTTTTAATTCAAACCCATTTACTTGGCAATGGCAAGAGGATTGATTCTGTACGCTAGTCCAGTCAAGCTAACCTATATTCTCCCTTTTTATCATCTGACGGATCATTTCATAAGGATGAGCCTTATTTTACGTATACAGTTGTATAAATATTCATTTTTCAGCAATTATGAAAGATTATTCTCATATTTTCTGAAACTTTTCTCAAAAATTATGACGTCACACGGATGCGTACTCTTGTTCCCTTCGGCTGTTTCTAGTATAATAACATAGCGAACATACGTTTGAATACACAACTGGATAATAGCCAGGCATTAGGAGGAACAATGAAAGGCACGACACATCTTACGATTGGCATGGCTATTGGAGCCGGTGCAGCAGCTTATTATTCCTTTACCCCTGCGAATGCGGCTGCTTATGTAGCCGTTGCCGCGATCTCCGCCTTAAGCGCGGATCTGGATGGCCCCAGTATTTTGAGCAGCAAGCTCGGCAAAGTGTCCAAGCTCATTCATGATTTGCTCATTTGGGGCGGCGTTATTATGATTGCGATTGTCAGCTATTTGTATGTGGTCAATCATACCGTTGGCTGGAAGCTGCTTGTTGCTTCCGTTGGCGTCGTGCTGCTGGGGCTCGTTGCGAAACGCGGCGTCATCCGCAATGCACTTGTCAGCGCTATCGGCGGAGCCTTTGTGTACGGGGGCTTCTGGTTCGGCATGAACTGGCTTATCGGGCTAGGTGCATTCGTGGCTGTGGCGCCTTGGCTTAAGCATCGCGGCATGACCCACACGGTATGGGCTACCGCGGCATGGGGCGCAATCGCCTGGGGACTGGAGCAGCAGCTTCATCTTGAAGGCATTATGCGAGTTGCCATTATCGGATACTTATCCCATTTATTCGCAGATACGTTGACGCCGAGCGGGGTCAAATGGCTTTATCCGCTATACAAGAAGCCTTTTAAGCTTAGCATTTTTTAATTGCCCGCCTCTATCCCCGTTGGCCGCACCTTCGATTTCAGGTGCGGCTATTTTAGAAAGGAGTACCGATAGATGACAATAAAGCAGAGTATTTATTTGAAGCCCCTCGAGCTTGCTGATGCTGAGGCCATGCTTGTACTTAGATTAAGCAACCAAGCCTTTCTCCAGCCTGTAGATCCCGTTCGCCCCGATAACTTCCTCACCTTGGAAGGCCAGCAGGAGCATATTAGTCTTGGCATACAGAAACAGGCTGAAGCTGCTTCTTATCCTTTCGGCATTATGCTGGAGCAGCAATTAATTGGCCGAATTGAGTTGTCTAATGTAATAAGGGGACCACTGCAAAATGCGAATGTCGGTTATTTTCTCGATCGCGCTCATCAAGGCAACGGTTATGTATCGGAGGCTGTTCGCTTGGTCACCGCTTATGCTTTCGAGCAGCTCGGTCTGCATCGCTTGCAAGCCGGGGTAATGCCGAGAAACACCCCTTCCATTCGTGTTCTGGAGCATGCCGGCTTTCGCCGCGAGGGCCTAGCCCTTCGCTATTTACAAATTAATGGGGTTTGGGAGGATCACCTCCTCTTCGCCTTGACTGCTGAGGAATATAAGTCCTGAAAGTCATGACCATTCTCAGCCAAGCGAGACGCATCGCATACTCAGCTTCTTTTAGCGAGTAGACGATGCGTTTTTTGCAATAGAAAAAAGCAGCTCATTTTCCTCATAAGGATAAGCTGCTTACGGTATCTTTTATTTTGCTAATCGGCCATCAATGTTTTGAATTCAAATGTCTTGTAGTCCCCATTAGCTGATGAGTACCTCGTAATATTTCCATCATCCGGTATGCCATTGAAGTAAGCACCGATACAGCCTGTTGTACAAGCATGTCCGGATATTAAAATATTAACCTCTTTGCCTTCATTCTTCGCTTCGAGCTCACTCATAAAACTAAAAATTCGCTCGGCAAAATGATCGGTTTCTTCCACTCCTTTATAGACGCTTGAATCAGGAGTAAAACCTTTCATTTTCACTTCGCTTGCTTTTAATTTATCCGCTTCCCCTAAATCGAAAGCATCGAGCCTTGCATCAATAATGGCAGTAGCGCCGGTTGCTATTTCAGCTGTTTGTACAGCCCTTTCCTGTGGTGAGGAAAATACAAAATGGAAGGTGACATCCCGCAGTCTCTCTCTTAGCTGCTCCGCTTGTTTTATCCCCTGCACATTTAATGGCAGTCCCGACCTTCCTTGCATTCTTTGTTCCTTGTTAAAATCGGTTTGCCCATGTCTCACTACATAAATCATCGGTAAGCTCCCCCTTTGTTATAGCCGCCTACAACTGATGCACCGTCACTTCACTGCGAATGAGGAATCTCGCATTGGGCTCGGTCTGGCTAATGCCTTTGGAAATATAGAAGGTGCCGTTGCTCCATTTATGCTGGCCTTTATAAATGCCGGAAGCAGCAAGCTTGCCCTTGTTAATAAACCGGAACAGGAACGGAACATTAAACTGCATGCCATGAAAATGGCCCGCCATGAGATAATCATAGGAATGCTTAATATGCAGCACCGTATTCGGATCGTGTGCGAGCACAATAATAGGCTTTGACGGGTCAACGTGGAGAAAAGCTCGTCCCGGCTTGCTCTTTTTGCTGCTCCAATCGTCAATGCCAACCAGTTGAAATGCGCCTAAATCGATGCTCTCATTAATGAGAACGGTAACGCCTTCCCGCTCCAGAAGCTTCTTCAGCTCGCGCACTCCGGAAGGCTTTATTCGATGGTCGTGATTGCCATACACCGCATAAACCGGAATGCCGCCCGCGCAAATCGCCTTCACATACTTCCTGACCTTCGGTAAATAACGCAGCTTCTGGGTAAAGTCTCCGGTGAGAAATATGTATGCCGGCTGCTCCCTTGCAATCAGCTTCTGGATTCGCCTTGGGCTGATGCGAATATTTTCAACATGCAGATCACTAATTTGCAGCACCTTGAGCCCTAATCCCGCTTGATAATGGCAACGCTCCACTTTAAACCACTGCGTAGGCAATATCAAAAATAAATAAAACAGCAGCGCAAGCGCTGCAATGCCAATAACAACGACCATGCAACCCCTCCTTACTACTAAAACCGCTAACAAGGTGAAACGGCTGACTACGTCCATTAGCGGCGCAGCGCGTTTCAGTCCGAGAAATGTAGAGAAAGGATGGCGACATCATATCCTTTCCTATATTTTAAAAATAGCGGCCCGCCTTCATAATGGGAGGCCATAAGCCGGAACAACCGAAGGCATCGCCTTCGGCCGTCGCAGCATTTTTGACATAAGATGATGATTCTTGCTTATAGCCTGCCGATTGCTTACAGCTGATTTTCACCTGTGCTTTGGAAAAACTCAATGATTTCGCCGTTCAAGCCTTTAACGAATGCGATTTTCACTGGAGTTGGCGGATTGTCGCCGAGTACAACTTCCTTCGTCTCTACCGTTACTACTGCGCCAGCAGCTACTGCTGACTGAACCGCCAGCTCTATATTTTCGGAGCGGTAAGCTAAATGGAAATAGGAGCCTTCGTCCGCCACCAGCGCTTTGCCGCCAGCGAATACTTCGAGATAGTTGCCATCGCCGCTATCGAGCATAATAACGCGGCCATCTCCTTCACCCCAGCTATGTCTTGGCGTAAAGCCGAGTCCTTCTGTATAAAATTTCACGGTTGCTTCAAAGTCAAATGCGCGCAGCGCAATATGATGAAGGCCGCCGCCGCCAATTTTTGCATTTTTATTCATTGGATGCTGTCCTCTCCCAGAAACGAAATGAAGTACCCTTTTAGAATACCCGATTCATAGGCGGACGGGCAACCCTGCCATTAGCATCAGCCTTTGATTTTCATCCGCTGCAAGCGCAGCGCATTGAGTACGACCGATACGGAGCTAAGCGCCATCGCCGCCCCCGCCAGCCAAGGAGCAAGCAGGCCCGCTGCCGCTATCGGAATGCCGATGACGTTGTAGGCCAGCGCCCAGAACAGGTTTTGCTTAATGTTGCGCATCGTTTTTTTGCTCATCGTTATGGCATCGACAATGCTGTTAAGATCGCCGCGCATAAGTGTGACATCTGCCGTCTCCATGGCAACATCCGTTCCTGTCCCCATCGCCATGCCGATGTCTGCTGCCGCCAGCGCCGGAGCATCATTAATGCCATCACCAGCCATTGCTACTTTCATGCCAGCCGCCTGAAGCTTCTTAACCTCCTCGGCTTTTCCTTCCGGCAGCACGCCAGCAATGACATGCTCGATACCCGCTTCGCTCGCAATAGCCGCCGCTGTACGCGGATTATCTCCTGTAATCATCATGACCTTAATGCCAAGCTCCTTGAGCCGGTCAATCGCTTGCTTGGATGAAGGTTTAATCGTATCGGCAACCGCAATCATGCCTGTATATAGGCCATCAACAGCCGTCAGCATAACCGTCTTCCCAACTTCCTCCAGCTTAGCCATTGGCGCTTCGCTGTTGTGTGCAACATCGTAACGCTCCATTAAAGCACGGGTTCCGACAACAACATCGCGGCCCGCTACAGTTGCCCGAATGCCAAAGCCCGGAATAGCTGAAAATTCAGTCGCTTCGGGAAGTGCAATGTTCCGCGCTTCAATTGCGGCTACAATAGCTTCGGCGAGCGGATGCTCCGAGCGTTTCTCGGCTCCGCCAACGAGGGCCAGCAGTTCCTGCTCCGGTATATTCCCTTCGACAATAACATCGGTCAGTGAAGGTTTACCTTCCGTCACCGTTCCTGTTTTATCGAGCAGCACCGCTGTAACGCGATGGGTTGATTCTAAATGCTCTCCGCCCTTGAACAAAACGCCGACTTCTGCCGCCCGGCCCGATCCCGCCATAATAGAGGTCGGTGTCGCAAGTCCTAGCGCACATGGGCAAGCGATAACGAGCACTGCGATAGCTTTCTCCAGCCCTTCAGCAAACATGCCTGGCTCGAGCCAGAAGTACCACAAAGCAAAAGCGAGTAGGGCAATTCCTACAACGATGGGAACGAATATGCCGGAAATACGGTCTGCTATTCGCTGAATCGGCGCTTTGGAGCCCTGCGCCTGCTCGACAATGTGAATAATTTGCGCAAGCGTTGTATTTTTGCCAACCTTCGTTGCCTGAATGCGCAAGACGCCATTTTTATTAATAGTCGCCCCAAATACTTGATCGCCTGACTGCTTGTCAACCGGCAGGCTTTCGCCAGTCAGCATCGATTCGTCGATCGCAGAGCTGCCGTCCAGGACAATACCGTCGACCGGAATTTTGCCGCCCGGCTTCACAATAAGCTGATCGCCAATGACCACCTGTTCGACCGGGATGCTCATTTCGGAGCCGTCACGCACGACAAGCGCTGTTTTCGCTTGCAGTCCCATGAGCGAGCGAATCGCTTCCGATGAACGCCCTTTAGCGAGCGCTTCGAACCATTTTCCAAGTAAAATCAACGTAATGAGCAAGGCGCTTGTCTCATAATACAGCTCCTGCATAACGGGCATATTAGCCATCCCTACATGCTCTTCAGGCTTCAACGTCAAATACAGGCTGTAAAAATAGGCGGCCGATGTTCCAAGCGCTACCAAGACATCCATATTCGCGCCCCCACTCCGCAGCGCATTAAATGCCCCTTTATAAAAGGGCCAGCCGATTATGAATTGCACAGGAGTCGCCAGCGCTAATTGAAACCACGGATTGAGCAATAAATCCGGCACCCATATAAACGACGTAAATGAAAAATGTGCCGCCATTGCCCACAGAAGCGGCAGCGACAGTATCGCCGATAAGATGAACTTCAGCTGCTGCTTGCGGATCTCGTCACGCCGGCGATCCCCACCTTGCTTCTGCTCCACCTTCTCCTCAGCTGTAAAGCCAAGCTGCTCTATCCGCTTGATGACTGCAGCCAAATCGATCGTATCCGCACGATATTCGACATGGCTCGTCTCCATCGTAAAGTTGACCGTCGCTTGCGATACGCCTTCCAGCTTATTTAAGCCTTTCTCTATACGATTCGCGCATGCCGCACATGTCATACCCGAAATTTCCAGTGTAGTCTGCCTGTTCTCCATTGTAGTTACCACCTTTTCATACCCTATGGGGGTATCTCTTGTTGTTTTCATCATATAATACCCCATGGGGGTATGTCAAGGGTTGACCCAATCTATGCCAAAAAAAACGACCCAAGCGCTGCGCGCCTGAATCGGTCTGGTTACAAATTGCAATTTAAAGTTCGTATAATACGATAAGTACGCTTATGTAACGCTCGCATCCATATGTACCGTTTGCCATTCATCCTGATCTTCAGCCGTAATAGCAAAGCCCTGCCGCTGCCAAAAATCGACGGCTCCCTTAAGAAAACGATGCGTATGCAAATACGCTACGCTATAGCCCTGCTCTGCAATAAAACGTTTGGCCTCTGCTGTAAGCAGCGAGCCTACACCGCTTCTGCGGCTGCTTGCAGCTACATAACATTTCACTATTTCTGCGGCTGGCCGGTTCGCTTCATACTTAGCCGTCTCAATTCGGTTATCATAGGGCTGCACACCGATGCACCCCCATATTTCTCCACGCTCCGAAAGCGCCAGGAAAAAACCAGCTCCCTCCTGGTGCAAATAATGCTCGGAGAAATTCACGAGATCCGGCGACAATCCATTTACCGCAAACATCGGCATAACCTCTTCACGCACTTGAGCTGCAAAAGCGACAGCATCCGCAATATGCTCCTCGCGAGCCTGTATAATCACTGGCGACACTACTGTCACGTCTAGATCCTCTCCTTAATATGGACGCAACACCTAGCTGTGATGCAAATGCTGAAGCGTCTGGATGAAAATTTCCTTTACATGATCATCGTCCAATGAATAATAGACGGTTTTCCCGACCTTGCGGCGCTTAACAATTCGCACATTGCGCAAGTAACGCAATTGATGCGAAATAGCCGACTGCGCCATATCCAGCACGACGCATAAATCATGCACGCACAGCTCTTGCGACAGCAGCGCATAAATCATTTTAACCCGCGTCGGGTCGCCTAGCGCCTTGAACATTTCAGCCAGATCAATGGCCGTCTGCTCCTCGACCTTTGCGGTCAGCAGATCTGCACCCTCCTGCTTCGTTCCCATACATGTGTCGTCACATTGCTCATCTATTACTTTGTCCATTCGGCTACACCACCCTCTAATCGTAATGCTTATGATCTTATTATAGCAGACAAAAGCGCAGTTCCTCTATTATTTGCAGGAACCGCGCGTTTCAAGCGTTATAAGGCCTTAAATCTTAAATGATCGTTTATAAAAAATACCAATGCTACGCCATGCGGGCGCACCACTGCACACAGGCATTTACCAGCTCGCCCAGCACCGGATGCAGCAGGCTTTCGCGATTATGCGCAGGCGTCAAACAACATACGCGGCCTTCCCCATAAGCATGGGACCATCCGCCAATCGACTGCCCATCCTCGGAATACGTCCGCATAAATACCGTTGTTGACGCTTCATCACAATCGACAAAATAATGCTCATCTACCGTTTCGAATGCTTGGTCTGCCGCTATATTGACATGCTCCTCGCCTGAACGCCCAGCAGGCTCAACCGTTATGGAACGCACGAGCTTCTGCTCCGGATGATGCTGAAAATAACCCCGCGTCATCTGTACATAGCCACCTTCTGCCGGATACGAAGCAAGCCCGGAATGCCAGGCGAGCCAGCCTCCGCCCGCCCTTACATACCGCAAAATCGCCTGCTCCGTCTCGTCGCCAAGCCATTGCTGCACTTGTTCATCAGCGGGATTGATATTATTATCTTTGTACAAAATGACGGCATCCGGCTTCGCCGCCAGTTCCTCGGCCAAATATTTGACTGTCGTATAGCTGAGCTCGATGTCCCCTGACGCCATTAATGGCGCCAAGCTTTGCTGCAAGCCTTCGGCAATCGCCTCCGCAGGATGATAATAATCCCCAATTACGGCTAAAATGGTTCGCATACGTCACTTCCTCCATTGTTTCCGAATCAGGGACTCTCCTTATACGGCAGGCTTCACTCCCGCAGCTGCGAGCCCCTGTTCAATATCGGCAATCAGCTGCCGTTTTTCTTCCTGCTCCAAAAAGGCCGCATAGGCGCTGTTCAAAATCAGCCTGCCGATTTCCTCCAGCGTTACGCCGCATTTTTCCATCAACAGCTCATATTCCAAACCAATCGTCGTACCTGAAACCGTCAGGTTATCCGTGTTAATGGTCGCCCGAATGCCTGCTGCCAGAAAGGCTTTAATCGGATAAGCCTCCCAGCCGCTAACGGCCTTCGTCTGGATGTTGCTCAGCGGGCATAGCTCCAAAGGCGTGCCTGTACGGCGTACCATTTCCATAATAGCAGGATTTTCCGTAATGCGCACGCCATGGCCGATACGTGTGGCGCCCAGGCTTTCAATCGCCTCCTGCACATTTTCCGCACCGCCTGCTTCTCCAGCATGAATCGTAATCGGCAGCCCCTTGCTAGCAGCGAGGTTAAATAAGGAACGATGCAGCTCTGGCGGGAAGGAAGCTTCATCACCAGCCAAATCTACCGCTGCGATTCCATCGCCATGCAGCTTGGCAGCGGCCAGTATGACCTGTTCATTGCGCTCATAGGCATCATGGCGCAGGCAGATGGCGATACCGCGCGCTTTCACGCCGAAATCCCGTTCTCCACGCCGCAAGCCACGAATGGTATGGCGCATCGCCTCCTCCAGCGACAAACCTCCTTTAATATGCAGCAGCGGCGCAAATCGCACCTCGATATAACGGCAGCCTTGTGCCGCCGATTGCTCAACCACTTCATAAGCTACGCGATCCAGCGCCTCTGGCGTTTGCAAATAGGGCTCCACAAACGCAAACTTGCTCAAATATTCTTTTAGGCTAGTGCAGCTCTCATCTGCAAGCATCCACGGGGTAAGGTCGCTGCCTTCCTCAACGGGCAGCTCCTTGCCTTGCTCCTTCGCCAGCTCGCGAAGCGTATTTGGCAAGACGCTGCCATCCAAATGCAAGTGCAAATCGATTTTGGGAAGCTTTTTCAATTGCTCCCGCACCACTATATCTTTCATCGTAAGCACTCCTTTAAATTTAAAATAAAAGCAAAAGCTATAGCAAACCGCCGAACCAGGTTAAACGGCCGAAAGCCGTCCTCTGGCGGCGTGGCGCGTTTCAGTCCGAGAAATATAGAGAAAGTATGGCGAAATCGTATACTTTCCTATATTTCCAGGAAAAACCCGGGCGGCGGTATAAAATAGCATTAGTTAATCGTCCTTAGTTCTCATACACAGCCAGTGCCGCCTGCAAGCCTTCTCCAGCTGGCACAATTGCGCCATTCCGAATCAGTACGGCTTCAAGCGCACCAAGCACATGCAGCACATTTTTCTGACTGCAGCTGTAGCCCATCGTGCCGATGCGCCAAATTTTCCCTTTTAGCACACCGAACGAACTGGCGATTTCGATGCCAAAGCTGTTTAGCAGCATGCTGCGAACAGCTTCTCCATCCACGCCTTCAGGAATCGTCACGCAGGTGACAACCGGAAGCTTGCAAGCCGGATTGCCATACAAGGTTAATCCCATCGCTGCAAGTCCTGCCATTAGCGCCGCTTCATGTCTGCGATGTCTCGCGAATCGCTCCTCAAGTCCTTCAGCGAGCAAAATACGCAGACCTTCGCGCAAGCCATACAGCATCGAGGTCATCTCCGTATGATGATTGAGCCTTGCTGGCCCCCAATAATCCTGAAGCTGGCTCAAATCCAAATAGTTGCTCTGGATTGTTGGACGCCGGTTGCTGCTTGCGGCATCGCCAGGAACGAGCAAGCCCCGTTCGACCTTTTTGCGGGCGGCAATTTTCCGCTCTGCCCTGTCGTTGTACGTAATAGGGGCCATGCCCGAAGGAACGGATAAACATTTTTGCGTGCCGCCAATGACCGCATCGATACACCAGGCGTCCGTCTCAACGGGAACGCCGCCGATGGTCGCAACCGCATCAACGACAAACAGAATGTCTTGCTCCCTGCACGCTTTGCCAATCGCATCCAAAGGCTGAATCCGGCCTGTGGACGTTTCCCCGTGAACCATTAGCACAAGCGCCGGACGCTCATGCGAAATAGCGGCGATGACTTCATCCGGCTCAAAAACTTCGCCCCATTCCTTCTCCAGCGCCACAACCTGCGCACCGCAGCGCTCGGCAATTTCATAAAGCAGATTGCCGAAACGGCCATAAATCGGAACCAGCACTTTGTCACCCGGCTCAATTAAGCTGTTAAGTACCGCTTCAATGCCTGAACGCGACGTTCCATCTATTGGATAAGCCCAGCGATTGTCCGTTTGGAACAAGCTGCGCAGCATCTCCATCGTATCATTCATAAGTGCCGTAAACTCGGGGTCAAACTGACCCAGTATAGGATAAGATAACGCACGAAGCACGCGCGGGTCAACCTCAACGGGGCCAGGTGTCATAATCGTGCGGGGGGAAGGCGACAGTTCTCGGTAGCTCTTCATCATCATTTCTCCTCGTAAGCAAGTTCATATAACAAAGCGGACAACATCTCCGCCCCTGCTGCCAATTGGTCCGGCGACGTATATTCCTCTGGGGAATGGCTGATGCCGCCGCGGCTCGGGACGAATAACATCGCTGTAGGACATATGCCTGACAGCAGTTGGGCGTCATGTCCCGCCCCGCTCGGCATGACCGTATAAGGCAATGACAATTGCTTCGCAATACGTTCCAGCCGGACACGCAATTGTCCGTCCATCGGGGCAGGCGCGGCCTCCATCCATTGCTCAATCGTCACATGCAGCTCCCGCTCGCCGGCGATTTCTTGAAACTGCTGAAATACCGTTTGGCAAAATTCACGAATGGTCGGCTCATCAATATGGCGTACATCGACCGTAAAGCTAACGGAACCGGCAATAACATTCGGCGTATTAGGCGTTGCCGTCAGTTTCCCAACCGTAGCAACGAGCGGCGAGCCCGTTAAAATAGCTTCCGTCTCCAGCTGCACAATCATTGCAGCCGCTCCAGCCAGTGCATCGCGGCGCAGCGGCATCGGCGTCGTCCCGGCATGATTGGCTGTTCCGCCCACCGTTACCGTATAACGATGCTGCCCGACGATGGCCTCGACAATGCCAACGCTGAGCTGCTGCCGTTCCAGAACAGGCCCTTGCTCAATATGCAGCTCCACAAACGCTGCAATATCTGATCGGCGGACAGCATGCTGCTCCGCTTTGCCGAAACCGCAATGAAGCATCGCCTCTTGCAGGCTAGTTCCGGCTGCATCATAGCGCTCCGCACCTTGCTCTAAATCATATAGCCCGGCCATATTGCCCGAGCCCCAATACGTAAGCGGAAAACGGCTGCCTTCCTCTTCGCAGAGCGAGACTACCTCAAGCGTTTTTACAGGCTGCCCATACGTTTCCTTCAAATGCGCCAAAGCGGCAATTCCGGCAGCGACACCATAAGCCCCGTCATAAATGCCGCCCGATTGCACCGTATCGATATGGGAGCCCGTCATAATAACCGGACCTTCTCCCGAACTGCCTTGCAGCCTGCCGAATAAATTGCCTACTCGGTCAAAATAAACGTCCATGCCCAGCTCTTGCATCTGCTCGGCTAAATATTGCTGCGCCTCCAGCCACTCTGCCGTATAAAGCAGCCTAGTCACACCACCGCGCGGATCAGCGCCGAACTGGGATAATTCCTCCAGCAGCTTAGGGACGAAGGAGGCGAGCTGCGATTTGCTTGCCATTGTCATATCAAACACACCCCTTCATCATACCCTTTTCCGAGCCCGCCTCAAACGGTAGCAGCAACTTGCCCGAAGCTGGCTGTGCAAGGCCGCCGTCAACTGTATATACAACGGTTCCTCGAACGAGTGTCGCCACGACTCGGCAGGCCATTTCTTTCCCCACATAAGGGCTATGCTTGTGCCGATAAAACAAATGTTCCTCCCGCAGCTCATAGGCCGCATTAACGTCTATAATAGCCAGGTCCGCGTCAGAGCCGATTGCGATAGCTCCCTTGCGCGGATACAGCCCGAAGCGCTGCGCAGGTCCTGCAGACATCAAAGCGGATAACAATGGCAGCGGCAGCCCACGCTTGATCCATCCTTCACCTAGCACCAGCTCCATACTGCTCTGTGCCCCGGATATGCCTCCCCATGCCTCGAAAAACGTTTTAGAAGCATCCTCCTTCATCGAAGTCGGACATGGCGAATGATCGGAAGCGATGACATCCATCTTACCTTCGCCAATCATTCGCCACAACCCCTCCCGCTGCACCTCGCTGCGCAGAGGAGGCGCGCATTTGGCAACTGCTCCAAGCGCCGTCATATCCTTCTGCGTCAGCAGCAAATAATGCGGACAGGTTTCCACCGTCACCGGCAAACCGCGCCGCTTCGCCCGATCAATCAGCTCCACCGCGTCAAAGCTGCTTATATGGACAAAATGAACTTGGCAGCCCGTCTGCTCCGCAAACAACAGCGCCTTATTCACCGCCTCCAGCTCGGCAATAATCGGACGCGAGGCTGCGAATGCCTCTGCATCATGGCGGCCGACTGCTAGAGCCGCATCAGCCAGTTGGGACGTAATGGCGTCACTCTCGGCATGAAGGGCGACAAATCCGCCAAGCGCGGCGATTTTTTTCATCCCCTCATACAGCGTCCAGTCATCAACCTCGCGAAATCGCCCCTCCCCTTCGCCACCGGGATTGGACATAAATGCTTTAAAGCCGACGACGCCCGCTTCGAACATAGGGGCAAGCTCATCCAGCTTCCCTGGGACGAGTCCGCCCCAGAACGTATAATCAACAGCTGAATGGCCTTCTGCCTGGCCTGCTTTCAACGCAAGCGCCTCGGTCGTAACAGTCGGCGGATTGCCATTGAGCGGCATATCAGCGTAGCAGGTTGCACCTCCGGCAGCTAGTGCGGCAGAGCCGCTCACAAACCCTTCCCAATGCCCCAAATTCGGCTCATTGAAATGTACGTGAATATCGACCATGCCGGGCAGCACATACTGCCCCTCCGCATCGATTCGAGAGCCAGCCTCGGCACCTGCGAGAGACGGCTCCAAGGCGGCAATGCGGCCATCGCGAATGCCAATATCCAGCTTTTTCACTTGGTCAGGCAGCACAACAAAACCATTCATCACGATACAATCATAGTAGGAAGCCATGCGCATCCACCCCTTTTTCCCCATAACATAAGCCTGCGTGTTTACTCTGATCTTCTAAGTACCGCGATAAGTGCTATAGCCCCCCGGCGCAACCAGCAGCGGAATATGATAATGCGCCTGTGCATCCTTAACGCGAAATCGAATCGGTATTTGCTGAAAAATAAATTCAATAGACGACTCCCGCGCAGCGTCATTATCGCGTGACAAAAAGCTTCCGGCATTAAACACAAGCTCATAGACGCCCGGCTGCATATTCTCGCCAGCAAGCATGGGCGCATCGAGCCGTCCATCCGCATTGGTGGAAGCGGCCTGAAGCAGCCGCCGTTCCCCAGTCTCCTCGCTCAACTGCCACAGCTCTAGCCCCATCCCCGCCGCAGCCTTCCCCGTAGAAATGTCGAGCACATGCGTCGTTATTTTGCCGCTCATGACGAAGCTTCCTCGTTTTCCAAATCCTCGCGGTTAAGCGTGAAGCCTTGGAAGCCGAATGGCGGACGCGGCTCGGTGTAGACAGCGGCTGCATCCTCCTCCGTATGGTCAACCACCGTTTCCCATGTCCGGTTATTCGATTCAAACCGCACCTCCGCCAATTGCGGGAAACGGGTCAAAATACGCAAGCCGACTTGATAAATTAAATATTGAATCGATGGCGTTTTATATTCGTGGAACACATTGTGGGTAATATCCCGGATATGCTCAGCCGCAACGTATTGTCCGAAGCCCGTATCTACCGCATGTTCAACGTCTGCATAGCTCCAATAAATGTTTAGAAAAATAAAGAGCGGCCGATCATAGCTTTCCGGCAGCGTCGTATATTCATCACGGACAAATCCATAGAAGGAGCTGCCGCTTACTTTAATCAGCTGCAAATCAGTAATAGCGCACTCATGCTCGACGATAACCGGAGCGCCCTCTTCGCCGTCGCGGACAAGCTTCATCGAAGCGCTCGCATGATCATTATGGGAACGGCGGTACACAAGCGGGCTATCGACCAGCCCATCGCTGCCATCTGCCACTTCAAGCGTATGGAACGGGATGCGGTCCGCACTCAGCTCGATAGCTTCAATATGCGGATAGCGGCTCAGGAATTGCTTGCTGATGAACGCAAGCAGCCCTTCTGTCGTGCTCCCCTCAAAGTCGGCCGTTTGCCGCAAAATAAAATTTTTCATCGAATCTGTCGCCACAACCTGCGTATTGTCTCCTTTAGTGAAGGAGGTGAGCAATGTCTCGCCGCTTACGGCAAATGTAATATTATGGGCAAAAATAACGTTCGTATCGCCGGTAAAAGCCGATTCTGGGATGGACTTCACCGCCAGTGGCGCTGCATAGGTCCGATAAGTCAATACATCCCCTTTGCCATAATAAAGTGTACGTCCGCTGCCAAGTTTCAACATGTATACCCTCTCCCTTTGCTCTATATCAATTTTGGTATGATTTTTTTAGTCTCACTCTTCTATTAAATCGTTCAGGCGCAAAAAGGTGATGCGGGCGATTTGCCATTTTGCCTCCTCCAGCTCCTCCTGAAGGCTGTTGCCGATTCGCGCTGCCATCGCTTCCTTGATATCGGCTTTGCTTTTGCCACGAACCGCTAAAATAAATGGAAAACCAAACTTCTCCGTATACTGGCGGTTCATCGCTGCAAACTGCTCAAATTCCTCAGGCGTCAATTGGCTTAGTCCCGCGCCCTGCTGCTCTTTTGTGGAATATTCGCCAATGCTGATTCGAGTTGCCAGATCGGGATGTTCGCGAATAAGCACCAGCACCCGTTCTTCTCCCGCTGTATAAGCTGTGTTCACCATGCTCTCATGCAGCTGCTCAACTGAGCGGAAGGGTTTATTCTCCCATGCCAGCTCCGCCACCCAAGGCGAATGTTCAAAAATAGCGCCAAGCGCTTCCGTAAATGCCTCACGGCTCATCGTATTTAATAAGTCCAATTTCATGGCGCGTTCCTCCTCCACTCTATCGCCCGCTCTACAGCCCGTTTAATGCCTCCGTAGCCGGTGCAGCGGCAAATATTGCCGGATAGTGCTTCTTCAATTTCATCCTCACTCGGGTCAGCATTTCGATCCAGCAGCGCCTTGACCGAAATAATCATGCCAGGCGTGCAATAACCGCACTGAAAGCCTCCCTCTTCTAGAAAAGCGCGCTGCACAGGGTCAATTCCACCATCAGCCGCCCCTATACCTTCAATTGTCGTAATCTGTTTGCCCGCGCATTGGTAGGCCATCGTCAAGCAAGCGTTAATTGGCTTGCTATCCACCAGCACCATGCAGGCGCCGCAGCGGCCAATTTCACAAGACCGCTTCGTCCCTGTAAGGGCCAAGTCATCGCGCAGCATATTCAGCAGCCGTTTGGAGCCCGCAACTTCAAGCTTCATTTCTTCGCCATTAATGGTACAGGCCAGCTCCGACTGCCCAGTGCCCCGCGTCACTCCCAGCATTTCATGCTTGCTCATCTTTCGCTCACCGCCTCTCCTGCAAAAGCGAAAGCCATTTGAAGCAGCTCTGGCTCAATTGGCAGCTTCTTCACGCGGATGCCCACCGCCTGATGAATGGCAGCTGCAATCGCCGGAGCCAGCGTAACCGAGCCTACTTCGCCAATGCCGCGCGGACCATAGCTATCTCCTTGCGGCAAATGCTCAATCGGCTCAACGGTGACCGTACCGCGATGCTCCGCAATCGTTGGCACCAGATACGTATCTAAATTTTTCGTCATATATTGCCCCTGCTGCATGACCGCATCTTCCGTTACCGCAAAACCAAGCGCCATGCTGCTGCCGCCTTCGATCTGCCCAAGAAAGCCCTGGGGATTCATGACAGGCCCTGCCGCTACCGCATGATACTGGTCAAGCACCTTCACTCGTCCTGTCAGTTGATTGATCTCAACCTTCACAACAACGGCCGCATACGTATATAAAAAATGGGCTCCTGTTCGCGGGGTATCTGATGTAGGGAACTGAAAGGCAGTCGAACAGCTGATCGGCTCCCCTTCCGCCTCCGCCAGTTCCTTATACGTCAGCAGCATGGAAACGCCTTCTGCCTCATAAATGCCTCCTGCTCCCATAACGAGCACATCGGCTGTTTTTCCCAGCAGCTTCGCCGCCCGCTCCAGCATTTGCGATGTAAACGGCGCTTTCAGATTTTGCAGCGTCTTCCACATCATGCTGGTTGCTCTTGAAGCTGTTGTAGAGCCGCTGTCGGACACAAGATCGGTATCCCCGATAATCATTCGGATATCGGATTCAGCCAAGCCGAACTGTTCAATCAGCATCAGCTCCAGCGTAGCAAGCAAGCCTTGCCCAAATTCCTCGTAGCCGAATATGGCTTCAATTCGGCCATCGGCCGCCAGCGAGAGCCTGCCGCCTGCCGGATCAGGAATACCTACACCAAGCCCGCCGCCGTGCATGGTAAAGGCTGAACCAATGCCCACCTTTATCCACGGCTCGCGCTCCTCAGCCCTATCCGGCATCCCTCTTTCCTGCCACAAGCCACTCGCTTCAGCTGCATTCCACACCTGCATGGCGCCTTCGGTTACGACGATCGGCTGGCCGAACGGGCCTGGATCATCCGGCATACGCATATTGATCCGCCGCAGCTTCCAAGGGTCCATGCCAAGCTTTTCTGCCAGCCGATCAAGCTGCCCTTCCAGTGCGAAAATCGCCTGATTTCCGCCAAAGCCGCGGAATTCACCGGACATTCCGTTGTTCGTATAGACGGAATAACCGTCTACTTCCACATGATCGTAGCGGTATGGTCCAAGTACATGCTCAACGGCAAAGTTAAGCACCTCTGCTCCCAGCGTGGCGTATGCGCCAGTGTCGGCGATGATCCGTACTTGATGGGCAAGCAGGCGGCCACTGGCGTCTGTACCGGTTTTCATCGAAATTTTCATCGGATGACGTTTCAGACCGGCGCGGACTGATTCCCATCTAGAATGATGTAGCTTGACGGGGCGGTTTGTTTTTAGCGCCAGCAGCGCGCCATAAGGCTGCACATTCAATTCGTCCTTGCCGCCGAAGGAGCCGCCAATCGGGCTTGAGACGATGCGGATTCGCTCCTGCTTCATCGCGGCAATCCGCGACAATTGCAGACGATCCATAAATCCATGCTGAGTAGGCGAATATACCGTCAACCGCCCATCCTCCTCGGGCACGAACAAGCCGCCTTCGGTTTCCATATAGGTGTGCATCTGTCTCGGCGTGAAATAAGTTTCCTCTACAATATGGGCACAGGCGGCGAACCCGCTGCCTAGCTGCCCTCTATTAAACTGACTGCGGTGAAGCACATTGCCCTGCGGATGAAGCAGCGGCGCATCCTGCAAAAGCGCCTGCTCGGCATCGTCAACAATCGGCAGCAGCTCATAATCGACCTCAATAAGAGAAAGAGCATACTCGGCTAGTTCAGCCGTCTCTGCAGCTACAGCTGCCACCGCGTCACCGACATAACGAACTTTATTTTCACAAAAGACAGGCTGATCCTGATGGGCAATGCCATAGCGATTCAAACCGGGCACATCAAGATGCGTCAGCACGGCATGGACACCTTCCAGCTGCAACGCCTTCTCGGTACAAATGCTGAGGATAAGGGCATGAGGGTGGGGACTTCGCAGAACCCGGCCATAGAGCATGCCCGCTGCCGACATATCCGTCAAATACGCAAGGCGGCCTGTTACTTTCCCCAGCCCATCCGGCCTGATTCGCCACCGCTTTCCACTTGTCTCGCGGTTCAACAGCATCGCTATCACCACTCCCCTATGAACGATAAGCTTGCTTGCTTATTTAATTATCATTTGAACTGCATGGCTTTCCACAGCTCTGACACAATCAGATTGGCAGCGGTTTTCTGGCGATAGCTTGCCGAAGCGAACACATCGCCTACCGGATGAAAATGTTCCAAGACCGACGTATAACAAGTCTGGAGCAGCGAATGGTCAAGCTTGCCGCCCTTCAGCAATCGCTCTGTATGCTCAAGCCGCTTTGGCATCGTCTGCCCGCCCCCAACCGCAAGGCGCAAATCAACGATATGCCGCTCGGCACTTACAACGGCGCTTATCGCAACAGTTGCTATCGATGGCGTGAATACTTCGCGGCGGCCAACCTTGTGATAAACATCCAGCCTGTATTGCCCCTCCTGTTCCGATAGATCGACTGGCGGCAAAATAATGGCGAGCAGCAAACGATTTTTCCATGCGTGATTGGCCTGCGCTTCCAACAGCCATTCTGCAAGCGGCTGCTCAAACGCTCCTTGCCCATCGTGCCAGAGGAGCATGGCCTCATATACGATTAACGCTGGAAGTGCGTCGCCTACGCGGGACAGCACATTGCCGCCTAGCGTAGCCAGGTTCCGAATCGATGGGGCAGCGATATTTTTCATCGCAGTTGCCAGCAGTGAATAATGAGTGCGTATATGAGAGTCATTTCTGACCTCTGACAGCAGCGCCGCCGCCCCGATCTGACAAATTTGCCGATCATGACTGCTGGAAGCAAGCGTAATCGGCTTTTGCATGCTGGAAATACCGCTAATATCGATCAAATGACCAGGCATACGGGCAGTTCCCGCTTCCCACCACGTACGAAGCAGCGTACCGCCAGCAACGAAAACGCCTTCCGCGCCAAGCTGCTGTTTAAGCGTGCAAGCTTCCGCAGCATTACTTGGCTGCCATACGACGGGAGACTCCGGCTTCGTTTGTTTATCCATGGCCATCGCTCTCCCTCCTGTTCCAAAAACCTATAGCAGCCTGCAAGCTGTCCTCATCATCTATATCATGAAGCGCAAAATCTTGTTCCCCGTTTAAATCTAGTACTGCCCCTTTATACTTGCCTGTGGAGGCAAACAGCCGTCTTGCGCCTTGGTCACCCTCAAGCTCCTCCAGAGCGGAAAACATCGTTGCTCGCAGCAGCGCCGGAGGCATCGTTGCCGATCCATCGCTGTATGCCGCATAATCAAGCGTGGAATTGTGCTCCAGCGCCTCAACCAAGCGCACTGCCATCCTTGCCGTCACAAAAGGCTGGTCAGCTAACGCAATCAGGACGGCATCCGTATGTGGATATAGAGTAAGCAGCGCTTCAAGACCACTGCGCAGCGAGCGGGACATTCCCTGCGCCGAAAGCGGGCATTCTTGCTTGTGCAGCTGTGCTGCGCGGCAAGCCCGCTCCAGTTCAGGAGTGTCCAGCCATTCCAGTTCGTCGTTGCTTCGGTGAACGACGATCCAGCTTTTAATGGCACTATTTAATAGAGCATGAAGCGCCTGGCTGCCAAGCATTGCTCCCGGCGATAAAGGGAGCCTCAGCTTCGGCTGCTTCATCCGGCTGCTGAGGCCAGCCGCCAAATAAATGCCTGACACCTTCATCGCGAATCGCCTCCCTACTTTTCGCACGATACGCTGCCCGTACCTGTATAAGCTCGGAAACGATGCTTAAGGCAATTTCGTATGGTCCCTCTGCCTGTATCGAAAGTCCGATCGGTGCATAAACATTTTCAGGAAGCGTCCCTTCGCCAAATAACTGCTTGATCCGCTTACGCGAGCCCATAACGCCGATGTATATCGGCTGTGCTTCCAATGCCAGCTGAATCAGTTGATAATCGTAGTGGAGCTGATGGCTGCATACGATGAAAAAGTCATTTCTATTAAATTGCAGCTTGGAGGCAAGCTCCTCAGGCTTTCCAGTTACTCTCGCCACGCTAAACCAGCTATTATCCTCACTTTCCGGGCTTATCTGTGTACGCCAATCCGCCACAACCACATGAAATCCGCAGCCTGGAAGCATCGTGCAAAGCGCCTTCGCATCTGGTCCTGCCCCAAACACAATCGCCCGTGGTCGCGGCTCCAGCTTCGTCGAAAATGTCCCCGCCTCTTCTATAAGATCAGCTCCAGCTTGCCAGCTATTGCGAGATTCGCTTGCCGCTGAGGCAGGCCCTAATCTATAAACGATGCCCGTGCAATTGCCATTGCCAGCCTTCGGCCAGCTTCTATTCACAACAACCGCTTCTCCTGCCCGAAGCCTCTCTCTTGCTTGAAGCAGCTGATCTCTGAGTGCTGTCGTTACAGGCTCCAGCAGCACATGGATAATGCCGCCACATCCGATCGTATCGCCCCACATGATGTCCTCTTCCGGCTGCATATTATAGATAATGATTTCAAAAGCTTCGGCAGAGCACACGCGGCTAACCCGCTCCTGTAGATCTGCCTCCAGGCAGCCTGGGCTGATACTGCCCGTCTTCGTTCTATCCAGCCTCAGCAGCATGGCTGCCCCTTCCTTGCGGTAAGCATGGCCCTCTACTCGTATAATCGTTGCAAGCGCGGCCGGCTGCTCAAGCTTCACAATTGAATCCAGCACTTCGTGCATATCCACAAGCAGCCACCGCCTCTTTTTTAAAACGTTATGATGAAATGAAGTTCTGGCCTACAGCCTAAATGCTACAGCCTTGCCAGCAGTCCCTTAAGCGAACGGTCTGCTTCCCGCAGCACAAGCGGCTTGTCAATCGTCTTCATTATGCGTTTCTCCATGACGATTTGTCCGTCAATAATGACGGTATCCACGTCGCCGCGGGTTGCCGCATAAACAACACGCGAGAACCAGTCTGCATCATAGGACGGATACACATGAAAGTCTTCCAAATCAAGCATTTGCAAATCCGCTAGCTTGCCTTCCTCTAAGCTGCCAATATCCTCTTCCATGCCAAGCACCTTTGCCCCGCCCATCGTAGCCATCCGCAGCACCGTGTGCGCATCCATGACCGTTGGGCCATGCTTCACCTTCTGAATAAAAGCGGTCAGCCGCATTTCCTGATACATATCCAAATTGTTGTTGCATGCTGCGCCATCTGCCCCGATGCCAATATCGATGCCTTCGCGCAGCAGCTCGGGAATTTCCGCAATGCCCGATGCCAGCTTCATGTTGGAGCCGGGGCAATGGGTAACTTTAACGCCTCGCTCCTTAATAATCCGCTTCTCTTCCTCATCGAGCCAAATACTGTGGGCCAAAATCAAATTCGGCCTTGCCAGCCCGATATGATCCAAATAAACGACGTTGCGCTTGCCGCGTTCCGCTTCTACAATCGCGATTTCTCCCGTATTTTCGGAAGCATGGGTATGCACCTTGACCTTATATTGCTCGGATAAATCGCGTACCCCAATGAGCAGCTCCTCTGTACAAGACACAACGAACCTTGGGCAAAAAGCATATTGGATGCGGCCGTCGCCAGCGCCATTCCATTTCTCAAGCAAGTCGACGCTTTGCTGCAGCGATTGCTCTGTATTTTCCTGAAGCGCCAGCGGCACTTCCGTGCCATGGTCCATCATCACCTTGCCAGAAATGGCGCGAATGCCGCTCTCTAATATCGCCTGGAAAGCCGACTCGGTATGATGCACCGTCTCCATATCCAAAATCGTCGTCGTCCCGCTGCGGATCAGCTCGCCTATGCCCAGCATCGCGGAATAATAAACCGAATCGGGGCTGTGAGCTGCCTCTAGCGGCCAAATCCGCTCACGCAGCCATTCAATTAAAGCCAAATCATCTGCACGCCCGCGAAATAACGTCTGGCATAGATGTATATGTGTTTGTACGAAGCCCGGCAACACAACTTTGCCATCAGCCTCAATGATCCGATCTACTCCATCCGCCGCGATCTCCCCGCCAATCTGAGCAATACGCTTGCCGCGAATGAGCAAATCACCCGTAAAAATATCGCCACGTTCATTCATCGTCATTATCGTTGCGTTGCGAATAAGTATAGTTGTCATTGAATTGCCCTCTTTCAAGTTTGAGTCATGTTTTATAACATAATAAAGCACCAAACCCGATTTATCAATAGTATATGTAATTAAACTTAACATGTTGTCGTGGGTGAATGCCTGAAATACACTAAATACACCGCTTTCAAAGTAAAATATGACATGAGCAAGCTTCTATCGTTCCAAATTCCCCTTACAATTAACTGAAAAACACGCGCTATCGTTCGCCTTTTCAAGTATAATCAGCAATCGCCACTCCATCGCCTTCCATGCGAGCCTATTGAAATAAACAGATTGATCCCCTATTATGTAACGTTCTGCCGCATAGTTCTCTCGATTCTTTATGTCTACTATAATTAACTGAAATACAATGCTTATGTTAAAATAGGATGAAAAAGGGGGCGTCACTGCTGGAAAAACAAAAAGTAGTAATTATAGGAGCAGGAATAGTCGGAGCCTGTATGGCCTATCAACTAGCAAAACGAAATCAGGATGTAACCGTTATTGAACGACACACTACCGCAGCTCGTGAAGTTACAGAAAAATCATTTGCCTGGATACATACAACACATAGGGTGGCTCCGCAGTACAGACATTTGTATGACAGTGCTTCAGAAGAATACCTTGCACTGCAGCAAGAGCTATCCGAATTACAAATTCAATGGCATGGAGCATTAACGTGGGGCGATTCGAGCCTAAATGAACAAATCCACCTTCAAAAATTAAACCGAGAGCAGATTGAGGCATTGGAACCGAATCTGAAGGAGTATCCGAACGATGCGATGTTTGCCAATGATGAAGGAGCAGTAGATCCGATCGGATTAACGGAACTATTGTTAAGAAAAGCACAGGAATACGGAGCAAAGGTACAGTTTGATACCAACGTTACACAACTGCAGCAAGAAAATTCACGCTTAATAGGCGTACATACATCCAAGGGGTTTATGGAGTCTGATATTGTGGTATTGGCTGCGGGTACAGGCGTATTCGAACTTTGCAATCCGTTAGGTTTCCCCATACCAGTAACGCCGTCACCTTCCATTCTGATTCGGATGAAGACCTCGAGTAGATTAATACACACACTAATCTCGAATGCGCAGTTTGAAGCGCGTCAGCTAACCGATCATTCATTGCTAGCTGCGGAAGATTATATCGATGATTCGGAGGAAAATGGGCCCGAGGCCGTGGGCAAACGTGCCTTCGAGACGCTGCGTCGCAGCCTGAAGGGTGGGGAGCAATTGGAGCTGGAAAGCATCAAAGTTGGGTTGAGACCAATGCCAGAGGACGGCTATCCGATTGTAGGCTTTCATAATCAGATGAAGGGACTTTATGTGACGGTGATGCATTCTGCCATTACTCTGGCTCCGCTAATTGCGCGTCTAGCTGCAACTGAAATAATCAATCGAGAATCAAGATGCGAACTAGAGTCTTGTCGTATTTCCCGATTTAAGTAGTAGGGTTGTAAAATTGCCAACTTATATTCATTTATGAATTCAACATCAAGACTCATTACCCAAAATCGACGAGCTATCATAAATGTTCAGATGCTGCCTAATGTTCGGAAATTCCTAATCGCAATAAAAAAAGCATCTTTGTGTTCAAATTTGTGAACACAAAGATGCTTTTGCTTGAATTTGCTTGCTGCATTCGCTAGCTTTTCTTCTCTGGCATTGGCATAAACAGCAAATTGATTGGCAAGTTGCTGCCGGATGCCGGCGAGAATACAATCGTTACCGCTTCTGATGAGCTGCCCGTCCGGTACAGAACACCCGCCTCACCATTGTTCGCTAGGAAGGAATTATTCGTCGTCAGAACAACATTGTTGTTAACGAGGAAGGCACCGCCGTAATGTCCGCCACGCGGGTTCAAGGCAATGAGCGTATTAGGCTGAACATTGAACAGCTTCACGACGTATACGACGCCATAATTTCCTTCATTGTAAATCGTTGCACCTGTAAGCTTATCGATCGTTGTAAGGCGTGTATCCACTACTTTATCGCCAAATACCATACGGCCTGGCTGTGCGCCTACTGGCTGGGTCAGGTTGATCGTACGATCAGCCTTTTCGAATGTGCCGCGAATGTGAATGCCATCCGGTTCCAAGTATGGCAGCAGTGGAAGTTCGGACAGAACATCCTTGCCGTCATCAATAATGACGTAGCTGAATTTGATTGGACCTGAGGTCGAAACATCCGCCATCATCGTCAATACGCGGTCCGGCGAAATTTTCAAATCGCTGAGCTGCTTCAAAATAAGACGGCTCTCGCCCGCTGGAATCGTTGTAATATCGTTCATGACCGGATTCATGCGCGAGGTCAAATATTTGCTAATGGAAGATTTGCCTGTTGCCGATACATACAGCGCAGGACCGCCAATACCGACGCGCTGTGTCTGAACCGTCGCTTCCTGATTGGTCTCGTTCGTAGCAACGATGTACATGCGCACATTGTTTAAACGGTTGTTTACATTATGCGACATCAAGCGAACGTTGCCTGAAGCCGAATCCGTATAATACACGCCTTCATTGACAATTCGCTCTGGACTGTTGCTGCGAAGCAGCGTCTGCTGTCCATACTCTGTCAATGAATAAGGAATGACATCATAATTCAGAACGGAAGATCCATTAATCGAGAAGCGCTCTCCCGGTGGCGTAAATAACATGCCAAAATCCTGCTTGGAATATAGCTCCTGATCTTCAATCATAATGGAGAGCGAATATTCATTGCTTGCCCCATGCTTGTCCGTTACTTTCAAGGAAATGGTCTGCGGGCCCGGCTCGAAAAAGCCTTGCTCCTTATTCGTCCAGCTGGTGCTCGTAATCGCATTTTCTTCGTCGCTGCTGAGGTCGGTATATTCAATTGGCTCGCCCATCAAGTAGCTCGTTTTGTTAGTGACGAACTTCGCTACTGGAGGCAAATTCGGTTGAAGCACTTCAAGCGTTACCGAATATGGTTCACTCCAGACGCCATCCGAATCTTGAACCCAATGGGTTACCGTATACATGCCCGGCTGGTCAAACATCGACAAATTGCCTTCCCAGCGCTCGTCCACAATGGGAGTGCTGCTGCTCGCCTGGTTCGTATAAGTCACCTGTGTTTCATTTGCATAAATGACTTTAGGACTTACTGTAAATGTTGCGACTGGCGCAATCTTGAACGTCCAAGCCAGCGTAATTTTTTTCTCCGCCTTGTTCACCTTCATCGTGATGCCCTGCGGCTGCAGCAGCGTACGAAGCGGAATCATCAGCGTTCCCTTCAAGTTATAAGGAGCTCCAGTAAACGGCTGTACCGCTCCATTCACATTGTAGGAGGATTTGCCAATGGCATAACGAAGCACGTTTTTTTCTGTCGTCAGCACATACTCCTTGGCTACCTTGTCGTATACGATTTTGCCGCCGAGCCGCTCTGCGAGCGAGCGCGCCGAAACGTACGTCGTGCCTTTCAGCTCGGTTACCGGCTGCGTAGCTGTATACAGCGTGCCATTGTGATACATTTTATTCGACTTTTGAAGCAGAACGAGCTGCTCTTGACCTAGGACATTTTGCGCTGCTTCCGCCTGAATCGGCACAGCCAAGGTAAAGACAAAAAGGAATACGAGTGCAAATAAGCTGACTTTTTTAAGCATGTGAATCTCCTTTTCCAAAATAAATTGCGATTTCTCTACATATCCGCCAAAAGTTTGGACGCAATATAATCTGAAAAGTTGCACTCCGCCTATTATTTATGACAAATATTTTAAGAAGCGTGCTTCGTTTCCTGTCGTTCTGCAGAAGAAATACGTGGTAATGCTAGCGATACTGCACCGACGACGAGGGACAAAACGACCACAATCGTAAAGATCTGGTGCAAGCTTTCCTCCAGCAATAGCGGATCAATAATGTTCGTGCTGCCAGTGTGCAGCAGCAGGCCGAATAAAGCGATTCCGATTGTCTGGCCGAGCGTGCGTATAAAGTTATTCGTTGCAACCGAGGCACCGCGCATTTGCCGCTCTACAGCGGATGACACGGATATCGTACAACTGGTTAGCGCAAGCCCAAAGCTTAAGCCCGTTAAAAACATATACAGCATAAACCAAGCAATCGGCGTCGTGGCATTCAGGAACATAAAACCCAAACTTCCCAATAAGAGGGAAAATGCGCTGATTAGCGTTATGTTTCTAAGCCCAATTCGCGAAATCCATGTGCCTGCGAGAATCGAGCCGAGCGGCCAGCTGACCGAAAGCGGAATCATCGCCAAACCGGAATAGGTAGCGCTTTTTCCATATACGCCTTGCAGCCAGAGCGGCAAATAAAAAATAATAACGACATTGACGACGCATAGCAAAAAGCTGAGCAAATTCACCATGCTGATGGTGCGGTTTTTGAACAAAACAAGCGGTATCAGCGGCTCCTGCACACGCTTCTCAATGTAGAAGAATAGCGTCATCAGCACCGCAGCCCCTGCAAAAAGCAGCCCGATCTCCGTATAGCTGGCACCCTGCTCGCCCGTCTCTGAACGCAGCAGTGTCAAGGCATAGAGAAAACAGAACATCCCTACCGCAAACGTGCCAATTCCGCCATAATCAATCGATCGCTTCCGCTTCTCATAGGCTTCCTTCAAAGTAGAGCCCAGCAGAAACATCGCCACAATGCCAAATGGCAAATTCATATAAAATATCGCCCGCCACGAGACAAAATCGACTAGCAGCCCGCCCAGCAAAGGACCCGATATACCAGCTATTCCCCAAATGCTCGACATCCAGCCCTGCACCTTCGCTCGCTGCTCAAAAGCATATAAATCACCGATGATCGTATAAGGAATCGTCGTGAGCGCACCAGCTCCCAGCCCTTGAATCGCGCGAAAAATAATAAGCTGCGTCATCGTCTGCGCAAGGCCCGACAGCATTGAGCCGCATAAAAAAATTGCAGCCCCGATCATAAACATATTTTTGCGGCCGAATAAGTCTGACAGCTTGCCGTAAATCGGCGTCGTGACGACCGTAGCTAGCAAATAAATCGAAATAACCCAGCTATACTGCTGGGTTCCTTGCAGCTCTCGCGTTATGCTCGGCATAGCCGTACTGACGATCGTCCCTTCGATCGCTGCCAGAAAGGTCGCAACGAACAGCGCGATAGTAATGCTGCGTGTATTGCCTGTTTTGATCATAGTCGCTCTGCTTCCTTCCCTTAACAACAAACACGCCCCTTATGAAGTTTTCATAAAGGAGCGCATCTGTGATTGATTTAAATAAGCATTGCTTGCGATCCGAAAAATATACCGATCCCTGGCTGAATCAGACGTTTTCCAAAACTGCTCGTCTGCAAACAGGCGCATGAGCAGCCATTCCGCCGCTTTCGCCGCCTGCTGTTCGTCCTGTAATAGCTTTAGGCATATCGTGTAGCATATAGACTCGCTTTGTCTTAAACGATTTATTTTATATTGAAAATCCATCATAGTAATTGGACATCCCCCGGTTATATGTTTAGGTCACTCATCGTTACTATGATAGCGGAAACAATACGTTTAAAAGTTACGAAATGTTTAAAATGGCCAAGCGTAAACGGCTGTCGCCGTCCTCTGGCGGCAAAGCTTCCGTTTCGCGTAGAAATATAGAGAAAGGATCGGAAAATCATATGCTTTCCTATATTTCAAGCGTAAACGGCTGTCGCCGTCCTCTGGAGGCAAAGCTTCCGTTTCGCGTAGAAATATAGAGAAAGGATGGAACAAGCATATCCTTTCCTATATTTCCAAAAAGTGTAAGCGCTTCAGCGCAAATTATGCTTTACGGGCAGCATAGGCCATACATGCAGCAATCCAGCGCTCTGCCATCAGCGGATTTGAGGCAAAATGAAAGTGCGTATAGCCTGCGACCAGCTGCGCGAGCTGCGCCCCTTCCTGCTTCACGCCGCGTCTGCCCTTTGTCTCGTAGGCCGGCTCCAGTCCTTCACTATCGGTACTGGGCACATAAACCGAATAATGAAATTCATGTCCACGCGCCTCGTCGCCTTCCGGCAGCAGAAAATTAGCGCCCAGCCCCTTTGCCTCCCGATAGCCTAACGCGGCAAGCTTGCCTTGCATGACTACGCTTCCTGGCAGCACGCCGGCCATCGCATAGCTATTGCCGCTCGTATCGGTAAGCTGCTCCGTTAAATACATATAACCGCCGCATTCGGCAAGCGTTGGCATGCCGCCAGCAATAGCGTCCTGCACCGACTGATGAACGTGCTGCTGCCGCGCCAGCTGCTCGGCAAATTCCTCTGGAAAGCCTCCGCCAATATACAAGCCCGACACTTCATCCGGCACAGCTTCCCCTGCAAGCGGCGAGAAGTATACAAGCTCGGCACCATACGCCTCCAGCAGCTCAAGATTATCCGGATAATAAAAATGAAACGCCGCGTCCTTGGCAACCGCCATTCGCACGCTGCCCTCGGGATTTCTCCTCTCGAATAAGGAAGTACCCGCTGCTGCTCCACGAATGACCGGCGCTTCTGCTAGCGCAAGCACGTGTTCAAGATCAACCGACGCTTCGCACATCGCCGCCAGCTGGTCAAATAACGGCGACAGCTCGCCCCGCTCAATCGAAGGGACTAAGCCCAGATGACGCTCAGGTATATGAAGCTCGCTGCTGCGCTTGAAATAACCGACGACTGGAATGCCGCACTCCTGCTCGATGGCCGCTTTCACAATCTCATAATGGCTGTCGCTGCCCACCTTGTTCACAATGACGCCGACGATGCGCACATGGTCATCCAGCGCCTGAAAGCCCTTCACAATGGCTGCCGCACTGCGAGCCATGCTTTGGCAGTTGACGACCAGCAGCACGGGACAGTCCAGCAGCACGGCAAGCTCAGCGGTGCTGCCTTCGTTCGAAAGCGGATTTTTGCCATCATATAAGCCCATCACACCTTCAATGATTGAAATATCCGCCGTGCTCGCAGCACGCGAATATATTTCCTTCACCGTAGCGGGCGGACACATCCAGCTGTCCAGATTGCGTGACTGCCGTCCTGTCGCCGCCGTATGATAGGTCGGATCAATGTAATCGGGCCCGCTCTTGAAGCCTTGTACCGCTAGTCCTCTGCGCGCTAAAGCAGCCATCAGCCCGACGGTAGTCGTCGTTTTGCCAACTCCGCTGCCCGTTCCGGCAATAATGATTCTTTTTTGCGTTGCTATCGTCATAACGTGTGAATTCCTTTCTTTAAGGACTTGTGGCAAGGTGAAACGGCTGTCGCCGTCCTCTATCTAGCGGCACAGCGCGTTTCATTCGAGAAATATAGAGAAAGGATCGAGCAATCATATACTTTCCTATATTTTAAAAAAAGCAGTGCTGCACGGCTTATGCGAATGGAATAAGCCCAATTGAAATCGTGACATTGCCGGATTTTTGCTTGCCCAGCAGCAGCTCATTGTTTTTCGTATAACGCTTTACCGCAGGCTCGCTTACTCCGTAAGCTCCAGTAAATTTAAATACCGTTTCGGAGGGCTCGCTGATTTCCTCTTCGTTCAGCTCCGCAGGCGTATACGTCACCAGCGGCCAGCCGTATTTGGCGCATACCGCAAGCAGACCTTCTTCATCCTTTTTGAGATCAATGGTGCAAATCGCCTTGACGCTCCGAATCGAAGCCCGAATGCCTTCCAAAGCAGAAACGATAACCGCCTCGATTTCCTCTGCTGGCGTTCCCCGATTGCAGCCCACGCCAAGCGCCAGCACCTTCGGACGATAAAGCACGCCGTTATCCAGCAGCTTCTGCTCATCTGCCTCCAACAGGCGGTGCGTGACTATGAGCGCCGCATTAGGCGCGGCCGCCTCCGCTGCGGCAATGGAGTCGTAAATAACTAGATTAGGAGGCATCGGTGTATCATGCATCCACCAGTTCCGCTCGCCTGACTCCTGCACAATGGCAACGGGCTCTTCATTGACGACAGCAGCGCTGACAGGTGTCAGCTTTGCATCGCTTTCCCACTCCCAGCCAAAGCGCCGCCCGAACAAATCGACTGGCAGCGTACGCTGTACATCCGATGCCGTCGTCAGCACTGGACGCGCGCCAATAGCTGCTGCCGTCTCCCGCGTCAGCTCATTCGCTCCGCCGAGATGGCCGGACAGCACGCTGATGACATGCTCCCCCTTATCATCAATAACGACGATGCCGGGGTCCTTCTTCTTGTCCTGCAGCAATGGAGCAATCATTCGCACAACTGCGCCAAGCGATATGATACAAATAATTCCTTTATATTTCGGAAACAATGCAGGAAACAGCATGCGCACCGAGCCATTAAACAGCTGAATGCCGCGGCTTTGTTCATCGCCTGCTTCGAATTTGCCCATATAATACAAGTCGACTGCGCCCATATTTTCCAGCAGCCGTCTGCCTGTCTGCACGCCATGCTTCGTAATCGCAACTACCGCATATTCGTGCTTCTGGCGAATTTCCGGGATGACGCCTTCTTCCAGCTGAATGATCGCGCTCATTCCGGCTTCACTCCTCTGCGGAAGCGGTGCGTGAACGTTTTGTCATACAGCTTCGAACGGTGCGCGTCCTTGTTGTGCAGCTCCGGATCAAGCGCCCAGCCGGCCAAAATCATCGCATGCGCACGAATGCCATGCTCGCGCATCGCATTGTCAAGCTCCGCAAGCGTTGTGCGGATAATTAATTGATCCGGCCAGCTCGCTCGGCGAACGACAGCGATTGGCGTCTCGTCTTCCCAGCCGGCATCTTTAAATTCCTGCACCACTTTGCGCGTCAGCGTAGCGCTGAGGAAGAGCGCAATCGTACAGCGATGCGCCGCCAAATCCTTCAGCTTCTCCAGCTCAGGCACAGGTGTCCGTCCTTCTGCCCGTGTCAAAATGACCGTTTGCGTCAGGTCAGGTATCGTCAGCTCAGCCCCAACCGCAGCAGCGGCAGCGAATACCGAGCTAACGCCCGGCACGATTTCACAATGGATGCCTTCGCGTTTAAGCAGCACCATCTGCTCCAAAATAGCCCCATACATCGCTGGGTCGCCAGTATGGATGCGTGCTACGCTTTTCCCCTGCTTTACCCGGTCTACGATGATGCCAACCATTTCGTCCAAATCCATGCCGGCGCTTTTCAGCACCTCGGCTTCGGGCTTGGCTTTCGCAATCAGCTCTTCATTAACAAGCGAATCGGTATACATAACGACATCTGCCGCTTGCAGCAGCTTGAGCCCTTTTACTGTAATGAGATCGGGATCGCCGGGACCCGCTCCAATAATATGTACGATCATTTTCTCACCACCATTAATGTCAAGTATTCAAGCTCGCGCCCTTGCAGCTCTTCGACATCCATCCATACCTGCTCCTCGGATGATGTAACCTTCGTCAACACATAAGCGTTCTTAACCAGCTTCAGGTCGCGCAATACGGTCAGCATCAAGTCCAGCACTTTCGCCACTTTAATGAATACGACGCAGTCATGGCGCTCAATTGCCGTACGCATCGCTTCATAGCTTGGCGTTGCCGGAACAATCGCCACATGCTCATCGCCGTCGGCAAGCGGAATGCCAAGGCGGGAAGCCGACGCATTAAACGAAGAAATGCCGGGAATCGCCTGCATTTCCACTTCTGGGTGGCGCTCGCGCATAAGCCGCATCAGGTGGATATAGGTGCTGTAGATCATCGGATCACCTTCCGTAACGAACGCCACATCGCGGCCTTCGCTAATCGGCTGCCATACCTGCTGCACCGTCTTCTCCCACTGGCGCTCCAGCGATTCGCGATCCTTCGTCATCGGAAAGGTCAGTCCGAGCATTTCCTTCTCCGCTGCATTTACATACAGTTCAGCTATCGTCAGCGCGTAGCTTTTGGCGCCCATCTTTTTACGCGGGTACGCGATAACCGGGCATTCCTTCATAAGCCGAAAAGCTTTAACCGTAATCAGCTCCGGGTCCCCTGGTCCAATTCCAATTCCATATAATTTGCCGAGCTTAGTCATTGCTGCTTTCCTCCTCGGTGAGTGTCTCTGGCTGCTTCCAAGCCGTAATTAGAAAAATCGGATTAAGCGCATCAAAACGCGTCAAATCGAGTATCGGTTTGCTGCGCGACAGCTGCGCCAGCGTAATATCGGTTTTAAAGCCTTCATCCTCAAAAGCGCTCATCGCTTTGCCCATCGTCTCAATCGTTGCCGCATTCACGACGATGCGTCCGCCTTCCTTGAGCCGCGTGCAGCAAATATGCAGCAGCTCGCGCAGCTCGCCGCCGCTGCCGCCGATAAATACAGCATCGGGATCAGCGAATGTGTCCAGACCAACAGGCGCGCGTCCCAGCCGCGTCGTCAGGTCGGTTCTGAATTTCCGGGCATTCTCCACACAATTGGCAAGATCGCCTTCGTTCTTCTCAATGGCATATACATCGCCTTGGCGGGCAATCCGTGCAGCCTCAATCGCCATGGAGCCTGTGCACGTGCCAATATCCCAAACCGTGCTCGTCTCCCTGAGCTGCATAGCCGCAAGGCTAAGCACGCGGATTTCACGTTTGGTAATTAGCCCTTTGTCCGGCTTCCGCTGGGCAAATTCGCTATCAGCAATACCTAGCGGCCACGAAGGGCTCGGCCCTACACGCTTCAAAATCAATACATTCAGCGGAGAAAATTCCGCCTCCGCAAGCTCGCCCAGCTCATACCACCCCGTGCGCTCATCCGCTCCACCTAAATTTTCAGCCAAAAAAGCTTTATATTCAGTCATGCCAAAGTCGAGCAAGTAGCGGGCAATAACGCTGGGGTTGTTCTTATCGTCGGTCAGCAGCGCAATCTTCGCTTTGCCGTCGATACGCTGCGCCAGCCCCTTGATGCTCTTGCCGTGAACGCTTGTCAGCAGCGCATCATGCCAGCTTTCGCCCATTCGCGCAAATGCAAGCTGCACCGAGCTGTGCGCCGGATAAATGTCCAGCTCCACCTTGCCGGCCAAATAACCGCCAATGCCATAAAACAACGGATCGCCGGAAGCGAGAATGACCGTCCGTCTGCTCTCCGCCTGCAGCTGCTTTGCCAGGTCAGCCAGGCCGCCTTTAATGACCATTTTCTCGCCCGCATATTGTGGAAAAAAGGCTAAATGGCGCTCGCCGCCAACTAGTACTTCACTCTCTTGAATCCAGCCTTCATAAAGCGACGGCAAGCCTGACGCTCCGTCATCGCCAATGCCGATCATTTTGATTTTGTTCCCCAAGCCTATCTCCCCCGATCCTTTGCTGCCGTGCAGCTTAAATGCAGCTTAAAAACGCTATTGTTCAGCTCTTCCTAACAGCTGGGCTTTCATCGATATAATGACCGTCTCGACGATAAGCTGCCCGCCAGCTTCCTTCTTGCTGTGATAGCAGCACAGCTCGCTCATCCGTTCGAAAAAAGCATCGATGCCGCGCTCCTGCATCATATCTCCAACCTGTGAGGCGGTGTTCGCGCCGCGAATTTCTTCCAAAAGGCCTTCGGGAACAGCTGCATATTCTGCTATTTCAGCGAGAAAGCCAAAGTCGACAGGCGCGCTTTTGGAATGCACCATCATGACGCCCTGTGCCACCTTCGAAAACTTGCCCATCATGCCGACTAGCGTTACTTTGCGAATATGCTTGTTTCGGGCCATTTTCAGCGAAAAGCCGATAAAATCGCCCATCTCGATAAAAGCCTCCTCCGGCAAATCGGGATACAGCTCCATCCCAAACTTTTCCGTTCGGCCACCTGTCGATAAAACAAGATGGTCGCAGCCGCTGACGGCTGCGACATTAATCGCTTGCGCGACGCTCGCTTTATATGCTGAGGTCGAGAATGGCACAACGGTGCCTCTCGTCCCGAGTATGGAAATTCCGCCTAAAATGCCGAGGCGCCCATTTAACGTTTTGAGCGCGATCCGCTCGCCTTCCGGCACAGAAATGACGACGCTTACGCCCCGCCCCTCCAGCTCGAAGCAGCGCAGCACCTCTTCCACCGCTTCATGAATCATGCGGCGCGGCACCGGATTAATGGCGGCTTCGCCAACCGGCACGGGCAGGCCAGGCTTCGTTACCCGTCCAACCCCAATGCCGCCATCTAGCAAAACACCTTCGCCGTCATGCCATTTGACCTCCGAAAAAATGCTCGCGCCATGCGTAGCATCCGGATCATCGCCGCCATCCTTAATAACTTCTGCTATTGCGGAATCTCCGGTCAGCTCACAGCTTACAATGGTAAAAGTGACCCGCTCGCCAATCGGCAGCACAATTTCCGACTCGGTCTGCTGCTCGCGCAAAATCAGCGCTGTCAGCGCCGCTTTCGTCGCGGCAGTCGCACACGAGCCTGTCGTATAGCCATGGCGAAGCGGCTTATCCTCTTTCTTGTCCACGCTTTTTACACTTGGCGCTCTGCCAGCAGGGAAATCGCGTTAACCGCAGCCACGGCAACCGGGCTCCCGCCCTTTCGTCCGAGATTCGTAATGAACGGAATGTCCAGCTTGGCAAGCTCCTCCTTCGATTCTGCTGCCGATACGAAGCCGACAGGCACGCCAACGATAAGGCCAGGCTTGGCTTCGCCATTTTTCACCAGTCTAATTAGCTCCAGCAGCGCCGTAGGTGCGTTTCCAATCGCATAAATACCGCCGTCCGCTTCACGAATCGCCTTGCGAATGGAAATAATCGCCCGCGTCGTATTGAGGCGCTTCGCCTCCTCCATTACATCTGCATCCGATATGTATACGCGCACGTCGCCGCCAAACTTCTCAATGCGCGGCTTGCTGATGCCAACCTGAACCATCTGCACATCGGCAACGACAGGCTTGCCCGCAAGGATCGCTTTAATGCCCGCCTGAACCGCATCCTTATGGAACATCATGCTGCGCCCCAGCTCAAAGTCTGCCGAAGCATGAATAACGCGCTGGACAACGGCATATTGCTCATCCGTGAACGGGTGCTCCCCAAGCTCCTCGGTAATCATTTCAAAGCTGCGTGCTTCAATTTCCTGCGGCTGTACAGTAAGCGGTTTAAAATCCGTCATAAAATCCATGTTTTTCGCTCAGCTCCTTCAATCTTGATCTAACGTTTATTTATTTCAACATTTCCTTTAATGTATCACTTATTTCGTCAAAGCGCGAAAAAACATGCCCATAGGCAAGCTTAGGGCGCCCAATAATAATCGTCTCAATACCCATTTCAAGCGCAGCTTCCAGCTTCTCGTCCACAGAGCCAACTTTGCCGCTCTCCTTCGTAATCATCAGCGTCACGCCGAATTGCTCATAAAGAGCGCGGTTGAGCGCTTTGGAAAATGGACCCTGCATCGCAACGATATGCTTTTGCGGCAGTCCCAGCGCTTCGCATTTCTCCATATTGTCAAGGCGCGGCAGCATACGGGCGATTAGCGTAACGTCAGGCAAGCCTAGCAGACGCTCGGTAAAAACCTGGAGCGTTTTGCTGCCTGTCGTCAGCATCACGACGCCGCCCTTGGCAGCCGCCATTTCGGCTGCTTCGGCATAATCATCCGCATACTGAATCAGCGGCTGTCCATCAAAGGTCAGGCTCTCGCGCTCATAGCGAATATATGGCACCGATGCTTGCTCGGCCGCCGCCATCGCATTGCGATGCGCCTCCTCGGCAAAAGGATGGCTGGCATCAACGACAGCCTGTACCTGATTTTCCTTCAGGTAAGCGGCCATCTCGTCTGCGGTCAGCCGACCTACTCGCACGTCAAGTCCGGCTTCCTTCAAGCTGCTTGCCGCACTGTCGGTCACAACCGAAGTCAGCACGCTATAGCCCTGCGCCTTAATTTGCACGGCGAGCTCCCTCGCATCGCTTGTTCCACATAGCATAAAAATCATCGCTTAACCCTCCCCGACAAGCGTAGCCGCCTTGGACGGATCATTTTTCTTCTGCGAATCTTCCTTGGCATCATCGGCAGCAAGCTCACCGATTTCAAGATGCTCGTGCTCGTGGTGATCATGGTCATGTTGGTCATGATTATGCTCGTGCGTATGGCCCTCATGATGCTCGTGATCATGCGCATGGTGATCATGATCGTGACGATGGTCATGGCCGTGATCATGCGCATGGTGATCATGATCGTGACGATGGTCATGGCCGTGGTCGTGTGCATGGTGTTCATGACCATGGTCGTGATCATGATGATCATGGTGGTGGTCGTGATGGTCGTGATCGTGATCATGGTGGTGGTGATGGTCATGATCTTTCATCGCTTGCAGGCGGAACTGGCACATATCGCAGTTCATCTTCACTTCGTCCTGCAGCGCTTCTGCTGCGCGGTCTTTCAAAATCTCTTTAAGCAGCGGGTGGAAGCCGAAATATTCTGCAAGCACAAATTCCGTATCCGGATATGCAGCCGTATATTGCTCCATCGCCGCTTCCATCCGTTTAATTAAGACACCGGTAAACAGGAAATAAGGCAGTATAATGACTTTGCGCGCGCCCAGCTTGAGGCAGCGCTCTACTCCTTCATCCATCAAAGGTGCCGTAACGCCAATAAAGGCGGTTTCGACCCATTTCACTTTTAGACGCTCCCAGAACAAGCGGGAAATTTTGAATAGCTCACTGTTCGCATCCGCATCGCTGCTGCCCCGGCCGACGATCAAAATGGCCGTATCCGCAAGCTCGCTTTCCTCTGCGGCAACCGCTTCGCCAAGGCGGGAGGTCAAAATTTCCAGCACCTGATCGTGGACGCCAATTGGCCGTCCATAAATAATATTTACAGCTGGGTAACGCAGCTTTGCCTCATCAATTGCTGCTGGCATATGCAGCTTTGCATGCCCTGCCGAAAATAACGTAATCGGAATGACGGCGATCCGGGTCGCCCCTTTTGATACGCAAATATCAAAGCCCTGCTTCATCGTCGGCGTGACAAACTCCAGAAAGCACAGCTCTACCAAATCTGCTTTCAGTGTTGAAGCTACAGAGGCGACAAACTCGCGTACCTCTTCATTGCCTCTCTCATCCCGGCTTCCGTGCCCTACAAACAAAACCGCATCCATCTTCCTTCATCTCCCTTGCTGTCGCTAGTCTCCGCACAATGCGTCTTCGATATGAAAAACAGGCAGCTCCTGATAGCGATAGCCTTCTATTTGACCCATTCGTTTGAAAAATTTATGAAAGCGCTCATTCGGATGGCCTTCCGATTTATAAAGCGCAATAATGCGTTCAATCAGTGGCACGATTTCGTCGACGGCAATGCCTTCGGCAACCGGCTGCGCGGCATGCGCGTTGCGGCCGACGGTTTTGCCGCCGAGGAACAAATCGAATTTGCCACGGCGATACACGATGCCGATATCCTCGTTAACTGCGCCATAACATGCCATGCCGCAGCCATTGAACCCGACACGCAGCTCCTTCGGCATTGCCATGCCGCCGATCTTGTCTTGCAGCTCATCGGCATAAGGCACCGATTCCGCCTTCTCCAGATTGCAAAAATCGCAAGCCTTCAATTGCAGTACATCACCGATTGGAGCTAGGCTGAGCCCATCCGCGCGCAGCTTCGCCGTCACACTGTCCGGGTCCGATGTTGGAATCCGCACCAGCAAATGATGATGCGGCGTATATTCAATCGAACCCTTCTCGCCAACAGCCTGCGCCAATGCTACGAGCTGCTGGGGCGTGAAGTTTTTTGTCGCGACACCTGGGCTTACGGCAAACTCAAGTACCGATTGCTGCGCAAACACAGGCATAGGGCTCGATACTGCGCCAAACGCCGCACTAGGCTCGATCCCCTTGCTGCGATCATTCAGGAGAACCGCTTCCATCGCCAAATGCAGAGGCGATACTGCAGGTGCCGGGGCAGCCTCTGCCCTCATTGAAACGGCTGTATTTATTGGGGCTGGGGCCGGCTTCACGGGCGCAACCGGGGGGGCTACTGCAACCGCCACTCCGCCGCCCTGTCCATTATCATTTCTCGGTTCATCTGGCGCAACCGCCTGCGGCTCCTCCCGCTCGAGCAGCTGGTCCGTCGCGTCATATTCATCCGCACGATAGCCCCCGTCCGCTGGAAGCTCAGGCATTCCTGCCGTATGAAGCGCCCACGGCTCATTCTTCTCTTGCAGACGCTGGTGGGGCTTCAAAGGCTGCGCGCCTTCGCCAAGCGTATATTTGCGCTGATAGCCGCGCGGCGTAATCATTAGCCCGTCATAATTGACGGTCGTCGAGTTGCCGATGACGACTGTTGTCAGCATGCCGATATCATGGTCAAGCATACGGGCAAGCGTCGTCACGACAATGTCTTCACGGTCGCGGTACGCGCTTTTCACAATGCCTACCGGCGTATCTGGCGAGCGGTATTTGAGCAAAATCCGCTGAGTCTCCACGATTTGCCGCGTTCTTCTGCCGCTGCGCGGGTTATAAAGCGCAATGACGAAATCCGCTTGTCCGGCCGCTTCTACCCTGCGCGCAATCAGCTCCCAAGGCGTCAAATGATCGCTCAGGCTGATCGTGCAAGCATCATGCATTATCGGCGCGCCAAGCAGGGATGCTGTCGAGTTAATGGCAGAAATGCCGGGAATCACTTCAACCTCTACCCCGCCATTACGCTTCCAGCCTTTCTCAATCAGCACCTCATACACGAGTCCTGCCATGCCGTATACGCCCGCATCGCCGCTTGATATAACGGCTACCTTCTTGCCGTTCTCCGCTTGGCGCACCGCTTCCTGCGCCCGGCTGACCTCCTCTGTCATCCCCGTACGCACAATCGCCTGATCGCTGATTAGCTCCCGAATCAAGTCGACATACGTGTTGTAGCCGATGACAATATCGCTCTCCTGAATCGCTTCACGGGCGCGTTTCGTAATATGCTCGAAGCTCCCTGGGCCGAATCCGATAATTAACAGCTTGCCGACGCCTGCTTCACTCATTGATGCCCAACTCCTTCTATGTAGCAATTTACAATTTCTATCCAACAAAAAAAGCACCTCTAACGATATGTGTTAGAAATGCTTGAAAAGACCAATGTCCTTGTTAAACGCAGACAGCGAAGGGCCATCCAATCTCTAACACCTTCCTAATATCCACGTAGGTTTACAGTGTCGTTGAAATAAGCAGGTCTCCTGGCTTTGAAGCGTTAGGACGCTTCATACAGTGGCGGGTCCGCGCCGGTCTCTCACCGACTTCCCTATTAAGTCAACTTGGGCGCTTTGGCGCCTGCTGACACTTATTCCCTTCCTATTAAATTGTAATCTTAATGATAACATTAGATTGTATGATCGACAAGTGCGTTTATGCCATCAGCCTTGGCGCAAATAGAGCCGGCGCAAGCACGGACAGCATGTCCAGGCTGACACCAGCTCTATTTTTTACCGGAGCTATTTATTTCTTCTCAAGCGTTTCCCAAGCTGCATTCACGAGGGAATCAAACAGTTCATCGTCCTCTTCCAGCTCATCCTCAACCGCCAAAAGATCTTCTTCCTTGCCCGATTCATTCAGAAAAAACAAACCGTAGCCCCACTCTGTCGCCTTGCGGCTATGAAGGGTAATTTCGTATTGGTTCGTCTGGCCCTCTACTTCAAAATGAACCTTGCCTACGAAACCGGATTCCTTGGAGTTCGTCATGCTAGCATGCAAAATATTTACTTTCATCTTCCACTCTTCCTCTCTTTACCGTTACGATACCAGCTGCTGAAGTTGATTCACTTGATTTAACAGCTCGTTGATTTTGTTAATCGTATTTGGAATTTCCGTTGCGTCAATCAATGCTTTGCCGTCTTCGATCTGCTTCAGCACCGCATCAATGCTTTCCTGCAGCTTCAAATTATAATCGACCACGGACTGATGGACGTCCTTGGCAAAATCCGGCGCGTGCAGCTCGCCAAACTGCTTGATGGACTCCTGCACAGCTACCAGCTGTTCTTTATAATCAGCGCGTGCACTCGCATCGTTTACGGCTTGCTCCGCAAGCTGCGTCGCCTGCTCGCTGAAATTTGTCAGCGTCTGCATGTACGTTGCTGCTCCCGTCACATATTCGGCCGAGTTTGATACGGAATTGACCGTCTGCTTGGCTTCCTCAAATAACGAGCATCCTCCTAATAATAACATTCCAATGATTAAAAGTATGCTTTTTCCTGAACGAATGGCCATGTTTAATCTCTTCCTTTCCGCCTGTCTTACACAGAGCACTACTTATACGGCAGATGCGTCCAAACGGTTGCATTTCGTCTTATCATTAAGCTTGTCCATCATTTAATAGAAAAATAAAACATGAGGCCGCAGATAGCTAAAATGCACGCTGGCTATTGTTCGCGTCTGCGGCATAACGATGCAGCCCTATCATTAAGCTGCGCCACTCCTTTGGCAGCTAACGCTTCGACTTGAAAGCATGCTGGCGCCATATGACGACGATAATGAGAAATAAAGCAATGACACCTGTAAGCAGCCACCCGGCCTGCTCATCGGTCAACTGATCCCCGGGAGCGGTTGCAGCCGGATCTGGAGCCTCATGACCCGCATGTTCATTACAGGGGGAGTCGGTTGGCGATGAGGCGGCAGCATTCGTCTGCTGCTCATTATTTGCAGGAGTACAGACATCTGCTGCGGACACGGATAGCGATGCGGAACTCCAGAGGCTTATTCCAATAAACAGGACTACGATAAATATTAGACGAAGGAACCTCTTTCTCATTTTGGCGAACCTCCTTTGCGCTTTTCGTTTCCCCTCATTTTATTCCTGTGCGCCCAGAACGGAAGCTTGGCCTATGGAATTTTCACACCTGTACATATATTAGCAGCAAAATAAAAAGCGCCTTTCCCTCCTGGTCATGCCGACCAGACAGAAAGGCGCTTTGCTGCTGCAAATAATAATGCGATTTAAACGATTTGCCTATGCTTGCCAGACTTGCTTTGTTCTTCTCCCACTAGCTCTGCCCTAGCCGGCCAGAAGGCTCTATTGCCAAGCAGCGTTGTAATGGCCGGCACGAGGAACGGTCTCACGATGAACGTATCCATCAGCACACCAATCGCTGTAATTACGCCGAACTGCACCAATACTTGAATAGGCAGCGTCGCTAGCACTGCGAACGTAGCAGCAAGGATCAACCCTGCGGACGTAATGACGCCGCCAGTCTCTGCGACACCTTCACGAATGGCTTGCTTGAGCGGCATTTTCGCTTTTTTCTTCCAAATGCTCGAGATCATAAAAATGTTATAGTCCTCGCCAAGAGCAATGAGGAACACGAAGGCGTACAGCGGAATCGCTCCTTGAATCGCTTCTGCCCCCATCCCATAATGCAATACAATCCAGCCGAGGCCTAAAGCAGAGCCAAATGACAATAACACGGTGGCGATTAAATAAAGGGCTGCAACGATGGAGCGCAAATAGACAATCAGCAGCACTAAAATCATCCCAATAACGAGTGGGATAATAACTTTATTGTCCCGATCGGTCAACAGCTGGGAGTCATGCTGCGTTGCTGTCTGTCCGCCTACCCACACTTTAGACTCCGCATCCGAAACTCCTACTTTATCCAATGCTTCCTCCGCCGCTCCGCGAAGCAGCGGAACCAGATCCATGGCCTCCTGTGAATAAGGATTAATGTTTAGCGTAACCTGAACGGACTGCAAATTCGGGTCCTCTTCACTTTGAACCGGCTCCGATACGGAATCAACGAGATCCATATCCGAAAGGCTGGCGACAAGCTCCACTGGCTTGCCATCGGTTTGAGCCGCCACGGTTATAGGAGCCAATTGGCCTGGTGTGAAAGCTGTTGAAATCGTATCAAAACCTTCACGCGACGGCATAGCTTTCGGAAAGGAAGACAATAAATCATACGTAAACTTAACCTGTGGAGCAAAACCAGCCAGCGCACCGAGAAAAATAACGCTCGCGATAACAACGGTCCAAGGCTTCGCCACGACTAGGCTTCCTACTGCTGTGCCTAGCTTGCTGCCTTGGCGACGCGGGCGAAACGGCTTGCTGCGCTTCTCTGCCCGCTGCTGCTGCATTCCTTCGGTGCGAGGAATGAACGGGAAGAAAGAAGCTCTTCCCATAATCGACAATAGCGCAGGCACGAGTGTCAGGCTCGCAATGCCCATAATGAAAATCGACAAGCTGAATGGGATAGCAAAGCGCTGGTAAGCACCATATTTGGCGGCAAGCAGCGCCAGCAAGGACAGAACGACCGTGAAGCCGCTCATCGCAATCGCTCCTGATGCATCACGGAAAGCGATTTTGAGCGCCGTCATCTTATTGTCTTCCCGCTCCAGCTCTTGGCGGAAATGTGCAATAAAGAACAGGCAGTAGTCTGTGCCTGCACCAAACAACAGCACCGTCATGATCGAAATGGCTTGGGCATCTACTGTAATCCAGCCCTCTGATGCAAGCCAGCCGAGAATGGGGCTCGTAACCAAATAAGCGAACCCTACGCCTACAATCGGAACGACCGCTAAAATAGGCGAACGATAAATAAGCAGCAATAGAATAAGTACAATCAGCACCGTAGCAATAAGCAGCGATACATCCGCTCCTTTAAATAATGCCGATGCGTCCACCTGAATGCCCACAGGACCGCTGATTCTTGCACTCAGCGCGTCAACACCAGTTGTTGCTGCGTCAAACGGGCTCGTGCCGCCTGCCGCTTCTTTAACAAGCCCTTGCAATTTCTCCAAATTGCTGCGCAAAATTTCCGTATCCGCATTTTCTGCAAATGTAATCGGTTGAACAAGCGTGCCTCCGTCTTCCGATGCCAGCTTTGAGAGCGCAGGAGCCGGCATTTGATGCAGCGGCAGCAATTCTCCTTGTTCTGGCAGCGGCTGCTCGCTGAGGAGCTGCGACGTTTTCTGAATGAGTGCATAATCCTCTTCCGTAAGCCCGGCATCCCTATGCCATACGAGCAGGGCGGGCACACCAGCCCCATTCGGGAATTTATCCTTCATTAATTGATCTGCAAGCACGGACGGGCTGACTGTTTCCAGATTAGGCGCATTATTTTTCTCTTGCCCACCAACAGCAGGAAGCCACATTGTTAAAGCCCCTGCAAGCACGATCCATACGATTACGGTGATCCAGCGTGTACGGCGGCCCGCAACCGCACTGCCTAATTTCTCTAGCATTACTCCCATCCTCCGTTTCACATCTTCAGTCATTTGGTTTAAAATAGATTTTGTAGACTAAATTAATTATATATACTCGAAGGTTAATTAATCAACTGCTTTTATTACAATTACATGAACATGGAGGGTCACGACATGGTAAATGAACAAGAAAAGCGCAAACCTGGCCGTCCAAAAGGCAGCAGCACCGCTCAAACGATGGAGAAAATTTTATTTACGGCATCGTATCAATTTATGGAGCTTGGCTTCGAGAAAGTATCGCTCGACGGCGTTGCCAAAGCATCCGGCGTTACCAAGGCAAGCGTCTACTACTATTTCAATAATAAAGCGGTGCTTTTTACCGAGGCGATTTTATTCGTCTTAAATATCGCTTATCAGCAAACGCGTAAAATCATTACCGGTCCCGGAGAGCTTAAGGACCGACTGCTTATTGTCGCTGAACGGCATATGGCGAACGCCCATGTCGACTTTGAAACGATGATGCGCGAAGCGGCTTCAGGCCTCACAGAGGAGCAAACGTTATCAATCCGTGCCGGAGAATCACGGCTCCATGAGCTGCTCGCTGACATTTTTCAAGAGGCAATGGATAAAAAAGAGCTGGTTTCAGGCAATCCGCTGCTGCTGGCCCACGCCTATACCGCAATGCTGAGCATCCGCAACCGTAAAAAAGTTGTCAATGATGAAGCTTCACTCAAGCAAACGGCGCGTGAGCTTGTAGAACTATTCTGGCATGGCGCCGCCCCCCATTAGTACGTGCGCCAGCTAGGAGGAGCTAGGCGGGCGTTTTCACGATCATTCAGCTATACGCAGACGCTTGCCGCGAAACCATAAAAAAAGACTCCCTTCAGCCTCCAAGGGCCAAAGAAAGTCTTCTAATGATTTAAGCTGCTGCTTTGTCCTGGCACCGGCTACAAAATAATAAAAGCAAACACGATGGCAAGCGCAAAACGGTAGTAGGCGAACCAAGATAAACGCAGCTTTTTGATTAAATTAATAAAGGTAACGACAGCAATGAGCGCTACGATAAACGCGGTAATGAAACCAATCAAAAACAACGGCATATCCGCCATCGTCAGAAATTCACGGCTTTTAATCAGATCAATTCCGCTTGCTCCCGCCATCATCGGCACCGATACGATAAACGTAAATTCTGCAGCTGCCTTCTGGCTCGCCCCGAAAAACATGCCCCCCGATATCGTCGATCCGGAACGCGAGAAGCCCGGCCATAGCGCCAGTACCTGAAAGCAGCCAATCGCAAGGGCCTGCTTGTACGACAGGTCATCCAGCTCTTCAGCTGTTACTTTCCGCTTAATCCGGTCAGCGAAGATCATCAGAATACCGCCTGCGACGAGACCAACCAATACCGTAGTTGTACTAAACAAATATTCTTTAATAAATCCATGAAATACGACACCGATTAGACCTGCCGGAAGCATAGCAAGCGCAATATGCAGCGCGTTCATCCCGGATGATTTGGAGAAGTTGAAGTTCAATAGCTTCAAGAACCTTTTGCGATAAAGCACCAGCACGGCCAGCACCGCTCCAAATTGAATGACGACCTCAAAGGTTTTCGCACGGTCTCCTGTAAAGTTAAGTAAATCCGCGAGTAAAATGAGATGCCCTGTCGATGATACAGGTAGAAACTCCGTCAAGCCTTCCACGATTCCCATCAGAATCGCATTTAATAAATCCACCATTCTCCTGCCTCCTGCATCCTAATCTCTAATTTCTAATTTCTAATCTCAAATAAACTCTATTATTGTAACACATGACTTCCGCCAAGTCTTGCTCAGCAAGTCCCAGATTTTCGACAACGAAAGCTTGGTTTTTGCAACTAGTTGTAAGGGCCTTCCGTATTAGTGGTGTGATATTTTCAACGTATGCCAAGAAGGGAGCCTGCACTATTGAATCAACAAGAAAACATGCCAAATAGCCCACTCCATAAAAGAGAAGGCGACCCGCTCGCGCTCACCAAGAGCGAAGTGATTATGCAACCGGATATTACCGCTCAATTAAGCGGCACATGGAAAAAGCTCTCGTTTTGGATAAAAATGACGGCTGCTCTAACGATGCTGTTCGGCTTGTTTCAAACGTTCGCCAGCCTGCTGCAATTTGGCCTCGGAACGATTGCTGGGCTGCTGGAAATCAGCATCGCCGTCGTCTTGTTCCTGCTAGGGAAACAGGTAAGCAAGCTTGCTGGCCATTCGGATGAAAATGCGATGCTCAAGCTGGCGCAGCGGCTGCTGCTTTATTTTCGGCTGCAAGCCGCCTTTATCGTTACGTTCGCTATCGTCTTCATCATCATTGTCGTGACCGTCATTCATTTTCTCGTGGACTGGGACTGGGCCATTAACCTTATGCAGCACGGGCGAAAAATGAACAAGCTGCTCCTGCGGCTGGAAAGCTTGTATAACACCGTTGCAGGCTGGTTCTCATAACGAACTGGAGACGATAATTTCGATTTTGCGAATGCGATGCGTCTCTTTTTCGCGAATGATGAATGTCAGCTCCGCAAACGTCCACGCCTCCCCTACAGGGAGGTCGGGCATTCGGTTAAACAGCCAGCCGCCAATGGAATCCACCTCTTCACTTTCTAAATGGCTTCCCGTCGCTGTATTCACCTCGCTAATGAGCGCATTGCCATTTACCATGAACCTCCCCTCCCCTAGCTGGTCGATTTCCTTCACTTCATCCGCATCAAATTCATCGCGAATTTCGCCTACGATCTCCTCGATAATATCTTCAATCGTAATCAGCCCCGATGTCCCGCCATATTCATCGAGCAAAATCGACATATGCACCCGTTCCGTTTGCATCGTTCGCAGCAGCTTTTTAATTGGCATAACCTCCGGCATAAACATGACCGGCTGCATGAGCGAGCTTACCTCGGTCGTCTTCTGATCCACATAATGCATAAAAAACTGCTTCGTATTAATGACGCCGATAATATTATCCTTGCTCCCCTGTGCCACTGGAAAACGCGTATATTGCTCGCGTTTGATGGTCGCAACATTTTCATCATGCGGCTTATCGCTATACAAGCACACCATGTCGGTGCGCGGCACCATAATTTCTCTCGCCAGCCGCTCGTCGAATTCAAAAATCCGATTCACATAGCTGAGCTCGCTTTTATTGATTTTGCCGCTTTCGTAGCTTTCGGACATAATCAGGCGGATTTCCTCTTCAGAATGGGCTTCATGCTCCGTAGCAGGCTTAAAGCCCACTAATCGCACCAGCCCATTTGCTGACCCATTCAGCACCCATATAAACGGAAAAAACAGCCGGTAAAACCAAATGATAAGCGGCGCCGTGAGCTGGCTAATTTGCTCAGACTTAATAATGGCCAGTGTCTTCGGCGCAAGCTCGCCAAGCACGACATGCAAGTAGGTCACAAGACTAAAGGATACGATAAAGGACAGCACATCGGCAAAATCACCCACGACGCCCCAATGATGCAGCAGCGGATGCAGCACCTCATGAATCGTCGGCTCACCGAGCCAGCCAAGTCCGAGCGCTGTAATTGTAATCCCTAGCTGGCAAGCAGATAAATAGCCGTCCAAATTGTTAATGACCTTTTCTACCGCAGCCGCGTTTTTCGCGCCTTCGGCTACCATCTGATGCACGCGGCTTGCCCGTAAACGGACGACAGCAAATTCAGTCGCCACAAAAAAAGCGGTGAAAATAAGCAAAATTACGAATACCGTCAGCTTCCAAATCATGCCGAATCTCCTCTGCCATTTTGGACTATGCCCTATTGTTTCCATGAACGGCGAAAATCATTACAAATGGCTCGGCTGAAAAGAAAAAGCCCGCAAGGCAAGCTGTAAAGCTACAGCTGCCTGCGGGCTTTTTATAAGAAGCATGGACTAATTTCGGACTAATATCCTACCTCAACGGATGCATTGACAATGTAGATCAAATCATTGCGGTCCGCCTTGTCCGGAAGCACAATGCCGCTTGTCGTCAGCATGCCGCCGTCCACAAGCTCCACAGTCACCGTCCCATAAGGGAGCACCGCTTTCACTTGCTCGATATCCAGCAGCTCCTTGTCGCAAGGAACAGCAAGGCGCACTCTGACCTTCATCGCATCCAGCGTTCCGCCAGGCAAAATTTCAAGCAGGCCAGGCATCGAATTGTGATGAATCGCATTTTGCACAGCCCGTACCGCCGCTTTCGTAACGTCTTGACCATGCAGGTCGCAGCCCATGCCGATTTCAATAAACAGCAGCTTTTCCATCGTTGCTCCTCCTTTATATTCCTTATTGCTTATTCCATATAGCTTGCCAATATGGCTGTAAATGTTATTCGCCTTCGTAATTCGGATCATTCGCTAGATCATCTGCATAACGCTGCAAATCCTCAATTGCGCTGCTCTCTTGCTTATGCGTCCCGATCTCCGGCAGCAGCTCCATCAAATCCGGCGGCTGAAGCAGCTCGATCGGCGACATCCCTTTATCAAACTGGAACGAATCCCCTTCAATGACGACAACATAACGGCCATTATGCTTGGCAAAATGCAGCGCTGTACCGAATTCGGCCAGCAGACCCTTAACCGTTACGCTGTCCAGCTTGAACGTGAATGGCAGATCTGGCTTTTGCTCCACAAGCGCTGCCGATGCCAATGTTACCTGCTCCTGTGACCAGTACTCATGAATATCGCGTTTCTCGCTGTGGGCCCATACTTCAATTGCATTTTCTTCCTCGTGGCGTTCAGTGCTCTCCGTCACGCCCTCCCACTTGTCATCCATATACTGCTGCACCATGTCCAGCAGCTGGTCGCTCATCACTTCCGGAAGCGGCTTCTCATAGGATACGTATTTGAGAAAATCCTCAAAATAGCGGGCATGCGACGCCTGATGAATTTTAAGCTCCCAATGCTCCAATATTCCCTCCTCGGGCATATGCGGATATTGAATCGACTTGATGCTGCGGGCGCTAATCGCCATTTCCACTTGCGAAATCAAATTGCGCTCATCGGAGATGCGGGCGATTTTCGGCTCAAAGTCACATTTTAGAAGGAATAAAAAGGGCTCATCAAAAAAAGTATTCAGCTTGGCTCTTGCAATAATAAAAGCACCGCCGCGCACCGCGCTCGTATCCATATAAATATGCACCAGCTCGTCTGCAATGCCAATGTAACGCTCCTTGTTGTCCGCATCACGCAGCCGCTGGAACAAATTATAGTTCTGATTGCTGCCCAGCTCATAGCCAGGCTCGACCATGAAGCGGCCGATCTTAGTCGGCGCATTTTCCGAATTCGGGTTGCGCTCTACTTTGCGCTTGACGATGCGGGCAAACTCCCCGTCCAAAAATCGCTTAATCTCACTATCTTCATAATCCTCTTCCTCCAGTGTCTGATAATGCTTGTACCGCTTGGAGGAGCTGCTGTCCTCTCCCTCAGTAACAATGACGAAAAAGGATAAATATTCCATTATAAAATCCACGTTTATGACCCTCCGCTTGTATACGCCTTTTCCTGATATAAATAAGCCGGCTTTAATTCCGTATCATCATAGCTCCGATGCCATACTGCTGTCGTTGCCGGAGACATCGGCGGTATAAGCCATGACCAGCGGCCTGTAACCGCACGTCCCTGTTCCTTCTCCTGCTTCTCAAAGCGCGTAAACTGCTCGGCAGCCGTATGATGGTCAACGATGCTGGCGCCATGCTTTTTGAACGAATGAATGACGGCCGCGTTCAGCTCTACCAGTGCACGATCTTTCCAAAGGGACGTATTCGTCGTCATATCTAATCCCATTAATCTCGCGACGACAGGCAGCTGATTGTATCGGTCCGTATCTGCCAAATTGCGCGCCCCGATTTCCGTTCCCATATACCAGCCATTAAATGGCGCTGCTGTGTAAGAGATTCCGCCGATTTCCAGCTGCATATCTGCAATGAAAGGTACCGCATACCAACGCAGGCCCAGCTCCGCAAACGACTCCAGCTCCGGATGCGACAGTGGAATTTCCAGCGCCAGCCCTTCCGGAAGCTCGTACAGCTTCGGTTCTTCTCCCTGCTTCTGAATAACAAGCGGCAGCACATCGAATCTGGTTCCCGCACCTTTCCAGCCCAATGCCTCGCAAGCCTTCGTAAAGGACAGCGATGCAGGATCGCCAATGACACCGCCAGTTCCGTCCTCATAGCCCGCATAACGAACAAGCTGATGGTTCCACAGCCGGATTTGGTACTTCTCCTGCTTCGCTGCAAAAATCGTAATCGCCGGCCGGACTTTGCCGCCATTCGTCGCATAGCGAATATGCGAAAATATCGCGTCTGCAATATCGTCTTCCTGCTGCAGCGAACGGGCGTCAAACACCTCCATCGTATGCCAAAAAAGACGGCCAATACAGCGATTGCTGTTGCGCCACGCCATTTTCGCCCCATGCTGGAGCTCTTCATATGTATGCTCATAAATACCTGTACGCTCTACTTCGGACCGGATTTCAGCAAGCCGAAGCACAACCTCCGCTTCACTTTTGCCAAGCTCTGCATAACAGGTAAAGATGAACTGCTCTGCTTCTCTATATAGCTGCTGCTCCACTTCGATCATGGTGTTCCCTACTCTCTTTATGCTTTGACATCGCTTCTTTTAAGATACCCCATTTTGCCTTCATTCGCTAGCTGATTGCTAGGAGATTAGACGATCGGTCCGACGTTTGTTCACGGCGTTGTCACTTATGCTGCATCCCGAATATGCAAAAAGCAAAGCTCCGTTTGGCGTTGTCAGCCTCGGAGCTTTGCTTGGGAATACAGCTAGTTTTCGTTTGCTTCTTGATCATTGCTTTGGCGAGCCAACAGCAGAAACACGATAATAAGCACAAATGCGATCATGGACATCATCGGAATCGTCAGAAAGCCAAACCAGTTCAAATAATCAAAATTGCACGGGATGCCAGAGCGGCAAGGCACCAGCTCGCCCACCTTCGGAAACCAAATCTCGAAGTTATGGAAAACGGAAATTGCCAGGCCAATTATATTAATCGGCAGTAAGTATTTAACAATATTTCGGTCTCCGCGATACGTCGCAATACCTAAAATGATGACCTGCGGATACATGAATATACGCTGATACCAGCATAAATCGCAAGGCAGAAACCCTTTAATTTCACTAAAATACAAGCTTCCGCCCGTTGCGGCTAACGTAATAATCCAGGCGAAATATAAAGCGTAACGTTTCAACCACGATTCATAGGGTGGCGTTGTCATTTTTGACCGGGCTCCTTTTTAATCAAGGCCCCTTATTTTAGAGCTGCCTCGATTGTTGATTTGAGTGTTGCGTAATCGAGACTTGAAACCGCCTTGCCGTTAATAAAGACGGTAGGCGTTCCTCCGATATTCAGCGGACGAACGAGCGAATTATCGCGGTCTACCTGCTTTTGATAGGTTTTGTTCTCGATGTCGCTCTTCAGCAAATCAAAATCGATAGGAAGTTTGGCATCCTTTGCAAGCTGCACCAAATGTTCCGGCGTTGCCCATTCGATATTTTCATTCTGTTGATTATCATAAATCGCTTGGTTATAAGTCCAGAAGGCGTCATTATTTTGCTGATAGACCGCTTCCGCCGCGAGTGCCGCTGTCACGGAGTCTTTGCCGATGAACGAATAGTTCGCAAAATAAAAGGAGGCTTTGCCTGTTTCAATGTAATCTTTCTCCAGCTGAGGTTTGATTTGTTGCGAAAAATCACGGCAAACCGGGCACTTGTAATCGCCAAACTCAACGATTTTGACAGGTGCATCTACACTGCCCTGCACAGGCATTGCGGCATAGTCAAATTCAAACGGCTTGTTCTGGTTGTTAATGCCGAGTACGATGACGATGATAACCGCCAAAATACCAATCGTCAGAAAAATAAGCGAGCTGCTCGAATTTTTCTTCGGCTGCTGCCTTTGCTGCTGATTGCTGCTAGAACCTTTTTTCTTTGTTTTCGTCACTACCGCTCAAATCCTCCTCAAAAAAATACAGGTATATACATCTTGTAGCAATTTTAGTTACAAGGCCTGCTAAAGTCAAGAATTTGCGGCAAAATGCCTTAATACTGTCATAATTCTTGCACGCCTTCCGCAACGTCCGCTACTAACGTGGTAAACGAGCCTTGATAAACTAATTTTAGCTTATGAAGCGCTCTCGTACAACCAACATATAGCAGCTTGGCGTCCTGATCGGTATAAGCAAGCGCCCCGGCATCGGCAATGAGAACCGCGTCAAACTCAAGTCCTTTGGACAAATAAGCCGGCACAACGGACAAGCCGCCGCTGTATTCAGGCTGTCCTCGTTCTACGAGCGATGCTTCCACCCCCGCAGCATTCAAAGCCGCATGGATAACGGCACATTCCTCCGTCGTTCTTCCAATTACTGCGATCGTTTGATAGCTGCCGTCTGCCTGCCATTCTCGAACCGTTTGCTCCAGCATATCCATCCACTCGCTTGGCTGTGCTGGCGCAAGCTCCACGGCATCTCCGCTCCGGAATACAGGTACTGCTGCCTTGACGCCCGCCCCCATTGCACCAAGAATCCGATTGGCGAATGCGATAATTTCCATCGTGGAACGATAGCTGCGGTTCAGTTCAAAAAATCCGGTCTGTTCTTCGTCATACAGCGCCGTAAGCTCCTGCCAGCTATGAATGCCTGCATAGGCGTGGATGCCCTGCTGCAAGTCGCCCAGCACGGTCAATGACGGCGTTTGCTGGCAAAGACGCAGCGCTTCCAGCTGGAACGGCGAATAATCCTGCGCCTCGTCAATGACGATATGGTCATAAGGCGCTGTTTGCAGCCCAAACAGGCGCAAATGAATATAGGCGAGCGGCGCCAAATCCTCTGGCGCAATCTTTCCCGCTTTCAGGCGGGCAGCCGTTGCTGCCGCTATTGCTTTTGGCACCAGGCTCATCGCCTGCTTGCCTTGAAAGAATGACGCATATAGCTTCGGCGCGGTATAGGCCGGAATTTTTTTCGCTAATGCATTTAAGCGGGTCAACGCCTTGGCCCGTACTTTTTTATCATGAATGCCGCGCATTTTCAGCTCGGATTCCAGCCATCTGCGAATACGGCTGACGAATCGCTCGCGCTTGCGCATCAGCGGCTCCTCGCCATAATCGGTGCGATACCATTCAAGCATTTGCTCCGGCATAAGCACCAGCTTGTCTACAGGCTCAAATGGCTGCAAAGGCACGATGCTTTGTTCAAGCTGCTCCAGCCGCTCGTCAATCGCCTGCTTAAAATCAAGCGAGCCTTTCAAGCGTCCGGGCGCCTCCGCAATTTCCTCCGCGCTGCGATAATGCTCAAACCAATATTCTAGTGTATCGGTTTTATCATCCATTCGCACTTCAAGCTCCAATAGATCCAGCGCCCAGTCGGCAAACGTCGTTTGCTGAATATCGCCTACGCCCAGCTCCGGCAGCACGCCGGAAATATATTCGAGAAACATGCGGTTAGGCGCAAAAATAACCATACGCTCCGCCCGCATCCGATCGGCATATTGATAGAGCAAAAAAGCGAGCCGGTGCAGCGCTACCGTCGTCTTGCCGCTTCCCGCCACGCCCTGAATAAACAGCGCCTTGCTCCGTCCTGAACGAATGATCGCATCCTGCTCCTGCTGGATCGTCGAGACGATATCCCTGAGCCGATTGTCTTTATTTTCACCAAGTCGATAGAGCAAAAACTCGTCGGTGACCGATTCTTCTTCCTGACCACGGGTGAAGCTGTCTACCATCCTTACAAGCTCGCCCTGGCGAACCATCAGATTGCGCTTTAAATAGACGATCCCTTCGATTTCGCCATCAGGAGAATCATAGGTAATCGCCGCTTCACCGCCTGTAAAAGAATAAAACAAGCTGGCAATTGGGGCACGCCAGTCAATAACGATTAGCTCCTTGCCGCCCTCTCTAGCTACGCCTGCCTTGCCAATATAGAGCTCCTGCTTAGCGTCACCCGGCAGCTCCTGAAAATCAATTCTTCCAAAATACGGCTCGCGGAAAGCAATTTCCAGCCCCCGCTTCCGTTCCTCTCGTTGCAAATCGAGCATTTGCTCCGTAAAATCATCGCCTGTGTAGCGCGGGCCTATCGCGCTTAGCTGTGATTGTATTTCATCAAGCGAGCGTGCCAGACGCTCTTGCTCTTCTTGATAGGCACTTTGAACCGTCATATCAGCCAGTTACCTCCTAAGAATATAGTGGGAAAACGAACTGTCAATATACCATAGGAGAATAGCGGGAATCAACTTCTGATTTCCAATTAAGCAAAAACGACTTCGTCGTCCTTCTGGGACGTGCGAAGAGCTTTGCCCTAGAATTCTAAGCGGATATAAGGATAAAACTTATAAATTCTTAGAATTCAAGGTGAAACGGCTGTCGCCGTCCTTTGGCAGCGCGGCGCGTTTCATTCCGAGAAATATAGAGAAATTATGGCGAAATCATGCTTTCCTATATTTTAGAAAAAGCTAGCTGCGCCCGTTGAGCTATTTGAAAATCGAGATGTCGAACACATAGTGGAATACCGCTGCAAATAGAAGCAAATTCAACATGACAAGCAGCGGTATGCCAATAACGAAGGAGCGATGCTTTGTCTTGTGGCGCCATGCCCGCATTCCGGCATAGGCGCCAATAGCGCCTCCAAAAGCGCTCAAAGTAAACAGCCGTTTCTCTGGGATGCGCCTTTGCTGGCGGCGAGCGCTCTGCTTGTCGAGATACATGAGCGTAAACGTCCAGCAGTTAATCGCGAGTATAAATAAAATAAAAAGCTGCATCGACATTTTCTAGCCCTCTTTTCCTTGTTGCTATCGTTATGAATCCTGCAAGCTACTTGCGCGGCTTTACCCGATTCGTCGGCTGCGCCGCGTAAGGGTCATCCGGCCAATAATGCTTCGGATAGCGTCCTTTTAAATCCTTCTTCACTTCAAAATAAGCTTGGCTCCAAAAGCTGCCCAAATCGCGCGTCACCTGAACCGGACGCTGCGAAGGAGATAGCAGATGAAGCGTTAGCGGCAGTTTGCCCCCAGCGAGCAGAGGCGTGTCCTTCATGCCGAACAGCTCCTGAAGCCGGACAGCGATGAACGGCGCTTCCGGGTCATTGTAATCGACCGGAATGCGCGAGCCGCTTGGCACCGCTATATGCGTCGGAACCTGCTTGTCCAGCTCCTGCCGCTGCGTCCACGTGAGCATGCCTTCCAGAAGCTGCTGCATGCTGAGGCGCTGCAGGTCGGATTTGTTCTTCATCCCTTGAATATGCGGCAGCAGCCATTCGGCGAGTGATGACGTGGACAGCAGCCCCTCATCAGATACATCCGGCCAGCTGCTGTCATAGTGCCTCATCAGCCGCATACGGGCGAGCAACTGGGCTGCCTGCTTGGACATCGGCAGCAAGGCCAAGCCCTCCTGCTGCACACCCTGTGCCAGCGCCGCAGCGACGAGCTCCGCATCCGGCTTCGGCAGCGGTTTTTCCTGCAATAGGAGTGCGCCAAGCCGGACGCGCTCACGCGCCCTTACCGCTTGGGCGGACGCATCCCATTCCACGATGCGCTCCTGCCGAATTTGGTCGCGGGCCGCCGATGCCAGCTCGCCCTCCGTCAGTTCAGCCGCCAGCCGGATACGGCTTTCCGTTCCGGCGTCGTCGAGCTCCGCCGCAACCAGGTAGGCTGCGCGCGACAAGGGCTGGGCTTCCGGCAGCGCCGCGCCGCGGCCGTTCGCCAGCAAATATCTGCCGTCGCTGCGCCGCTGCGCAATGCGATCGGGATAAGCGAGCGCCAGCAGCGCGCCGCAGGACATCGCGGCGTCCTGCTGGCCCGCTCCGGCAGCCGCTGCTACGCACGCGGCCGATCCTGCTTCGCCGGCTGCTGCGCTAGCCAGCAGCCGGCTCCATTGCTGCGCCTGCGAGCGAATTCGCTGCACGGCGCCGCGATCCACCTCAGCACCGTCGCCGCGGTGCAGAGCATCCAGCCGCAGCTGCACATCCGCGCTGCGCTGCTGTGGCAGCAGGTCGCGCTCGCTTAGCAGCGCGGCCAGCTCGCAAGCACGCTCCACCGCGCCATACTGCTGCGCGCGGAGCAGCATATATCCGAGCCTCGGATGAAGCCCGAGCCTCACCATTCGCCGGCCCGACTCCGTAGGCCGGCCTAATGAATCAACAGCCTGCAGCAGCTCAAGCAGCTGCAGCGCCTGCTGATACGCGCCGATCGGCGGCGGGTCCAGCCAGCCGAGCTCCTCCGGCTGCTGGATGCCCCATACCGCAAGCTCCAGCGCGAGCGGCGCAAGATCGGCCTCCAGCATTTCCGGCTGGCTGAAGGGCTGCAAATGCATTTGCTCCTGCTCCGTCCACAGCCGGTAGCAGACGCCCGGAGCAAGCCTTCCGGCGCGCCCCCGGCGCTGGTCGGCTGACGCTTGCGATACCGCTACCGTCTCCAGCCGCGTCATGCCGGTGCGCGGTGAAAAACGCGACACCCGCATCAGCCCGGCATCGACGACGATACGCACGCCTTCAACCGTCAAGCTGGATTCGGCAATTGCCGTCGCCAGTACGACTTTACGCTTCCCCTCAGCGGACGGCTGGATCGCCTGATCCTGCGCATCCAGCGGCATCGTGCCATAAAGCTCCGCCACCTTAACGCCCTTCATCCGCTCTTCACTCGCAAGCAATGAAGCGACGCGCCGAATTTCCCCAACGCCTGGCAGAAAGACGAGCATATTCCCTTCATCAGCAGCAAGCGCCTGAAGGATCGTACTGACAACACTCGGCTCGATGCGCCCTTCCACTTTCGAGGAACGATAGATCGTCCGCACCGGAAATACTTTGCCGGCGCTCTCAATGATCGGCGCTCCGCCGAGCAGCTCCGCAACGGGGCCCGCTGCAAGCGTCGCCGACATGACGAGCAGCCTCAAATCGCTGCGCAGCAGCGCCTGCGACTGAAGGCTCAGCGCCAGCCCCAGATCGCCATGCAAATGGCGCTCATGAAATTCGTCAAATATAATAACGCCAACGTCCAGCACAGCTGGGTCCTCCTGAAGCATGCGGGTCAGCACGCCTTCCGTCACCACTTCAATGCGCGTCCGCGCACTCACCAACGCATCCAGACGAACGCGGTAGCCGACCGTGTCGCCTACCTGTTCTCCGAGCATCGCCGCCATATATTTGGCGGCAGAGCGGGCTGCAAGCCTGCGCGGCTCCAGCATCATAATTTTACGGCCGTCCAGCCAGGCCGCATCCAGCAGCGCAAGCGGCACGCGCGTCGTCTTTCCGGCTCCTGGCTCGGCGACCAGCACGGCGCCGCATCCAGCAGCCAGCACCTCAAGCAGCTCCGGCAAAACCGCATCAATCGGAAGTTGATTCATCTTTTTCTCCTCAATAAAACCGTCTTATTTCATAATGCGCAGCATTTGCACAACGGGACGGCTATCGCCTTGAAGCGTCGCCTCCGCGCTGCGCAGCTGCGAGGAGCCGTCACCATCGAGAAAGATGCCGCCGGCAAGCTTGTTGTCGCCAATCTTTTCGATAACAGCTTCGCGAAAAGCAGGCAAGCTCCCCTTCGTGCTGCTGACTACCAAATAAATATTGCCCAGCTGATCGTATACCGCAGCAGACCTTAACCGCGCGTCATCGGGAAAAGGAGCATTTTCCTGTTCCGCCTGCGCCAGCCAGCCCGCATCATTGCCGATGCTCATGCTAATGCCGCCCTGCGCCCAGAAGCGTGTATGATCCTGAACTTTAAGCTCGGATGCCTTGCTCGCGATTTGGACGCTTAGCTGATCCTTAACGCCATCCCAAACGAGCGTACCGCGGGCATATTTGGCATTTTCGCTGCCGGAGCCATATTCGCCCTGCTCTTCATTGACTGCAAGGCTGTTGACCACGGCAATGCTGAGCAGCGATTTTTCATAAAAAAATCCGCCATTTATGCCATAATACGGCGTTAACGCCACATTATTTTGCACCAATTGAGGCTTTACGTTGGCTGGCCGGGTTTTCAGAACATGCAGCATGAAGCCATTTGCCGCTTCCACAGCCGCATAGCTGTAATTAACAGGCTGCTGGGTGCCGTCGCTTGCCGCTCCGCCCTTTTGCTGCATCGACTGAATCATTCCGTAAAGCAGCAGCGCGCAAAAGGCAAGAAACGCCAGCATAATGCCTGCGATGATCCAGCTTTTTTTCTTTCCCAAACGCTGCGCAGCTTGCTCCTCCATGACCTCGCCCACTCCCTTTTCCGCTCTTTGTCTAAAGATTCCATCCTACTAGATCTGAAACGTAAGCTAACTACCCAGTTCCCCGCCCGCAGCAAGCACCTTATAAACGAGCGGCATATTCAAATGCTGGCGTGTATGCTCTGCAAGACGATCAAACGCCTCTTCGCGGTTTTCACGAAAACGAAGCTCTGCCGCAAGCGGCTCCCAGCCGCGCGCTATACGAATGTCATTCAGCCACGCCCGGCGCAAATCATCATTATGTAAAATGCCATGTATAAACGTGCCCCAAAGCCTGCCATCCACCGAGCATGCTCCTTCGCCTGCATAATCAAGCTCGCCATCTTGCAGCGGTTCTACACCAGCCAATTGGCTTCGAATGGCAAAGGGCTGGCGCAGCACGCCATGCTGGAAAATTTCTCCCATATGAATTTCATAGCCTTCAACAGGCAGCTGTTCGGTCAGCCAAGCTGCGGCAGCGCGGGCATGCCCCTCTACACGAATCGTTTTCTTCTCCCCTGCAAACTTTACGTCAAAAGGAAAAAAGCCAAAGCCCGGTGTTTCCTTATGCTCAGACTCCACACCTGCCGGATCAAGCAGCATCGCGCCAAGCATTTCATAGCCCCCGCAAATGCCAACGAGATATCCACCCTTCTCAGCGAACGCGGTTATTTGCTGGGCAAGGCCCATTTCGCGAAGCCACAGCAAATCCTCGACCGTATTTTTGCTGCCTGGCAAAATAACCGCATCAGGAGTGCCCCATTGCTCAGGCCTGTCCACAAAACGCAGCATGACGTCCGCTTCAAAGTAAAGCGGATCAGCATCGGTAAAATTGGATATGCGCGGCAGACGCAGTACGACAATATCAAGTGTATCAGGCCGCTGTTTTACTTGCTCTTCCAGCTTGCGGTCCAGCGACAGCGAATCCTCATCCTCCAGCGCAAGTCCCGGTAAAAAAGGCAATACGCCAAGCACCGGCTTGCCCGTCCGCTCCTCCAGCCAATCGACTCCGGGCTGCAGCAGTCCTACATCGCCGCGAAATTTATTAATAACGAAGCCGCATACGCGCTCGCGCTCATGCGGTTCAAGCAGCTCAAGCGTACCGACAATCGAAGCAAAAACACCGCCCCTGTCGATATCTGCCACCAGAATGACGGGCGCATCTGCCCAAGCAGCCATGCGCATATTGACAATGTCGCGATCTTTCAGATTAATTTCCGCAGGGCTGCCCGCGCCTTCCAGCACGACAATATCATGGCTGCTGCGCAGACGGGCGAGCGCCTCCCGCACGATAACGCCAGCCTGCGGCAAGTAGCTCTCCCGATATTCACGCGCGCTGAAATCGCGCAGCGGCTTCCCATGAACGACGACCTGTGAAGACATCTCCTTCGTCGGCTTCAGCAAAATCGGGTTCATATCCGTCGTCGCCAGCACGCCGCAAGCATCGGCCTGCATCCCCTGCGCCCGTCCAATTTCCTTGCCATCCCAGGTAACGTAGGAATTAAGCGACATATTTTGTGATTTGAAGGGAGCGACGGTATAACCATCCTGTCTAAAAATCCGGCACAATGCGGCTGTCACCAAGCTTTTTCCAACATCGGAAGCGGTGCCCTGCACCATAATTGTCAGCCCGGCATTGTTTTCTGATTGCTTACTCATGCTTATCCCTACTATCCTCTTTAAAATCTTCCAGGCATTGTGCCAGCGCCTCGAGCAGCTTTTCATTATCGCTGCGGAGCTTGATCGCAAAGCGGCAGTACCGGTCATCAAGTCCGACAAAATGGGAAGCATCGCGAATAAGCACCCCGCGGCTGCCCATTTCCTGCTGCAAAGCAGCAGCCGTTAGATGAGGCAGAGACGGCAGCCTTACGAGCACATAGTTGGTTTTGCTTGGCGTTACGGAAAAGCCAAGCCCCTCCAGCTGCGAAGTGAGCCAAGGCCGCTCCTCTTTAAGCCATTTCAGCGTCTCCTCTGCATATTCCGCATCCTCCAATACGCCCTCTCCAATGAGCTGCGCGAGCGAGTTGACGCTCCAAGGAACCTGCAGCAGCCGCAGCGCTGCAATCCGCTCTGGCGTACTGACCACATACCCGAGCCGAATGCCAGGAATCGCATAAAATTTAGTCATAGAACGAATGACATACAGCCTGTCATTGCTGGCAGCTTCCTTCACGAGCGAATAATCCGCTTCTTCAGGCACAAAATCCATGAAGGCTTCATCCACGACCACCGTAGCGCCGCCAGCCAGCAGCTTCTTGATGAGTGCCGGTTGAACAAGCCGGCCCGTCGGATTATTGGGCGAGCCCAGCATATAAAAAGGCTCTTCCATCTCGGTCGTCATGCTTTGGATCGCCTCTTCCGTCAGCTCAAAGCCATTTTCCGGCTTCAGCATGATCGGGGCAATGCCGCTGCTAATTTTATGAACGGCGTCGCCATATTCGCTGAAACATGGAAACGCAAGGCTCGTAATAATAGGATTTACAGCACGAACGGTCAGATCGATCAACTCTGCCGCACCATTTCCAATTAATATGCACTGCTCGTCAATGCCGTGCAGCTTCGCAAGCTTCGCCCGTAATCCGCGTACCGCAGGGTCAGGATACTTGCCAATCTGCTGGGCATAAGATAGCAGCACCCTATGAACCAAGGGGGGCGGGCCTAACGGATTCATATTGGAGCTGAAATCGACAAACTGATCAGCTGGCCGTCCGAAATTTTCCTCTGCCGTACGCAGGTCACCGCCATGTCCGTATCTTTCAAGCATGGTGCGTATTCCCCTCTTCTAATGAGTTGTCAATAATAGCAGTGCAAGCAACAATATAGCTTCAATCGCTTCATTCATGGCGCCGTAGGTGTCGCCAGTCAAGCCTCCCAGCTTGCGGACGAGCCAGAAAGACATGAATGTCCCTATCGCCATCGTCACAGCAGCAGCACCTGCCGCTGTGAAAGCTGACGTGCTGAGCGGCAATCCGAATGCCAGGCCGATCCCACAGGCTAGCAGGAAGGTCAGCACAAAACCCGACCATACATGCCGCAGCGAGGCCGCTTGGAATAAAGCGCCGATCCCTTCTCCCTCACGGGCACTCGGCCAAATGACAATCGCCGCCGCCATCCACCAGCGGCTCCACGCCGGTATTGTGACCAGCAGTGGAAGCACATAAATAGACTTTGTATTATAAAGAAGCTCATATAACACGGTGAATTTGAACAGCACCAGCAAAACCGCGGCAAGGACACCCATAGCGCCTACCCGGCTATCCTTCATAATTTCCAGCATCCGCTCTCGCGAGCGATGGCTCAGCACGCCGTCTGCCGTGTCCATCCAGCCGTCCATATGAAGCGCGCCGCTAAGCGAGAGCCACAATGCGAGCAGCAATACAGCTCCCGGCCCAGCAGGCAGCCAGCTCTGCACAGCAGCAAAGCCTAGCATAATCATACCGCCAATCATGCTTCCCGCAATCGAAAAGTAAGATGTGCTGCGGGACAGCACCTGCGGCTCAAACGGGACGGTTAACGGTACTGGAATTCTCGTCAAAAATTGAATAGCGGCGACCAGCGCCTGAGCATGCAGCTTTAATGAACGAACAGCCATAATGCCAGCACCCCGACTACAAGTAATAGACTTACCAAATACAATAATCTAGTTGTGAAAATGATATCCCGCGCAGACAATGGACGCAAGGGCTCTCCCATACGTGCACGTTCGCTAGGCTCTCCAAAATAATAATTGAGTCCGCCCAGTTCAATACCGAGCGCACCAGCAACGGCCGATTCGGGAATGCCGCTGTTTGGGCTCGGATGGCGATGGGCAAATTTGCGAATCGCAGCGACCGAACGGCCGGCAGACATGCCCGGCAGCAGCCACGCCGAGAACGCGAGCAGAGCTCCCGTCAACCGCGCTGGTATATAGTTGAGCACATCATCGGTTCGTGCCGAGCACCAGCCAAAATCAATATACTTATCATTGCGGTAACCGACCATAGAGTCAAGCGTGTTTGTCGCCCGATAAAGCATAGCAAGCGGCGCTCCGCCTATTAATGCGAAAAAAATAGGCGATACGAGCGCATCGACTGTATTTTCCGCCACCGTTTCCACAGCAGCACGGGCAGCCTCTGATTCACCCAGCTTGTCCGTGTCCCGTCCGACAATGTAGCCGACATATTTGCGTGCATCCTCAAGGTTTCCAGCTGCAAGTGGGGTATAAACGAGCATCGCTGCCTGTTTTAACCCTTTGACCGCGATAGTCGTTGATATAAACCATATGGTCACCGCATAGCCGAGCCAAGAATGAATAAGCGAAGCGGCCGCGACAATTCCCCACATGACGCCATATGAAACGGCCAACGTTATGAGCATCAACAAGACGCCCTTTAGCTTGAGGCGCTTGGAGGATTCTTTCTTATCGCTCCTTCGCAGCCTCTGCTCCAGCCAAGCAATGAACCTGCCGATCCAAATGACAGGATGCGTAGGCCATTTTGGATCGCCAACGATCCAATCCACGACAATAGCTGCTGCAATCAGCCACAGCATGTCCGGCAAGGAATAGAAAATCATAGCTGCTCCCAGCGGAAAGCCGCTGCCTTAAGCTCAATGGGAATGCCCGCCGTTACGAGAAACACTTTATCGCAAACCGCAGCCACCCGCTGATTCAGCCTTCCTGCCTCATCGCGAAACTTTCTGCCCATTGGATAAGCAGGCACAATACCAGCCCCTACCTCATTTGTTACTAATACGAGCGGATATGGATAGGCGGCAATCGCTTCAATGAGCATTTCCGTCTGGCGATGCAGCTGCTCGTCTGCTTCTTTGCCGGGTTGTCCCGCCTGCTCCTCCGCTGCCATTAAAGCGTTCGTCAACCAAAGGGTTAGACAATCTACGAGCACAACCGGCGGCTGTTCTCCGGCTGACGCCACAGCTGCCGCAGCCTGTGCCTGCTTCTCCAGCAATTCGGCCAGGTCAAGCGGCTCCTCAACCGTCTCCCATTCAAAAACTCCCGCGCCGCGACTCTGCTGATGCCTATTTACGCGTTCAGCCATTTCTTCATCCCAAATGCGGCTTGTTGCTATATAAATGCCTTTTTTGCCAAGCCTCATCGCGAGCTGCTCAGCGAATAAGCTTTTGCCGCTGCGCGTACCGCCTGTTACTAACATTGCCATTTCAGCTTCACCTACGCTTTCGATACCCCTGCACTTTCAAAAGTGGCCATTTCCTGCATGAGCTTTAATGCAGCATCGATAAAATGGAAGCATAATACCGCACCTGTGCCTTCGCCAAGCCGCATATCCATATGAATCATTGGGCTTAATCCAACGGCTTTCAATAGCTTCGCATGACCCTGCTCATAGGAAAGATGGGACGCAATCATGCTTGGTTTTGTCTTATCAGAAATACGCGAAGCTACTAACGCTGCGACAGAGGAAATGTAGCCGTCTATAACGACCGGACAGCTGTTCGCTGCCGCTCCAATAATAACGCCTACCAGTCCAGCAATTTCAACTCCGCCCAGCTTCATCAGTACGTCGAAGGGATCCAGCTCATCAGGTGCATTAACCGCAATAGCCCGTTTAACAACCTCGACTTTATTTTTCCAAGCCTCATCATTAATGCCTGTTCCTCTGCCAACCGTTTCTTCGGGCGGAAGCCCTGTCAACACCGTCGTAATCGCAGCGCTAGCCGTCGTATTGCCGATGCCCATTTCACCTATGGCAAAGGCGCGGTAGCCTTTTTCGTAAAGCTCATCCACGACTTCTACCCCTGTCAAAATCGCTCTAATGGACTGCTCTTTCGTCATCGCAGCCTCTTTCGCCATATTAGCGGTTCCGTACATGATCTTGCGGCTTAGAAGCTTCGGATGCGCAAGCTCTGCGTTCACCCCAATATCAACGCAAAACACGTCAGCTCCCGCCTGACGGGCAAGTACGTTGACTGCTGCGCCGCCATTCAAGAAATTCAGCACCATCTGAGGGGTTACCGCTTGGGGAAATGCACTGACCCCCTCCTCGCACACCCCGTGGTCGCCAGCCATAATAATGACCGCTTTGCGCTCCATATCTGGCCAGCGCTCGCCCGAAATTCCCGCAAGCTGGCAGGCAACATCTTCAAGCTTGCCCAAACTGCCCGGCGGCTTCGTCAATTGGTCGGAATGGCGTCTTGCCGCCTCCGCTTCCTGTTCATTAAATGCCGGGATTCTCCCAATTGCGTTCGCCAGCAGCATGCAAAATTCTTCTTTCATCTTTTCATTCCAGCTCCCCATTGTTTATTCGCACATTGGGCGCAAGCAAAATTTGCGGCACCCCTGTTAACGGATGATTCATTATTGAAGCTTCAGCGCCGTATACCTCGCGAATAAGCTCCGTCGTATAAATATGCTGCGGCTTGCCCAGAGCTGCAATACTCCCCTTATGCAGCACCAGCACTTCATCGCAATATAAAGCGGCTAAATTTAGATCATGCAGCACGGTTACAACGGTAATACCCTGCTCACGCTGCCAGCTCTTTACCGTATCCAGCAATTGAATTTGGTAGCCAATATCCAAATAGGTCGTTGGTTCGTCAAGCAAAATGACATCCGCTTGCTGCACGATCACTTTTGCCAGCGCCACGCGCTGCCGTTCACCGCCGCTTAGCTCAGCCATTGTACGCTGCTCCAGGTTCTCAAGCCCCATTGCAGCAATCGCTTCATTAATAATTGGCGAGCTGTCGCCGGGCTCATTGCCGAACCAATTTTGATACGGAAAGCGTCCCATTTCAATCACTTCACGCACCGTAAAACCTACCGGAGGGAGTACGCCCTGCTGGAGCACCGCAAGCTTGCGCGCAGCCTCCTTGCGTGAATAGGCGGCAATGCTGCGCCCTGCCAGAAAAATATCACCTTGCGAAGGAGGCAATACGCCGGAAAGCAGCCGCAGTAAAGTGGATTTTCCGACGCCATTGGGGCCGATAATGCCGTATGTATACCCTTTTTCAAAGGAAAAGGTTAAGTCATTCAGCACATTTCTCCCGCGAATCGTCGTCCCGAGTTGACGCGCTTCAAGCATGATAGCCATCATCCCCCTCTTTCCAGCCGCTTGCGCCGATGCAGCAAATAAGCGAAAAATGGCGCACCGATCAGCGCCGTTACTACGCCTAGCGGAATTTCCTTCGGACTAAGCGCCATACGAGCAAGCGTATCGGCCCAGAGCACAAATATGCCGCCGCCAAATGCAGATAGCGGAATAAGCAAGCGGTAATCCGGCCCAACGATCAAGCGAATCACATGCGGTACGACGAGGCCAACGAAACCAATGACGCCCGCTACCGATACGGCAGCCGCTGTGAGCAGCGTCGAGCAGGCCAGCACGACCAGCTTCGTACGCTCTACCCGAATGCCCAAATGCGCCGCCTGCCCCTCGCCAAGCAGAAAAACATTCAAATGCTGCGCATAAGCGATCAGCACAATGACGCCAATAATGAGGAACGGAATCAGCATATAGACGTTCGCCCAGCTTTTCATCGCCAGCGAGCCCATGAGCCAAAATAAAATCTGGTTCACTACGCTGTTGGACAGCGAAACCATAAACGATACGAAAGCTCCGAGGAACGCCTGGATAATAACGCCGGATAATATAAGCGTTTCCAACTGCAGCCCCTCAGAGCTGCGCGCCAGCCAGAAAACGACCAATAACGTCGTAATTCCGGTTATGAAAGCGACGATTGGAATGGTCCAAATGCCAACTGCCGCCTGATAGCCGAATAAAATCAATGCCGCAGCGCCAACCGAGCTGCCGGAAGCAACCCCGAGCGTATAAGGATCGGCCAGCGGATTGCGCAGCACGCCTTGAAAACCGCTGCCTGCCAGTGCCAGACATGCGCCTACAAGCACCGCAAGCAGCACACGGGACAGCCTGACCTGGGTCACAATTGCAATTTCTCCTTCACTCCAGCTAACGGGCTGATCTCTAAGCCATGGCAGCTGGTGCAGCAAAATACCCCACACATCGGTAAAGGAAATGCCTGCTGAGCCAATCGACAAGCTCGCGATAATAGAAACAGCAAGAAGGAGCACTGCTGCTCCTCCATAGCCTAGCCATTGATGTCTCATCCGCTATTTAACGAGGTCTGGATGAACAGCCTTCGCCAGATCAAGCAAACCGTCGGCAAGCCGCGGTCCTACACGCACGAGCGGATCTTCCGCAACCGCGATAACCTGCTTGTTTTTCACCGCGTCAATGACGTTCCAGCCTGCCCGGCTGTCCATCGCTGCAACGATGGGGTTCGGTTTTACCTTCATATCCGGATAGATGATGATTTCCGGATTTTGCTTAACGATCTCTTCGGCGCTGACTTCATACCAGCCTTCTTTCGAGCCGGCCACATTGGTACCGCCTGCCATCGTCAGCAGCTCATCCAAAAACGTACCCGATCCTGCTGTATAGCCAGGGCTGAACTCCAAATACACCTTTTTCGCAGGCGCATCCTTCACCGCATTCATAACCTGATTCATGACGTCGCGCATATGTCCCGCAACGGTCTCGGCATCCTTCACCCGGTTCAAAATTTGGCCGACCGCCTCAATATGGGCAATCGTTTCGCCATACGTTTTCGGATCGGAGGCAAATACCGGAATATTCAATTCACGCAGCTTGGCAATCGCATCGCCATTCATGCTGGAGGATGCCAGCACAAGGTCCGGGTTCAGCTTCACGACAGCTTCTATATTAGTCGTCATATCGCCAATTTTCTCAATATCATTCGCTTCTTCCGGATAGTTGCTGTACTGATCCACGCCGACTACTTGCTTGCCTGCTCCTACAGCAAACACAACTTCGGTTTCGCTTGGCACAAGCGTTACAATTTTTTCAGGCGCTTGCTCGAAGGTCAGCTTAGTATCCATTCCATCGGTTACGGTGAGCGGATATGCGGCGCCTGTCTCGGCGGATGGAGATGCAGAAGGTGCGACAGATGGTGCAGCAGATTCCTTATTATTGTTTACCGCACTGCCGCAAGCGGCAAGCAGCGTTAGCGTTGCTATAAGCCAAATGGCAAGGCTTGTTTTCAGCATATGGTTCATTTTAACTTTCATTAATCGTATACACTCCTCTAAAATGGTATGTTCTCTCCATGCGGAGGGATGCTTCAGGCAAATCAGGCATAAAAAAAGCATTCACGGCAGCTGTGCCGAAAATGCGGTATCCCTGCTTGGCGCTGGCCCTCATCATTATGTAGGTTAGACGTAGTAACTATACCATCGTTTTTCCGTATTTGTCCACCTCACGCTAAGCAGCAAGCTGCTTGTGCCGCCGCAAAATATAGCTCAGCCGCATCGCATTTCCAACTACAGACACGGAGCTCAGCGCCATCGCTGCCCCTGCCATCCATGGTTCTAGCAGACCGAAGGCGGCAAACGGCACAATACTGCTGTTATATAGGAAGGCAAGCAGCAAGTTCTGCTTAATATTGCGCACCGTCAGCCGGCTGATGCCCAGCGCATCAACAATCGCGGTCATACGCGGCTGAAGCAGCGTTAAATGTCCGGCGGCGAGCGCCGCTTCCGTGCCATTGCCCATCGCAATGCCCACGTCGGCAGCAGCAAGCGCAGGTGCATCATTCCAGCCGTCGCCAGCCATGCCGACACGTTTGCCCGAACGTTTAAGCTGCTCTACCAGCTCCAGCTTCTGCTCTGGCAGCAATCCGGCGAATACTTGCGTAATGCCTGCTTGGCGGGCTGCATTATGAGCAGGACTTTGGTGGTCGCCTGTTGCCAGCATCACTTGCAGTCCATAACGTTGAAGCTGCTGAACGGCAGCAAATGAATGAGGTTTAACCCGATCTGCAAGCGAAATAGCCCCGATGAGCAGGCCATTTGCCGCTACATATAGCAGTGTTTCTCCTCTTTTTTCCCGTTCTGTGCAAAAAGCAGCTAAAGCTGCGGCGACCTCCGCATTCGCTTTCCACTGTTCGGCTTTGGCAAAGGTTGCATTTCCGACGGTTATTCGCCTTCGCTCCACTACCGCTTGAACGCCTTTGCCGGGAAAATAAACCATTTCTGACCCGCTTGGCGGCGTCAACCCGATTCGCCCCGCTTCACGCCCTATCGCTTGCCCTAGCGGATGCGTGGAACCTGCTTCAGCGGCAGCGGCCAAACGCAGCACGGCTGAACGCGTCTGATTTGGCGCAGCCCATACGGCGCTAACCTGCGGGCTACCCTCGGTGAGCGTACCGGTTTTGTCCAGCAGCAGCGTATTAAGCCGGGCGAGCCGCTCCAGCGCCCCGCCTTGTTTCAGCACAATGCCCTGCTTCGCCAGGCGGCCAGAAGCAATGACCAGTGAAATAGGCGCGGCCAGACCTAGTGCACATGGACAGGCGGCGAGCATAACGGCGACCCCGCAGCGGAAAGCTTGATGCCAATTGCCGGGGTCCAGGAGCACCAGCCAAAGCATGAAGGTGAAAGCCGAAAGGGCGAGCATCGCCGGAACAAACCAAGCGGCCACCCGGTCCACCTGCTGCTGAATCGCAGATTTGGAGCGCTGCGCCTGACGAAGCAGCTCGCTAATCCGGCTGAGCAACGTCGCATGTCCCGCAGCGGTTGTACGGATGCGTTGCATCGCTCCCACATTCGTTGTTCCTGCCCAAATTCGGTCTCCCGCCCGTTTAACGACCGGCAAGCTTTCTCCTGTCAGCAGCGATTCATCCAATTCGGTTTCCCCGCTCGTTAAAACGCCGTCAACCGGGACCGTCTCACCTGTGGCAATGCGCACGATTTCGCCTTCCCGTACGAAAGCGGTCTGTACATTAACCCACTGGCCTGCCCGTTCTACAGTTGCGGTTTGCACCTCCAATTGGCTGTACCCGCCCGCCTCATCCTGCGCCCGCGATGCAGCTGTCATCTCCAAATATTTGCCGAGCAGCACTGCGCTGATAACGACAGCAGAGGTTTCAAAATAAAGCGGCAGCGTATGTTCAGCAGCAAGCGTTTTTCCAGTCGGAAGGCTGGAAAAAACAATATAATGGCTGTATAAATAAGCGGCAGACGTTCCTGCCGCTACCAAAACGTCCATATTCGCTGCACGCGAACGCAGCGCTTGGTAAGCTCCAATATAAAAAGGCAGCCCAATGACGAATTGAACGATGGTAGCTAACGCGAGCTGCAGCCATGGATGCAGCAGCCAAGCCGGAATGGGGAGCCCGCTTAACAGGGGCAGATGCTGGGTCATTCCAGCAAGCAGAGGCAGTGTAAGCAGCAGCGAGATCATAAGCCGGAGGCCAAGAGCGCTGCGTTCCTGCTTCCACTGTTTTTTGCTGTGCTCAGCTGCCGAAGCTTGAAAGCCGATGTGACCGATTTTCGCCATAATCTCCTCAGACCGCAAGCTTTCAGGCACAAATTGTACCCAAGCCGATCTTGCGGGATAGCTGACCGCGACCGATTGAACACCCTCCATTTTGCCCACGGCTTTCTCGATTCGCGCGGCGCAAGCTGTACAGCTCATGCCGCCCACTGCATATTGCAAAGTCACACTATTTTCACTATCATTATTCCGCTGCTCCAATCGCACACCCGCCCTTTCGCCTTTCAATTACACCAGCCGCCGCCATATTCAAAGATCATTTCATATTGATTTATAGCCTTTGTATCATCATATGTTCGGGAGGGGGCTGACATGTGTACAGGCAGAGGTTAGCCATATGGATCAAGCGTAAAGAGGGTGTGAGCAGGTATGAGCAGGCGTTGCCGACTTTTGACGACAGCTCTTATATAGGGTAGAGATAGAAGCTATATTATTCGCGTAAATAAGTATTCTTGTTTCGTTCTATAAGCCTAATTATCCGTGGCTGTATTTTTGGTGCGAATGTAAAGCTCACATAAAAACCCTAGGTCACTCGCACCTCATATTTTGTCGATTCAAGTCGAAAACGTGCTATTCAAGTAAAAGTCAATACCTCAGTCCATTATTCTTGCTTTGTTTTTATTGAAAAAATGCAGCATTAATGCCATTATGGAATTAATTATGCATTTTTTCGCTGTCGCACTCTATGTGAGTGCGTGGATTGAAACGCCTGTGTGATTGTCATACCTGCTGTTACATCCGTCGCACTCTATGTGAGTGCGTGGATTGAAACAATGCGCTCTAGGTGGGCGCTGCCGCGTTTTACGTCGCACTCTATGTGAGTGCGTGGATTGAAACGGTCTGCTGGTTTAGCACCAGGTGGGTCGGTGATGGTCGCACTCTATGTGAGTGCGTGGATTGAAACGTCAGCTGGTCGGGACACAATGATCCGGCCAACTGTCGCACTCTATGTGAGTGCGTGGATTGAAACACACGACTGGCCTGCGATAACTGGATATACCATTGACGAGTCGCACTCTATGTGAGTGCGTGGATTGAAACATTTATTAAGCTCCGCTGCGGTGGGGCTATTTTAGTCGCACTCTAGTGAGTGTGTGGATTAAAACTTGCCAGTTCCACATAAAAGGTGATTGCCTTGCTCGTCGCACTCTATGTGGGTTCGATGATTAAAACATATTGGCTTGAGTTATCTTGCCAAGCAAGCTTTGTCGCGCTTTTGGTGGGCGTGTATATACAGCGCCTAATGTAGCCTCTTTAAACACAGTCGCACTCAACTATACAGAAACAAACGTGCTAGCAATTAATAGTCTTAATACGACAATTTACACCTCTATGCAAGCAGAAACTACTATTGTATGATTAAATTGGATTTACTTATTATTTCTATTTAAGTAAATTAATTGAAATAGGAGGTTCAAATGAAAAAATCCATTCAGAAAACTTTTCTCGCCACCACCTTAGCCCTTGCATCCTTTACAAGTTTCGCATTACTAGCTCCAACAACGGCTTCAGCAGCTGGAACAACCTTTATAACTTTGAAAAAAGGAAATTCTACGTCACTCTTTGGTGCGAATAGCTATGTTGTTGCATCAGGAACATCTATTGTTTCCGTATCTTCATCTGGATGGCTAACTGCTTTAAATACGGGCAGCGCAACAATTCGTGGCTACAGTTCCAGCGGGGTCCTTCTCTCGACTTGGTTTGTTACTGTAACCTCATAAATTTATCTATCAGACCGCCACACAAGGCGGTCTGTATTTTTTTATACAGTCCTCCTATTCAACGCTGCTGTATTACTGTTTTTGCTCATGACGTACTCTGTGTGAGTGCGTGGATCAATTGACGATTTTTTTTGTAAAAACATCCCCTTAAAGACAAAACGAGCCGACCGCAATGGGGCGGCTCGTCTCTATTTTTTACTATAACGACTTTAAATCAATTATTTCTTTCTCAGTTAGACCGGATGCTTCGACGATAACGGAAAGCTCAACTCCAAGAGCAAGGAGCTTTCTGGCAATTTCCTTTTTCGCCTCCGCCTTTCCTCTTGAGTTAGCTGCTTCATACATCGAAGCTTCATCATGCAAATACTTCTGGCGATCTTCATACTGTCTTCGTGCTTCTAAATCCTGACTCAAAAATTCCAGCGTATCCATGGCCTTTTTTAGTACCGGTTCATTCATCGTTAGCACCTCCCATTTGGATTGATCTGCACCTTTCAGAAATAACAGCCAGTTCACAAGTCCGCCTTCCTCAATTGAAATGGCTTGTTCGTCTAGCTTCGGCAGCTCCAGAAAGTGAAATTCAATATCGTCAATTAGTGAAATTCCGGTTCGATCTTCCCGCAGATGAAATACGTTATGATACAAATCATTTGGCAGCAAGGCGTAGTTCAAAATATTAATAGTCACGCACCGTTTCAGTTGGCTATAAGGGTGCCCTTCCTGCAATTACCCAGAGTATTGCTTACTCCAATAGAAAAGCGTTCTTTTCTCAGTGTCATATTTATTAAAAAGCTGCATTTCAACATTAATTATTTCGCCTTCAGTTGTCCTGGCTCGAATGTCCAGAATGGATTGCTTGTCGCGCGGAGAGTCCTTATCTGTATAAGGGTTGAGCAAAATAATCTTTTTCAATGGGGGCCTTCCAGCCTCATCAAATGTTCGGTTTAAAAAGGTTAATAGTGAAAACCAACCTACAAAATCAAAAGCAGCCTAGCAATCCGCCAACAAGCGGTTGCAAGGCTGCTTTTCTTTTTAACTAACTATACTACGCTCCAGTCACAATGGCTCCCGGCCAAGCGAGCATGCCGCCCGTCATATTAGTGACGGAGTAGCCCTGTGGCGCGAGGAAGCCGCATACTTTGCCACTGCGTCCGCCGCTGCGGCAGACGAAAATAATATTTTCATCCTTAGGCAGCTCATCCAAACGCTCCTGAATTTCAGACAATGGCAAATGCGCTGCTTCGGCAATGTGTCCCTCTTCCCACTCGTCAAGCTCACGAACGTCGATTAAATGAAACTTTTCCTTATTATTCAGACGCGCCTCTACTTGCTCCGGCGTGATTTCGTTATACATCGTTACGTCAGCTCCTCAGAAAAAATCTTTTATGTGCATTGTAACTTTCGACGCCGCCATTGTCCATTCCTCTAAACAAAACCAACATTCTAGCCTAGCAGCTTGTCAAAAATGCTACCGCTTGCCGCGCTTCTTCGCGGCAAGCAGACGATTGAGCGTCGCATGGCCGTCAGCTGGGTTTGTCTCTGAATTCGCAGGCGGAGCTAATGGCTGACTGCTTGTGCCTACTGATTTAAACTGCTGGTCGTCTCGCTGTTGCTTGCTTGCCTGACCTTGTCCCTCCGGCCGCACAGCTTGGGCTCGATTTGAGCCACTAGCAATCTGCGACGAATGGATCGCAGCTCGCTGCACGCCAGCAAGGTCTGCACCAGCACCCTTCGCCTGACCAGATGCTGGCGAGGCGGAAGCCGCATCACTTGTGCCCGCGCGCTCGCCATAAAAGCCTGCGGTGCGGCTTTTACGCTGCTGCAGCCTGCTCACTCCTGAAGGTGCAGCGGCGTCTGGCTCTTTCCTCTGCAAACGTCCGCCCGCTAATCCGAGCCTCGTCAAAAGCATTCGCCCGATTCGCTGCCAAGGCAGCGACAGCCGACGCAGCAAAATGTCGAGCAGCCACAGCGCCAAAATCAATAGGAGCAGCTCACGAGTCCAATCATAAGGCTGCCTGGACTCTACTGGAATGAAGCGGTAAACCTCCTGCGGCGCGTCCAGCGACAGCAGGCGTCCGCCAGTAGCGTTAGCAAGCTGCTGCAGCGCTTCTGTTCCATTTTCACCCGTCAATCGATACTCAGGCGAATATGGAATGACAAAACCCGTTGTCGTGCCACTACCCGTATTTGGCGTTTCCGCTCCGCCCGCAGCAGCGGTCTGTTCATTCACTTGCATTAAATACACGCCCGGCTCAGACACCGGAAGGCTTGCCGCATATTCGCCCGGAGCCGCGGGAAGCGGAGAAAGCGTCGTGCTTTTGCCAGCTTCGTCCGTGACCACAGCTGACAGCTTCGCTGCTGTATCACTGCCCTCGGTGCGCAAGCGCAGCATCGCCTCTCGACCATCCAGCTCAGCTGTTGCGGAATACGGCGTGCTCTCAAATTGGGGAAACGTCCATTTAATCCACTCGGCGAGAACATTAGGCAAGGCGGACCACTGTACCCAGTCTCGTGACCATTTTCCAGTCAAGTCGCTCGTCCAGGCTACCGTTCGTCCTGAGCCATAAGCCCAGCGTGCCAAAATCGGATCGCCTTGTGGGGATCGCAGCGCGACCTCTGCCGTTTCCTTCGCTGTCGTTGCGATGTACGCCTGCAAAACCGGCAAGCCATTTTGCCACATCGTCGCCCAGCTTCCGGCTTGCCCGATGAGCGGCGGCGCATTTTGCTCCACAATATACGTTCGTGACATTAACACCGTCTCACGGCTGAAAATAGCCGGAAGCGTGCTTTCATCATTTGTAAAATAAAACCGTCCCTTTGCCTGCTTCGCAAGCTGCTCCAGCATCACCTGATCCGCACCGTCTCCTACTGCAACTGTAGACATCGTCATTTTATTGTCGACCATGCCTTGTGTCAGTGCAGCATATCCCGGATTAGAAGCCGATTGGCCATCGGTGAGCAAAATAATATGCTTGCGCTGGGCATCCATTTCCAGCAGCTTGTTGTAAGCGGTATCCAGAGCCGGGAAAATTTCCGTGCCCCCATCAGCCTGAATGCCTTGGATTTTAGCCAAAACATCGTCGCGTTCCGTCAGCTTGGTCGGCTCCACGATCCACCATGGCGTCGAGTCGAAGGCGACTACGCCTACCGAATCCTCGGGACGCATCAGCTCAATCGTTCGCATCGCCGCTTCCTTCGCGAGCTCCAGCTTGCCGCCAGACATACTGCCGGAACGGTCAATTACTAATATCAAGCCGAGCGACGGAAGCTGTCGCTTGCCCTTCAAATCCATGTAAACCGGCAGCGCCTTCTCGATAGGCGTTTGAAAATAGCCGCCCAAACCAAAGCTGTTGTCGCCCCCTAGCATGACTAGGCCGATGCCATAATCGCTGACCGCTTTGCCGAGCCACTCCATCGGTTTTGCCGCAATGCGGGTTGCCGGAACATTATTTAAAATAATGCTGTCATAGGCAGCATATGAAGCCAGCTGTACAGACAGCCGCTCAGGCGGAATCGTCTCGTAACGAATGAGCGAGGCTTTCAAAGCTGCCTCCACATTTCCCGATGAGCCCGGCACGCCTTCGACAATAAGCACAGCGGGCGGGCCGCTAACTCTGCTGAACGCATAAGCCGTATTGTTCTGCTCGCGTTCATCCCCTTCGGCATATAGCTCGGCCCGGAAACGGTGAAAGCCCGGTTCCAGCGCAGCGCTTTGCAGGGCAAAACGATTTTCGCCCGGCTCCAGCACGATATCACTTGTCGAAAGCTCACGGTTATCTTCATAGATCCTCAGCTTGGCCGCACCGGATGATGTGCTGTTAATCGTAAACTCAAACGTAAACTTCTCGCCCTGACGCAGCGTTTGCGGTACGTCCATCGCTTCGAGCGAAGCGTCCACCCGCTGCGGGGCAGCTATCGGAACGACATCCACCTCAATGCCAGCATGCTTTAGCAGCTCCGCTTGGCGCAGCATGCTTCCGGCGTTTTCAGCGCCATCGGAGAGCAGCACGATTTTGCCGCCACCGGCTTCATGCAGCATGCCAGACGCAAGGCGGAGCGCTTGAGACAGATCCGTGAAATTTTCATTCACACCTGAACGGAACGTATATCGTTCCGCACTTGGAAGCTCATCAGGCGAAAGTACCTTATCGATTGCCGCATCCAGTCCGATGGACACAATTCCGCTTCGGTCCTCTTCGTCTTTCGCCGCCGAGGCTTTGGCAATCCACTCGCCTAAAGAGGCATCGGCATTGACGGACGCGGAGCGATCCGCTACAAAAATAACGTTTCGCTGCTCGACACGCCAGTAAGGCTGCACGCCAGCAGCGATCGCAATGACCAGTAGCAGGATGAGTCCACGCAGCGCAATGGCTATCTTTTTACGAGTGCCCTGCAGCCGCAGCGTACCTCGAATCATCCACCACACCGCCGCAGCCCACGGGATAAGAAGAAGGAGCGCCCAAGGTGAATCAGCCTGCATTCCCACGCCTATACACCTCCCATTCCACCAGCATCAGCGCAAGCAGTGCCAGCGCGAGCCATGCGGCAAAAGCATTTGCAGCATTTGCCGTCTCCACGCTGCCCGCAGCACTTCCCGCATCAGCCTGGTTTTGACTTGTCTCAGAGGAAGCAGCTGCAATCGGCTTAATATCGGCAGTTGCAGACATCGATGCACTTTCGGCGGAAGCCGCATTTACAGCAAGCATCCTCTGGCCGATCGTTTCTCCTTCTGCGTTTTGCTCCATTAAACGGTACAAGCCCGGAACCGCTGGGGCGATAGCCGGTTCTTGCGAAGCAAGCGCCGCAGACAGATTGCTGTCAGGCAGCGATTTTTCGCTATAGCCGCCTATAGTTTCAATCATTTCCCACTTGGCACTTACTGTCTCATTTAAAAAAGCAAGCTGTAGCGCACTTCCGGCATCCGCCGTCCCTAGCTGAGCCCGACTGCCACCGCTCATCCAGTCCGCAGCCTGTACAATTAGCACGGGAAACTCCGGCCGCAGCGGCAAATCGCTGCTTTGCATATCAAAGGTAAAGCGCAGCTGCGGCCTGCCTTGCACCGAGCCTGCATAAATAGCAGGCAAGCCGCCATAGGTGACAATGGCATCTCCCCAAGTCCCCGCATCCTTCGCCTTCACCATCCGTCCAATATGGGTATCTTCAAATGAAAGATAGGCGGTAACGGGATGGTCGGCTATCGCCACCCTGCTATTCGCAGGCGAAGCCGTCTCTTCCTCGGTCGCTTCTGGATGATCAATATACCAGACGGGCTTGGAGGCAAACAGCTCCTGCCAGCTTTTGTCCGTACGAAGCTTCGCTGTGTCTCCATCCATAATGACCCAGTCGATGTCCTTAACATGCTCCTTGGAAGGAACGTATTGTGCTGGATCAACCTTTATCGTTTTTACCCCAGCGAGCTGGAGTGCTTTTTCCAAAAACAAGTTGCCGGATGTAGCCAAAAGCACCTGCTGCGCTTTAGATACAATCGGAAACTGATAGGCGATATTGTCCGCCGCATAATCATCGGTCGCTCCGCTGATTTTGGCTGTATAATAGCTTGCCTCTTCCGGCAGGCCAATCACATCTACGCTCGTCCAGCCTCCAGACTCAAGCTTGACCGATTTTGTCGCCGCAGGCTCCGATTCCTTGTCCGCATAAACAGCAAGCTGGATCTGCTTGGAAGCAGCGCTGTCATTGCGAAGCGTCACTACGCCTGCCCGCTTGCCATCCTCCCCAACTGCCGCATGAATTCCAAAATACAAAATAGCACTATTATTGCTGCCAGCTTGTGGGGCAGAAAGTTTGAATTGCTCAAGCTTTGCATGAAGCGTGAGCAGGTTAACGGAGTCCGCATCCTGCCACCTGCCATCGGTTAAAAGCAAAATCTGCCCGCCTTGTTCATTCGCAAGCAGCGAGTCGGCTAGTGATAAAGCCGCTACGTTGTCCTGAGTACCGAAATCTGGCGTTATGGCTTTCAACTGCTGCAGCACGAGCTCATGGTCCGTTTCCTTGGACAAAATAATGCGAGGCTGCTCGCCCGTTACAAGCAAAGTAATGAGCTCCCCTTTCGGCTGCTCGCTCAGCCACAGCTCCGCCTGCTGTACAGCGGCGTGCAGCAAGCTGCCTTGCGAGCTTCCTCCGGGCATAGCCGCTGTCATGCTTGCGGAGCGGTCAAGTACGATGACGGTATGACTGCCGCTGCGGCTATCTGCCGTGAGATACGGCTGCATGAGCGCCAGCACTAATACAGCAGCTGCGAGCAGCTGCAACAGCATTAGCGGGCGGGTGCGCAGCTTTTGCCATGGACGATTCGCCTCCTGCTCGCGCAGCATGCGATTCCACAGCATGTGGCTCGCGATTTCGGTATCCATATACGTACGCTTGAATAAATACATTAATACGATGGCTGGAAGCGCCAAGCCGAATAAAGCCGATAGCGGCGATAGCAGCTGCATTTCTCCTCCTCCTTTCACCCAAGTTGCAAGTTTCTCCTCACATCAGTTCCCGTTCAAACTTAACTATGACTGTGCAGCACACCAGCGCGCAGCAGCGTATGCTGAACCGTTTGCTCCATCGGCTTGCTCGTATCAATAAAAATATAAAGCGCTCCGCGCTCTGCGCAAAGCTTCTTAAGATGACTGCAATAATCGTTAACTGTAACGCAATATTGTTCGAGCAAACGGCTGCCTAAAGCAACCTCCTTGCCCGTGCCGAGTTCACTGTCGAGCAAATTCAATTCACCTGTCAAAGCTGGGTTTAGCTCCTCTGGGCTCAATAAATGGAGAAAGACAACCTGCTGCCGGGCAGCAAGCAGGCTGAGCAGCGTCTCTTCAATGCCCGCTTCATACATCGCATCGGATACGACCCAAGTGACGCCCGTACGATGCGGGAGCTGACCAGCCTGCTGAATAGCTTCCCTCATAGACAGGGCTGCCGCCTGTTGTTCCATTGCTCTTCCTAGGCCCGTCATAGAAGGCTTAAGCTCCTCGCCCTGTTGAAAAGACGGCTGCTCCATTCCCCGTTCCAGAGCCGCCGCCAAAAAATGAAATAAACGCGCAGTGGAGCCCCTGCCGCGAAGCGAGGGAAGCTCTGCCGGAGCTGTGCCGCCAAACAGCTTGACCGCAACGCGGTCCTCGCCTGACAGCGCAGCGTATCCGCCGCTGGCCGCCAGCTGCAAGGCGCAGCGCAGCTTATTAGCCTGTTCGCCGCCGAAGTTCATCGATGGAGATACATCAACGTACACATGCAGCGTAAGCTCCTGCTCATCCCAATATTGCCGCATATACGCTCTGCCCGTTCGGCCGTATACATTCCAATCCAAGCGGCGAATGTCGTCGCCGGGCGCATAAGGACGATAGTCTGCAAATTCCTGCGAGCCGCCGAGGGTGCTAGAGCGGCGCTTGCCAGCCATCGAACCCTTCACCCGGCTGCCCGCAGCCACTTTCATCCGCTCCAAACGATGCAGCAGCGAGGAATCGGGAAAAAGCTTGGCTAAGGCACCGCTGAACGCTGAATGCTGGAATCCGCTTCCAGAACCGCTGTGCCCATTCATCTTGTCAGCTCCAATGCGCTTAGGATGGATTCGGTCATTTGATCCGTCGTTATGCCTGCTGCCTGTGCCTCGTAACCGAGCACAACCCGATGCCGAAGCGCTGGCACAGCTACCTCGCGAATATCGCTCCACGATACGTGCAGCTTTCCGCTGCAAAGCGCCCTTACCTTGCTGACCGCCACAATCGCTTGCAGCGCCCGCGGTCCGGCGCCAAATCTAACATATCGCTTCACATCATCAGGAGCATCTGCTTCAGCGGGATGCGTCATCATCACTAGCCTGACCGCCAAGTCCAGCACATCATCAGCGACCAAAATATGCTTGGCATACAGCTGCAACTCGGTCAGCTCTTCCCCGTTCATCTTCACTTGGGCGCGGGGCTGAGCAGCCGCCGTTGTGCGCAGCACAATTTCTTTGAGCTCCTCGCGCGTCGGATAGCTGACGCCGATTTTGAGCAGGAAGCGGTCAAGCTGCGCTTCCGGCAGCGGGTATGTCCCTTCCTGCTCGATAGGATTTTGCGTTGCCAATACAAAAAAAGGACGCGGCAGCTGGCGGGTTTCTCCGCCAGCTGTCACCGTGCCTTCCTGCATCGCTTCGAGCAATGCGCTTTGTGTTTTTGGCGTAGCACGGTTAATTTCATCGGCCAGCACCAAATTGCCGAAGATCGGTCCGGGCTGGAAGCTGCGTCCCGCTGCCCCCTGCTCGGTAAAATCGATCAGCGTCGTTCCCGTAATATCCGCAGGCATTAGATCGGGCGTAAATTGAATCCTTGAATATTGCAAGGAAATGGTATCCGCCACCGTGCGGACAAGCATTGTTTTCCCAAGACCGGGGATGCCTTCCAGCAGCGCATGTCCGCCTGCCAGCAAGCACCACAATAGCTGCTCGACTACCTTTTTTTGCCCTACAATGACGCTCCCAATTTCCGCTTGCAGCGCAGCTATACGCTCAGCCGCTTGTGTAATCTGTTCCTTGGATTCTATCATTTGACCACCCCGCTCCTTATCGATTCGGCTGTATGTTGTCGAAATATTGCTTTACTTTATCCTGCATGGCCTGTGGCAGCTGGGAGCGTCCAAGCGCTTTTTTGGCTTCGGTCGCATATTCGCTGTACACTTCCTCGTAAGGGCGTGTCGTGCCGTCAATCATTGGAGACTTGCCGCCCGTTTGCTCTTGGCCGCCAGTAGATGGTCCGCCATCCTCCTGCACATTGCCCTCACCCGCCATCGTGCGCGGCGTTGTTACAAGCGTTCGTCCGCCCGCTCCAGTACCGCCTTGCAAGCCTCCTTGCCCACTGCCCGAGCCACTGCCAGCACCTTGGCCGGCCCCGGCGCCTGTACCTGAGCCAGCACCAGCTCCTGCTCCAGCACCGGCCCCAGCACCGCTGGACGAAGGATCGCCGCCGCTGCCAGAAGCGCCGGAGCTTCCCGGCGCGGCGCCCGATCCGGGCTCGCTCGGCGAGCCCGATGCTCCGCCAGCGCTGCTGCCGCTAGGCGAGCCATTGCCGGAGGCCGCCGCTGCCCAGCTCGGCGGCACGGTACCGCCGCTGGCAGCCAATTGGCCCGCAAGCGGCTGTCCGCTTTGTCCAAGCTGGCTCGCCATTGCGCTAGCCAACTGCTCCAGCTGTGCCTGCGACAATTCGCCGGCCAGCGCTTCTTCCAGGGCGGCGAGGCCATCGCCGCCCTCCGTTTCGCCCGAAGCGTCATCACCCGCTTCGGAATTGCGCGCTTGCTCCGCGGCTTCTGCCAATGCGGACGCGAGCGCCTCCTTGTCTTGCGGCAGCTGCTCGGCAAGCTGCTCCAGCGCCTGCGCAAGCTGCTCCTTCTGCTCAGGCGTCAGCTTCTGCAGCTCCGAGCGCATATCGCTAATCGCTTCGCGCATGCCCGATTCCAGCCGGTCCTGCAGCGCAGCTCCCAGTTGCTTCAGCGCAGGCTCGCGCTGCATCGCTTTCGCAGCCTCATCAAGCTGCGACGCCGTTTGCTTCGCCAGCTCCGCCGTCTGTTCAAGCTCGCGCATCGCCTCGGCCAGCTCGGCAAGCGCCGCTTCCATGTCGCTGTCGTTTTCCTCCAGCTTGCTGCGCAGCTTCTCAAGCGGCTCGGCAAGCTGCTGCTTCGCCTCCTCAGGCACATCTGCCTGCTCCGCTTCCTCCGCGAGCGCAGCCGCTTCTTCCCGCAGCGCTTCGAGCTGCTGCCGCTCAGCAGCCCGCTCCTCCGCCAAATGATCCAGCGGATTCGCCCATACGAGCAAAAGCGCGGAAATAGCCCATACCGCGCTAACCCCCAGCACGGCCCGCTTCCACGCTGGCCATGCGGGCCAAGGCAGCCGCTTGCTCAGCATAGCGGCATAAGCTTTCGCTGCAGCGATAGCCTCCTGCCGCTGCAGCATAACAATAGCAGATGGCTGCCCAGCCGGGCGCAGCCATCCATCAAGCGCGGTCGACACGGCATCATCCGTGTCATGCCGATCCATCGCTCTCGCCGCATCACGCAGCGAGGCGCGCCGCCAAAGCCCATACAGCAGCCCCGCCAGCAGCCCCGCCGCCGCCAAAATCACAGCCGCTGGCCGCGCATGTAGCAGCGGCCACAGCCTGCTTGCGACCAGCAGCAGCAAGCCTGCCGAGCTGCCTATAAGCAAGCCTTTCAGCCCATACTTGCACATCGTGAACATCGTCAATCTCAGGCGCACCGGCAATAGCAGCTCAGGAAGCTGCTGCTGTTCTTCTTTAGCCCGACTGCTTCCGCTTGGCTCCATTCGTGTTCCCTCCTGATTTAATACCGACTTCTCATCCCTTATTTCCGGTTTTGCTTCATGCGAGGACGCAAGTAACGAATACTTAACCAAATCGCTAGAGCGGCTAATACTAGATAAATGAGCATGAACTCCTGCCATAGCTGCAGGAACGGTTCAGATGCTGTTGCACCAGATCCCGAATAAACGATTTCTCTGGTTATATTAGGGTCCAAAATGCTGTACATCGCCACCGCTGGATTCCATGCAAAAATATGAGCGATCCATTCGTTAGAAGAGCTGTTTCCTGAAACCTGCATCGATACCATTATCGCTACATAACCGATGAGCGCCGTGCCCGCGTACAAAAACAAGGTCACGCCATACGTCAAAATGACAGCAATCATCGTCCGCTTGACGAGGGTGGAAAACAAAACGCCGAATGCTCCGATTACGATCATCAAAAATAAATAAAAGCAAAAGACGAGCAGCAGTTGCACAGGCGATATGCCGCCGAACAGAAACATCATGCTGTATATGGGAAGTGTACTTATGACGATTAAAATCATAAAGCTCAGGGAAGACAGCAGCTTGCTTAAAATAATCGTTGTCGAGCTTTGCTGCGTCGTAAGCAGCAGATTAAGCGTCTGCCGCTCGCGCTCCCCACTTATAACGCCAGCCGTCAAGCCCGGAGCCATAAAGGAAATGAGGCCGAGCTGTACGAAGCTGAGAAAATAAAACAATATCCGGCTTTCACTCGGATTAAAGGAAGCAGTATTGCCCGAGCTCATATTGAGCAAATAGATAGAGCTAAGGGCAAACAGCCCAATGGCGAATAAATAGGCAAGCAGCGTCCACATCGTGCGCGGCGTCCGCATCCGCAAGCGGAATTCCTTATCCAGCACCGGATTGATCAACTTGCTGCGCCAGTCTTTGCTTACTGTATCGTTTCTCATTCGAAGCCGTCCCCTCCTCTCGTAATTTCCAAAAAGACATCTTCCAAATTCGTCTGCCCTTCACTGAACGAAATAATGCGATAGCCCGCAGCAATCAGTTCGCCGACCAGCTCAGCCTGTTCGAGATCCTGTCCGCTAAAATGGACATGAATGCCCCGTTCATCGCGCATCAGGCGCGTCACATGCGGCTGCTCCTGCAAAAACTGCTCAGCCTCGTCCAGCCGCTCCAGCAGACGAATATATAAAATCCGCTTCACCCGCAGCCGATTCTGGATATCCGACACATTGCCCTGAGCGATCATCTGTCCATGCTCGATGACGCCAATTTCGTCGACCATCTCGGCAAGCTCCGGTAAAATATGCGAAGAAATAATGATCGTTTTGCCCATTGCCTTCAGCTCAAGCAATATTTCCCGCATTTCGATTCTCGCCCGCGGATCAAGCCCGGAAGCTGGCTCGTCGAGTATGAGCAAATCGGGATCATGTACCAGGCAACGTGCCAAGCACAGCCGCTGCTTCATGCCGCGCGACAGCGTATCGACATAAGCGTCCCGCTTGTCACTGAGATTGACCAGCTCAAGCAGCTGCGGAATGAGCTCTTCCCTTTCCTTTTTGGAAATCCCATAGCTCGCACCATAAAAATGCAAATATTCGACCGCTTTAAACTGATCGTACACACCGAAAAAATCCGGCATATATCCAATGCGCTTTCTCACTTCTGCCGGATGCTTCGTCACATCAAAGCCATCTACTTTGGCATAGCCTGATGTGGGAGACAGCAGCGTAGCCAAAATGGACATCGTCGTTGATTTTCCTGCTCCATTCGGCCCTACAAAACCAAACACCTTGCCTTTGGCAATCGTCAAATCGAGCGATTTTAAAGCATGAAACGAGCCGAAAGACTTACTTAGTCCTTTAATTTCAATCATAGGAACGGCTGCTTGCTCCTGGTCGGGCACAAGCCCCGCTTCCTGCTCCATTTGTATTTCCGCCTGCTCCGCCTTATTCATGCTTCGCCACCTCGCCTTCCACTGCAACTTGCGGCATTCTCGTCTCGAGATCCGTGTTTACGATCAGCTTCATCCGCAATTTGAAGCCGTCAATGAGATAGCTCGAAGGATCGTCCATTTCCGCTGCTACTTTAATCCATTTGCCTTGCGCTTCATCCCAAATGAGCCACTTCAAATTTTGCCCGGATTGGGAAGGATCGAGGTGAATGTCCAATTGGTCGTATGTCAGCTGTTCACGCTCAGGGAAGCTGTATTCCAGCACCAGCTCACCTTGCCCAATTGAAAAAGTTGAGTTTCCATAATTTTCTATTCGATTGACGCTTTTCTCAATAATAACAGGATTCACGAATCCTGCCGGCACGACAAGGCGGCCGTTTTCATCCGGCTCCATCTCGCCCAAGCTCTGCACCCACATCGTCAAATTAGCAGCTTTTACTTTATTGTTATTAACAGTAAACAATGCGTCTTCATTTTCACTGAATCCGATAATGACCGGACCATAAATCATCGGTATTGTCGAAGAACTGTAGTTCATATTAAAATACGTTTCGACCAGCGTGCGCTGCCTGCTGAACGTATCCTGATTGCCGCTCTGATACGGGAATATCATGCTGCCGTAATTAAAATATCCCATATTCGTGTTGGGATTGTTGGAGATGAGCGCAGAACCTTCTTCGCCTTGCTTTAAATCACCGATTGAATAGCTGCTGCCGTTCATCACCACAACCACATCATTTAAATCGTTCAAGGTGTCATTTTTAATGATATACTCCATTTGCCCGTTGCTGTTCTGGTAGGACACCTTGAATTGTCCGACCTGCTCCTGCATGGGAACATTTTCAAACACGGCTTTGCGTGTCGACCAATATTCCACATTTTTCCATTCAGCTGTCGTTTGTCCTTCTATGCTCACCACTCTGCTGTCGCTGCGCAAATTCAAGTCGCCCGTGCTGCTGCCTGATGCATAAGGTGTGAGGGGAAGCATTTCATCGAAGCGGGCAACAACTTCGCCGCCATTCGGAACGAAGATCGAAAATGCCCCGGTTTTAACCCCGTCGCCTTGGCCAGATAATTGCACGGTTTGAACCGTGTGGGTAGACATAAAACGTTTATTTTCAGCACCGAAGAAGAAAATAGCAACAGCGCAAATAATGGAGATGAGCGGAATGAGCCACCACGACCACTCCCGCTTGTCTGCCTTGCGCAGCACCAAATACAGCACCGGAGCTACAATAATCATATAAATGATAAACATGACGAGTAGTAGGCCAAAATTAGGCGGTGTAATCGAAGGAAATTGATCTACAATTTGTTGAAAGCCCCAATACGCATTGTTGCCGCTCATATAGCCCTGCTGCATCGGAAATAACGAGCTTTGCAGCCAATTTGCATATAACGTGGCACTTCCCGACCAAGAAGCAATGGGCTCCAGTGCGGGATCAAAAGCAATGTACAGCACCTTGCCAAGTCCCAGCTTGCGCTCAACCGCAATCGGCGTTTCCCCGCCTATCAGCTTTGTTGCCCCAGCGGCAAGCTTGCCTGTCGACAGTGTCATATCACCTGCACTTGCGCTTTTTGCTTCGCCGGCGTTCACCATTTCAGGCGAAATCGGCTGTGACACCGTCCCGCCATCCGGCTCAACTGGCGCAATAGCTGCAAAAGCTTTCGCTGTTTTGCTGTAGCCTGCGCCTCCAGAGAGAATAAGCGTGCCTCCCTTGCTGATCCAGCCAGTAATAGCCGCCACCTGCTGCTCGCTCCAATCCGAAGTCGCAACATCATTAATGGCAAGGACATCAAAATAATCGAGCAGCGAAGCTTCGTTCGGCAGTTGCTCCCGCGTCAGCGGCATTACGGAAATTTGATAGCCTCGCACATTCAGCGAAGGCATGAAATTTAACGTATCGGGATCGCTTGCAAGAACCCCGAAAGTGTAATCGGAAGTGCCATTGCTATCCAAAAAGGCTTTGCCAATGAAAGCTACTTCCTTCCCTTTGGCTGATGCGCCTTCAAAAAAGCGGATTTTGTTATTGTCTTTGCTCAGCTGCGTGCCTGGCAATGAAACCGTCAGCTCGACGGGCGTTTCTTTCGGCAATTCGACCGGCACGACATAATCGGTCGTCATCCCGCCATAAGGCGAAATAATCGAAATGACAACCTCGCCCTTTAAGTCGGCATTCGTCCGATTCGTCAATGTGAGATGGGCAGGCATTCTTTTATCCACTTTCACACTGCCCTGATAGCCTGCTTCTGCTTTCAGCTCAATGCCTGCCGTTTCGGCAAACGCTTTCGAGCCTGTTGCTCCAAGGTCCGCACATAAACTGGCGATCATAATCATCATGACAAAAAGCTTTAATTTAAACCCTAATCGACTCACAGACAGACCCCTCCCTATTTTTTTATGTACTCATCCAAGTTTCTAACGCAAAATACGACGAAAATGTTTCATAATTTTACATAATTCATCCAATGCAGGAAAAAGAAAAGCCTTGTTCGCATAAAGCGACCCAAGGCTTAAGCACAATCTCATTTATTTACACTTGCTGGATAAATCCATAATCGGCAGAAGTTCGCCCCTTCGGGACCACACTGCGGCTTCACGGTACTAGCAGCATTTATCTTATGCCAAAAATATAAAACTCGTCATTCCCATTTATTTGAAGAAACCAACCATATTTGTGGGTGACAAAGAGCCGGATCGTAGGCTAAAGTAGTGATGAAAGGGGTTTTATAAAGATGTCTACTGCTTTGTCAGCTTCTGAACCAGCTCATTCTACTGCTTCACAGCGCTTGTTGTTTACGATTGTTACGCTATTATACTGGACTTCAATGTACGTTTACGTACCGACGTTATCGCCTTTTTTGAGCGGCCGCGGCTTGTCGATGCAGCTGATTGGCATTGTGCTTGGCAGCTATGGCTTTGTTCAAATGCTCGTCCGTTTCCCAGTTGGTGTCGCTTCTGACCGCTTCGGCAAACGCAAGCCTTTTATTATACTGGGCATGGTGACTGCTCTGTTAAGCTGCCTGATGTTTCTGGTGCCAGGACACTGGCTATGGCCGCTCGGAGGCCGGGCAATGGCAGGCATATGCGCCTCAACGTGGGTTGCTTTTACAGTCATGTATGCCAATTATTTTGCCGCAGAAGATGCTGCGAAGGCGATGGGAAGCATCAGCGTGATGATCGTTAGCGGCCAAATGCTCGGCATGCTGATGAGCGGAACAGTGACCGATATGTGGGGAGAAGCAGCACCATTCATTACTGGGGCTGTTATCGCTGGGGTAGGGCTGCTGCTAGCCCTAATTTTAAAAGAACCGCAAAAACAGCTGCATGAGCGCATCGGCATGACACTCGCGATGGCGCGCAGCATTATCGGCACGAAGCTCTTGCTTCAAGTATCGCTGCTCTCCATTCTCGCACATGGCGTGCTGTTCATAACGATGTTTGGCTTCACGCCACTCAAGGCAGAGACGCTGGGCATTACCGGGTATGGGCTGACTTTCATTGTTTTTGCCTTTATGCTGCCGCATGCGCTCGCTTCGATGTTCACCGCCAAATGGTTCGCACCGCGTTTTGGCAACTGGGTCACGATTGGAATTGGCTTCGTGTTAAGCGCAATATGTACGGTGGCCATTGCCTATACGGATTCGTTCGCTATGCTGGTACTGACGCAAGCGATAAACGGCTTCGCTCAAGGCTTGCATTTGCCGCTGCTGCTCGGGCTCTCGATTCGTGACGTCCAGCCTGCTGGGAGAGCTACTGCAATGGGCCTTTATCAGGCCGTGTATTCGATTGGAATGTTCTCCGGCCCTTTTCTAGCCGGTTGGCTCAACGACAGCTGGGGCATGAATAGCGGCTTCTGGTTCGGCGGCATGCTCGGCGCTGCCGCAGCGCTGCTTAGTGCGTGGTGGTATATGAAGGAGCTCAGAGAAAAAGGGCGTTGAGTTGTAAGCGTGCTGAAACAACGGTTCGTTCGTGATGAAGATAGCCGTTTCCCAAAAACGAAAAATAGCGCCACAGGTGTAAGTGCCTGCGGCGCTATTTTTGTAATTTCAGCAGAGGGTCTCAAAGGTTGTCGTTCATTTCTGCCCTTTATATATCCGCCCAATGTATTCATTCACATTTCATTATTTGCTTTACGCATCCAGGATCCGCTAATCCATCCAATTTATTTATTCTTCTGTGCCAGCATGTTAAGCAGCACCGTAACTGCCTCAGCTCTTGTCGCAAGGTCTTGAGGGGCGAAATCATTATCTCCTTTTCCTTTTCCTTGCATTAGACCGGATTGCTTCATAATAAGCAATGCTGCCTTTTGCCCATGCCGGAATTACCGCTTCATCTGCAAACCCAGTTGCAGCACTCGCTGCGCTTGTATGGCCTAATGCAATCGCGATCATTGCTGCCATCTAGCACGTGTAATTTGTGCGTTCGGACGGAAGCTTCCATCCTCGTAACCGTTAATAATGCCAGCTTGCAAGGCTTGACCGACTGCTTTATGAGCCCAGCTGCTAATATTCGTTGTATCTGTGAAGGTTAGAGCCTTTCCATCATCTTGCGGCTTCAGCGTATAGCGTATTCATCAGCATCACAACAAATTCCGCTTGAGAAACCATTTTACCCGGTTTAAAGGTGCCGTCTGCATACCCGTTCACAATGCCGCTGCTGACTGCTTGATCAACATTTGCCTCCGCCCAATGCCCGGAGATGTCACAAAAATTAACATTAATTGGATGAATATCCACAACTAATACCGCAAACTTCGTAAAGGGATTGACATCCACTGTGATTTTATTGCCGCTTATTTTGCTGCCTACGTATCTACTGTCGTTACTGGAATTTCCCCAAAGACAGGCACCCAGGCACCGTTATTCCCGGTATCGCTGTTTCAGCAATTACCGCTGCTGTTGCTGGGAATATCGCTGTTACAACTCCTGAATCCGTTTCATTTGATGCTGCTGCTTCGAAGACATCCAAGGAATCTTCCATTCCTCCTGTTTATGTATATCCGTTTTTCGGTGTAATGGTAATGGTTGCTGTATATGCTGTATTGACAGCAAATGTGCTATGCGCAGGCAACCAGCCAATAGTAGCTGTGTAATCGGTCGTATCCGCTAGAACCGTTACTGGCCTTTCGCCAACTACTGGCACGTTTTTTCCAGCAATTGAAGAGCCTGCAATTGTGACAATCTTGATATTCTCGCTTACTACCACCAGCACTTGTTCATAGGATGCCGGTTTGCCCGTGGTTGCCGCTGTTCGGACATAAATTTTAGCTCCTGAGACAGGCATACTGCTCCTTGCTTAGCGCTTATTCCAGGAAAAACGCCTCTGACGCTTCAAGGCTTGGAAACTACAGCCTTACAGCCTGCGATTGTTGCTCGGATCACTATTGCTGAGAACACAATTGCTGAGATTACTGTGGCTTGGAACACGAAACTCTGGACCCTCACTCCCTTTTTGGCGGACTAAGGATCCGCTATTCTTACTTTTTCTCCGATTTCAGGCCGCACGCGGACAGGAGATCCGCTATTGCCCTCCTCATCCTGCCAAAATGGCGATGGGCAGCATATTAGCGGCTTCTGAGTCCGCAGCCTGTCCCAAAACCCATGCTTCGATTGAAATAGCGGCTGCTGTGTCCTCCAAAGACACCTTTGTGCAGGGAATAATGTAAACACTTGAAATTAAGAGCATGGCGCTACCTTTCAAGGCGTATGCTCACAATTAGACGGCAGCATTCCCGGTAGTAGAGGGATTAAGTACAGGGTTCGAATGTCAGTGAAGCCAGCTTGCTTCCTCGAAAAATACGAAAAGAACGCTAAACCTTCGTCATCCTGAACGTTTAAAATAATGCTACCATATACAGCAGAGCCGCTCCGAAAACCGCCCCGGCAAGCAGCAGCACATCCTGACGGCCAAATCGCAAGCGAAAGCCTTGTGTCGAACGAATCTCACTGTTGCCAAACCCTCTCGCCTCCAGCGCCTCTGCCATTTGCTCCGCCATTCGCAAAATCGAACGAATGTAAGGGATAATCGCCGATGCCAGCATCGAGGGCGGCAATGAGCCGACTGGCGTAATTGCCTTCCCTCGCGCATGCGCGATTTTCGCAAACCGCTCCCATTCCTTAAGCAGCAGCGGAATAAATCGAAATATTAAGGTCACGGTCAACGTAATCGCTGAGATCGGTACTTTAAACCGGCTCAGCCAGCCGAATGTTTGCTCCAGCGCCCGCTGAATTCGCAGCGGCGTCATAAGCAGCAGCATCGGCAAGCCCAGCAGCATGGCGCAAAAAAGCGTCGCCAAGCGGAGCATCGTTCGTGCTGATTGCTCCCAATCAAACGATAAGGGCTGGATCTGCGCTCCGGCTACTACACCGAAGAGCAGAATGATTAAGGCGTAGGCTCGAATAAAGCCGAGCCAAGGCCGCATTTGAGCGCGCAGCGGCAGCCATATGGCGGCTGCAAGCGCTCCTGCCAGCAGCAAGCCGCTCCAGCTATGCTGCATGATGATGGTCGCCGCCAGCAGCATGTAGGCGGCGATAAGCGCTCTTGGATCGAAGCGCGTCGCCAGGCGCTGCGCTTCGGGCTGCGCCGGCGGGAGTTGCCGGCGCTTGGTTTTAGGCAGCGGCGGCGAAGCGTTCGCCGCTGTGGGCTTTGCGCCTGGCGATGGGCGAAGCTCCATCGCCGGAGGCGCCTGCGGCGCGGCGAGCGGCAAAGCCGCCGCGCCAGGCAGCGCCGCTGCGGCCGGGGCATCCGCCCGGCCGCTTTGCGGCTGCGCGGCGGCGGCATGGATCGCCGCCGCAAGCGCCTTTGGCGCCGGCCATACGGCGGCGCCACCGCCCGGCGGCTGAGCCGCGAAGCCGCGCAGCTTCGCCAGCGCGCGCAGCGCCTGCGGCGCAGCTGCATCTGCAGCGTGTGCGTTCGCCCACGCCGATGCAGCGACCGCTTCGCGGACTGAGCCGCCCTCGACCACGACGACTTCGTCCGCAAGCGGCAGCAGCGCTCCCGGGTCGTGCGTTGCCACGACCGCTCCGCGCCCAGACGCCTTGTGCGCCGCTAATACGGCGCACAAGCGGCTTATGCCCTCGGCGTCCAGCCCCGCCGTCGGCTCATCCAGCAGCAGCCATTGCGGTTCGCAGGCCAGCAGGCAAGCGAGTGCGAGCCGCCGCTGCTGTCCGCCGCTGAGCGACCAAGGATCGCGGGCAAGCAGCTCGGCAGGCAAGCCTGCTGCTTGCAGCGCATCATGCAGCCGCCGCTCCTTCTCCGGCGGCTCCAGCTTATACGGCTTCAGTGAATAAAGGAGCTCCTCCTTCACGGTCGCCGCAAACCATTGCGACTCCGAATGCTGGAGCGCGATGCCCGTATTCTGCACAACGCTGCGACTGAGACGTCTGCGTCTGCCCTTTTTCATCCAAAGGTTATCAGCGCCAAGCGCAATTTCGCCTTCGTTCAGCCTGCGAAGCCCTGCCATTGTTTCCAGCAGCGTGGATTTGCCCGCACCATTGCTGCCAATGAGCAGTGTAATCGTGCCTTCTTTAAAAACGAGCTTTTCTTTAATAGTCAGAAGCGTCTTGTCTCGTTCTCCCGCAGCACAGACGCGTATCTCTTCCAGTCTCCAGCTAAGGTCGGTCATCTTTGCAGCGCCTCCGCAAGCCTGTCTACGGTCAAAGGCAAAGGCTTTAAAACGATACCCAGCTTCTCCAGCTCCCAAGCGGTCTGTACCGCATAGGGGGCTTCAAAACCGAGCCGCTCGCACCAGCTCCGCCCTCCTTCTTCACTCCCCGTACTCGCCGCATCTTTTACAATAGCACTACGCTCATAAAACGACTCCGTAGTCCCGTCAAAAACGATTTGGCCCTGTTCCATCACAACGACTCGATCACCATGTCGAAGCTCAGCCAGCTTTTGCGTAATCCATATGATCGTTCCTCCTGCGGCATGAAGCTCCCGCACTTGCTCCCCAATAGCCAGGCTTGCTTCAGGATCAAGCATTGCCGTGGCTTCATCGAGCACCAGCACAGGCGAGTTGACAGCCAAACAGCCAGCAATAGCTGTCAGCTGCTTCTGCCCGCCCGACAAGGTGCCGACAGCTTGGTCCTTCCGTTCCAGCAAGCCGGTTAAGCTAAGCGACTGTTCTGCCAATGCAGCTATTTCATCGCTAGCAATTCCATGCTGCTCCAGCATCAGCACAACATCCTCCCAAGGTGTTGCGCCAAGCATGGAAGCCTCGGGCTGCTGCATCACAATTGGAATCGGCTTATTGTAGGCAGCAAGCTTTCCCCCCATTAAATAAGTCCCGCTTTTCTCGCCTACAGGAAATCCGGCTATGACCTTAGCGAGCGTACTTTTGCCACTCCCATTTCTCCCTAGCAGCGTCAACCAATCCCCTTCCTTCAGGGCAAGACTGACACCTCTTATTATTGGAAGCTGCTCACTCGCCGCATCAAAAACGCGTGGCTTAACCGTAAGCCCCTCAACCCGTATTAAATAATCGTTCAAAAAAATTTCACCTGCCCTCTTCCCCAAAGCGCCGCTCTGTGCTACAATCCATTTTGTTAACCATAAACAAATGATAATTGGTTAACATTATAAAAGCAATCATCATTTTAAAGGAGACGATTTCATTGATCAAAAGCAGTACGAATATTCGCAGCATGGTGTACATAGCCTTGTTCGCTGCCTTATTTATTGTCATGAGCAGCCTTCAATTCAAGTTTGCCGCTTCACCCGTACCGATTACCCTTCAAACGCTCGCCGTTGCCCTCGCAGGACTATTCCTCGGTGCACGCAATGGATTTTTCTCTATTTTGATTGTCGTTGTACTGGCCACGATCGGACTTCCGCTTATTAACGGAAATGGCGGCTTCGGCATGATAGCTGGACCTACCGGCGGTTTTCTCGTTGCCTTCCCCTTTTGCGCTCTGCTTGTAGGCTTCTTCACATCCAAGCTGCTTCATAGCTCTTTTGCAGCAAAAAATCGGGTCGCAACTGCTATTTTGCTATTTGTCATTTTCGAGCTGTTTAGTTCTTTTTTTGCTTATGTCATCGGCATCCCTTGGCTCATGCAAGCAACAGGCCTCTCGTTTCAAAAAGCAATGATCAATGGCTGCTACCCATTCCTCCCCGGCGATGCTGCCAAGTCCGTACTGGCCGTCATTATAACGCTGGCGTTAAAGCCTTATATTTTGCGGATACAAGCTTCAACTAGCAATAAAAACGCCGCTCCTGCTGTTCCATTCACAACAACACCATAAATTCCTTCAAATTCATTACACTCTTTACCTTCAACAGTTACAAAAAAAGGGGCTGCAAGCAATGGTATTCCACCATTGCACAGCCCCTTTCCTGTTTCATTGCACTTGCCCGAATTCCACTGGTTCAACCTCAAGCAAGTTGTTAGTCGCACTCAGCAGGCGCTTCCTCAGCTCCTGCCTCCACATTGATTTTCTCAGAAACCGTATCCCGTACAATGGAAATAACGAGCTGCAGCAAATAGTTGATGTCGGACTGGCTTTGCTGGAATTCCGTTACAATCGGAATGCCGTCCAGCTCATCCTGCAGCACTTCCATTTCCTGCTCGATTTTTTTGACCATCGTTTCGTTTTTGAAAGTTGTCTCAAATGCGACTAGTTCCTTCTGCTTTTTCTTTACAGTCGCAATTAATTCCTGAATTTTCGTATTGCCTTGAATTTGGCTTTCCGCACGGCGGTAATGCTGTACTTCCTCAGAAGTATAAATCAGGTCAGCAAGCTCCTTCGCCTTCTTCATAATGTCTTCGCGAATTAGCAAATCACGCGTATCAAACTTTGGAATGCCGCATCCTTCACCATGCTCATGATGGTGATGGCCATGCTCCGTATTGCCTTGGACCGTTTGTTGCTCAGACATATATCATCTCTCCTGTTATTTAGTTTCAAGTGTAAACGGCTGAAGCCGTCCTTTGGCAGCAAAGCTTCCGTTTCGTTTAGAGTACAACCGCTTCGCGCAGCTCCGTTCCTGTAGGCTCTGCTTTAATATACCAGGTTTTCGCTTCTGTTACTTTCGCTTGAATGAGCTGGCCAATCCATTCCTGTGGGCCTTCCAAATGAACGAGCTTGTTCGTACGTGTACGTCCAGCTAGCACATTTGCGTTATTTTTGCTCTCACCTTCAATCAGCACCTCGATTGTCGTGCCGATCATCCGTTCATGACTCTCCAGGCTCATCTGCTTCAGCAAATCATTCAGACGCTGCAGCCGACGTTTCTTGACATCAAGTGGAACATTATCCTCCATACCGGCAGCTGGCGTGCCCTCACGCGGCGAATAGATGAAGGTATAGGCTGAGTCAAAGCCCACCTCGCGAACGAGCGAGAGCGTATCCTCGAACTGCTCATCCGTTTCGCCAGGGAACCCGACGATAATATCAGAGGTCAGCATAGCATCCGGGATAGCCGCCTTAATTTTACCCACAAGCTCTAAATACATTTCACGCGAATATTTACGGCTCATCCGTTTAAGCACTTCCGTGCTGCCCGATTGAACAGGCAGATGAATATGCTCGACCAGATTGCCCCGCTGCGCCAGCACCTCAATGAGATGATCATCAAAATCTCTAGGATGGCTCGTTGTAAACCGAACACGCGGAATGTCGATTTTAGACATGTCGTTCATGAGGTCGCCAAAGCGATACGCTATATCTTCAAAATCTTTGCCGTAAGCGTTCACGTTTTGCCCAAGCAGCGTCACTTCCTTGAAGCCTTGTCTTGCCAGCTCCCTTACTTCGGCGATGACGTCCTCCGGACGGCGGCTGCGTTCCTTGCCTCTTGTATAAGGCACAATGCAGTAAGTGCAAAATTTATCGCACCCATACATAATGTTAACCCAAGCCCGCATGCCTTCACGTTTCTTCGGCATGTTTTCGATAATGTCGCCTTCTTTGGACCACACCTCGACAACCATCTCTTTGCTGAAATAGGCATTTTGCAGCAGGAACGGCAAGCGGTGAATGTTATGCGTACCAAAAATCATATCGACGAAGGAATGTTTTTGCAAAATACGTCCGACAACCGATTCCTCCTGCGACATGCAGCCGCATACGCCGAGCAGCAAGCCCGGCTTCTGCTGCTTCAGCACCTTAAGATGCCCAAGCTCCCCGAACACTTTATCCTCGGCATTTTCCCGGATCGCACATGTATTCAGCAGCACCACATCCGCCTCAGTCCGATCCTCCGTCGCCGTATAGCCCATTTCCTCGAACATGCCCTTCATAACTTCCGTGTCATGCTCATTCATTTGGCAGCCGTACGTTTGAATCAAATAAAACTTGCCTTTGCCCAGCGTCCGGAATTCCTCCGGTATGGAAAAATCATAATGAACCTCTATATCCTCTTTGCCCCGTTTTTTCTCTTCCTTGTGGTTCGGAGCAGCATTGATTTGAATATTGCGTCCTTTGATTCGATAGGTGATTTTGCCGTCTTCCTCGCTAAGCACCTTCGCATCAGAGAAATCAAAATATTTCGAGTAATCCCTATCTTTATTAGCGGCTTTCAAATCCGCTGAATTCCCCTTTGTCATGCTTTAGTCACATCCTTATATCCTTGTGCTCACCCGTGTTTAAACATCAATAAGAAATTATAACACATATAAGTCCATCGAATCCATTACTGTTGCTGCTAATGCTCTATTTTTTCCAACAAATCTTGAAAACGCCTTCTTATTTGCTTGAAAAAATCAAAAAACGAATAGCAGCGAAGGAGCTGCTATCCGTTTCAAAAATGAGAAAAACCTATTACAGCTTCTTCACAAGCTGTATCTTGGAAAAAGGATGATTAGCCTACAATTTCAGCTGTATCCCCGTTTTTAATGCCTGCGGCATTCGCTTCATCCGTATCAATATGCATGTCCAATGCGAAATCTGGGGATACACGGGCGATCACTTCCTCAAATACGACGCCACGATCTCCGCCAAAACGCACTTTCAGCTTTTGCTTGTCGGCAATGCCCCATTTTTCAGCATCGCTCGTGTGGAAATGAATATGGCGGGCTGCAACGATAACGCCTTCTTCAATCGTCACTTCGCCAGCCGGCCCTTTCAGCGTAATGCCAGCCGAACCGCTAATATCACCGGATTCTCGAACAGGCGGGTTTACACCAATCGAGAAAGCATCCGTGCGGGAAACTTCAAGCTGAGTCGCCTTGCGGACAGGCCCAAGAATTCTTACTTTAGGAAAAGAAGATTTCGGTCCGATTACGGCAACCGTTTCATTTGCTGCATATTGTCCTGGCTGTGAGAGAGCTTTCGCCTCCGTCAGCTCGTAGCCTTCTCCAAATAAAATCGCGACATGCTCTTGAGATAAATGAATATGGCGTGCCGATACCCCTACAGGTACTAGTTTTTGTGTCATTGCATTTACTTCCCTTCGCTTATTGATCTGCTTTCCTTGCAACAAGGATCATGTGCCCTAACCCGCAACATGCTAGGGCAATCATAACATTTATTTGTTTTATCCCACAACAACATATGTCACTATAAAGCAAAAAACCTGCTTACGCGATTGTAGGCAGGCGTTACATATGAACTTTTTTCTACATTTCTCTAACGACTTAAGGCTTCGTTTAAGCGCTTATCTAGGCTCAACAATGAGCTTAATCGCTGTCCGATCCTCGCCATCAATCACGATGTCTGTAAAAGCCGGTATACAAATTAAATCCACCCCGCTGGGAGCAACAAATCCTCGCGCAATCGCAACTGCCTTAATTGCTTGATTTAGTGCACCCGCCCCGATAGCTTGTAATTCAGCGGCGCCGCGTTCACGTAAAACTCCGGCCAGCGCACCTGCAACGGAATTTGGATTGGACTTTGCTGAAACTTTTAATACATCCATAAAAATGTACCTCCTCGGGAATGATGGATGGATTCCACTACTAGCAATAGTATTCGAGAGAGGTAGAAAAATTCCTGCTTTTATTGCCGAAATTAACAAACTGTTCTGAATTGTCTAAACTTTCAATAAAAAAAAGCTGCTACATGAGCAGCCAATCTTCTTCTACAAGTCTAATTTTTTGGAATTTGGTCGTTTCGCCTGTCGCATCGTCGATTTGGATCGACACGCCATGCAAATGCCATTTGCCTTCATCCACGACAAAACGTGTAGGCATTTGGGTCATAAACCGATGCAGCACCGCATTGCGCTCCATCCCCAGCACACCGTCCTTCGGCCCCGTCATGCCAACATCCGTCAAGTAGGCTGTGCCGCCTGGCAAAATCGTGTCGTCATTCGTCTGAACATGTGTATGTGTCCCTACAACGACAGAAGCATGTCCAGCCAAATGCCAGCCCATTGCAATTTTTTCCGAAGTCGCTTCCGCGTGAAAATCGACCAAAATATTTTTCGTTGTTCCATGCGCCTCCTCGATTAGCTCATCCGCTTTGCGAAACGGACAATCAATCGGCGGCAAAAACGTTCTTCCCTGCAAATTTATAATGGCGAGCTGCTTGCCGTTCGCTTTAATAATCGCCATGCCTTGTCCTGGCGTTCCTTCCGCGAAGTTCGCAGGTCTTACGATACGAGGCTCATCATCTATCCAGTCAAAAATATCTTTGTTATCCCAAGTATGATTGCCCATCGTAATCCCATGAACACCGCATTCAAACAGCTCATTGACAATGTTCTTTGTAATGCCCCGGCCTGCCGCTGCATTTTCGCCATTTACGATAATAATATGCGGGTTGTATTTCGATTTAAGCGCTGGAAGCACTTGCTTAACGGCTGCACGCCCTACACTTCCAACAATATCCCCAATAAATAATACGTTCATTGCTGCTCACTTCCTTTTACCTATTCAGACAGGAAAAGTGGCTGCAGGGCAGCCACTTTTCCGCGTTGCTATGCTGTTTACTTCGCGTATTCCACAGCCCGTGTCTCACGAATAACGGTGACTTTGATGTGGCCTGGATAATCAAGCTCACTTTCAATCTTCTTCGTAATGTCGCGAGCGAGTCGGAATGCTTCTGTATCGTCAATCTTCTCAGGCTGTACCATAACGCGTACTTCACGGCCGGCCTGGATGGCATACGATTTCTCAACACCATCGAATGACTCCGAAATATTCTCCAGCTTCTCCAGACGCTTGATGTACGTTTCGAGCGTCTCACGGCGTGCGCCTGGACGTGCTGCCGACAAGGCGTCAGCTGCACCAACCAGCATTGCGATAACCGAAGTGGCTTCACAATCGCCATGGTGGGAAGCGATACTGTTAATAACAACAGGATGTTCTTTGTACTTCTTGGCTAATTCAACGCCAATCTCAACGTGCGAGCCTTCAACCTCATGGTCAAGTGCTTTACCGATGTCATGCAGCAAGCCTGCACGCTTCGCGAGAGTAATATCCTCGCCCAGCTCGGCAGCCATAAGTCCAGTCAAGTAAGCAACCTCCATGGAGTGCTTGAGCACGTTTTGACCGTAGCTTGTCCGATACTTGAGTCTTCCCAAAATCTTAATCAAGTCAGGATGCAAGCCATGCACACCCACCTCAAAAGTAGCTTGCTCACCGTATTCACGGATACGCTCGTCCACTTCCTTGCGTGATTTCTCAACCATCTCTTCAATACGAGCAGGATGGATACGTCCGTCAGCGACAAGCTTCTCAAGTGAAGTTCGGGCAATTTCACGCCGGATAGGATCGAAGCCGGACAGGATGACCGCTTCCGGTGTATCGTCGATAATGAGATCGATACCGGTCAATGTTTCCAGAGCGCGGATATTACGACCTTCGCGTCCGATAATGCGGCCTTTCATTTCCTCATTCGGTAAGGAGACGACTGATACAGTCGTTTCTGCTACGTGATCAGCCGCACAACGTTGGATAGCGAGCGATATAATATCACGTGCTTTTTTATCTGCTTCTTCTTTAGCCTGCTGCTCGATTTCCTTGATCATCTGCGCTGTCTCATGTCGTACTTCCTGTTCAACATTAGACAAAATAATCGATTTCGCACCTTCCATCGTCAAGCCGGAAATTCGCTCCAGCTCGCTAAGCTGCTGCTTATAGATGGTATCAATCTGTTCTTGGGTTTCATCGATCCGTTTCTCTTTGTTGGCAACTAATTCTTCTTTGCGTTCCAGCGCTTCTAATTTTTTATCCAACGACTCCTCTTTCTGGAGTAAACGTCTGTCCTGTCGCTGAACCTCATTACGACGTTCACGAATGTCTTTTTCAGCTTCGGTACGAAGTTTGTGGACTTCATCTTTCGCTTCCAGCACCGTTTCCTTTTTCTGCGCTTCTGCTTCTTTTTTCGCATTTTCTACGATTTGGATAGCAGCCTGCTCAGCACTGGAAATTTTGGCTTCGGCAATCGACTTTCGAATAAAATAACCAACTCCAAAGAAAATAACGCCAACAACGAGACTGATCAAGATCGTCCAAATAGGATTCATCCTCTTGTTCACCTCCTCGTTGCATTCACAAAAGCAAACGCTTGGAATGATATTTGATTTTAGTCGGTTTCCATACCGTTTTCATCTTCTAACAACTTGCCGAAAATAATCTTCTCAAATCAATTTTTGGAAGGAAAATAGATTTGATGTGGAAGGAATACAAATTCATTTTATCTTTTGGTAAAATCAATTGTCAAGCAAAAGCCCAACGTGATCTTTTTGCTTTATTGATTATGCATTCTCTTCCGCTGATTTTACTGCGGCTTTAATAATGTCTACAGGAAAGCCCCTTCGTATTAAAAAAGCTGCCAGCTTGCGTCTGCGCTCAAACGGCTCGCCTTTTATAGTTCGCCATTTTTTGGAAGCGGTAGCAATAGCTGTTTCAAGCTCCATCTCACTGTCAATTGCCGAAGTAGCGGCAAGCGCAGCTGTTTTGGACACACCCCGCTGCAGCAATTCCTGCTGAATGTAACGCCTGCCCTTCTGGCTGCTTTTCATTCGCTGAGCAGCAAATTGCATCGCATACTGTTCATCATCCACAATATGTTCCTTTTCTAAACGCTCAATGGTGTAATTAATATGATCCTCAGCAATTAGTTTCCGTTTCAGATACTGCTTTATTTGCTTGCTTGTCCGCGGCTTAAAACCCAAATAATAAACCGCCATCGCATAAGCGCGATAACGCTCGTCCTCGCTGCCAATTTCCTCTATTTGCGCCTCTGTAAGAAGTTGTCCTTTAAACAGTGTATGGCGGATCAACAGATCCTCATGAACCGATAAAATCGGCTCTTCGCCTTCCGCGAATATAAGATAGCGGCTTCGATGCTTGCTGTCTTTCTCAACCGCTCTGATTTCAATCATAGGCCCTCCATGTTACGTTTTGCAACTAGTTATAAATGCTAAATAAAACAAGTTCGCCGTCCCTAGAAAGGAACGGCGTCATCATCATTCTTTATCCATTTCGCTACTAATTGAGCGTATTAGTCCAATTCAGACTCATCAAAATCGTCTTCATCCTCTTCTTCTTGACCAAGACCTGTCGCTTGAGTAGCAGTCGCTACCAAGTTGCTGGCATCACGAATTTGCTTATCAATGACGTCTGCAATATCTTCATGGTCTTTCAAAAACTGCTTAGCATTTTCCCGGCCTTGACCGAGGCGCTCGCCATTGTAAGAGAACCATGCACCGCTTTTTTGTACAATATCGAGTTCAACGCCCAAATCAACGAGCGTACCCTCTTTGGAAATGCCCTCACCGTACATAATGTCAACCTCGGCTTGCTTGAACGGCGGAGCCACTTTGTTTTTGACAACTTTAATACGTGTACGGTTACCAATCATATCATTGCCTTGCTTCAGTGTCTCAATCCGGCGGACATCAAGACGTACGCTGGAATAAAATTTCAAAGCGCGTCCACCTGGTGTCGTCTCAGGGTTACCGAACATAACGCCGACTTTCTCACGCAGTTGGTTAATAAAGATCGTAATCGTCTTCGATTTGCTGATGGCTCCGGATAGCTTGCGAAGTGCCTGTGACATTAGGCGTGCCTGCAAACCAACGTGCGAGTCACCCATGTCGCCTTCGATCTCAGCCTTAGGTACAAGTGCTGCAACAGAGTCGATAACAACAATGTCAACCGCGCCACTACGAACGAGCGCTTCTGCAATTTCCAGCCCTTGCTCCCCTGTATCTGGCTGGGAAAGCAGCAATTCATCGATATTAACGCCCAGCTTGCTTGCATATAACGGATCAAGTGCATGCTCCGCATCGATAAAGGCAGCTTGTCCGCCTGCACGTTGAACTTCTGCAATCGCATGAAGCGCAACGGTCGTTTTACCAGATGATTCCGGTCCATATACTTCAATAATACGTCCTCTCGGGAAACCCCCGATTCCAAGTGCGATATCTAAAGCAAGCGAGCCGCTCGGCACGACCTCCACTTGCATATGTGTTGATTCCCCTAGTTTCATGATAGAGCCCTTGCCGAATTGTTTCTCAATTTGACGCATAGCCATATCTAACGCAGCACGACGATCAGCCAATCAACTCACATCCTTCGTTATTTATAATATAATGATAACCTTTTTCCGACCCTTTGCCAAGCACTTTTTCGAACATACATTCGTTTTTTTTGTGAAGCCGACGGAAGGCATGCAACTTTTAAATATCTGTAACTAAACAAAAAAAACCGCAGCAAAGTTATCTTCGCCACGGTTCTTCCGTAAGTTGAGTTCAGTATACGCCCGTTTCCGGCAAAAAGCAACACCTTTCGCCAAATTTTGGTCGAAGAACTCTTATATAGTTAGTTTTGAATTGCAAGCCACAAACGGTACAGCAATGTTTTTACAGCGCGAACGCGAATAATCGTCCGGCTGCCGCTTAATTGCAATGGATAAACCATCGTCTCCTTGCCACGCTCGGCAATAGCTATATAAACAAGCCCTACCGGCTTGCCTTCACTCTCCGCAGGGCCAGCAACACCTGTTATAGACACGCCGAAATCGCTGTCTGCGAGCTGCTGCACCCGCTCAGCCATTAGCGCAGCTGTCGATTCGCTTATGGCGCCAGGAGCCCCTTCGCCCTCTAGCTGCGCAAGAGGTATGCCTAGCAGCGCATGCTTCATTTCATTCGTATACGTTACAACACCGCCCGTGTATTCCCCACTGCTTCCAGGTACGCTCGTAATCAACTCTGCTAGCAGACCGCCGCTGCAGCTCTCAGCACTAGCTAGCTTGCGTCTGCTAGCGCGAAGCAGTCTTATGACCGCCTCCTCCAGCGGAATGTCCTCTTGGGCGTATAGATGCTCTCCAATGCGTTCAATAATCTGCTCCACTGTCGCATCAATCTTGCCATCAGCCTCTGCCTGTGTGGCCGCCTTCGTCGAAACGCGAATAGCTACCTCGCCTTCCTTCGCATAAGGAGCAATTGTCGGGTCAACCTGAGCCTCGATTAGATCGAGCAGTTTAGCCTCCAAATTGGATTCCCCAATGCCTGCAAACTTCAGCAACCGCGAATAAAGCGGCTGCTCATGCCCGAGCAGCGTCCGCAGCCATTCCTTGCCCGGCCCGTCGATCATCGGCTTCATTTCCCGTGGAGGTCCCGGCAGCAGCATATAATGCGTGCCATCCTCCGTCAGAGCGTTGCCTACCGCAAGGCCCGCCGCATTGTGCAGCGGTACGCTTCCATCGATAGACAATGCCTGTCTGCGATTGCTTTCAACCATATGTACGCCTCTTGAGCTGAACAGCTCTTCGATTTTATCCATGGAAGGCTTGTGCAAGGACAAACCACGGCTCAAATAAGCAGCCAGCACATCCTTCGTCAAATCATCAAGCGTGGGCCCCAAACCGCCTGTAAACACGAGCAGGTCAGCGCGTTCTCTCGCTGTCACAATTGCTTTGCGAATACGCTCGGGGTTATCCCCGACTACGGTTTGAAAATAAACATCAATGCCTAGCGCGGCCAGCTCTTGGGACAAATACTGTGCATTTGTATTTACAATCTGTCCGAGCAGCAATTCTGTACCTACTGCAATAATTTCTGCTTTCATGCTATTCATCCTCCTTTAGGTAATGGCAGCGCCATTTCGCGATGAAATATAAGCCCATTATAGGGGTGTAACTTATAAATTTCTTATATTTTAAGCAAAAGCATCCTTCCCGAAACAGGAAAGATGCTTTTCAAAAAACGGCAAAGCGCGTTTCATCGTTATTCAACCGGTATTAGATGTTTATTTTTCACAAAATAATCAATTCCGGAATAAAGCGTAATCGCAACTGCGACCCAGCTTGCAATCAAATCAAATGGAAATGAGATGAAAGCAAATGGGAAATTGTTAAGCAAAAGCGAGATAATCATCGTAATTTGTATAGCTGTTTTCCATTTGCCCCAGTTGCTGGCCGCCATAACACTGCCCTCAAGCAGCGCAATTTGACGAAGTCCCGTAACGGCGAATTCACGGCTAATAATCAGGATGGCAATCCAGCCAGCCAGCTTATCCATCTCCACAAGGGAAATCAGAACCGCAGCCACAAGCAGCTTGTCAGCGAGAGGATCGAGAAGCTTGCCTAAGTTGGTTACGATTTTGTTCTTACGGGCGATATACCCGTCCAAACCATCCGTACTCGCTGCCACAATAAAAATAATCGCCGCAATAATCTGGTTATATGTAATGGAATAGTCATCAAATACAACTGAGCCCACATTCATATTAACGAGTAGGAAAACCATAATAATCGGCACTAAAATAATTCTAACCAGCGTGATTTTATTGGCGAGATTCATACCTCATCCTCCCCGAATAAAACAAAATCCGTCCTGCCATTGCCTATCATTGCAATCACCTGTTCTGTCATCTGCGTCTCCCCAGATCCCTTCCGCGAAACTATCTTATCAAGTATAATACATTGTTTAATCTGGTGTCAAAATGAAGAAAAACAGGTTTAACAAAGCCCCCTTCTCCCGCCAAAAGCGAAAAAAGAGGACTTCAATACCGCCACATGCGGTTAACGATAATTTGTAAATTGCAGCTCAATCGGCAAGTTAGCACCGCGCAGCAAATTCATAACAGCTTGCAAGTCGTCACGGCTTTTGCCGCTTACGCGAATTTGATCGCCTTGAATCAGGCTTTTCACCTTAAGCTTCGAATCGCGAATCAAAATATTAATTTTTTTGGAATGCTCCTGATCAATGCCCTGCTTAAGCTTTACATGCTGACGAACAGTATTCGCCGAAGCCGACTGAATTTTGCCGTAATCCATATTTTTGATCGGCACGCCGCGTTTAATCATTTTCGATTGCAAAATATCAATTACACTGTTCAATCTGTACTCATCATCAGAGACGAGAACCAGCTCTTCATTTTCCAGCTTAATGCTGCTTTTGCTGCCTTTAAAATCAAAGCGCGTCTCGATTTCACGCTCCGCCTGCTGAATCGCATTGTTTAGCTCCTGCATGTCCACCTTGGACACAATATCAAATGAACTTTCTGAAGACATGTAACTCCACTCCCCTATAAAATAGCTATTATCCGTGTTATGGCGTAGCCGAACCGGTCGCTTCCGGGCTGCCTGCATTCGCCGATGCCGCCGGATTCAACTGGATTTTTTTTGAGCCTGCACGGTCCCCATCGGGAACAAGCACGCCATCAACTGAAATCGTGACCAGATCGGCACGGCCCACATTGATATATAACGGCTGAGTCAATTCAAAGTTCAATGTCGAGCCGTCATTTGCATTTTCCGATAGCAGCGCGCTGCCTTTTGAGCCGCCTTCACGAACTTCCATCCAGCTTTTCCCGCCAGCAACCTTGATTTCCAGCTTGTGCACGGCTGTTCCTGGACCTACATCATAATGGTCGACTTTGCCGATTTTCGATGAAAAAGTAACCGTCACATCCTCCTGAATCGTCGGTGTAGGAGATGGTGTAACCGTAGGCGCAACAGCACCCGTTGACGCTCCAGCTTCCGGCGTTGGCGTAGGTGGTGCAGATTCATCGGTAATTTTCGTACCTTGATCAACCATATCAGAAGGTTTGTCTTTTTGATTAATGACAAAAATCCATACGACCGCCACAATCAAAATCAAAAATGACCACATCATCACATTAAAGCCGAGCTTGCCAATACGGTCAGAGCCGACAGACTGTACGCGTCTGGGCGGCCTTGTGGTAACAGGCTCCGTTAATGTTTCTGTAATCGTATTCGGTACTTCCTTCTCGTGCAGGCGCAGCACCTCTTCGGTATCAAGCCCTACAGCTTCGCAATAATTTTTCACAAAGGCCCGCAAGTAGAAGCTTCCCGGCAGCACGCTGTGATCGCCGCTCTCGATAGCTTCGAGGTAGCGTTTGCGAATTTTCGTCGTTTCCTGAATATCGTCAAGCGTCAGCCCGCGTTCTTCACGCGCCTTGCGGAGCAGCGCTCCAAGATTAGACATGCCTGCTTCCTCCTTTCAACTTAAAAATCATCCGAGTAATTTGCAGTAAACGATTCGTACGTAATTTCCTCATCCGGCGTATTGCGCAGCTCTATAATAATATCAAAATGGCTGTGATCGTATTGGGACTCTTTAATAAAAATATCGGGATGCTCAATGACCTTCGTCGAAGGCATAGCCATAATTTCCTGCAGCAAGGCATGATGGCGCTCATTGGAACGAATCGTGCTCACAATGCCGTCAATAATAAAAATATTATTTTCGTTCATTTCTTCTTCCGACAGCTGGCTTCTTACCGTTTGGCGGAGAAGCGTTGAAGAAACGAACGCCCACCGTTTATTTGAGCATACGCTGCCAGCGATGATGGATTCTGTTTTCCCTACGCGCGGCATGCCACGTAAACCTATTACCTGATTGCCTTCACGTTTAAACACTTCGCCAAGAAAGTCAACGAGAATACCCAGTTCATCGCGGGTAAAACGGAATGTTTTGCGATCGTCAGAATCCCGTTCGATATATCTTCCATGGCGCACAGCTAAAATATCTACAATAGTTGGCGTCCGCAGCTTGTTCACTGTAATATTATCAACTTTTTTCAGCATTTTGCCGAGCAGCACGATTTTTTCTTCATCATCGGTTTGCAGCAGCATGCCGCGCGTCCGGTCTTCTACACCGTTAATCGTCATTATATTAACTTCCAACATACCAAGCAAAGAAGCTATGTCGCCGAGCAAGCCTGGCCTGTTCTTATGTATCTTATATTCCATATACCATTGTTTTGATTCCAGCCTAATCACCATCCCAGCACATTGTTGACCGTACATTTCCTGTTGTCCGTCAAAATCTTATTCTACAATTTTCGCCACAATCCTGCAACCTCACATCAAAACTATTGAAAAGATAGCGGCCGGTGCTTGCGGTTATGATTCATATTCGCAGAAAAGCCTCCGTGCGGGAGGCTTTTCTGCGAATAACATGTAGCGGATTACGCCTTTTGTACCAGCTTTATCATGAGGCAGGCTAGAACTTTACGCTCGGAATCGTCGCCTGCATCCCACAGTTCCTTCAATACGCGCTGCTCCTCATTTTTCGGATCGACCTTTTCATCGAGAAAAGAACCGATTTCGAAGGCCAGGCTGGTGATGGCCTCATCATTCATTCCGATTTGCTTCGCATGCTGCACCTTGTCAGCCAAAAACTGCTTCCACGTATCGAAGTTTGTAAGAACGGTTGACATTTTTCTTCGCCTCCTTGTTTTGTGAAGAATCATCAACAGTCATTATTTTGCTTCGATACGAGGCAGATTATGCGGATCATTTGCCATCAAAAAACAGCATTTTTCCTTACGTATGCCAGCCGCCATTCGGACTTATGACTTGACCTGTAATGTAGGAAGATTCCGGCAGGGAGAGAAAATAAACGAGCGAAGCGACTTCATCCGGCTGGCCGAGGCGGCCCAGCGGAATTTCCTGCTCTAATGCTGTTTTCTCATCCTCATTGAATCCATCCATCATTTCGGTGTTTACCGCTCCAGGAGCAACCGCATTGACTGTAACGCCCGACGGCGCCAATTCCTTAGCCAAAGCTTTCGTGAAAGCGTTCATCCCTCCCTTGGAAGTGGAATACAGCACTTCACAGGAGGCGCCTGATATTCCCCAAACGGAGGAAACATTAATAATTCGGCCGAAACGATTTTCAATCATGGGCGGCATAAAAATCTGGCTGCACAAAAACATTCCCTTCAAATTGACAGCCATCAGGTCGTCCCATTCTTCCTCCGATACGTCCATGAGCATGCCATAATGCGCAACACCGCCATTGTTAACGAGTATATCAGGCATTCGGTTATGTGCCTCAAGCTTGTCTCGCATGCGCAGCAGCTGCTCCTTGGAGCGCAAATCAGCGGTAATGGTCATTGCATCTCCGCCAAGCTGCAAGCATTCCCTTGCTGTTTCATTTGCCGCCTCATGGGCGTTTAAATAATGGATGACGACATTCATGCCTTCCGCCGCGAAGCGCCGCGCAATTGCGGCGCCGATGCCACGGCTTCCCCCTGTTATAAGCACAGTCATCTCCCCCAGCGTCTTCACGCCTCAGGCTTCTCCACTATTGATACCGCCAGCTGATTAAAATCGAAATGCTCGCGCAGGCGCTCATTTGCCTGCTCAAGCGTACAGCTTTCATACAACGGCAGTACATCAAACATATCGCTGTCGCGGAAGCGGTAGCGTGTAAATTCGCCTGCGATGGATTCAGGGGAGTTCAGCATCCGCAAGTAACCGCCGATTTTTTTTCGTTTTGAGCGTTCAAAGGCGATTTCATCGAGTCCACTCTCAAGCGCTTGCTCAATAGCAGACTTAACACGAGCTAGCAGCTGCTCTGGATTTGGCGTATCTCCGCCAAGCACCGAAAACGCATAACCCGGATTTGCATTATATTCGGTTCCAAAGGAATCGGAAATAAGCTGGCTTTCATATAGCTCTTCATACAAAGCGGAGCTTGGCCCGAACAATACGTCCAGCATCAGCTTGGAAGTAACTTCCTGACGCAGCAGCTCTTCGCTGGATAGCCCTGTGTTTTTCTCCTTAAAGCCAAACATGCATTTTGGCAGCGATACCGGAAGCTTCGTTACTTTATGCGGCGTTTTGACCGAAGTCGGCTCATCCTCAAATAAACGACGTATTTCACCCTGCGGCTTGAAGTTTTTAGCCGCTTGATTGCGCCTTACAAGCTCAAATACTTCCTTCGCATCTACGCCGCCAACGACGAACAGCAGCATATTGGATGGGTGGTAAAAGGTTTCATAGCACTGATACAGCGTTTCCTTGTCAATTTGATAAATCGACTCTACAGTGCCGGCAATATCAATATGAACCGGATGGGTGTGGTACAGCGCATCAATAAGCCCAAAATAAACGCGCCAATCGGCATTATCCTTGTACATATTGATTTCCTGTTCGATAATGCCTTTTTCCTTGTCCACATTCGTATCGGTGAAATAAGGATTTTGCACGAAATTAATGAGCGTCTCTAAGTTGGCAGGAATTTGCTCCGTCGCTGAAAACAAATAGACAGTACGGTCGAAGCTCGTAAAAGCGTTCGCTGAAGCGCCTTGGGAAGCAAACGTAGCGAAAATATCGCCAGTTGGCTCCTCGAACATTTTATGCTCCAAAAAATGGGCAATACCGTCGGGAACTTTGACCGCTTCCCCATCGCCGACTGCAAACCAATTATCTACGGAGCCATATTTCGTCGAAAATGTTGCGTAGGTTTTATGAAAGCCCTCTTTAGGCAGCACTATGACTTCAAGCCCATTATCCAGCACTTCACGATAAAGCGTCTCCTGTACGCCCTTATACTCCAATGGTTGCACGATGGTTACGCCTCCTTCCGATCACGCAAATAATAAATCGTATCGAGCTGCACATTTTGTGCGACTCTGACAATATCAGCAGCAGTAACGGCCTGCACCTGCTCAAGCAGCTTCTCGGCACTTCTTTCCTTGCCGGACAGCACCGCATTAAAATCGTAAGCAATCATTTCATAAGCGGAATCCTGCAGCTCGCGCAAATGATTCGCTATCATCGCTTTCGTCTGGCTCATTTCAAGCTCGGACAGCTCGCCTTGACGCATGCTCTCAAGCTGCTCGCGAATAATTTTGACCGCTTTCTCATAGTTCTCGATTTCGATGCCTGACTGCACCGTGCATATGCCTTTATGTCCATCAAGACGGGAAGCGGCATAATAAGCCAAGCTTTCCTTCTCACGCACATTTAAAAATAGCTTGGAGTGCGGATATCCGCCCAGCACACCATTATACATAAGTGCTGCTGCATAATCATCATCGCCATAAGCGACGCCCGTACGCAGGCCCAAATTAAGCTTCCCTTGGGTCACATCCATCCGTTCAACAACCGTATGAACCTCGCGCACCTGGTGAGTAACGTCTGCCTTTGGATAATTTGCCGCTGCTCCGTCTGTCAGCTTGAATGCATCACGTACATAAGCTGTCACTTCCTCAAGCGTAGTATCGCCTACTACGTACAAATCGAGCGCCGCTTCATCAAGCCACTTCTTATATTGCTTGTAGAGAGATTCCGGGGTTATCTCGTCAATTACAGCCAGCTTGCCAAGCGGATGCAGCCTATAAGGCTCATTCGCGCACATTTCTTCAACGCAGCGCTCAGCGGCATAGCGAATTTTATCATTGACGATGGACTCCAGCCGCTTCGTGAGCGTCACTTTCTCCGCATCGACGTATTTGCGGCTGAATGCGCCATTTTCCAGCAGCGGCTCAGTCAGCACCTCGCCAAGCAGCCCTAATGACGCAGCAAGCAGCGGCGTGCCCGAAGATACGAATTGATCATTAATCACATCCATGCGGAATTGAACGATTTGAGAATCGCCACGCTTATATACATCAAAGCCGAAGCCGGCACCGTACAAATCATCGAGTCGCTCGCGAAATGCTTTCGTCTCAGGCGTCGCCGCCGTCCCTCTGCGCAGCACAAAAGGAATAAGAGCTGTCTCTGTAACCGTATCTTCTGCAAGCACGCGCCCGGCAAACAAGGAAATCGCGAACGTCTTGAAACGCTTAGTTGGCAGCACATGCAGCCGTATTCGACCAAATTGTCCTCTTTCGAAAAGTGTCACCTTCGCTAGCTCCTTCCAAACTAAATTCTTATGCCTACAAAAAGCATAACGTTCTATGCTTCAAGTAAATGTATTCCAATTTCGAGCTTCCTATACCATTCTAACCGATGCGAAAAGGAAGAAGCAACCAGAGCTGCGTTAAGGCAGAACGGTTGCTTCTTTACAGGCTCTACATGCAAAAAATATGCTTGCCTATCGTTTTCACTTGAGGCCTGGTCCATATCCACTTCGAGGTTGCCGTTTCCGGATTAAAATAATACAAGCAGCCATTTGATGGATCCTGGCCATTGATGGCATCCATGACCGCACGGCTGGCTGTTTCATTTGGCGTCAGCCAAATTTGGCCATCCGCTACCGCGGTAAAGGCACCCGGCTGAAAAATAACGCCCGAAATCGAATTCGGAAAGCTCGTCGATTGCAGTCGATTTAAAATGACGGCTGCAACGGCTATTTGCCCTTCGTAGGGCTCGCCTCGGGATTCGCCGTAAACGGCGTTGGCCATCAGCTTCAAATCATTGGCGCTGAGGCCCAGCTTATTGCCCTTGGAAAGCGAGCTTCCACCTCCGCCGCCATTGCTAGGGGCAGCTGTATTACCCGAGCCAGCTTGTCCAGATGAAGAATCTGCTGCTGTCGGCTTCCAGGCTTTAGTCGCTTCCCAAAGCTTCAGCTTTGTCGATGCCCCAACTACACCATCGGCCTTCATTCCAAATTTCCATTGGAACCAGGTAACGGCATTTTTCGTGCTTGCTCCAAACTGTCCATCCACTTTGCCGCTGAAATATCCAAGATGCTTCAGCCTGCCTTGCAGCTCGTACACATCATTGCCCGAGGAACCAACCTTGAGCGTAGCATTACTGAACGTCTCCGAAGTCTTGACTTGATGCATATGCCGGAGAGAGTAGGAGCCAAACAAGACGAAAACGAGTACTGCTGTTATGACCATTAGTCGCTTTTTCATAGAAGGATCTGCCTTTCTCTTACAAGATAGTACGCTAATTAGCAGCGTTGCCTAAGTCTAGTATGAGAAATCAGTGCAGCTTCTATGCAAAATTTTTCGCTGCTGGCATTTTAAGAACTGATTCGTCCCGCTTCGAGCTGATCTATTGTAAGCAGCACCTCACGCGGCTTGCTGCCTTCGTATGGCCCCACGATATGACGGGCTTCCATCTCGTCAATAAGCCTTGCAGCCCTTGTGTAGCCAATACGCATGCGGCGTTGAAGCAAGGATACCGACGCCTGCTTTGCTTCGACGACGATCTGAACGGCCTGATCATACAGCTCGTCCATGACCTCGTCAGAGCTAGCCGTCTCCTCCTCAATTTCCGGTACAAGATCTTCTTTGTACTCCGCTTCTGCCTGTCCTCTGGCATAACCGACAAGCGCCTCTACTTCCTGATCGGAAAGGAATGCGCCCTGTACCCGCGTCGGCTTGGAGGTACCCATCGGCAAGTAAAGCATATCGCCGCGGCCGAGCAGCTTTTCCGCTCCGACCATGTCGAGTATCGTTCGCGAATCGACCTGTGAGGAAACGCCAAAAGCAATCCGCGATGGAATATTCGCTTTAATGACACCGGTAATGACGTCAACAGACGGACGCTGCGTTGCAATAATAAGATGAATGCCTGCCGCACGGGCCATTTGCGCGAGTCTGGCAATGGCATCCTCGACATCATTAGCCGCTACGATCATCAAATCGGCAAGCTCATCGACGATGACGACGATGTAAGGCAGAACCGCTTTCGGATTGTCTGCCATTAAAGTGTTATAGCCTTCAATATTTCGCGTTCCCGATTTGGAAAACAGCTCATAGCGTTTTTCCATCTCGACTACGATTTTCTTAAGCGCAAGCGATGCACGACGCGGATCGGTTACAACAGGCGCCAGCAAATGCGGGATACCGTTGTATACGTTTAGCTCCACCATTTTTGGATCGACCATGAGAAACTTCACTTCATCCGGCGTTGCTTTGTACAAAATACTAGTAATAATTCCGTTTATACAGACTGATTTACCGGAGCCCGTCGCTCCCGCTACAAGCAAATGGGGCATTTTCGCCAAATTGCCCACGATTGGCTTGCCCGCAATATCACGGCCGAAGGCAATCGACAGCTTGGAAGGAGAATCATAAAATTCCTTTGTTTCCATTACTTCGCGCATCGTAACAATCGATATTTCCATATTCGGCACTTCAATGCCGATGGCCGATCTGCCTGGAATAGGCGCTTCCATCCGAATATCCTTAGCTGCAAGCGCAAGTGCAATATCATCAGTCAAGCTGACAATTTTACTAACCTTCACGCCCGATGCCGGCTCAACCTCAAAACGGGTAACGGCTGGACCGATAACGGGATCAAGCACCTTCGCCTTCACGCCAAAGCTTTCAAGTGTGCGCTCCAGCTTAAGCTTCGCCTCCATGGAACTGGAGCCAATGCCGCCTCTAACCATATGGCTAGGCTTGGACAGCAAAGTAAACGGCGGTAAAACGTATGGCTTGACTAGCGGTACGTTTGATGCGGCTAGCGCCGGCTTGCTTTCGGCTGCTTGTTGGTTCGCTTCATGGCTGCCAGCGTTTGAGCCAGGAACAGCAGCAGCTTCCAAATGATCTTCTGCCACTCTCTCTCTATCCATTAAAGGCTCATCATATTCATCGTCACCTTGTTGAACAGCTTGCTCCCCAAATGCACCATTCGCTTGCTCATCTGCGTCATACTCCGAATCTTCTGTTTCATTTCCTTCTATATGTACCAGCTCTTGCTGCTCCTGCGTTACTTGCGGTCTCCATGGCTCTGACCATTCCTGTTCATCGGTTATGCCGGGGTGAGCGTACGGCTGGGCATCTTTAGCAGCCAAATTCTCCTGCTCACTAGGCCATAAGCTAGCGCTTGTCTCTGGCAGCGGAACTGCAGCAGCTGTTGATGAAGCAACTATGCTGGGCGCTGTTTGGGCAGCAAATTCATCCTGCTCATTGTCCCAGTCCTGATCCCAATCTTCCGCCCAATGCGGTACTGCCGCGCCCTCTTCGCCACGACCAGACTCACCGTGAAGCGGATCATCCTCCAGCTCCCATTCGTCATGGCTGGCGGCAGCCTTCGACTTATCGGATTGTCGCCAGGAGAAAAACAATGACTTTTTGTTTTTGACTGGACGTGGTGCAAAATCCTCTTCATCATCGTCAATCGTATTGTCCGAAGTAAGCACGGTGCTTGCTGACGTTACCACGCTTGCATTTCTAGATGATTGTGCTGCAGCCCGCTCGGCGGAATAATCCGACCATTTGGCTGCGAGCAGCTTGAGCATACGGACAAAGCGGGTACGCAGCGTCTTGAACAGCTCCACATACGACTTCCCCGTTATGAGCATAATGGAAATTGCGATCATGACAAGCATGAGCAACTGAGCTCCAATTTTCCCAAATAAGGTGAAAAGTACGGAATATTGCAGCGCTCCAACATAACCACCGCTAATAGCCTTGTCCTTAAGCGGGCGCAAATCCTGCGGATTGTAAGTAAGCAGCTCTCCCCTTAAGTCGCTGTCCAACTGATTCAAAATCACTTTGCCAGACAGCAGTGTCGTATCCCCAAGCTTGCGGTCGATTTCCGCAATGGAGCTCCACAGCGTAAAGGCAAGCACCAGCACAAGCATGCCTGTTTTCCGATTGGACCAGCCTTTCGGCCACATCCGTTTGACCATCACGACCAGCCCCACATATATGCCAATCAGTGCAATCACAAAATAAAATTTACCCAGAAAGAGGCCGAACAGTTTGGACAATGAACGTCCTACCGTCGCCTCTCCCGATAAAGCAATAATCGATACCGTAATGAGTAAAATACCGTAAACCTCATATTTCAAATTTGCTGCGAGCGATTTCTTGCCCCTTCTTTTCTTAGCCAACGTTCGTCACCCCCGGTAAAACATTATACCATAGGTGGACAAATGTTCCTATTCGTTCGATAGTCCCTTAAACGGCAAAATCCTTTATCAATATTTGACAACAGCTCCTGGCGAAAGCTGCGGATTTAAATAATCATCCAGCCCGCAATGAATGAGTCGAATGACTTTGCCCATCCCTGGCGCAATTGGCTCTACCTGCATATATACGCCATCCACCCAAACTTCGCGGCCCTGATTAATTTTCTCCTCCGCTTGCCAGCCCGCCAGCACTTCTTCCAGCGGAACAATCGTATATAGAACAGACATTAGTTAAACACCCCCGGCATTCCCGTCTGCCTGCGTTCCTCTACTAGCCGCTTAAGCTCCCGAAGCGCATCGCCAAGACCGCCTACCGCATCAATCAAGCCATGGCGAACCGCGTCTCCGCCAATGACTGTTGTTCCGATATCGCGTGTCAGCTCTCCTGTTTTAAACATCAATTCCTTGAAAGTCGCTTCCGACACTTTGGAGTGCATCGTAACGAAGCGAACGACGCGCTCCTGCATTTTATCCAAATACTCGAACGTTTGGGGAACGCCAATCACGGTGCCATTCAAGCGAATCGGATGTATGGTCATCGTTGCTGTCGCAGCAATGAAGGATAGGTTGCCCGCTACTGCTATCGGAACGCCGATCGAATGTCCGCCACCAAGTACGAGCGTAACTGTCGGCTTTGACAAAGAAGAAATCATTTCAGCAATAGCGAGCCCCGCTTCCACATCACCGCCAACTGTGTTGAGAACGATCAGCACACCTTCGATTTTTTGATTTTGCTCGGCTGCGACCAGCTGTGGAATCAAATGCTCATATTTTGTCGTTTTATTTTGCGGCGGCAGCACCATATGCCCTTCAATCTGTCCAATAATCGTCATGCAAAAAATATTGGATTCGGCCTGCGGAATGTTTACCTGGCCCAACTGCTGCAAAGCGTCAAGCGCCCCAGCCGCCTTTTTCTTCTCTTCGTCATACGGCTCAGGTTGTTCTCCTGTTAAACTCATTGAATACGGCCACATCGGCGAATTCCCCCTCTTGAACAAGGCTAATACCGTTTTGGCTGAACCTACGGCTCGTCATAGTATGGGAATGTCGCGTTTATTTATGCCCCTGCTCCTGCAAAACGTCACTTTACGGCCGAATTATTGTAAAATCGCCAACATGGCAAACGCTCGTTAAGTCAAACTAAGAAATGCGGCCTGCCTTCCTGCCTGAAGGCCTTCACTAGGAATCGCTGCCAATGCATTTGCCCCGGCAAAAGCAGCAATATTTCCCGATTTATCGTTCGGCAGCGGCCTAACCCGCCATTCCCCCTCCTCCATCCACACAAATGCGCGAATATAACGGGGATACGGCGAAGGCTTATCCACATCGTCCATTAATATGGCTTGCTTCCACCCCGCCTCACTTCCATCAAGCCCCATCCCATGTTTTACGATTGGCTTCACCAACAGCACAAGCCCTGTGTAACATGCTCCAGGATTGCCAGACAAGCTGATCAGCAGCTTGCCTTGATTTATAAATGCTGATGAATGCGGCCCAGGACGCATCATCACTTTCGTGAACAAAGGCTCAAAACCAAGGCAGTCTGCCGCATGAGCAACGCAATCGTAATCACCTACCGAAATGCCTCCAGTTGTAATAACCAAATCCGCCTGCTCCGCAGCTAGCTTAATCGCCTTAGCAATTAATTCGGCATCATCCTTAATGGGCAAGGAACGAATAACCGATGCTCCCTGCTCCTGTAGAAAGGCTTCCACGGCGAAGCCATTGGCATCATAGATCCGATTAGGCTGCAAGGGCTGGCCTGGAAGCAGCAGCTCATCTCCAATAGGAAGGATTGCAACTATCGGCCGAGCGACTACAGAAGCGTGTTCCTGTCCAAAAGAGGCGAGAATGGCGATTTCCTTCGAACCAAGTATGGTGCCTTTTTTAATGACGAGGCTGTTTTCAGCTATATCTTCGCCTGCTTCGGCAATATTTTTTCCCAGCTGCACGGGCTGATTGATTTGAATTTGCGACATGCCCAGCGCTAAGGCATCCGATTGCTGTCCATGCAGGCTCGGTTGCGACTGAATCTCCTCCTGCCTAATCACAGCATCAAAACCACCGGGTACAGGGGCTCCAGTAAAGATACGTACTGCCGTCAGCTGTTCATTAATGAGAGGACGGCTGCCAAAGCCCGTATGCCAAGCTATTTCTCCCGCCCCCGCCTGCACCTCGCCAGTTACAATAAGCCGAATCGGGTTGCCAGGTGAAGCCGTCTGCGTAAAAGCAGCATGGAGCGCATATCCATCCATCGCTGCTCGACGAAAAGGCGGCATTGGAAAAGGGGAGTAAAAATCCTCGGCAAGCACTCGCTGAGCAGCTTTCTGTAAAAGCACTTGCTCCACCTTTCCCGGCAGCGTATGTTCGAGTAAACAGCGAACCGCTTCGTCAACGCTAAAACCTTTTTTTATATCAACACGATCTACACGGGCAACTGCCATGCTCGACTCCTCCTTCTTATAGCTGAAAATAAGCATAAAAGCCCGTTCCCTGTCTGCAGGGAGCGGGCTTCATTGCCGGTGGGCGGCGGCACACCATTGTGCGGCCTTTTATGTGGATTATGATGAGCATAAAAGAATTCGACATTCATGTCAATATATATGACGCAAATTAAGCGTATAGAGAAAAATTAAGTTTTGTGTAATATTTGTTGACATGAATTAGTCGATATTCTATAATTCAGCTTGAGTTCACAATGAGGTGAGCAACTATCGTCCGCACAGAGTCGTGCTGGCGTTCGGCAATGAGGCCGCAATCCGTCCGAGCTTTAGCTTGGGGCAGACTGCGGCCTTTTCTTCATATGACAGCTGGAATTGCGGTGCGCCATGCACCCCGGGAATGCGAAAACCGCCATCACCCATGCTGACTGAGCACGTGAAAATCAATCATAGAGGAGATAGAGACATGTTAGATAAAAAAGCGTTTTGGAAAAGTGGACATAAACCATCCTTGTTCAGTTCTTTCTTGTATTTCGATATCAGCTTTATGATTTGGATTTTGATGGGGCCGCTCATTGTCGTCATCGCCAGCGATTATCCGATGGATGCTGCACAAAAAGCGAAGCTTGTAGCGCTCCCGATTTTGGGCGGCTCGGTGCTCCGGCTCGTGCTTGGTTTCATGACAGACCATATCGGTCCAAAAAGAACAGGCCAAATCGGCATGCTCGTCACTATGATTCCGCTTATTTGGGGCTGGAAATTCGTTGACTCGTTAACTGAGCTCCACTTTGTCGCTTTATTGCTCGGTGTAGCTGGAGCATCTTTTGCAGCAGCGCTTCCGCTCGCCAGCAGATGGTATCCGCCACAATATCAAGGACTTGCGATGGGTATTGCTGGAGCCGGAAACAGCGGTACGGTTTTGACAACGCTTTTTGCGAACAGGCTGGCACAGCATTTTGGCGGCTGGGAAGCCGTATTTGGACTTGCCCTCATCCCTATTGCAGTCGTATTTGTAATATTCACGATTTTTGCAAAAGAAAGTCCGAATCAGCCTGCTCCTAAAAAACTTTCCGAATATGCGCAGGTTCTTAAGCAAAAGGACGCTTGGCTATTCTGTCTTTTATACAGTGTAACGTTTGGCGGCTTCGTTGGCATGTCGAACTATTTGACGATTTTCTTCAATACGCAGTATGGACTTTCCGCCATACAGGCGGCAGATTTTACAACGATTTGTGTCATTGCCGGAAGCTTCTTTCGACCAGTAGGCGGCTGGCTCTCTGATAAGCTGGGGGGTATTCGCGTCCTGATGTCGCTGTATGTTGGAGCTGGTGTTATGCTAGCTTCCATCTCCCTGCTGCCTCCACTCTATGTAGTAAGTACCTTGTTGTTCCTTGGCATGATGTGTCTCGGCGCAGGCAATGGCGCTGTATTCCAGCTCGTACCGCAGCGCTTTGGTAAAGAGATTGGCATAATGACCGGCATCGTTGGCGCAGCAGGCGGTGTTGGCGGTTATTTCCTCCCCCTTATTCTCGGCAGCCTTTATCAATCGACGGGCTCCTACACGCCAGGCTTCCTCATTCTCAGCAGTATCGCCCTGCTCAGCATGCTCATGCTCGCGTTCATTCAAAAGGAATGGAAGCGTACCTGGATTGGCAGCGGCGGCAAGGCTAAAATCGACAGCAGCGCTACTATAGCAGCAAAATCCTAATCTGCTGCTCTGTTTCAACGATAAAAAGGAGTGGCGAACGTTCCGGCTATCCGGGCGTCCCTCACTCCTTTTTATTTTTAAACTACACTTCCATAATAATCGGCAAAATCATTGGCCGACGACGCGTTTTCTCATAGAGGAAACGTCCCAGTGCATCCTTGACATTCGTTTTTAGCGAAGCCCATTCGTTCACTTTATCGTTCATCAGCTTCAGCAGCGTAGCAGACACAATTTTGTTCGCTTCATCGAGCAGACCTTCCGATTCACGTACATAAACGAAGCCGCGCGAAATAATATCAGGTCCAGACACAATGGTGCCCTCCTGCTTCCGCAGCGTCACTACAACGACGAGAATGCCATCCTGAGACAACAGCTTGCGATCCCGCAGCACAATATTGCCGACATCGCCAACGCCAAGACCATCAATCAGCACATTGCCTGCTGGAACCTTCGAGCCTCTGCGCGCCTTGCCCCCCTGCACCTCTACTGTGTCGCCATTTTCCATAACGAAAATATTGGATTTCTCAATGCCAACCGCCTCGGCCAGCAAAGCATGCTGCCGCAGCATCCGATATTCACCATGAATGGGAATAAAATATTTGGGCTTAATCAGATTAAGCATCAGCTTCAGCTCTTCCTGGCTGCCGTGACCAGAAACGTGGACTCCAGATACCGAGCCTGGACCATAGATGACGTTCGCTCCAAGACGGAACAACTCGTCCACTGTCCGCCCTACATACCGCTCATTACCTGGAATGGGCGTCGCTGCAATAATGACCGTATCTCCCGGCAAAATATCGACTTTACGATGCGTCGAGCGCGCCATGCGTGTCAAAGCTGACATGGGCTCTCCTTGACTGCCGGTACATAAAATAACGACGCGATCCGCGGCCAGCTTATTCACGGCTTCCGGTTCAACAATCATGCCGTCTGGAATGTTCAAATAACCTAACTCTCCAGCGATTCCGACCACATTGACCATGCTGCGTCCTACTACAGCAATATAACGATCCGTAGCAATAGCTGCGTTGATGACCTGCTGGATACGGTGAACGTTGGAAGCAAACGTTGCAACTACGACACGCTGCGGCGATTTGCGGAATATATCTTTGAGCTCTTCCCCTACATTTTTCTCTGAAGGCGTATAGCCTGGACGCTCCGCATTCGTGCTGTCAGACAGCAGAGCAAGCACGCCCTTTTGCCCGATTTCCGCCATCCGCTTAATGTCAGCATATTGCTCATTGACTGGTGTATGGTCAAACTTGAAGTCGCCTGTGTGCACGACGACACCTTCTGGCGTCTCCAAGCACACGCCTACGGAGTCAGGAATGCTGTGGTTCGTTTTAAAAAAGGATACATGGATGCTGCCCAGCTCTATCTCCGAATCCGCATTAATCAGTATTCGCTTCGTTTCGCCCAGCAGCCCTGCTTCCTTCAGCTTGCCTTCAATCAGTCCCAGCGTAAGCTTCGTGGCATATACCGGAACGTTAAGACTGCGAAGCATATAGGAAAGCCCGCCGATATGATCCTCATGTCCATGCGTTATGACAATACCGCGCACCTTCTCGCGATTTTCCTTCAAATACGAAATGTCCGGAATAACTATATCTATGCCGAGCATATCCTCTTCCGGAAACTTAAGCCCCGCATCTACAATTACAATATCATTGTCATATTGAATGACGTACATGTTTTTACCAATTTCACCAATACCGCCTAATGCAAAAATCAACAGTTTATCCTGCACATTTTTTTTGGACAATGACTATCCCTCCTTTTTCCAACCTGATGAGGTCATGTTTTTTTCCTGTTAAACAAGAAGGAAGCTGCTCCATTCTTAGCTTAATTTGCAAATCATTTCCGCACCCGATCACTTGAACTTATTATACATGATGAAAAAGATCGAATACAAGGCTGAGGGGCTGGGTGCGGGAAAAGAATGGGTGAGGTTGGGGCGCTGCGGGAAAGGTTTGGGGGTCGATCGCCATTCCCCTGTGATTTCTCCAATCTGTAAAAGCTTTAGCGGTAAAAATCACAAGGAAAAAGCGAACGCTCGCGCTTCTCACTCCCAAACCTTTCCCTCCGCTTCTTCCTCTTCACCCATTGCTTTTAAAACCGCTTATTGCCCGCATCACCGGCTGTATATGAAAAATAGGGAGTACAAATGTAATAGGAATAACATGAAAGTTCATGTTGGAAAAATAAAGTGAATAAAAAAAGCTGGTGCCTAGGCACCAGCTTAATGATTTATGAAGAGCTTGAATTAAAATGCGGTTGATGAATCGACGAGGTTTTGCAAAAATTCAGCTTCCGATTCGGTAACGCCTACCAATGGAAGTCTAACTCCGCCAACCGGGAAGCCGCTCAGTCCCATTACATGCTTCAGAGCAACCGGGTTCGGTACCGGATTCGGACATTCGAACAAGCCCTTGAATACCGGGAAGCATTCAGCGTTTAGCTTGGCCGCCAAAGCAACGTCTCCACTCACATAAGCATCGATAAGCTGCTTCATTTTTTTGCCGATAACATGGCTAGCTACACTGATAATGCCATAACCGCCTACTGCTAAAGTCGGGAGCGTTGCCGCATCGTCGCCACTGTAAACCTTAAAGCCCTCTGGAGCGCCTGCTACAAGCTGAATAATCTGTTCCGATGACGCACAATCTTTTGTAGCTACAATGTTGCTAATCGCCGCTAGGCGCAGCGTCGTTTCAACCGAAATATTCACGACTGTACGGCCCGGAACGTTGTACAATACAACCGGAAGCTTCGTCGAATCTGCAATCGCTTTAAAATGCTGATAAAGGCCTTCCTGGCTTGGCTTGTTGTAATAAGGAGCAACAAGCAGCACCCCGTCAACTCCACACGCCTCTGCCACCTTTGTCAAATGGATGGAATGTGCCGTATCATTGCTGCCTGTGCCTGCGATAATTTTAGCCCGTCCAGCAGCGCGCTCTACCGAAAAACGAAATAGCGCTTCTTTCTCCGCATCCGTAAGTGTAGGAGATTCCCCCGTCGTACCGGATACAACAAGACTCTCGCTAAGCTGCTCTTCAATTAAGTAATCGATTAATCGCCCAGTCGCATCCCAATCAATTTCGCCAGCGGCATCGAATGGGGTGACCATCGCCGTAACTAACCTTCCATATTCCATTTTGACTCCTCCTTAAAGTTTTGCGGAGCAAAACTTACTTCGTAAGCATAATCTTAAAGTTTTGCGGAGCAAAACTTACTTCGTAAGCTATCTACATTCAAGTTTCGCAAAGCAAAAGCTTCTTCGCAAGCTCAGGCCCAAAGCTTTGCTTCGCAAAACAGGTCTATTGCCTGTGTTTCCTGCTACAAATGAAGCTCGAACTTGGCATGAAGCGCACGCAGCGCAGATGCCATATCCGCATCTTTAACCAGTACCCAAATGGTCGTATTGGAGTCCGCCGCCTGCATTATAGCAATTCCCTGCAGTGTAAGGGCTTCTACAATACGGGCCATAATGCCTGGAACACCGTTCATGCCGCCGCCAATGACAGATACCTTTGCACAGCCGCTAATCGCGGTCGGTGCATAACCGCAGTCCGTCAGTACGGCTACAGCCTTAGCTGCATCGTAGTCAAATACGGTGTAGACGACTCCGCTTGGCGTCACATTTATAAAATCTACGCTAATATGATGACGGGCCATCGTTTGAAAAACTTGCAGCTGGACGTCCGCCTTGCCTTCTACCGTCTGCACCGAAATTTGAGTAATGCCCGCTACATGCGCAATGCCTGTTACATGACGGTCACTTACCATTCCGGTAGCATGGAGCGGGCTATCCGTTACTAACGTTCCTTCATCGAGCGAAAAGGTCGAGCGCACACGAATCGGTATTCTGGCTTGCTGGGCAATTTCAACAGCACGCGGGTGAATGACCTTAGCCCCTTGACGAGCCATATTGCAAATTTCTGCATAGCTGACGACAAGAAGCGGTTTTGCATCTTTCACAATTCGCGGATCAGCTGTCAAAATTCCGTTAACATCGGTATAAATATCTACTCGCTCTGCACGCAGCGAAGCGCCAAGTGCAGTCGCCGACGTATCGCTCCCGCCGCGGCCGAGCGTAGTCAGCTCCCCACTTTCGGTACCGCCTTGAAAACCGGTAACGATAACGACTTTATTTTCACCAAGATTCGTTAAAAGCTGCTCCGGACGCAAGTCGGCAATTCTCGCTTGGCCGAAATGCCCGTCCGTTATAATGCCTGCCTGATAGCCGCTTAAAATAGTAGTGGGAATGCCCTTTGAACAAAGCAAGCTGCATAAGACCGCGGCAGAAATCATCTCACCACAGCCCAGCAGCATATCCCGCTCACGCAGCGGAAGCGAGTCACCATTGCTTCGTACTAAATCAAGCAGCGTATCCGTAGCATAAGGGTCGCCTAGGCGACCCATAGCCGAAACGACAACGACGAGCTGAAAACCATTTTCGCGTTCACGCTTAATATGCTCCAAACAATGATTTCTGGCAAAATCGGATGATACCGAGGTTCCTCCAAACTTCATAACGAGAGTTCGCATAAGCCTCTTCCCCCATCACCGAAAGGCAAGATGCCGCCAGCTATCAAGTCCTTACACCGTTTATTCGTTAAGCCTGTGCGATGTGCTCGGCGATTTGAACCGCATTCCATGCGGCCCCTTTAAGCAGGTTATCCGATACGATCCATAGGTTAAGCCCATTTTCATGGCCAAGATCGCGTCTCAAACGTCCGACAAATACTTCCGGCTTGCCGGCTGCTTCCGTTGCGAGCGGGTAAAGCTGATTCGCCGGATCATCAACCAGCACGACACCCGGGGCGTCAGACAACAGCTGCTTGACATCTTCCAAATCGTAGTTATTTTTCAGCTCAACAAAAACCGATTCCGAATGGCCGTAAACGACTGGAATACGTACGCAAGTAGCAGTAACCTCAATGGTCTGGTCATCCAAAATTTTCTTCGTTTCATTGACCATCTTCATCTCTTCAAGCGTGTAGCCGTTTTCTTGGAACTTGTCGATTTGCGGAATCGCATTAAAGGCGATTTGATGCTTCACAGGCAGCGAGCCTACTGGCAAAATAGCCGGATTGACCGCTTCGCCGTCAAGGGATGCACGCGTCTGGCGCAGCATTTCCTCAATGGCTTTCGCACCTGCTCCAGATACTGCTTGATAAGTCGATACGATAATGCGGTTAATGCCGTATTTGTCTTGAAGCGGCTTAAGCGCAGCTACCATCTGAATTGTCGAACAGTTCGGATTCGCAATAATACCTTTATGCTCGCTTACCTTGTCAATATTCACTTCAGGCACAACAAGCGGCGTATTTGGGTCCATACGGTAAGCGTTCGTATTGTCAATACATACCGTTCCATATTCAACTGCATGCGGCGCGAGCGCCTTCGTAACGTCTCCACCAGCGCTGAATAATGCTATATCAATGCCCTTAAAGCTTTCCGGCTTCGCTTCCTCCACCGTCACTTCCTGGCCTTTGAATGTGATTTTCGTACCAGCAGACCTCGCTGAAGACAGAAGCTTCAGTTCCTTAATAGGGAAGTTTCTCTTATCGAGCAAGTTTAGTATTTGTTCCCCTACTGCGCCTGTTGCGCCAACTACTGCAACGTTAAACAATTTTTGATTTGACATTTGCCGTAATGCTCCCCTCGGTCTTATAAAAACTCAGAATAAAAAACTTAATAATTAAAACGCTCAATAATGAGCGGTTGTAACTGTTTGCCTTGCAGCGCCGCCTCGCATGTTTCCAGTGCCAAATCCATTCTCGCTACGAGCGAATTGGGCTTCTGTACCGGATTATCTTGGCCGAACGGCACAAAATAAATATTTTTCGTTACGATCAGCTTCGCAATATTCGCCAAATTAAGGCCAAGGCCATCATTCGTAGAAATTGCAATGACGATTGGCCTTCCATTTCGCATTTGCGATTTGGATGCCATGAGCACCGCACTGTCAGTCTGCGCATTAGCCAGCCTGCTTGTTGTATTGCCCGTGCATGGAGCAATGAGCAGCACATCAATAAGCTTGGATGGGCCAAGCGGCTCCGCTTGCACGATCGTCGAAATAATTTCATTGCCAGTTATCGCTTTGAGCTGTGTCTGCCACTGCTCCGACGTTCCGAATCTCGTATCCGTCGTCATAATCGTCTGCGATACTATAGGTACTACGTTCGCGCCTGCGTCTACAAACCGCTGGATTTGCGGCATAACCTCGGCAAACGTGCAGTGAGACCCTGACAATGCATACCCTACCGTAAGTCCGGACCAATTCATTCCCCATTCCCCCGATTTATCAAGTCGTCCATAATCAATTGTGTTAAACAATCGGCTATGATTCGTCCAGCAGTTCTGGGTGCGACGATACCGGGGAGTCCGGGCGCGAGCATCGCCTTAATAGCCCGTTTCTCAGCAAAGCGGAAATCAGTTCCGCCAGGCTTCGAAGCCAGATCAATAATGACGCTTCGCGAAGGAAGATTTGCTATAATTTGCGCTGTGACTATCATAGTCGGAATTGTGTTAAAAAGCAAGTCAATATTGCCCGTATATTGCCGCAAATTGCTGGTGTAGAAAGGCTCGAAGCCCATTTCGAGCGCTCTTGCAAAATGCTCTCCCTTGCGTACTCCGACAAGCACATTCGCCCCTAAGCCCTTTAACGTCCGCGCCAATGTGAACCCCGTTCTTCCGAACCCGAGCACCATGCAGGTGGAGCCATGAATCGTAATATCGGTATGTTGAATCGCCATCATTACCGCACCTTCAGCTGTCGGAATGGAGTTGTAAATTGCGACATCGTCGCGCTCAAATAACTCTACCAATTCCAGCTGATGCTGCTTGCAAAGGTCGCTTAAATATGGTTTTGCCATACCAGCGTATACTTTGCAGTGCTTAGGCAAGCGTGCCATATGGCGCTCTTCCAGCCTGATCTTGCTATCGCTGAATACAGCGCTGATGACGCCCTGGTCATCGGTTCCGACGGCAGGCAGTACTAGTGCGTCAACCCCGTCAAACAGCCGTTCATTATATTCAGCCTGAACCGCTCCCTCTGGCGTCAACTGCAGGCCGTCAAAGCCCGTTATGACTACGGTCGCATCCAGCTCCGCCAGTTTGCGGATCACCTCAAGCTGCCTGGCGTCGCCGCCGATAAGCAGCACTTGAACGCCTGTTAGCATCGGCTTCACTCCTCTCTTGCGCATGTAGATATAGACTATCTTATGCCTGGGCCTAGAATGGGTGAAAAAAAAGACCGGAGCATCTGCTCCGGTCTTCTAATCCTTAAACGCCAGTATGTCCGAACCCGCCGCTGCCACGCACGGTATCCGGCAATTCGGATGTCTCTTCAATGGTGACAACCGGAACTTGCTGGAACACCATTTGGGCGATGCGCTCGCCGCGTGCAATCGTGAACGGCTCCTGCCCCAAATTGACGAGCAGCACCTTCACTTCGCCGCGGTAATCGGCGTCGATCGTTCCTGGGGAGTTCAAGCATGTAATGCCATGCTTGTAAGCCAGGCCGCTGCGCGGGCGGATTTGCGCCTCCAGCTCGGCTGGCATAGCCATGGCAAAGCCTGTAGGAATAAGCTTTCGCTCTCCCGGTGCCAGCTCAACAGGCTCTGATACAGCGGCCTGCAGGTCGAAGCCTGCAGCCCATTCGGACATTTTGCAAGGAAGCTTGATGTCTTCGTTGCCCTCTACTCTTTTAAACAGTACGCGATACAAAACGATCCCTCCCAAGTTTAGATGCAGCCCTTTCACTCGAACCTACCATCGCCACCGCAAAAGGTGCTGCAAGCAAACGCTCTGTTACGCTCCTCACATCTTCCATCTTCACGGAATCAATGCGCTCAAGCAGCTCATCGAGCGTGTAATGCCGGCCCAGCATCAGCTCATTTTTCCCAAGACGGGTCATTCGGCTGCTCGTGCTCTCCAGACTGAGAATCAGGCTGCCCTTCAACTGCTCTTTGCCGCGATGAAGCTCAGCATCCTCAAGCCCCTTGGAAGCAAGCTCCTCTAACTGCTCCATCGTCAAATCAAGCACTTCCTTCGTTTGCTTAGGCGCCGTACCCGCATACAAGGTGAACAGGCCGCTGTCCGCATAAGAGGAGTGATAGGAATAAACCGAATAAGCAAGACCGCGTTTTTCGCGAATTTCTTGGAACAGGCGCGAGCTCATGCCGCCGCCAAGCGCATTATTGAGCAGTACCATCGCATAAAGCTTCTCATCGGAAATCGAACAGCCCTGAAAGGACAGGCAAAGATGATTTTGCTCGGTTTTCTTTTTATAGAAAATATAATCGCCGCGGAAATCCGGCGCCTCCACCAGCTGCGATGTACCTTTACGGTCAAACTTGCCAAAGTACTTCTCCAGCAGCTCCAGCAGCTTGCCCTCTTCCACATTGCCGGCGACACTGACGACGGTGTTGTCAATCGTGTAATAATCGTTCATATACGCGCGCAGTGTATCAGGCGTCATTTCGGCAAGACGCTCCTCTAGGCCCAGAATCGAATAAGCGAGAGGGTGATCGCCATAAGCGGCACGCGAAGCTTCATCATGCACCTTGTCATCTGGCGTATCCTCATACATCGAAATTTCTTCTAAAATAACATTCCGCTCTTTCGCCAAATCCGCCAAATCCAGCTTGGAATTGAAAAACATGTCCGAAAGCGCATCAACAGCGAGCGGCAAATGCTCATCCAGCACCTTGGCGTAATAGCAGGTATACTCTTTGGAGGTAAATGCATTTACATTGCCCCCAATACCATCGAACAGATCGGCAATATCTTTAGCCGTCCGCTGATCTGTCCCCTTGAAAAGCATATGTTCGATAAAATGGGAGATCCCGTTATTTTCAGGCGTCTCATTGCGGGAGCCTGTTTTGACCCAAATGCCAAATGAAACCGAACGGCAGGTTGGGATATATTCAACTACGACTCTTAAACCGTTGCTAAGCGTATATTTTTTCACGTAGGGTCCTCCTGTAAGCATGAATGTTAACACTATATCAAAATTATGGTTGCGGCTCAACAGCAGCAGGTATCCGCGCCTCCGAAAGCGTCTCGCTAACGGGGCCAAGCGCATAGCCCTGGCGTTTAATTTCACGAATCATTCCGGTTAAAGCATCGCGCGAGGACGCTGTCGGGTGCATCAGAATAAGTGCGCCTGGCTCCAGCCGCGACGAAATGCGCCGAATGATCCAGTCTGCTCCCGGCTTGGTCCAATCGACCGTATCGATTGTCCATAACACCGTGCGAAGCCTCTGCTCCGCCGCCACCTGTACCGTCATTTGGTTAAAATCGCCCGAAGGCGGGGCAAACCACTTATTCGTCACGCCAAGCGTCGATTTGAGCAATTCCTCCGTACGGGAAATTTGCAAATAAGCATCATTTCGGCTGAGCTCGCTCATCTTCGGATGCGTATACGCATGATTGGACATTTCATGCCCTTCCGCTTGAATTTGCTTGGCGATTTCCGGATATTTCTTCAGCCACGAGCCATCTAGAAAAAAAGTTGCCTTTACCTCTTCCTTGTTCAAGGTTTCAAGGATCGGCGTTATGTATTCATTGCCCCACGCAACATTAATCATTAGCGATACCATTTTTTTGTTTGGATTGCCTTTGTATACCGGAAGCGGCCCTAAATCCGCAAGCTTAATACGAGGAGGCGTCTCCTTGTATACATATAAAATCGGCGAAAGGGAGCCCGATGCAATCGTCTTCTCCACCGTGGCGTCGACATCCACCTCCAGCCCATTGTAGCCGGGAATAGCCTTCCATACGCGGTCAATCCGGGCATCGATAGGCTTAATGGAGCGGCTCTCGGCTTCGGCTACGACAGCAGCGCGCAGCTTTGCTTTATTTTCATCCAAAACCGACTCTTGCAGCTGCGTCATCATGCCTTTTTCCTGTTTAATTGCGCTGATATAGTCCGCCGTACCTCCTCCATTCGCCCGAATGAACACCACCATAATCAGCATACAGCCTATGGCTGCCCCTATTTTTCTCAGCACCTTCATTCACCCCGTCCCTCATTGCTCCATATGTATGAATATTGGGACGAGATTATGTTAGGGAGATAATGGTTGCCTTATATAAGCAGGGGATTTTTGACGGCAAAATAAAAAGAGACAGATGGAATCTGGCTCTTTGCTTCGAGTATAAAAAACAAGTGTAAACGGCGTTGCCGTTTTTTTGCGGCAACAGTCCGTTTGGCGTAGAAATAGACGCGTAAATATAAGAGAAAATCTCTGCATTCTTATATTTTGAGAAAGCACCTTGCGGTGCCCCTACCATGTAACGCTGCAGCCGTTATTGTGCTGGTACAGTTGGCGTCAATACAGCTTTACGGGACAAGTTAATACGGCCCTGCTGATCAATTTCCGTTACTTTAACTGTAATTTGGTCGCCGATTGCAATGACATCTTCCACTTTAGCGACACGTTCGTTCGCCAGCTGGGAAATATGCACAAGACCATCTTTGTTCGGTAAAATTTCAACGAATGCGCCGAACTTCTCGATCCGTTTTACTGTACCTAAATAAATTTCACCAATTACAACTTCCTTCACGATACCTTCGATAATCGCTTTGGCTTTTTGGTTCATCTCTTCGTTCGAAGAAGCAATGTAAACCATGCCATCCTGCTCGATATCGATTTTCACGCCAGTTTCCTCAATAATCTTGTTGATGATTTTACCGCCAGAGCCGATAACATCACGGATTTTGTCCGGATTAATGCGAAGCGTGAGAATTTTAGGCGCATACTCAGAAAGGTTAGGACGAGCTTCCGAAATAATCGCTGTCATTTTACCTAGAATATGCATGCGTCCTTCACGTGCTTGCTCAAGCGCCTGCTCCAAAATCGAACGATCGATACCGTCAATTTTGATATCCATTTGAATGGCAGTTACACCTTCTGCTGTACCCGCTACTTTAAAGTCCATATCGCCGAGATGATCTTCCATCCCTTGAATGTCAGACAAAATGGAGAAATGGTCGCCATCTTTAATCAGACCCATTGCAATACCTGCAACCGGAGCTTTAATCGGAACGCCTGCATCCAGCATTGCAAGTGTGCTTGCACAAATACTAGCCTGCGAAGTCGATCCATTGGATTCGAGCACCTCGGATACAAGACGAATCGTATACGGGAAGTCAGCCTCAGATGGAATAACTTTCGACAAAGCGCGCTCGCCGAGTGCACCATGTCCAATTTCACGACGGCCTGGAGGACGAAGTGGTCTTGCTTCGCCTACGCTGAATGGCGGGAAATTATAGTGATGCATAAAACGTTTCGTTTCTTCCGGGCTGATGCCGTCAAGAATTTGCACATCGCCAAGCGGTCCAAGCGTACAAATGCTGAGTGCTTGTGTTTGTCCACGTGTGAATAGTCCAGATCCGTGTGTACGCGGCAATATCGCCACATCACATTCGATTGGACGAATTTCTTCAGGCGCACGGCCATCAGGACGGATTTTTTCATGTGTGATCAGGCGGCGAACTTCTTCTTTAACGATATCATAAAGCACTTCTTTGACATCGCCAAGCAGTTCAGGCGTCTCTGCATATACTTCTTCAAAATGCGCAACCGTGTCCGCATTAACGGCATCAATGGCATCTTGACGCTCATGCTTCTCGGGAATGCGAATCGCTTCTACCAAACGAGCAGATGCAAATGCGCGAACAGCTGCATTTACTTCTTCGTTGACGGCATGAAGCGTTACTTCCATTTTTTCTTTGCCGGCAATGGCCTGCAGTTGCTCGATTGTAGCAACGATTTTCTTGATTTCATCATGCCCGAACATAATCGCTTCCAGCATAACGTCCTCAGGAACTTCATTAGCTTCTGCTTCCACCATCATAATGGCATCTTTCGTACCAGCAACTACAACGAAAATATCGCTTTTCTGCTCTTGCTCAACGGTTGGAATGATCACGAATTGACCATCAACACGACCTACGCTCACGCCGCCGATTGGCCCGTTGAATGGCACATCAGAAATGGCCAGCGCTGCGGAAGTACCAATCATTGCAGCCATTTCAGGCGAGCAATCTTGGTCCACGCTCATGACGATATTCGCGATTTGAATATCATTACGGAACCCTTCAGGGAACAACGGACGAATCGGACGGTCCGTCAGACGGCTGGACAAAATCGCTTTCTCACTTGGACGTCCTTCACGTTTAATAAATCCACCAGGGATTTTACCAACTGCATAAAGACGTTCTTCATAGTTCACCGTAAGCGGGAAAAAATCTAAATCCTTCGGACCTTTGGAAGCGGTCACTGTACAGAGTACAACGGTGTCGCCATAACGAACAGTTACAGCAGCATTCGCTTGCTTCGCAAGTCTGCCTGTTTCCAATACAAGCTTCCGTCCACCCAAAATCATTTCAACTTGTTGCAAACGTATCCCTCCTGTATTTCAAAAATTAATTTAAACGATTGACAAACATAACCTTCGCCAGCAGGACCTCTATATCCTGCTTAACCCTCGCATATTACAAAAAGCAACCCGATTTTGCCAAGTCCGTAATGCCGGACAGCAAAACAACCAGGTTGCTTCTCTTGAAACATGTTTTAGCGGCGAAGGCCGAGTTTTTCGATCAATGCGCTATAACGGCTAACATCTTTGTTTTTAAGGTATCTCAACAGCTTACGACGTTGACCTACCATCTTGAGCAAACCACGACGGGAGTGGTGGTCTTTCTTGTGCTCCCGGAAATGTTGCGTCAAGTTAACGATGTTTTCCGTTAGGATAGCTACTTGAACCTCCGGTGAACCCGTATCGCTCGCATGCGTTTTGTGCGTATCAATCAATTCTTGTTTACGCTCTTGTGTAATTGCCATCCTAAAGTCACCTCCTTGAACTTATATTCAATAATCGCCATTAGCCCAGGCGCCGTCGGTGAGAGCGGACATCCAAGCTAAGGTTCCAATTGCAGCTGCGTATTCTGACAAAAAGTAGAATCGCAACGTGTTTCAGTATATCACAAGCCTGTAGCAAAAGTAAATGCCGACCGGCATTTATTCGACGCCAAACTGCCGCTTCGCCTGCTCGGCATCCGCATGGATTTGCCGAATAAGCTCATCTACACCGCTAAAACGCTGCTCAGGACGAATAAAAGAATGAAATTGCAGTTTAATTGGCTCGTCGTAAATAACTTGATGAAAGTCAAATAAATGGGCTTCCAGCACAGGACGAATATCTTCTTTATTAAAAGTAGGTTTCATTCCGTGATTTAATACGCCATAATACGACTTGCTGAGTACGACTGCTGAAATGCCGAAAACGCCGAGGCGCGGCATAACATATGGCAAGGAAACATCCACATTAGCTGTCGGGAAGCCAATGCTGCTGCCTCTGCCATCGCCATGCACTACTGTCCCTGCTAGCTCATAGGGCCGGCCAAGCAGCTTCGTAGCAAGCTCAATATCACCGTCGCTAAGCGCCTGCCTAATGTAAGTACTGCTCACCTTCAAGCCATTATCGTATAACGGTTCAACGATTTCGACCTGAATGTCCGGCTCGCATAACGCCTTCATTGTGGCAGCATTTCCTTGGCCCTTGTAGCCAAAATTGAAATCAAAACCAACTACAATTTGGGCTGCACCTAAAGGGCGAAGCACTTCATCAACAAACTGCTCCGGCATAATCGCTGCAAAATCATGGTCAAATTTGACGACTAGCACCAAATCGACACCTAATTCAGCAAATAGCGATTGCTTGACGGCAAGTGGCGTCAAACAATTGTAATATTGATCGCCACGGCCCAGAACTTCCTTTGGATGCGGGTTGAACGTCATAACCGCAGACAATCCTCCGGTTCTCTTGGCAGCGGCAACGACTTGCTCAATGACATTGCGGTGTCCGCGATGTACACCGTCAAAATGTCCAATTGCAATAGAAAGCGATTTGTTTCGCAGCTGTTCCGGCAGCTCAATTGCCGGATATTCCAATGAAATCATTTCCAACGCTGATGCACCTGCAATTCCTATATGACTTTCCGATAACCGAGTATGGGCTCAGTTACGAGAACACCTTGATAGGCTTCAACACTGATAAAGCATGATCGGCCTCGAAAATACCAATAAACAAACCATTTTCATCAAAAAGACGTACCGGCTGCTCCGTTTCAAGCTTTTCAGCAAGCAAGCGAAGCGGAAGCTTTTGTCCTTTCAGGGCAAGCGAGGCCGAATGAGCATCGACCGTAACGCGAGGAAAATGCTGGATACCCAGCTCAGCAGGCAAAATAAACGGCCCGATTCCCTCCGTGCCAAGAGCTTCAATCTGCTCTAGGCTTACGCATTGCTCCTTCGTAAAACCACCGGACATCGTCCGGGTGAGCTCCGCCATCGCCGCTGGAACACCCAGCGCCTGGCCGATATCTACACATAAAGTGCGGATATACGTTCCTTTCGAACAGACAACCGAAAACGAAAAACGCGGAAACTCCAAATCAAGCTCAAGATTGATCAGTTCAATTTGATGAATCGTTACTTTCCGTGATTTGCGCTCTACCGTCTTGCCTTCACGTGCCAGTTCATACAAACGTTTTCCATCTACCTTTACAGCGGAGAACATCGGCGGAATTTGTTCGATAACGCCCACGAAGCTGCGCAGCACGCGAATAATATCTTCACGCGTTACCTGCACACCTGTTTGCTCCTGCGTAACCGAGCCTGTCAAATCCTCTGTATCCGTTGCAATGCCAAGCTGGATAACAGCTTCATATGCCTTGGGACGCTCCTGCACGTATTCAACTACACGAGTAGCCCTGCCGAGACATAGCGGCAGAACACCTGTCACCATCGGGTCCAGTGTCCCCGTGTGGCCGATACGCTTCATCTTCAGCAGTCTCCGCACCTTGGCTACGACGTCATGCGAGGTCCAGCCAGCGGGCTTCCATACTGCGATAATACCGTCCATCTGTTAGCTCAACGCCTTTCTGACCGCATCGACCAATTGGGCGATTGCTTCTTGAAGCGGCGCATCAATTCGGCAGCCAGCAGCGCGTACATGTCCACCGCCGCCAAAGGATTGGGCAATCGCGGCAACATCGGCCGTTCCTGCTGATCTTAAGCTGGCTTTCACTCCGCCATCTTCTGTCTCTTTAAACATAATGCCGACTTCCACGCCGTCAATGTTCAGAGCATAATTGACGATGCCTTCCATATCTTCCGAAACAGCACCTGTCTCAGCAAAATCATCCTTATTGACATAAAGCCAGCCAATTTGCTGATTATCGCTAAAAGTAAGCCTGCTAAGACAACGCTGCAGAAGCTTCAGCTTTGACATCGTCATCTTTTCGAGCAGCAGATCGGCTAATTTGTGACCCGGTACACCAATCGACAGCATGCGGGAAGCAATATTCATCACATGAGGTGTCGTATTTGAGTAGCGGAAACCGCCAGTATCTGTGATCAAGCCTGTATATATAGCCGTCGCGCATTCCAAATCAATCGAAATGCCCGCACGTTCAATTAAATCATATAAAATTTCAACCGTAGCTGCTGCATTCGGACGAATCAATTGAACCGTACCAAAGCCGTCATTAGTCGGATGATGATCGATGTTAAGCAGTTCCACGCCTGCAGCAAACAAACTTTCCACTTTGCCCATCCGGCGATAATCCGCACAATCGACTGCAATAACGCGAGCAAACGATTCTGATGGCTGTACTTCAGCATAATTAATAATCGTATCGAATGAGCGCAAATGAGCAAGTCTTGAGGGCAGCTCACTTTCGTTAATCAGCTTGGATTTTTTCCCAAGCTTCTCCAGCAGCCAGCCGACGACGACCGTCGAGCTAATGGCATCGCCATCTGGTTGAACGTGGGAGACGACCAAAAAGTCGTCCCCATCACGCATAAAAGCAAGTGCATCATCCAACTGCTGCAAATAGGTCGCAGCAGCCGTCATGATCCTTTGTTCTCCCCATTAATTTCCTCGAGGATTCCTTCAATACGGCTTCCATACTCAATGCTGCTGTCGAATTTAAAGATCAGCACTGGCGTATGACGCAAACGCATCCGCTTGCCTAGCTCAGAACGGATAAAGCCTGTTGCGCGGCCGATTGCTTTGAGCGTTTCTTCCTTTTGCTCTTCGCTGCCCAGCACGCTCAAATATACTTTGGCTTGGGACAAATCATTACTCGTTTCAACGCCGGTCACTGTAATAAAACCGACGCGTGGATCTTTGATTTCTGTCTGGATAATTTGGCTAAGCTCTTTTTTAATCTGCTCGCCTACCCGACCTACACGAATTTTAGCCATGCTTTATTCACCTCTCTACTGACTCCATTACGAAGGCTTCAATAATATCCCCTTCTTTGAAGTCGCTAAACCGCTCAAGCGTAATTCCGCACTCGTAGCCTTGAGCAACTTCCTTGACATCATCCTTGAAGCGTTTGAGCGTATCGATTTTTCCTTCGAAAACAACGATGCCGCCGCGAACGATCCGCGCTTCAGAAGAACGAGTGATCTTGCCGGAAGTAATCATGGAACCAGCGATAGCTCCAACTTTGCTTACTTTAAATACGTTACGGACTTCAGCATGACCAATAATTACTTCTTTGAAGATTGGATCAAGCATCCCTTTCATCGCTTGTTCAATCTCTTCAATTACGTTATAAATAACGCGGTGCATACGAACATCAACTTTCTCCTGCTGTGCAGCCAGATCAGCCTGCGGCTCAGGACGAACGTTAAAGCCGACAACGATTGCATTCGAAGCAGAAGCCAGGTTGATATCCGATTCGGTAATCGCGCCTACACCGCTATGAATGATTTTGACACGTACGCCTTCGATGTCAATTTTCGCGAGCGAGCCTTTAAGCGCCTCTGCCGAACCTTGAACGTCGGATTTAATAATAACGTTGAGATCCTTGATCTCTCCATCTTTAATATGCTTATACAAATCGTCAAGCGTTACGCGGGAGTTCGCGCCAAGCTCGGATTGACGGTGCTTAATCGCACGGCGATCAGCGATTGCTCTCGCTTTACGCTCGTCTTCAAACACCATGAACGGATCGCCAGCAAGTGGAACCTCTGTCAAACCAGTAATTTCGACTGGTGTGGAAGGTCCAGCTTCTTTTAAGCGGCGGCCCTTGTCATTAACCATTGCCCGAATACGACCGAAGCAGTTACCTGCAACGAAGGCATCTCCGATTTTGAGCGTACCATGCTGTACGAGTACACGAGCAACCGGACCTTTACCTTTATCCAGTTCAGCCTCAATGACCGTACCGCGTGCACGCTTGTCAGGGTTAGCTTTGAAATCATTTACTTCCGCTACAAGCAAAATCATATCGAGCAGTTCTTCCAGACCAATACGCTGTTTCGCTGAAACGTTAACGAAGATGGTATCTCCGCCCCACTCTTCCGGAACCAGCTCATACTCTGTCAAAGCTTGCTTGATTTTATCTGCATCAGCATCTGGCTTATCAATTTTGTTAACCGCAACGATAATTGGAACGCCCGCTGCCTTCGCATGGTTGACTGCCTCTACCGTTTGCGGCATAACGCCGTCATCGGCTGCAACAACGATAATTGTAATATCCGTTACTTGCGCACCACGGGCACGCATCAGCGTAAACGCTTCGTGACCAGGTGTATCGAGGAACGTAATCTTTTTATGGTTAGCTTCGATTTGGTAAGCACCGATATGCTGGGTAATACCGCCAGCTTCTCCGCCTGTTACGTTCGTTTTGCGAATTGCATCCAGCAAAGTTGTTTTACCATGGTCAACGTGACCCATGATCGTTACAACAGGAGGGCGAGGCAATAGATCAGCTTCCTCATCCGTTTCTTCAACCGTTTCGAACGTATCTTCTTCAACCGGAATTTTCACTTCTACTTCTACGCCATATTCACCGGCAAGCAGAAGGATTGCATCCATATCGATCTCTTGGTTAATGGTAGCCATTACGCCAAGAACGATCAGCTTCTTAATAACTTCGGAAGCATCTTTATGAAGCAATTTTGCCAATTCGCCAACGGTCAACGTACCACGTACGATGATTTTCTTAGGCGTATTGTCGATTTTCTCACGGAATACTTGCGGCTGATTACGCTGGTTGCGTCCTCTGCCACCGCGATTATTGTTATTGTTGCGGCCAAAACCGCCTGGTCTTCCATCTTCAAACCGTTTTTGCCCTTGGTTTGCGCCTGGTTTTCTTGCACCTGGCTTATTATTCGCATTGCCGTTTGTGCTTCTCGAAGCATCGCCTGACGGACGGGACGGACCTGTTCCAGATGGGCGATTAGCTCCTTGTGAAGCTGGTGGACGCGATGGTCCGCCACTGCTTGGACGGTTGCCTTGGCCTGATCCTTGGCTAGGACGGCTGTTTTGCGATTGGCCACCTTGACTTGGACGGCTATTTTGCGTTTGGCCGCCTTGGCTAGGACGGCTGCTGCTTTGCGATTGGCCAGAACCTTGCGCTGGACGGCTGCCGCTAGGTGCTGCGGACCTGTTGTTGCTGCTTGGGGACGATTGGGACGGACGTTGCTGTTGGTTGTTTTGCGTTGTCGTTTTAATAGAATTCATAGGCTCCTGTCTATCTTGCGTAATTTTTTTATTGTTTAATCCGGAAGCTTCGAGCTCCGGTTTAATGGCTTCTTGCTGTGATACTGGTTGTTGCTTCGGCTGAACAGGCTTAGATGGCGCTTGCGAAGTGGAAGATACGGTTGCTCCGCTTGACTCTTTCGCCCGCTTTGCTGCTGCGTTAGCTTTAATATCGCGGAAAAAGCCTTCCACTTTATTAACCATTTCGTTTTCCATCACACTCATATGGTTGTTAACGGGCATATCCAGCCGTTTAAGAATCGTTATAATTTCTTTACTGCTCATGCTGAGGGATTTCGCATATTCGTATACACGCAGCTTATCTTTATTGTCCTTGCTGTCCTGTGGTTTGTTCAATATGATCCACCTCCGAATTTTGATTCAGATGACCCGCAATCATTTTTCCGAACTTTGCGTCAGTTACCGCCAGTACGACTCGGTCCAGCTTTCCTATAGCTTTTCCAAGTTGATCGCGGTCGAACGCTTCGGCGAGCTCTACCCCATAGGTGCTGCATTTATCTTGAAACTTTTTTTTCGTATTTGGAGATGCGTCACCCGCAATAATGACGAGATGCACCTCTCCCTTACGTACCGCCTTGAGCACGATTTCATCGCCAGTAACCAATTTTCCAGCCCGCATGGCCATGCCGAGCGAGGACAAGCCTTTATTCATCTTCATCGCTTACCCGCTCCTTTTCTGCCAGAAACTCTTCCTCTACCGCAATGAAATCCTGTTCAAGCTGGTCGTAAATAGCTACGCCAACAGGTTGCTTCAAAGCTCGATCCAGTGCTTTTGTCTTTTTGGCCAGCTTAAAGCAGCTGACTTTCCCGCACAAATAGGCGCCCCGACCGGCTTTTTTGCCAGTAAGATCAATTAGAATTTCCTCATCAGGCGTTCTAACGACCCGAATAAGCTCTTTCTTCGGTTTCATTTCCTGGCAGGCTACGCATTTGCGCAGCGGCACTTTTCTCGGTCTCATCGCACATCCCCCCTTTACCCGTTGATGAACGCAGCCGATATATTAGTTAAGCCAGATCAATGGAAACCGAATCTTGCGGCATAACTGCCGTCATCGTTTTCGGACGACCGTACTCCTGCTCAGCTTGCGATTCACTCTTAATGTCGATTTTCCAGCCAGTCAGCTTCGCCGCTAGACGAGCGTTTTGCCCTTTAATCCCGATTGCAAGCGAAAGCTGATAATCCGGTACAATAACACGGGCCATTTTTTCCTGCTCAAAAACGATAACTTCAAGCACTTTAGATGGGCTCAGCGCATTCGCAACGTATTCTTCGACATTTTCAGACCAGCACACGATATCAATCTTCTCGCCTTTCAGCTCGCCAACAATAGTCTGCACACGCATTCCTTTCGGACCTACGCATGAGCCTACAGCGTCAACTTCGTCATTGCGCGAAAAAACGGCAATTTTCGAACGGAAGCCTGCCTCGCGCGCAACCGAGCGAATTTCAACGACTCCATCGTAAATTTCCGGAACTTCTAGCTCAAATAAACGCTTAAGCAGACCTGGATGCGTACGGGACAAAATAATTTGCGGACCCTTAGTCGTATTTTCCACTTTCGTAATATACGATTTCACACGGTCTCCGTGCTTGAACTTATCAGTTGGCATAAGCTCTGTCAGCGGCATTACTGCTTCTACTTTACCCAAATCGATAAAAAGGTTGCGAACGTCCTGGCGCTGCACGATACCATTCACAATATCCTCTTCTTTGTCGATAAAAGCATTGTAGATCAAGCCGCGTTCAGCCTCGCGAATGCGCTGCGTTACGACCTGCTTCGCGGTTTGCGCTGCAATACGGCCAAAATCACGAGGCGTCACTTCAATGTCCGCCACATCGTCAAGCTGGTAATGCGGATTCACTTCACGAGCCGCTTCTACTGTAATTTCCAAACGGGGATCAAGCACTTCGTCCGTCACCGTCTTGCGGGCATATACTTTAATAACACCCGTATAGCGGTTAATATCGACACGCACATTTTGCGCAGCGTTAAAGTTCCGCTTATAGCTTGAAATCAGCGCTGCTTCGATCGCATCAATCAGCACTTCTTTGGCTATCCCTTTATCCCTCTCTATTTCCGATAATGCTTCAATAAAATCCATGCTCATTGGAACTCTGGTCCCCCCTTCAATTATAACAAACGTTGTTCAAGATGAAACGGCTGTCGCCGTCCCTTGGCGGTGCGGCGCGTTTCATTCCGAGAAATATAGAGAAAGGATAACGAAATGATATACTTTCCTATATTTTAAAAAACGATGGCGAGGCGTGCTCCCGCCACTTTAGCATAAGGAATGGCATGCTCTTTCTTGCCGACTTTGACTACAAGCTCTTCTCCATCGAACGAAATGAGGTCACCTTCAAATTCCTTGGATGCGTTAATCGGCTCATAGGTCGTGATGTATACGTGCTTGCCGACGGCTTTGCGCACATCTTCGGCTTTCTTAAGCGGCCTTTCGGCGCCAGGCGACGACACTTCAAGAAAATAAGCATCCGTTACCGGATCGTTCTTGTCCAGTTGTTCACTTAAAAATTCGCTAATACGGCCGCATTCGTCAATATCAATGCCGCCTTCCTTGTCTACTGAAACCCGGAGGAAGAAGTTGCTTCCTTCCTTGACGTACTCAATATCAACAAGTTCAAATCCATTTTCGCTTAGAAATGGTGTTACCATTTCTTCCACGACGGTTTTGATTTTGGAAATGCTCAAATTGCTGCTACCTCCCGTTCGGTCCAAACGATTGATTTGGCCTTTCAGACCCTTAAAGACCCGAAAACAAAACGTAAAGAGTGGGTTTCCCCACTCTTCTGCATCAAACGCTTATCAACATCATTGCCACGAAAATTATAACATAACCGCATAAGTAGTGACAAGAAAACTTTTCAAGTTGAAATGCTGTACAAATGCCGATATACCACGTTCTAAAACAACGAGAGCTGGTTCGATTCCGGCAATCCTCGGAAACAGCCCATCCCGTTCAGCACCTCGACAATCGTTTTACTCGCCTTCGATCTTTGCTGGAAATCCTCAATCGACAGGTACTCGCCATCATTACGGGAAGCGGCAATATTGCGTGCGGCATTTTCACCAATACCCGGAATCGCTGCAAACGGAGGCACGAGCGAATCGCCATCGACTTGGAATTTTGTCGCATCCGAACGGTAAAGATCAATCGGTTTAAAAGAGAAGCCGCGTGCTGTCATCTCAAGCGCCATCTCGAGCAGCGAGATGCTCGCTTTCTCCTTAGGCAGCGCCGCAAAGCCTTTTTCTTCAATTTCTATCAGCTTGCGTTTGATTGCATCGTAGCCTTGGCACAATATTTCAAGGTCAAAATCTTCCGCGCGAACGGTAAAGTAAGTCGCATAATAAGCAATTGGATAATACAGCTTGAAGTAGGCTGTCCGCACCGCCGAAATAACATAGGCCGCGGCATGCGCCTTCGGAAACATATACTCAATGCGCAAGCAGGAGTCAATGTACCACTGCGGTACTTTGCAGCGCTTCATCTCTTCGATCCATTCGTCAGAAAGTCCCTTGCCCTTACGCACGCTCTCGGTAATTTTGAAGGCCAGACCTGCATCCATGCCCGCCTTGTAAATTAAATAAAGCATAATATCATCCCGGCAGCCGATAACGGTTTTGATATTGCAGGTTCCCTTCTTAATGAGCTCCTGCGCATTGCCGAGCCAAACGCCGGTTCCGTGGGACAACCCGGAAATTTGCAGCAAATCGGCAAAGGAAGACGGCTGCGTCTCCTGAAGCATTTGCCGAACGAACTTCGTACCCATCTCGGGAACGCCATATGTGGCTACTGGCGTACGAATTTTCTCTGGAGAAACATCAAGCGCTTTGGTCGAATTGAACATGCTCATCACTTTAGGATCGTTCATCGGGATCGTTGTTGGGTCAACATCAGTCAAATCCTGAAGCATCCGCATCATCGTCGGATCATCGTGTCCGAGTATATCGAGCTTGAGCAAATTCGTCTCAAAGGCATGATAGTCAAAATGGGTCGTCTTCCATTCTGCATTTACGTCATCAGCCGGATATTGAACTGGTGTTACATCCTCTACTTCGATGTAATCCGGCACAACGACGATACCGCCCGGATGCTGACCAGTACTACGCTTAACGCCCGTTACACCGGCAGCCAGTCTGGACAGCTCGGCACCGCGCCATTTTTTGCCATTTGCTTCTTCATATTTCTTGGCAAAGCCGAAGCCCGTTTTCTCCGCTACCGTACCTATTGTCCCGGCCCGAAATACAGCTTTTTCCCCAAACAGCACCTTTGTGTAGTTATGCGCTATCGGCTGGTATTCACCAGAGAAGTTAAGATCGATATCGGGAACTTTATCACCTTTGAAGCCAAGGAATGTTTCGAACGGGATATCCTGCCCTTCGCCCTTTAGCGGCTCTCCGCATTTTGGACAAGATTTGTCGGGAAGGTCAAAGCCGCTCGGAATGCTGCCATCGAGAAACCATTCGCTATGCTTGCATGCTGGATTTTTGCACATATAATGCGCTGGCAGCGGATTAACCTCGGATATGCCGAGAAACGTAGCTACAACAGAGGAACCAACAGAGCCCCTGGAGCCGACCAAATAGCCGTCCTCATTCGATTTTTTCACAAGACGCTCAGAAATTAAATAGTTCGCGGAAAATCCGAATTTAATAATCGGCACGAGTTCTTTCTCCAACCGGTCAATGACGACTTGCGGCAGATCCTCGCCATAAAATCCTTTAGCTGTATTGTAGCAGGTGGTGCGGATCTCCTCTTCTGCTCCCTCCATAATCGGCGTGAACAACTCCGGAGGAAACAGGTCAAACGGCTCAAAGCGTTCGGCAAGCTGCACCGTATTGGTCACAACGACCTCATACGCCCGTGCTTCTCCAAGGAACGCAAATTCCTTAAGCATTTCATCGGTCGTACGGAAGTGGGCATCCGGCTTGCGCATGTCTTTCAGCGGACTAAAACCCGTAATGCCATGGATCGCAATGTCGCGGAACAGCTTATCCCGAGGATTCAAATAATGGACATTGCCTGTCGCAATAACTGGCTTGCCCAGCTCATCAGCAATTTGGCACACACGGCGGTGTGCTTGCTCGATTTCAGCACGGCTGCCAACGAGACCTTTGTCCACTAAATGCATGTAAAAATCAATCGGCTGAATTTCCAGTACATCATAGAACCGCGCGACTTCTACAGCTTCCTCATACGATTTATTCAGCACCGTTTCGTAAAACTCGCCTTTTTCACATCCGGATATGACGAGCAGCCCTTCGCGCAGCTCCACTAGCTTCGTCCGCGGGATGCTTGCTACCCGTTTAAAATGCTGCGTATGGGAGAGCGATACGAGCTTGTATAAATTTTTCTTGCCGACTGCGTTCAGTGCATAAATACAGCAGTGAAACGGGCGGCTGTTCGATAAATCGATACCGACATAATCATTTAATTGATGCAGGCCTGTAACATTGCGTTCAGCCGCATCGCTAATCAAGCCGAACAATACCCCGCCCAAGGCGATGGAGTCATCAATCGCACGGTGATGGTTTTCCAGGCTGATTTTGTATTTAGCTGACAGCGTATTGAGACGATGATTTTTCAAGCTTGGATGCAAAAACCTTGCCAGCTCCAGTGTATCAAGGACCGGGTTTTTAATTTCCGGCAGGCCAAGCGATTTACAGTTTGCTTGCAAAAACCCGATATCAAAGCGGGCATTGTGGGCAACAAGTACGGTATCGCCAATAAATTCGATGAATTCGCGCAGCTTTGGCTCAAGCTCCGGCGCATCCTGTACCATTTCATCATTAATATTCGTCAATTGCTGAATATGATAAGGAATTTTCTCATGTGGATTAATGAAGGTGGCAAATGTCGCCACTTCTTTGCCATCTTTCATTTTCACGCCGGCAAGCTCGATAATTTTGTTATTAATGACCGAAAGTCCCGTCGTCTCGATATCGAAAACGATGTATTCGGAGCCAGCGAGCGGCTGCTCCCGCGGATTAAGCACTATCGGAACCGCATCATTTACCACGTTAGCCTCTAGGCCAAATAATAGCTGAATGCCGTTCTTTTTCGCTGCTTTCGCTGCTTCCGGGTAACATTGCACGTTGCTGTGGTCAGTGACCGCCATTGCTTTATGTCCCCATTTGGCTGCCATCTTTACATAAGCATCAATGGGAGCCACCGCATCCATCGCGCTCATTGTCGTATGCAGATGAAACTCTACCCGTTTCTCCTCCGCATTGTCTTTGCGGTCTGCTGGTGCATGAACCTCATGCAAATCATTCGGCATCATGACAAGCTCCGGCTCCTGCATAAACCGGTCATATTCGACTCTGCCACGCGCCTTCACCCATTTGCCGTTGGACAATAGATCCAGCACTTTGACATCATCTTTTGTTTTGGCGAACATTTTTAGGGACAAGGAATCGGAGAAATCGGTCAAGTTGAAGGTAAAGAGCGTGCTTCCGTTGCGCAGCTCCTTCTTATCCAGACCGAATACGGCGCCTTGCACCGTTATTTTCTTCTCTTCCTCGCGAATGTTCATCAATGGAACCGGCTCTTCGCGAATGTCATATCCGACCGCCAGTCTTGCCGGCGGCTCGCCATCATCGCCCAATTCCTCAGCTGCGGCGCTAGCCATAATTTGCTGAATGACCTCGCGCTCCTCCGCTACCCGCCGCTGCTCGAACTCTTCGTATACCTCTGCTTTAGCTTCGCCAACGGCAAGCTTTACTTTATAGCTTCGGCTGAATTGCCGCTCATAAAAGCGGGTAATTTCTTCATCCATCCGTTTTTTGCGCGCCAGCTCCAGCCCCATTTCATCGAGCATCAGCAGCGTAATAACATCGCCTTCCGTCGTAATCGTTGCTTTGAGAAGCCAACCGTTAACCGAAGCAATTTCCTGCTGCGCCCACTCTTTGAAAAGCGGCCAATATTCGCTCGCAAGCTCTTCTGAAGAAAGCTGCTCATCGTATATAAATTGGAAGGAGGTATCAGCAATATGGGCAAACTTTTGCTTGACCGCCTGGCATAATCCACTATAGGCCTTATAAGGGACCAAAGACGTTTTGCGTATGCAAAACGTCCACTTGCGGTTGTTCTTGGCGACTACAACCTGATCTATATAACCATCCTGAAAAAAGGATTGTATCATTTCCTGCGGTAATTCCGACTGCTGCAGCAGCAGCTCAAAGCGCTGCCTTTTGTTGTCGGTTTGGCTCATGATTTTATCCACTCCTAACGCTCGCTGGCTTATTTTCGCTGTTGCAATGGGGATGGTCGGCTCGGTTAAGGGGGATCGGCGCTGCGTGAAAGGTTTGGCTTACGATCGCCATTGCCCATACATTTCCTCGAAATAAGTCGTTAAACGGCAGAAATGTATAGGCAAAGCTTATGCTTACGAAGCTGCTTTCCTTCGGAAAGCTTTAACGCTAACGCTTCTCCAGCTTAAACCTTTCACTCCACTTGCCCCCTAAACCTCGCTCTCTCCACCGCAAAAACCGTTGTATAAGCGCTCGCTAAACCAGCACTTCTCATAGAAGCAGGGAAATGGCTGATTCCATTTCCCTGCCTTGAAATTGCTTTGTAATCAGCATAACACATCAAAACTCAATGCAGAACAATAAAATACAAATTAAAATTAAAGAAAAAGCGAAAGATTCTGTTGCGTACAATGCACTTCAAGCATTCGAACGAAGACGCTCTGTTGCTACAGGAGAGCCCGTTCTAGTAAGCGCGAGCAAAAACAACTGTATGCTCGGCGGCGTCGCCGCAAACGAGGCATGTGCTCTTTTTCTCGGCAGGCTCGAATGGAATGTTGCGGCTTGTTGCTCCCGTCTCTTCCTTGACCTGCTTCTCGCATGCTTCCGAGCCACACCAGCCCGCAAGCACAAAGCCGCGCTGCTCCTCTTGCGATGCCTTCATTTCATCCAGCGTATCTACCGAATAGAAATGATCCTCGCGGAACTGCTTCGCTTTCTCAAACATTTCATTATGGATTTGCACAAGCATCGCTTCTACTTCAGCGACGAGATTAGCCTGCTCGACTACCTTCTTCTCGCCGCTAATGCGGGATACGAGTACAACTTGTCCATTTTCCATATCACGTGGCCCCAGCTCCAGACGAAGCGGAATGCCGCGCATTTCATATTCATTGAACTTCCAGCCAGGGCTTACGTCCGAACGGTCATCCACCTTGACGCGAACACCCGCTTTTTTAAGCTCGGCATACAGCTCATCTACCCGGCCGACAACTTGGTCGCGCGTTTTCGCTGGACCGATAGGAATCATAATCACTTGTGTTGGAGCGACTTTAGGCGGCAACGCAAGGCCACGATCGTCACCATGCACCATAATCATAGCGCCAATGAGACGGGTACTCACACCCCATGAGGTCGTGTGGGCAAATTGCAGCTGATTTTCACGGTCCAAATATTTAATATCAAATGCTACGGCAAATTTCGTTCCCAAGTAATGAGAAGTTCCCGCCTGTACGGCACGGCCATCCTTCATCATCGCTTCAATCGAATACGTATCTACTGCGCCCGCAAAACGCTCCGAAGGCGTCTTTTGTCCAACAACGACCGGAATCGCCAGAAATTCCTCGACAAAGTCACGGTAAATGCCGAGCATTTGCATCGTTTCTTGACGAGCTTCCTCTTCATTCTCATGCGCTGTATGGCCTTCCTGCCATAGAAACTCACTTGTGCGCAGGAAAGGCAGCGTGCGTTTCTCCCAGCGGACTACATTCGCCCATTGGTTAATGAGCAGCGGCAGGTCGCGGTACGATTGAATCCATTTGGCATACATATGCCCGAACATCGTCTCCGAAGTTGGACGAATAGCAAGGCGCTCCTCAAGCTTCTCGCCTGCTGCTTCTGTTACCCAAGGAAGCTCAGGATTAAAGCCCTCGACATGCTCCTTTTCCTTCTGGAAAAAGCTTTCTGGAATAAAGAGCGGGAAATACGCATTGCGATGGCCGGTTTCTTTAAAGCGGCGGTCCAGATCACGTTGAATATTTTCCCATAGCTCATAACCTTCCGGGCGAAAAATAATACATCCGCGCACCGGCGAATAATCCATAAGCTCGGCTTTTTTAATGACATCAATATACCATTTCGAGAAATCCTCGCTTTGCGGCGTAATTTCCGAAACAAATTTTTTATCTTTAGACATAAAAGGTTAAGACTCCCCTCGCACCAATCGCAAAATATCGTTATAGGTTACTACCAGCATCAGCAGCATAATGAGCGCAAAGCCGACGAAATGAACCATGCTTTCCCGGTTCGGGTCAATCGGTCTGCCGCGCAGCGCTTCCAGCCCGAGAAAAATAAGTCTGCTTCCATCCAGTGCTGGAATGGGCAGCAAGTTGAAAATCCCCAAATACAAGCTCAGCATAGCGGTCCATCGCGTCAATTCGGCGATGCCCTGCTTGGCAATTTGACTGGTTACCTCTGCTGTACGCACAGGCCCGCCCAAATCATCCAGCTTAAAATCACCGGTGACGAGCTTCTTAAAGCCTTCAAAAATGATAACGGTCATCTGCTTCATCAGCTTGCCTGCACCCGTTACCGTTTCTGTAATCGTTGCCGAGCGCGTCTTGTAAGCAGCCGTGATCCCGACTTTACCGACTCCTTGGTCATCCGGAGCTGGCGTCAGCTCGATCTTCTGCGCTACGCCGCCGCGCACAATGTCCATTTGAATCGGTACGCCAGGCGAACCGCCAATAATCTCAATCATTTTATCATAATCCGTACCAATTGGCGTACCATTAATCGCTTGAATCATGTCGCCGCTTTGCAATTGGGCCTTTTCTGCCGGCATCCCCTTGCTAATCGAATCCACGAGCAAATTTTCCGGTGTACCCGCGAGTTGAATATAAGCGCCACACAATACAAACGCCAGCACAAAATTCATAAACGGACCGGCAAAAATAGCCCGTGCCCGCGCAGCTACCGATTTGCTGCCAAACTGTCTGTCCAGCGGGGCAATTTGCGTTTCTTTGCCTTTGCTAATCATCAATGCTTGTGGATGCAGCGCAAAACGTTCCTTCTCGCCTTCAATGTCGAGCGTAACGAACAAATCCCTTTCCAGGTCGATCTGAGTCACTTCGCCACGAATGACGCCGCTACGCTCATCTAGACGGTCCAGGTACAATCTCGTTACCTTATCCTCTTTAAGCTTGATGGCAATTGTCTGCCCAGAGGCAACGTCCACAATTTCCGGGTCCTCGCCTGCCATACGGACGAAGCCACCTGCCGGAACGAGGCGAATGGTAAATCGCGTCTCGCCGCGCTTAATGGAAATGAGCTTAGGTCCAAAACCAATGGCAAATTCCCTAACCAATATCCCTGCTCGTTTGGCAAAATAATAGTGGCCCCATTCGTGGATAGTCACGATTACAAAAAACACGAGCACGGTTAATAAAACAATCTGAATCGTCTCCATATAGAGCCTCCTGTTCGTAACGGCCTGTACATAGATTATCATTATTCTCCTACCCGTTACAAGAGAACCGCGAGGCAGCGCACAAGTTACACAGTAGCAGCCATTCGACGTGCCCAGCTGTCGACTTCAGCGATAGCTTCAAGAGTATCAACCACCGTTACAGGATGGCGAGTGAGCACTTCCTCAATCGTGCGCTCAATATCCAGAAATTCAATTTCGCCAGCAAGAAACCGGGCCACCGCTACTTCATTCGCCGCATTATATACCGTTGGCGCCGATTGTCCCGCTTTGCCGCATTCGAAAGCGAGACGCAGGCACGGATACCGTTCAAAGTCCATCTCTCGAAAATGAAGCTTGCCAATGGCAGCCAAATCAAGCCGGCCGGTAGGCGTTGGATAGCGATGCGGATACGTAAGCGCATATTGAATCGGAACGCGCATATCAGGCAACCCTAGCTGCGCAATGACGCTATGGTCAGTAAACTCCACATAAGAATGAATGATACTCTCTGGATGAACAAGAACATGGATTTGATCGTATGTAACATCAAACAGCCAATGGGCTTCAATAACTTCCAGCCCTTTATTAGCCATTGTGGCAGAATCGATTGTGATTTTAGCACCCATGGACCAATTAGGATGATTCAGCGCTTCCGCCACTGTAACACCTTTCAATTGCTCGCGCGTGCGATCGCGGAATGAGCCGCCTGAGGCAGTCAGCGTAAGCTGGCTAAGCGATCTGCGATCTTCTCCATTCAGGCACTGAAAAATAGCCGAATGCTCGCTGTCAATCGGTATAATCGAAACACCCTTCTGCCTTGCCCGTTCCATTACAATATGGCCCGCCGTTACGAGCGTCTCTTTATTCGCAAGGCCAATCATTTTGCCCGCTTCAATGGCAGCAAGCGTTGCAGGGAGCCCTCTGCTGCCCATAATCGCCGTAACGACAATATCGGCTTCCGTCTCTCCAGCAAGCTCAATTAAGCCCTGCTCTCCATAAATGACCCGAGTTCCTGCAGGCAGCGAAGAGGCAACCGCTTCAGCCGCTTCCTTCGTTGACAAGCAAACGATGGATGGCTTGAAGCGGATCGCCTGCTGAATCAGCAGGTCCGTATTGCTGCCCGCCGATAAGCCGACAACCTGAAAACGCTCCGGGTCGTTTGCAATAACATCCAGCGTTTGCGTGCCAATGGAGCCTGTTGAGCCAAGAATCGTTATTTTTTTCATCTCAATCTCCTCTGACACTCGGATTAGACATGTACTTTTTGCATCTCTTACAAATTACATGGGAAGCAGACCAGAGAGCACGATCAACGGAAATACGATAATCCAGCTGTCGCAACGGTCCAGAACGCCGCCATGCCCAGGCAATATGCGGCCTGTATCTTTGATATCACGTACTCGTTTGTAAGCGGATTGAATTAAATCGCCAAACTGTCCGGCTACAGCGGCCAGCAGCCCAATAAGAAGCGCTTTGCCAAATACGATGACGTCGGGGAAGATAAAAGCTCCGATAGCTGCCACAACAAGCGACAGCACAACGCCTCCGAGCGCCCCCTCAATCGTTTTATTCGGACTAATCGATGGCCAGAGCTTGTTTTTGCCAAATGCCTTCCCGGCAAAATAGGCGCCAATGTCTGAGGACCATATGCAGCCAAGAAGCAAAAATGTCCAAAACAAGCCATGATCATCCATCTGTCTTACCGCATTCATCGCTCCAAAGCCCATCCCAACGTACAGCGCACCAAGCAGCATAAATGCCGCATGATCGATCGTTGTTTTGTTTTTGGTCAAGACCGTTAGAGCAAGCAGTAAAAAGGCCAGCACCCACGTTACAAACATGAAGGATGGCGTTTCTACCCCAATTAAGTTCCATGGTAGCACAAAAAACAGCACACCCGCGTATCCGAGCAATGAAGCCGGATGAGCCCAAGCTTGGCCGTTCATCTTGACATATTCAGTAAAGCCTACCATCGCGAGCAAAACGAGCAGACCAGCATATAGCCAGCTTCCCGCTACTGCAAGCGCAATAAAAAATGCGCCTGCTACTACTCCCGTCACTATTCGCTGTTTCAATGTATAGGTCACACTCCGTTATCGAAGCTTATAGTCCGCCATATCGCCGTGCGCGCCGCCCATACTCCTCAATCGCTTCTTCGAAATGGGCCTCTGAAAATTCAGGCCAATAGACGTCCGTAAACCACATTTCGCTATAGGCAAGCTGCCAAAGCATAAAATTGCTTAAACGCAATTCTCCGCTCGTGCGAATCAGCAGATCAGGATCCGGAAGGTCGCGGGTCAATAAATGCGAACTCATCACATGATCATCTATTTGGTCACAGGTGAGCCGTCCTTCTTGCACATCCGCTGCGATCTCCTTGATCGCTTCAAGCATTTCCTTGCGGCTGCCATAGTTTAGCGCAAAAGTAAGTACGAGTCCCGTATTATTTGCCGTCTTGCTCATTGCTTCGTCCAACGCTTTAATCGTAAAGGACGGGAGATCCTCCCTGTGCCCCATGACGCGAACCTGAACATTTTTTTGCATCAAATCGTCTATTTCAATTTCTAGAAATTGCTGAGGGAGCTTCATTAAAAAATCAACTTCGTCTTTAGGCCTTTTCCAGTTTTCCGTCGAAAAAGCATAAAGCGTTAAATATTTAACGCCGAGCCGGTCTGCTGCCATCGTAATGCGTCTGACCGCTTTCATCCCGGAATGATGACCCGCTATTCGCGGTAATCCACGGTCTTTGGCCCAACGCCCGTTTCCATCCATAATAACAGCAACATGTTCAGGCACGTTGTCTAATCGTGGCGGCGCTGCCGGACGTGGGGACGATTTGCTAAATTTAGCCCAAAGTCGACTGATCATCTTCGTTCCTCCAACCCGGATTTAACAAGCGTAAACGGCTGCCACCGTACCCAATAGAAGGCAGCTTGCGTTTCGCGATGATATATAAGGCATTTCAAAAAAAATAAAAGCCTTATATTTAAACCAAACCCCACCTAACGGAGGGGCTTTAGTGAAATTATACTTCCATAATTTCTTTTTCTTTAGCTACTAATACTTTATCCACTTCTACGATAAAACGGTCTGTCAGCTTTTGAATGTCATCTTGATGACGACGGGACTCATCTTCTGAAATGTCCGTTTTCTCCAGCTTCTTCACATCATCATTCGCATCGCGACGGATGTTGCGGACAGCCACCTTCGCTTCTTCACCGAATCTTTTCGTCATTTTGACAAGATCGGTACGACGCTCCTCGGTCAGCGGCGGAATCGAAATGCGAATCGTTGAGCCGTCATTAGCTGGCGTCAAACCAAGATCCGATTTCATAATCGCTTTTTCAATAGCTGCAAGGGAGGTTTTATCCCACGGCTGAATCATCAGCGTCCGGGAATCCGGCGTGTTAATGTTGGCCAGTTGTGCAACTGGTGTCAATGCGCCGTAATATTCAACTTGCACACGATCAAGCAAAGCTGCTGATGCGCGGCCTGCACGCAGGCTGGCCAAATCGCGGCGCAGTGCACCGATTGCTTTCTCCATACGTTCTTCGGCATTTTTCTTAATAGCTTGAGGCATTATTTCGCACTTCCTCTCACAATGGTGCCAATTTTCTCGCCCAGCACGACCCGCTTAATATTATCCTGCTCTGTAATTGCAAATACAACGAGCGGAATATTGTTGTCCATGCATAGCGAAGATGCTGTCGCATCCATAACACCAAGATTTTTATTTAATACTTCCATGTAAGTAAGCTCTTCGAACTTAACTGCAGTTGGATCTTTGAATGGATCAGCAGAGTATACGCCATCCACTTTGTTTTTAGCCATCAAAATGACTTCTGCTTCAATCTCAGCAGCACGCAAAGCAGCTGTCGTATCTGTTGAGAAGAACGGATTGCCTGTGCCAGCAGCGAAAATAACGACGCGGCCTTTCTCCAGGTGGCGAATAGCACGACGTCTAATGTACGGCTCAGCGATTTGCTGCATAGCAATCGAGGATTGTACGCGGGTTGGCACTTCAATTTGTTCCAATGCATCCTGTAGAGCAAGAGAATTCATAACTGTAGCCAGCATACCCATGTAATCCGCCGTTGCGCGATCAATCCCTTTAGCAGTTCCTGCAATTCCGCGCCAAATATTACCGCCGCCTACAACAATGGCAACTTCAACACCGAATGCTACAACTTCCTTTACTTGCTCAGCAATAGAAGCAATTGTCGAAGCCTCAATACCGTAGCCGTTATTTCCTGCCAACGATTCGCCGCTAACTTTTAATACTATACGTTTAAACACGGGTTTTTCCAACGTTGCTTACCTCCATGAATGAATCTAAAGCTCTTAGATTGCATCCGGTTATCAAAATATAAAGTTTCTCCGCTTACGAAAGCAGGCGAGGCGGACGCCCCGCCCCGCCTTTGCGATCGGTTTACAGTTTAGCTTGCGACATAACTTCTTCTACGAAGTTATCAACTTTTTTCTCAAGACCTTCGCCCAGCTCATAACGAACGAAACGACGGATTGAAATGTTTTCACCAATTTTGTTGATTTTATCGTTAAGAAGCTCCGAAATCGTTTGGTCTGGGTTTTTGATGAACGTTTGCTCAAGCAAGCAATATTCTTCATAGTATTTGGAAATACGGCCTTCAACCATTTTATCAACGATTTTCTCAGGCTTGCCTTCGTTAAGTGCTTGTGCACGCAAAATTTCGCGTTCTTTTTCAAGCTCATCGCCAGGAACTTCTTCGCGGCGAACGAATTTAGGGTTTGCAGCAGCGATTTGCATCGCGATATCTCTTGCAAACTCACGGAATTGGTCTGTTTTAGCAACGAAGTCTGTTTCACAGTTAACTTCAACTAGAACGCCAATACGGCCGCCAGCGTGAATGTAGGATTCAACAACGCCTTCTGTTGCAATACGACCAGCTTTGTTAGCTGCAGCAGCAAGGCCTTTCTCACGAAGGAATTCAATCGCTTTCGTGATATCGTTGTCTGTATGATCCAAAGCTTTTTTACAATCGAGCATTCCTGCTCCTGTTCTTTCGCGAAGTTCTTTTACTGCGCTCGCACTAACTGCCATTTTGAGCCCTCCTGAAGGTTTCGATTTATTTAATTAGGTATTCGTGAAAAAAGGGCGGTGAGAGGCTTTCACCTTCTGACCGCCCTTCGCCTAATAGCTTACGTTTATTGAATTAAGCAGTTGTTTGCTCACCTTGGTTAGCTTCAACAATTGCATCAGCCATCTTGGACGTAAGCAATTTAACCGCACGAATTGCATCATCATTACCAGGAATGACATAGTCAATTTCGTCTGGATCGCAGTTTGTATCAACGATACCTACGATAGGAATTCCAAGTTTGCGTGCTTCAGCAACAGCGATACGCTCTTTACGAGGATCGATGATGAACAAAGCGCTAGGCAACGATTTCATGCCTTTGATGCCGCCAAGGAATTTTTCCAAACGGTCTTTTTCTTTGCGAAGAATAATAACTTCTTTCTTAGGAAGAACTTCGAAAGTGCCGTCCTCTTCCCATTTCTCCAAAGTTTTCAAACGGTCGATACGTTTTTGAATCGTTTGGAAGTTAGTCAGCGTACCGCCGAGCCAACGTTGGTTGATGTAGAAGTTGCCGCAACGCTCAGCTTCTTCCTTAACGGAATCTTGAGCTTGCTTCTTCGTGCCGACGAACAGCATAGTGCCGCCCTCTGCAGCGATCGAGCGAACGAAGTTATAAGCCTCGTCAACTTTTTTAACTGTTTTTTGCAAATCGATAATGTAAATTCCGTTTCTTTCAGTGAAGATATAACGATCCATCTTCGGGTTCCAACGACGAGTCTGATGACCGAAGTGTACCCCAGCTTCAAGTAGCTGTTTCATGGAAATAACCGCCATTTCTCCAACACCTCCTGATAATGGTTTTTTTGTAGTGCCCTCCGCCGACGTCATCTTTCGTTAAAACTTCCACCTAAGCAGAAGCACCGTTAACGAAATTAATCAGCGTGTGTTTTTAACACCGTCAATTAATATACCATAACTGCATGCCGTACGCAACAATCTCCGAGCGAAAATTACCGCATTCCGCCATTTTATTACGAATTAAAAGCTTTTACTTCCTCTGGTGTCATCGGCTGTGTCGTAATGGTTGTAATAACTTCCTCAAGCGAAGGATTCCCGGTAAACAAAAAATAACCGGCGCGAACCAGTTTCTTTTCTTGCTTCATTTTGCGGATAAATGCCGCTTTATCACTAATCAGCTTCTCCTTGGCCAGCAGCTCAGACGCCGCAGTCAAATTCGTTCCTGCCTGAATGCGAACCATTTTGCGAATGGTATTTTCATCCGTGTCCGCAGCAGCTGAAGAATTATCCGTTGGCACTGCTGATGCCTTTGGGGAAGCTGGGGCGGAGGCTTGCGGAGCAGCGCTTTCAGAAGGCATTTGTTTAGGCGAAGCGGTTGGTGAAGGCACTGCCGCTGCTTCGCTTTCTTCCTTTATGCTGCTCGTTGCCCGCTGCGCTTCAACAATCGCATCGACTTCACTTTGCGAATATATCTTTTCCTCTTGCCCAGCATCTGCATTGTCGCGGTTACTGAGCTTTTGCTGGCTGGATTCGCCAATCATCATCATTTGGAGCAATAATGCGCCGATAATAATGCCAAGGCCAAGCCCGGTTAAAAAAACACGGTTTTTAAACACGGGCACCCTCCTCCTGTTTCGCAAGCTGAAGGATAAGCTGAACCTCGCCCTTGTTCATGTTCATTTTTTTTGCAATTGCCTCAATAGACTTGCCTTGCTGATGAAGCGCAAACAAATCGGCATAACGCTCTTGAATCGATTGCTTCACTGGCGGAGCTGGCTCTTCCAGCTCTTCAGGCTCTTCCTGTAGCGCAGCTGGAGCGGGTGTAATGGGAACGTCAACCTTGACCGGCATCACCTGGGCAGCTTGCACCGACACTGCGGAAGCCTTCTGCTGCTCAAAAAGCTGCTCCATAGCGCTATATTTACGCTCCAGCTCGGCTAAACGCTCCTCGCTGCGCTGTGCCTTGGCACGTGCTTCCTCTTGTGATTGCACGATAAGTGCAGTAAGCTCACGATTGTCCTGCTCCATGTTTTCCATAAACTGTTCCAGTGAAACTTCCATATTATTGACGGCTTGCGCGGCTGCGGGCTGTTTCCTTCTAGGCAAAAGCAACCCAAAAACAACGACTACAGCGCCAAGCAAAACTATGTATTGCCAGTTAGACATGCTTGCTCCCACCTGCCTTTAAAGCGAAATATCTACATGATGTCCCTTATAGGGATGCACAGGGGGATGGCTTTCTTCATGCTTGTCCTGCCCATCCTGTTTTTTGTGTTTGCCCTTGCGTTCATCAGATTGCTTGCTTGTTTCTTGATCCTGACGAACGTTCAGGCCTACGGAATGCTCAACTTCCGTATTTTTGTGGCGAACAAGCTCGGTCTGCGCAGCTTGCTGCTCGGCAAGCTTCGTCTGGTCCGACATCGGCTTATGATTCATATGGCTTTGAAGTCCGCTGGACTCCGGTGTGCGAGGAACCGATATTTGCAAATCAATAGGTTTGAAAGCCATCTTGATTACCTCCCTATTGGGTCAGCTTGCTCAAGTTTTTACGAACGGTAACTCACCTGTGAAATATCTCCATCTAAATACTGAAAGGAAACACGCTGCAGCGGGTCTTTAATATATTTCGTATATCGGCCAATTACAATTTTGATTCCGCCATAAATAATGTTATTGACGTCAACCCCAGCTTGCTCGCTATCTTCAAGCGTGCGCTCAATATCCAAAATCCGTTCACGGAACTGCTCAACCTCTGTCAGCGACTGCCGTTTGGTCGCGCTTAGCTTAATGCGCATGGCCATTTTGTCATCTGTTAGCTGCCCAATTGCAGCCAATTGATCCAAAATCACAAGCGCTTTATCCGCCTTATCCATGCTCTCGTTATGCTGCTTGAGTTTTGTGCGCAATTCCAGCAGCTCCGAGCGATGCTCTGGCTTTACACCTACTTCAACTACTGTTGCAGTAGACATCGTATTGCCGATTGTACGAGCTTTAACCCGCTCGCCCGCTTGAATAGTCCCGCCAACAATCAGCCCCTTGGCCCCTGAACAAATAACATTTTTACCAGCGCGAACATTCGAATGCATAATGCTTTGCGATACGAGCACATCATCGCCGGCAATAACGTTGCCGTCCTGGATAAAGGAGCATTTCACATTTTTTCCGGCTTTGACAAAACCTTTGTTGCCAGCCATAATGCCGCCTGATATTTCAATAGAGCCTTCAGCGTCCAAATCGGCGCCCTCAACTCCGCCAATGATGCGAATATCCCCGGCAGATTTGACGCGGAAGCCGCTTAGCACATTCCCTCGGATGACTACGGTACCGACAAAATCAATATTTCCTATTTTATAATCTACGTCGCCATTCACTTCGTAAATAGGAAATACATTGATTTTATCCTTATCCGTCATCGTAATGAGTCCGTCCAGTGCCGCATACATTGCGGTTTGCTCATTGTTCAGCACGACATTTTTTCCTATTTTAAAACGCGCCGCCTTGCCTTCTTTCGATGCAACCTCATTCCCGGTTACCGTCATGCCCGGTTCGCCAGCAGCAGGTTCGACCAGTTCAGCAATCAGCTGGCCGCGCGTCACATTTTTCAACTGCGTCATTTCCTTAAAATCTACGGTGCCATCTTCATTTTCAGCCGGGCGCCGCTCTTTGCTTTTCATATCGTAAATAAATTGAACAAAGCCGTCCTTGCCAACTTCAGCAGGCTTTCCTTCAGCAATTAAAGTTTGCTCTTTATAAAAAGCGAGCGGATTGTTACAAATGTTTTGAAGGACGCCGGGCACAATTCCAACGCTCACTCCGCTACTTTGCACAAACTGCTCTAATTGTTCAAGCGAGCATTCAAAATCATCCGTCAAACGTTTGAATGTCAAAAAGGCTGACATTTTATCTGCAGATATTTGAACGCTCATAATGGTATCTAATGATTGACCTTCCATTACACGCCTCCACTCTAGTACTGCATTAGTTGATCTTTATGCTTGGATAAAGCTCCTCTAAGACGTAAAATAGCTTTGGAATGGAGCTGCGAAATTCGTGACGGCGAGAGCGACATGACGTCTGCAATCTCACTTAAAGACAGCTCTTCATAATAAAAAAGGGAAACGACGATACGTTCCTTCTCCGTCAGCTTCTCTATTCCATTAACCAATGAATCTTTCAAATATACTTCATGGACTTTATGGTCAGGATTTTTTGCCCGTTCATCCACGAGCAGCGAAAGTCTTGTTTCCGACTCTTCCTCACGAAGAGGATCCTCAAGCGAACATACAGTCGTTACCGCAATCTCTTGAAGCATCGTTGTAAACTCCTTTTCCGTTATGTTCAGGTAATTGCTAATTTCAGCATCGGAAACCGAGCGTAAATACTGTTGTTCCAGCTTTTGATAAGCCTCTTCCACTTTTTTCGCTTTCTCTCTCACGGACCGCGGAACCCAGTCGCCTTGACGGAGACCATCAATAATTGCGCCGCGAATGCGCCAGGATGCATAGGTCTCAAACTGCAGCCCCCGGCAATAGTCAAACTTCTCTATTGCATCAATTAAACCCATAACGCCATTGCTGGCAAGGTCATCCTTGGATACGTTTTTAGGCAGGCCAATAGCCATACGATTGGTCACATAATCAACAAGCGGCAAATATTGCTCAATAAGCCGCTTCTTCGCTTCAATATCCCCTTCTTCTTTCCAAGCTTGCCACATCGGAATGTTTAAAGAAGCAATCATATTTTTCACCCTCCTGTCAGGTGACGTACTACTTTAGCCAGTTCTTCCGGTTCTTTGTTTTGTGCAGACACGAGCTGTGGCGGCGCTAATGGCCGAAACGGCTCTTGCTCTTGTTCCATTGGCTGCTTGCTATCTGCCTCATCTTGCGCTGGGCGAATATCCAGCCCGTCTTTCAACAGCTGATTTAAATCTTCGCTTTCATCCGGCGTAGTCAAATTAAACTGTGTTCCTATTCCATCTTCTTCTGCAGCGCCGTTATCCAGCAATGCCGGCGGCTTCAAAATAAACGTAAGCACTGCACGCAGTATAAACGCAATGACAACAAAGGCGATGAATGCATATACACTGCGCAGCAGCATGACTGTGACCGCATTTTTACCGAGTGAGAAAAGAATCGTTAATATAACACCCGTTAGTCCTAATCCGACATTCCATCGCCAATTTCCGATCATAATAATTCAAATCTCCTTTATTCCAAGCTGTACGCTGCGAATGAGTAACAGACCGCTTCCGCTGTCGAACTCAATGGTGCGACCATAATTGCCGCCTGTATCCTGTGCAAACACAGGAATTTTGAACTTGTTGACGATCTCAAGGCAAGATTCGACATTTCGCGGACCAATACGCATAGAGTCCGATTGACCTGAAAAGGCGAACATTTGAGCGCCTCCAGCCATTTTCGCTACAAGGCGATTTTGCTGCGCCCCCACATGCTTCATCCGTTCAATAAGCTCAGGAATGGCCGTATCGGCATATTTCGCCAAGTTAATCGTCGCCTCTCTTGCAATTTCAGAGGAAGGCAGCATAACATGGGCCATTCCGGCTACTTTATTAACCGGATCATAAAGCGTAAGTCCTACACAAGAACCAAGCCCTGTTGTTTTGAGGACGGAACCCTCAGTTGCAATATTTAAATCAGCCATTCCAACCTTAATCAAATTTTGCTGTATCATTCGACATTTACTCCCAGAGCGCGGAAAATTTTTGTAAATGATTCAGGGTCAGGTATGAGGAAAAAATGGCCTTCCAGGTCTTGGCAGTCTTCGAGAAATGTCGTCTCTATCAATAGCGCGGAATCGCCCATTTCGCCATATTGCAGCAAGCCATAGCTTAAAATAGCTCCCGCCATGTCCAGCGCAACGGATGGAACCGATGGAGCCATCGCCAAATGGGTAAAATCAGCCAACGAAGACAGATACGAGCCGGTCAAAATATTTCCGATTTCGCATAAAGCCGACAGCTCCATTTCGGAATAGCCGTTCTCATCATCATGAGGCAATGACAGCAGCTGAGTCAGCAAACGCTTCGCTGCGTCCTCCTGAATGATAAAAAACATATTGCCCGGCGCTTCGCCTTCCACTCTTAAAAACACCGCGATGACGACCTGCTCCATTCCGCCTACGCGATCGGCAATTTCTTCGAAGGGCAGCAGGCTGACCTTCGGAACACCCATATCGACTGGCTTGTTAAGAAGACGAGACAATGCAGTAGCTGCATTGCCCGCGCCTATATTGCCGACTTCCTTTAGTACGTCAAGCTCAAAAGCTTCAAACTTGCTGAACTGTGCCACTTCTATCCCTCCAGTTGCATGAGCTGTTCGATCTCGTTTTTATTCAGCACCTCAACTAGATTTAGCATAATAAGCAGTCTGCTGTCCCCGAGCTTGGCAATACCGTGCAAGTACTTCGCTTTAACGCCGCCTACGATTTCCGGTGGAGAATCGATGTTGTCCGTATCGATATCTATGACATCATTCGCGGAATCGACAATAAATCCTACTTCAAGATCATCTACCGCTACTACTATAATTCGCGAATTATCTGTCGGTTCCTGCTCAGGTAGGCCAAAACGCCCACGAAGATCGACAACCGGCACAACAACACCGCGCAAATTCATAACGCCTTTAATAAAAGCGGCTGTTTTAGGCACGCGGGTAATCGGCGACATCCGCTCTATTGTTCTAACTTTATCTACTTCAATACCGTATTCCTCATCAGCTAGCGCAAAAACAATGACCTTCAATTCTTCTCCCATTGTGAAAACCTCCTATTTGATTAATGCGTTAGGATCAATAATTAATGCGACCTGGCCGTCACCTAAAATCGTCGCTCCAGAAATCGCCTCGATATTGGTCAAATATTTGCCAAGCGTTTTGAGCACGATCTCGTTTTGGCCGATAAACTCATCGACGGTGACTGCCGCCCATTTTTCTCCCTTGCGCACCACTACAATTTCGGTTTCTTCCTCGGCGCTATCATTAAAGTCAGGTGTCTCAAGCACACGGCTCAGCGATACAAGAGGAATAACGGTATTGCGGAATTCAATCATTAAATTGCCATGAACGTTCAAAATTTGCGATCTGCGGATAATGCTGGTCTCCACAATGGAGGACAGCGGAATCGCATATTTTTCCGAGCCCAGCTTGATCAGCATCGCCGAAATAATCGACAGCGTCAGCGGAAGCTGTACCGAGAATTTCGTTCCTCTGCCAAACACCGAGTCAATGGTAACATTTCCACCAAGCGACGTAATTTTGGAACGTACAACGTCCAGTCCTACACCGCGTCCGGAAATATCCGATATTTTCTCAGCTGTACTAAAGCCTGCTGCAAAAATCAGCATATTGATTTCGTCGCTGGACAGCTTTTTCGCCTCATCTTCGGTAACGACGCCGTTTTTGATCGCCGTCTTCAGCACGCGCTCTTGGTTAATGCCGCGTCCATCCTCTTCCACTTCAATAAAAACATGGTTGCCGCTGTGGTAAGCGCGCAGGAAAATGGTACCTACTTCTGACTTGCCTGCCGCAATCCGTTCTTCCACCGTCTCGATGCCATGATCGACAGAGTTGCGGAGCAAGTGAACGAGCGGATCGCCAATTTCATCAATAACGGTACGGTCAAGCTCTGTATCCGCTCCAGTAATGACCAAATCGATTTTTTTATCAAGCGACTTCGCCAAATCGCGAATCATGCGAGGGAAACGGTTGAATACCGAATCGACGGGAACCATGCGCAGCTTGAGTACGATATTTTGCAAATCTGTGCTGACACGCGTCATATGCTCAACCGTCTCAGTCAAGTCATTGCGTTTAATTTCGCTTGAAAGCTGCTCTAGTCGAACGCGATCAATGAGCAGCTCACTGAACAGATTCATCAGCGTATCCAAACGGTCGATATCAACGCGAATCGTCCGATTAACCGCCGCTGGCGCTGCTTGAGCAGGCGAATCTTTACGAGGCGCAACCGCTGCGGGAGCCTTGGCTGCCTCTTCTTTTTTCTCGACGACTGCAATTGCTGCTGCAACCTCTTCCTTCGCTTTCTTCACCTCAGCCTCAGCTTGCTGATTCGCTGTTGGCGTGCTTAGCAGATGTAGCGATTCCTCATCCAGCAAAGTTATAACTGCCGTCTCCACTTCGGATACATTCATAATTTGCGTATGCAGTTCTTCCAGCTTCGTCTGTGTAATGGTAAATACAGTAAAGGAACGATCGAATTTTTCCTGTTCCAAATCCTGTACAGAAGGTTCCGATTTCACAATCTCTCCGTGTGCTTCCAGCAGGTTGAATACCATGTAGGCACGAACTGCTTTCAGCAAACAGTCCTCGCGAATCGTTACATGAATATGATAAGCCTGATGTCCGCTATCAATGGATTGCTTAATCACCGAAGTCTGGTACTCGTCCAGCAGCAAAATAGGCTTGTCCGCATTGGAAGAATCGCCTTCCGCTGCAGCCTTTTGATCCGGCACCGATAGTTTATGCTCTCCGCTAAAAATCGACTGCAAGGCGGCCACAATTGATGTCACATCCGCTTTACCAGTACCACCGTTAACGATATCCTGCACCATTGCCTCCAGCGCATCAAGACCCTTGAAAAGCGTATCAAATATAAAGCTGTCCATCTTGAGCTTGCTATTGCGAACAAGATCAAGCACATTTTCCATTTCATGTGTCAAGGCAGCCAGATCCTCATATCCCATCGTAGCCGACATGCCTTTCAAAGTATGAGCGGAGCGGAATATATTTTGAACAATTGATAGATCTTCCGGCTCGCCTTCCAGTCGCAATAAGTTTTCATTCAAGGTTTGAAGATGGTCGTTAGATTCGTCGATGAACATCGACAGATAGGCATTCATATCCATTGTATCGCACCTCCTGCTAGACTTGTGATTGCTTCAATCGTTATTTAAGTACACAGCTTTCAATACGTGCAGCGATTTGTTGCAGCGGGAGCACGGTCTTAACTGCCCCGCTTTCGTAGGCGCTGCGCGGCATGCCGTAAACGATGCAAGTTTCCTCCGCCTCGCCTATAGAAGTTACTGCACCGCTCTCAACAAGCTGTTTAAGACCTTTCGTACCATCGCTGCCCATTCCGGTCAGGATGACCGCGTGACGCTTCAGCTCCTTGAAAGGAACTAATGATTCATACATCACATCTACCGATGGACGATGCCCATTGCGCTGCGGCTGCTCTGTTAAATGAATATAATAACCGGAACTATCTTTGCCAAGCTCTAGATGATAGCCTCCGGGAGCAACATAGACAACGCCGGGATGAACCCGGTCGCCTTGAGCTGCTTCAACGACATGCAGCGCACTGAAGCTGTCGAGGCGCTGAGCGAGCGATTTCGTAAATTTCGGCGGCATATGCTGGACAACTAGGACAGGTGCGCCTAGATCGCCAGGCAAAGCGCTAATGACCGTATGCAAGGCACGCGGCCCTCCCGTTGAGGCGCCGATTGCGACAATATGCTGAAACGAAGTAGACTTCGGCAGCTCTTTTTTCGGCGGAGCGGGATCTTCCGTTTTTTTGCTCGCTATAATCGGCGGAGCGGGATCTTCCGTTTTTTTGCTCGCTATAATCGGCGGAGCAGTTGGCTTATATGTAGAGGAAGGCGCCACCGCTTTGACTGCCGCTGGTTGTTCCGGCTTTTTGTTCATGCCAGGCGGCTTTATTGGTGGCGTAATTTCCGGTTTCTTCTTCGCCATAGAAGGTGCAGCAAGCCGTGACGCTGCATTTGTTGTTGCTTCGGTTATTAGGGGCTTTTTCGTATCTAGCGCCTTCACTTTAACCGGCGGGTCCATCTTCTCCTCAATGAACGAAGGCTTCCTCGCCAGTACAGCTGTTTTTAGCTTCTCAATCAATTGCTCGCCAACCTGGATAATATCATTCGTTGCAATGCCTGACGGCTTGCGTATAAAGTCAAAAGCTCCAAACTGCAATGCTTTGATCGTATCCCTCGTGTTATCCTCACTAATGCCAGACAGCATAATGACAGGCGTCGGGTTTTGTTTCATAATCTTTTGCAAAGCCTCAAGTCCATTCATTTCAGGCATTTCCAGATCGAGCGTTACAACATCGGGCTTCCATTTCTCCACCGCTTTTACAGCTTCGGCCCCATTGGTTGCAGTCGCTATTATTGAAAACATTGAATCCTTTAAAATTAAGTCACTAAAAATTTTTCTCATAAATGCAGAATCATCTACAATGAGTACACGATAAGGAGCCATCTTTTCCCCTCCCCTAATTAAAAGGACTATCTCGTTAGCTTGAATAATTTATGCAAGAATCCCTTTACACCGTTTTTAGCATCAGATTCCGGCCTCTTTATTTCTAGAAAACGAACTGCAATTTCATGCATAGCTTTCGATGCTTCACTGCTTGGATAAGCGATGGTGAAGGGAATCTGGCGTTTTACCGCCTTGCCTACATGAGCATCATCGGGTACGAGCCCGAGAAATGGCAAGGAGGCTTCTAGGAAGCGCTCGGCAGCCAAATTGATTTTATCTGCTGTCAATCGGCCTTCCCGCTTGCTGTCTGTCCGATTGACGATAAGTCTGAAATTCGGATGGATGCCCATTGCTTTTACCATTTTTATTAAGGCATATGCATCGGTTATAGAGGTCGGCTCTGGCGTCGTTACAACGATCGTTTCCTGTGCTGCGGCGATAAATTTCGCCGTTTCCTTGGAAAGTCCTGCACCAGTATCAAACACGATGACATCGTACAGCCCTTGAAGCTTTGAAACCTGCTCTGTGAACAAGGTCAGCTCTTTCTCTGACAGCTCCAGCAAATCTTTAATTCCCGATCCGCCTGCAATAAAATGCAGTCCTTCAGGCCCTTCCTGAACGACATCCCAGATCGTTTTGTCCTGCTTGAACAAATGATATAAATGGTAGGAGGAGCGCACGCCCATCAGTATATCGATGTTCGCCATGCCAATATCAACATCAAAAACGAGAACCTTCTGACCAAGCTTCTGAAGCATCAGCGCAAAATTGAGACTAAAGTTGGACTTTCCAACGCCGCCCTTGCCGCTGGTGACAGCTATAATGCGCGTTTCGCGCTTGCCGCCTTCGCTGCTGCTTGCCTTTACCATATGTCGCAGCGCTTCGGCTTGATCATTCATCGTCCGCTTCCCCCAGCAAATCATTCATATAAGCAGCAGCGTTAAAGCGATCAATGTCATCCGGCACCGTCTGCCCTCTTGCCACATAAGTCGGCGTTAAACCGAACTTCATCACAAGGTTAAAAATAGAGCCATACACCGCCGTTTCATCCTGCTTCGTAAACAACACCTTCTCGATGCCGTATTTCACAAAGTTTCCGGCTACTGACGTCATATCTTTCGTTTTGCCGGTAAGGCTCAGCACAAGCACCGTTTCATTGCGGTCATGCGATTGAAGCAGGCTGTTTACTTCTGATACATTTAGCTCATTGCGGAAGTTGCGGCCAGCCGTATCCATATAGATGAGCTCTCTATCTTCGAGCTGCTTGAATGCCTTCGGCAAATCCATAGGAGAAAAAACAACCTCCAGCGGAATGTTTAAAATATTAGCGTACGTTCTAAGCTGGTCAACGGCAGCAATTCGGTACGTATCTGATGTAATGAAGCCTACTTTTTTGTTATGCTTAATCGTTTGATTAGCCGCAAGCTTAGCAATCGTTGTCGTTTTGCCTACGCCCGTCGGACCAACAAAATGAACGATTCTGGCCTGCTCATCGATCATGCCAGCTGCATAAGGGGCCATCCATTCGAGCAGTTGCCGTTTGGCAAGCTCCCACACTTGCGTACGTGTCAATGGCTCCCTTTGCTGCCCTTCCTGCTCAGAGATGATCGCCATAAGCTGGTCGATCCATTCCACTTCGAGCTCCTGCTCTTGAAGGCGGTCATGAAGGGCTTGTGCAGCTTCTGATAATGAGTTTCCCGCTTTTTGCGAAGAAAGCTGCAGAAGGGATTGCTTAATCCCTTTAATTTCATCCATCAGCTGATCGTTGACTGGAGAAGCCGCCGCAACTGGCGCAGGCCTTGCCGGCGGCTCAACCGTAGCTGTAGCAGCAGCGGTTGCCGCTGCTGCACGCTGCTGCTTCTGCATCGTCTCCGTAATGGCAGCCATTACGGCACTGACATCATCCGGCGCCTTGCGCTTCTGCGGCGGATTTTCCGGAGCCGCTGCATTCGACTCGATAGCGGCAATAACTTCCATCTTCTTTTTGCGGAACATGCCCATGAAGCCGCCGACTTTGACTTCTTTCGTATTCAATATAACGGCATCCTTGCCAAGATCGCTTCGAATCATCGGCAGCGCTTCGGGAAGGGCATTGACTACATAACGTTTCACTCTCATAAATTCACCACCCCTACGCTCTGAACTTCAACGTTAGGTTCAAGCTCACTATAAGAAATGACCGGAACCTCCTGCATCGTCCGTTCCACAATCTGGCGCAAATACATGCGGATTGTAGGGGAAGTGAGCACAACAGGCTGCTGTCCGGACTGAATTTGCCGGGTCACCTGCTCATTCAGCTTGGAATAAATTTGTTGAGTGACGATCGGGTCAAGCGCAATGTAACTTCCCTGATCGGTCTGCTGTACGGACTCAGCGATTTTCTTCTCCATCGCCGGACCGACTGTAATCACTTTAAGCTTGTCTCCCGTTGCTGCAAACTGCTGGGTAATTTGCCTTGACAGCGCCTGTCTGACATATTCCGTCAGCACATCGGGATCTTTCGTGTAATGTCCGTGATCAGCCAACGTTTCAAAAATGGTCACCAGATCGCGGATCGAAACTTTTTCACGAAGCAGCTTGGCAAGCACTTTTTGCAAATCGCCAATGGATAGTACAGCAGGAATGAGATCGTCGATAAGCGCTGGATACGATTCCTTGACATTTTCTATAAGCGCCTTCGTCTCTTGACGGCCGAGCAATTCATGCGCATGACGCTTAATAATTTCTGTCAAATGCGTAGCGACAACCGAAGGCGGATCTACGACGGTATAACCCGACATTTCCGCTCTTTCCTTCATCTGCTCGTCAATCCAAATGGCTGGCAGTCCGAATGCCGGCTCTGTTGTTTCAATACCAAGTACCGATTCATCATCGAAGCCTGGGCTCATTGCCAAATAATGATTGAGCAGAAGCTCGCCTTTCGCAACGGTATTCCCTTTAATTTTAACGACGTATTCATTGGGCCTCAGTTGAATATTGTCGCGGATCCGAATGACTGGAACGACTAGCCCCAGCTCAAGCGCGCATTGCCTTCTGATCATAATGATACGATCCAGCAAATCTCCGCCCTGCTGCGTGTCTGCCAGTGGAATCAGACCGTAGCCAAATTCGAACTCGATTGGGTCCACCTGCAGCAAGCCAATGACACTTTCCGGATTACGAACCTCTTCAATTTGCTGCTCTTCCACAAGCATCTCCTCTTGCTCCACTTGTTTCTCCTGCAGCTTTTTCATTCTCCATGCGCCAAATGCGAGCAATGCCGCAAAAGGGAGCGTGCGCATAACGCCGATTGGCGAAACGAGACCAAGCAAAGCTATTGTTCCTGCAACTATGTATAAAAGATTAGGGTATTTAAACAACTGTGCTGTCAAATCCTGTGCAAGATTGCCGTCCGATGCAGCTCTTGTAACGATCAAGCCTGCTGCTACCGAAATAAGCAATGCTGGAATTTGACTGACGAGACCATCCCCGATGGTTAATATCGAATACGTTTCGAGTGCCTCGGCAAAGGGAAAATCATGTACCGCCATCCCGATTATAAATCCGCCAACCAGGTTAATAATGAGAATGATAATGGATGCAATCGCATCCCCTTTTACAAACTTGCTGGCACCATCCATAGCTCCGTAGAAATCTGCTTCTCTTTCAATCTTGGAACGCCGGTCCCGTGCCTGCTGTTCATTAATGAGTCCCGCATTTAAGTCGGCATCAATACTCATTTGCTTGCCGGGCATCGCATCGAGGGTAAACCTTGCTGCTACCTCGGCAACCCGCTCAGAACCCTTCGTAATAACGATGAACTGAACGACGACGAGAATAAGGAAGACGATAAACCCGATTGCGATTTGCCCGCCGCCCACCCATCTACCGAATGTTGCGACAACTTCCCCCGCTTCCGCATGCTGCAAAATGTTTCGGGTGGTAGAAATGTTGAGTGCTAATCGGAATAAGGTCGTAACAAGCAAAACTGCGGGAAAGATGGAAAACTCCAGCGCTTCCTTCGTATTCATCGCAATAAGCATTATCATTAAAGCGATGGAAATATTCAGAATAAGCAAAATATCCAGCAAAAGAATAGGGATGGGAATAACCATCATGAGCACGATGCCTATGATCCCGATTAACACGATAAGATCTTTTGGTTTCATGACGCTTCCTCCTCCCTTAAATTACGATGATTTGACACGGCCTTTCAGCTTGTAAACGTATGCGAGCACCTCCGCCACAGCCTGGAACAAATCTGCCGGTATGGCATCTCCGATTTCGGCGCGTTCGTATAATGCTCTGGCAAGCGGCTTATTTTCCATCGTAATAACGCCGTGCTCTTTGGCGATTTCCCTAATGCGCAGCGCCACATGATCCATACCTTTGGCAATAATAACGGGCGCCTCCATATTAGAGGAATCATATTTCAAGGCGATTGCAAAGTGCGTCGGGTTGGTAATGACGACATCTGCATTCGGGATTTGCTGCATCATCCGCTGGATGGCCATTCTCCGCTGCTTTTCTCGGATGCGGCCTTTAACGAGCGGATCACCCTCTGATTTCTTATGCTCGTCCTTAATGTCCTGCTTGGACATCTTCATGCTTTTCTCCTGCTCGTACTTCTGATACAAATAATCCGCAAAGGCGAGTATAACAAGCGCAGCACCAATTTTGATCCCCATGCTGACCGTCAGGCCAGCTGCAAAGGCGAAAATTTGCTCAACAGACAGGTCCGAAAGAGAAAGCAGCCGGCTCCAATCGCTTGCAATCGTCTGGTATACGAGCACTCCAATAATCAGCAGCTTGAGCAAGCTTTTAAGCATTTCAACAATAGAGCGCATGGAGAAGATCTGTTTCAATCCTTGGAGCGGATTTAGCTTGCTGATCTTCATCTTAAGCGGCTCTCCTGTAAGCAAGAAGCCAAATTGCGCAACGTTACCGATAATGCCTACTAAAATAGCTACCGAAAATATAGGCAGTAAAAAGATGAGCATTTCGGTTACGAGCGTACCGAACAAGTTAAAAACATTTTCAGACGTAAGCTCCATAAGCAGCCAATTTTCGAAAATATCATCAAACATATTCATAATTCGCTGCTTGTAAAAGCCGCCAAACATCGCAAAGCCAGCAAACGTAAACAGCAAAATCAAGGAGCTGGGAAAGTCAGCCGATTTGGCTACCTGACCCTTCTTACGCGATTCCGAGCGTTTTTTGGGCGTCGCTTTCTCCGTCTTCTCTTGGCTGAACAGCTGCAGGTCGAGCTTTAAGCGGTACATTTGCACGATTACAGCCTCCTTTACCCGTCCGGCCCTTTGAAAATGGCGAATAGCTGCTCCAAGTTGTCAAACATGATGGCAATGAGCCGCTCATACAGACCAGTTAGCCCCGGCATAAGCAGTACGAGCAAAATCGTCCCGATAATAAGCTTAAGCGGTATCCCAATTACGAAAACATTGTATTGAGGCGCTGTTTTGGCTAAAAATGCCAGTCCGACATCCGTCAGAAACATAGCAATTACTAGCGGAGCTGCGACCTGTAAAGCTAGCAAAAACGTATTTCCAACGGCTTTCGTTAAAAACTCGCTAATGCTGCCACTGCTGATTCTCGCAAAAAAGTCTCCAGCAAGCGGCATCCATTTGTAACTGTCCATGAGCCCTCGAAGCAAGTAGTGATGACCGTTCAAGGAGAAAAAAATGACAATAAGCATCATGTATTTAAAATTACCTAGCAATGGCACGGAAGTACCCGTCAATGGGTTGACGACGTTCGCCATCGCAAAACCAATTTGCAAATCCATTAATGCCCCTGCCGTCTGCACGACTACGAAAAACAAATACACCACGAAGCCGAATAGCAGGCCTATCAATATTTCCTGTACGACATAAAGCACGTAGCTGGCATCTGTCGCTACCGTCTGATTAATGCCATACGTGAGATACACGATAAAAGAAATAAAAAAACTTAAACCGATTTTCGCAATATTCGGCATCATTTTCCCCGAAAACATCGGAGCTACGACGAAAAATGATGTAATTCGACAAAAAATCAACAAAAAAATAGGAAAACCTTGCTCGATAAGCTCCATCGCTGCGATTCACGCCTATCCGATATATTTATGCAGGTTGTTCAGCAGATTATAAGTGAAATCGACGATCGTATTTAGAATCCACGGCCCGAACAAAACAACGGATGCAAAAACCGCTACAATTTTCGGAACAAATGCTAAGGTTTGCTCTTGTATCTGGGTAGTCGCCTGAAAAATACTGACCAAGAGCCCAACAACGAGAGCAATAAGAAGCATTGGAGCACTGCTTTTTAGTACGGTAAATACAGCCTCGCTGGCCAGACCGATAATAAAATCGGCGCTCATTGAACATCCCCCCTATACAGTCGTCAGGTATTAAAGCTTAATAACAAGGATTTGACTATCAAATACCAGCCATCTACCATGACGAACAGCAAGAGCTTGAACGGCAATGAAATCATTACTGGCGGAAGCATCATCATCCCCATCGCCATTAACGTACTGGATACAATCATATCAATAACGAGAAACGGTATGAATATAAGGAAGCCCATTTGAAAAGCTGTCTTGATTTCACTAATCGCATACGCCGGAATCAAAACCGTCAATGGGATATCCTCGTAAGTTTTCGGCTTTTCCGTCTTCGTATAATCCATAAACAGCTTTAAATCCTTCTCTCTCGTCTGCTTGAACATAAACGCCTTCATCGGTACAGACGCTTTCTCGAAAGCTGCTGTTTGGGAAATTTCCCCTTTCAAATATGGCTGCAAAGCTACCTCATTTACTTGAGAGAAGGTAGGGGCCATAATAAAAAAGGTTAAAAACATAGCAAGTCCGATTAGTACCTGGTTCGGCGGCATCATCTGCGTACCGAGCGATGTACGAACGAAGCTAAGCACGATAATAATGCGTGTAAAGCTGGTCATCAATACTAGAATAGCAGGCGCTATGCTTAGCACGGTAATCAGCAGCAAAATTGATAACGCGCTCGGGTTCGGCTGATCGCTGCCCGTGTTGCCAAAGTTAATTTCTACGTTCGGCAGCGGTTCAGCAAAAGCATGCGATTGAAATATTAAACCGGCTAACTGCACCGCAACAAGAGCTATCCACCATTTATTTTTCATGATCATCATTCAACCGTTCATTAGGGTTAGGGTCTTTGAGGAGTGCTTCGAGCTGCTGCTTGCGATCCGCCTGACGATTCATCTTGTCTTTGAGGACATTCTGAAACGATGAAGCGTCGTTCCACTGTTCATTCTGCGGTTCCTGCTCGCCAGAGCCTTGACGAAAGCGTGATATTAAGCCCGTCAAAGTACTCGGCGACCAGCCACCTTGCACTTGCCTCTCCATTGCCTCAATAATCGCCTCAGCTTGCTTCTCATCATCAATCTTGTCCAATAGGGTAATGTTTTCTCCAACCCCTACAACATATAGACGGCCTGACAGCTCCACAACTTGAAGCGAATGATTTTGACCTAAGGAAATGCCCCCGAGCGAACGAAGCGAACGATTTGTTCCTCCGAACGCCCGGTTGCGCCGCGAGAGCCATTTAATAACAACAATGATGAGTCCAATAATAAGGAGTAGAGAAAAAATAACCCATACTACACTGCCTGCCATGTTGGACGAACTAGTGTATGGCAATTCAGGCTGGCTCGTCTGAACTGCTTCCGCTAAAGCGGCGGCAGGCAGAACGGCCATTCCTGAAAACAATAAAAGCGTTACACGAGCTTTAAGTTTGACCATCGCATACAACCGTTAGCCCAGCGTTTTCTTGATTGCTTCAATAACACGGTCCGCTTGGAAAGGCTTAACGATGAAATCTTTCGCTCCAGCTTGAATGGCGTCAATAACCATTGCTTGCTGTCCCATTGCAGAGCACATAATGACTTTTGCATTCGGGTCGATTTTTTTAACTTCTTTCAGTGCTGCAATGCCGTCCATCTCAGGCATCGTGATATCCATCGTAATCAGGTCTGGCTTAAGCTCCTTGAATTTCTCCACCGCTTGTGCGCCATCAGGTGCTTCACCAACTACTTCGTAGCCGTTTTTGGATAAAATATCGCGGATCATCATGCGCATAAATGCTGCGTCGTCTACGATTAGAATACGGTTTGCCATCTTTTTTCTTCCTCCTAGGATGCTATTGTAATTTTTGAATTCGGTCCCATTGGCTTACGATATCGGTTACACGTACGCCGAAGTTCTCATCGATAACGACAACCTCGCCTTTTGCGATCAGCTTGTTGTTAACCAGAATGTCTACAGGCTCACCAGCAAGCTTGTCCAGCTCGATAACAGACCCTTGCGACAATTCCAAAATATCTTTAATCTGCTTCTGGGTCCTTCCTAATTCTACGGTAACCTTCAGTGGTATGTCGAGCAGTAAATTGAGGTTCGTCTCTTCGCCTTGAATATATGGCGCATTATTGAAATTAGCAAACTGCACAGGCTGAACATTCACATTGCGATTGGCTGCATGGCCATATGTATTCGGGCCAGGCGGCTGCATCATCGGCGCTTCATTATATCCCGCTGGCGGTTGTTGTTCTTGCTTCTGCAACGATGGAGCCGCAGGCTGCGCAGGAGCACTTTGTGGCGCTTGCGGAGCCACTGGCGGCGCTTCTACTACTGGAGGTGCTTCAACTGCTGCAGCAGTCTCTTCAACCGTCTCTTCGCCCATAAGAATAGCTACCATTTGCTTTGCAAAAGAAACAGGCAGTAGCTGCATAATTGTCGAATCTATCAAATCTCCAATTTTAAGCCGGAAAGAAATTTTGATGAATACATCTACCGGAGGCAGATGTCCCATTCCCCCACCGTTGTCTACATCGAGAATATCGATGCCTGGCGGCGATATATTAACAAAACGATTGAAAATGGTTGACATCGACGTTGCAGATGACCCCATCATTTGATTCATCGCTTCCTGAACGGCGCTAATATGAATTTCATTGAGCTCTTCTTCTGTAGGATTGCCTGAGCCGCCGAGCATCAAATCGGCAATAATTTGTGCGTCTCTCGTCTTAATGACAAGCGAATTTATGCCTTGGAAGCCATCTACATATTGAACACTTACAGCAACATGAGGCTTTGGAAATTCATCTGCCAGCTGATCTCTGCGAATAAAGGTAACTTCCGGCGTTGTAATATCCACCTTCACGCCTAGCAATGTAGACAAGGCAGTTGCTGCGCTTCCGAACGTAATGTTACCAATTTCGCCAAGCGCGTCCTGTTCCATAGCTGAGAGGAAATCTGATAACTGAACATCATCGGCAGATGGCTGTTCAGCATCCGTACTGCCAGAAGATTGATTTAGTAACGCATCAATTTCCTCCTGCGACAAATAATCTTTACTCGTCATATTCTTCTCCCGCTCCTTCGTTCACAACTTCATCAAGCTGAATAGCCAACCGATCTTTCACGGAGCCTGGACTGCCGATGAACTTCAATTTATCGCCTACCTTGATATGCAGGCCTTCCCCTACTGGCTTGTTGAGTGAAATGACATCTCCTACATTAAGACCAAGAAACTCCTGAATCGTAATGGAAGATTCACCAAGCTCGGCAACAATCGGCAGCTTCGCTTTGCTTACGCGCTGCTCCAGCATTTCAACTTCCTCTGGAATACGCTCCTTTTTCTGCGAAACGAACCAATGATGCGCCGACAAACGAGGCATAACGGGCTCAATGACAACATGGGGAATACAAAGATTGATCATCCCCGTCGTTTCACCGATTTTCGTACTTAAGGATATAAGCGCGATTGTTTCATTCGGTGATACGATCTGCATAAATTGAGGATTCGTCTCAAGTGCTTCCAGCCGTGGTGATATATCAATGATTGTTTTCCACGCCTCTTGCAAACTCTCAAACGTCCGGCTAAAAATCTTTTCCATAATAATCGTTTCGATTTCAGTCAAGTTATTGATTTTGGAAGGCGCAACGCCTTGCCCGCCAAGCATACGATCCAGCATCGCGTAAGCGATATTTGGATGCACCTCCATCACCATGCGTCCTTCAAGCGGCTCCGCCTCAAAAATATTCAATATCGTCATCTTCGGAATCGAACGAATAAACTCATCATAAGGAAGCTGCTCGACCTGAACTACACTGATTTGAACGAAAGTACGAAGCTGCGCTGAGAAATAGGTTGTCAAATATCGCGCGAAGTTCTCGTGTATGCGAGTCAAGCTGCGAATATGATCCTTCGAAAATCGAACAGCACGTTTGAAATCATAAACTCTGACTTTTTTCGTTACTTCTTCCTTTTTTAAATCCTCGGCATCCATCTCGCCAGAATTAAGGGCCGCCAGCAGCGCATCTATCTCATTTTGCGATAAAACATCAACCAAATTTTCTCACCCCCTTCAAGGAATGTCGCCAACCAGCATTAAATGTTGGTCATGATAAAAGCTGTTATTTCTACCTTGACCAGCTTCTGCTTTTTATCCAAAATTGGATTAATTTCATTAAGCAGCTTCGATTCCAGCAGATCCTCGCCTTTAGAGCCATTCAGCTCTTCAGCCGTCATATCTGCAAGCGCCCGGTTAATAATAGGCTTAACTTCAATTTCGATGATTTTATCAAAATCTTCCTTCGTCTTCTTGCTGTCCAGCTGGAAAGCGAAGCTAACGACAACGACTTTGTTCGAATCTTTCAAGTTGCGCTTAAATTCTTTAAGCTCAGACGTTACTTCTACACGCTCATCGGCGGTAAGATGCTTGACTTCAACCTCTTTGTTTGTTGAACCATCAGTTGTACTTCCCATAATTTTCGGCCACATAATCACAACCACAACGGCAATCAATACAATCGACAGCAGTATAGTTACTAACCATGGCAACATTTTTTTCATCTCTATGGACCCTCCGTCTGTTCACTCTTCTGGGCCGCCGCATATACGCCGATCGTACGAAGATAGTTCTGGATCAGCAGCAAAAGCTCCTCCGAGCTTTCTACCACTATGAATTTTTTACCAGTGGTCAAGGTAATAATGGTATCGGGCACTTCCTCCACCACTTCAATCAACAGAGCATTGATCATGAGCTTAGTACCATTAATACGAGTCACTGTAATCATAAACTGCCCCCTCACATCGCGGGGGAGGCGCTATGGCCCCCCACCTGCGTTATGCCTAACGATTATCGTTTCAGGTTGACAACCTCTTGCAAAATTTCATCGGAAGTCGTGATAATACGTGAATTCGCTTGGAAGCCGCGCTGAGCCACGATCATTTCTGTAAACTCGCCTGTCAGGTCAACGTTTGACATTTCAAGCTGTCCGGCCACGATTGCGCCCGTTCCAAGCTCTGCATCTCCAGCGACCGTTCTGTAAGCCTCAATGTCTCCATCTGGGTTAGCATTGTTGGTCATTCTGTACAAATTGCCTCCCATTTTCTCGAGTCCACTTGGGTTAATGACTTTGACTACACCAATCTGCGCGACTTCTTCTGTTGCATCCGCCGTAACACCTGTAATCGTCCCATCTTGCCCGATTGTGAAGGAGGTGACCTCTGCTGGCAAAGTAATAATACCACCACCACTATCTAATACAAACAACCCGTTTGCGTTTACAAGCTGTCGGTTCGCATCGAGCACAAAGTTGCCGGCTCTTGTCAAAAATGATTCTTCACCATCTGCTGCGGTAACTAGAAAAAATCCATCGCCATCAATGCGAAGATCGGTCGGTTGGTTTGTAGTCATTGCGCTTCCTGGCGTATGAACGGTATCAATAGAAGCAATGCTGACACCAAGTCCGATCTGCTTCGCATTCACACCACCCTGCTCGCCTTCTACCGGAGCGGTAACACCTGCTGTTGTTTGGCTCAAAATATCGCTGAACATGACGCGGCCGCCTTTAAAACCCACCGTATTAACGTTCGCAATATTGTTACCGATGACATCCAGCTTCGTTTGGAAGCCGCGCATACCTGACACACCCGAGTACATTGATCTTAGCATAGTATTTAAGCCCTCCTAATTTAGGTTTATCCTTTTGGTTAGTTGGCTGCCTCTGTCGGTCAGCAGCCTGAAGAGCCTCCGTATTGGTCCGGCTCTAGCTTAAAATAACGGCGCTGTCTATATGCGTGAATACATTGCTTTGCATTTGCTTGCCATCCATTGCAGTAACTACTGTACGGCTAGGCACATTCACGATCATCGCAATATCTTTAAAAACGATTAAAGAGTCAATGGCGCCTTTGGATGCCGCTTCGTCCACAGCATTCACAATTTTCGTTAATGAATCCGCTTGAAGCTGAATGCCTCGCTGCTTCATCCGAACTTCAGCATGATGGCTGAATTTTAATACTTTCGAATCCAGCAAATCTTGAAATTCGCTAGGCTGCTGGGATTTTGCCCCCACCGTCTTCGCATTGTTTAAGGGCGAAGATTTAAGCGGAAAATAATGCCCAATCTTTACGCTGTCGCTCATGAGGTTTGTTCCTCCCCGCTGTCAGCAGCGGATTCTTCATCAGGCGTTTCAGCATCCCCAGCACTTTCAGCTGAAGCATCCGTTACAGGCTCCTCCGTCTCTGCCGGAGTCTGATCAGAAATCGTAACGATATCACTTACTTTAATCATCGTGTTATCTTCAAACTTGGCATACAATACCCCGTCTGTTGCTACAATCGACTTTACAACATCCGTATACATGACGGTGCTACCTTTATCATCAAGCTCCTGCCATGTTACGCTTTTGCCAATCATTGTAGATGCACTGCCGATGTCCGAGTTCAGCTGTGTAAGCTGCTTATTCATATTCATCAGCTGCTCGACTGAAGTGAACTGCGCCATTTGGGCAATAAACTCCGTGTTGCTCTGCGGGCTTAATGGATCCTGATTTTTAAGCTGTGTGACGAGCAATTCGAGAAACGCGTCCTTACTTAGCGATGTTTTATCATCCTCGGTCTTTCCTGCTGTTTTAACGTTTGCCTGATCATAATTCGGCCAGACCACTTTATTCGTAACGACTGCCAATTCCATCACCTCCATCCCGCAAATGATTGCTTAAGTCCATAACATCCTTTTAGACTGTAGCGTTAACCGCCCGTCCGTAGCCCATATCCTGAATGGCAATTTGCTCGATTACATCTGCTTCAAAAGCAGCTTCATCCGCTCTGCTTCCGCCCTTGCCGTTGTTGTTTCGATTCGTAAATTGTTGATTGGAGCCTTGTCCCTGTTGGCCATTAGACAGCTCTGATGCAGCTTGCCCCTGGGTCACTTCAAGCTTGTCAATCGTTAAGCCTTGGGATTGCAATGCCAGTCTCAATTGCGACATTTGGTTATCCAGCATATCTTTCGCCATGACCGTATCCGTATGGAATAGTGCCGTCAACTGGCCGTTTTGCATCGTGATCCGAACATCGACCTGGCCCAGCTGTTCAGGGAACAGCATGATTTTAGCTTCGTGCTTGCCATTTAATGAAGAAATATCAAACTTCTGCACGATAAGCCCCGTCATGGATTCCGCAAATTCGTCTGCTAATACGTAAGGCTGGGCGACTGCTCTCGCTGCCACGCTACTCGTTGCCTGCTTAAGCGAATGAGAAAAGTTTGCATTTAAATTGCCGGCCAGAACGGACTCATCATCGGCTGTATCTGCCGTTTCTTCAACCAATGTATCAGCTGATAAAGCTTCTGCCACTGCGCTTTTCAGGGCAATTGTATGCTGGGATTGCTGATTCAAACGCTGAAGCCATGCTGCTGTTTGCTGTGGAGCAGCCTCGCCTGCTGCAGCTGGTTCAAATATCGCTTGAACATTGCTGTTATTACGCTCGGCCGTGCCTGCTTCCTTCTGCTTTTGCAGCAGTTTCTGCAAAGCTTCCAGCTGCTGTCCAATCAACTGCGATGGCTCTTGCTGCTGAACGCGTTTCGCAGATCCCTGCTCAAGCACATTAGCCAGCTGAATCAACGCATTTTCCAAATCATGCTTCACAAGCGCAATTTGTGCTTTCACTGCCTCATGTCCATTGCCTGCATCTGCTGCTTGAACAACTTCCTCTGAGGATAGCTGCTCATCAGGCTGCTTCAAAGTGAGAAGCGGGGAACCTAGCAGTGCTAGTAAAGCCTGCATTTGCTCCAGCATCGCTTGCAAATCTGCCAATTGGGCTTGTGCAGCCTCATCCGTGTCCGCAGTATCCAATTCATCCATTTGCTCTAGCAGTCCATCAATAGCCGCAAGCAAATCCTGATTGTTCGTTTCTCCGAGCAAGCCAGCTGTATTGAGAGTAGTCATCCGAATCGTTCCGAGTGCTGCTGCATCCGCAGTGTTCGCAGTTGCTGCTGTGCCTGCTCCCGCTTGGCCATTATTCAATTGACCATTCAGCGTTTGAGCAAAAGCCGCATCTCCCGTTCCCTTCGCTTGGGCATTTCCGCCAGTGGAAGGAGCCGCCGGCTGCGAAGCTGCTGGTGATGATAAAACATCCATTTATTTTCACCTCCCCTCTATTTACCCGCCATCAGCTTCGAAACGATCTGAGCTGTAACTTTATCATTCAATGTCGACATCTCGCCAACGATATTGGATCTTGTTGTATCATCTACCGCATTCAAAATACGCAGCACCTTGCTGGCACTTACGTCAGACATCGTCATCAGCAGTTTGGCCGCACTTTTCGCATCCATAGCTGCAAATGTTGCTCCTAGCTGCGTCGAATCCAGTGTCGAAGACGTTGTAGTCGTTGTCGCTGTAGTCGACTGGGCATTTTTGAGCTGCGATTGCAGTGCCGCAATTTGCAAGTCTTTCGCCGAAACGGTATCCTTCAGCTTCAGCGTTGCATCAGCCGCTGTTTTCGGCGTCATTTTCTCCAAAATTTTCACACGATCATTTGGAGCCATCGCATCGAGTACAAGCACCATTTCATCAAGCGACATGCTTTCTAAAATGGGTGCGGCCTTATTCGGTGCAATTCGTGCATACATGCTGGCGAGCTCTTTAATTTTGGCCGTGTATGCCTCATCTTCAAGCGCCTGTGTTGCATTTGACTTCTTCAACTGCTCAATTTGGCTTTTCAAGCTTGCAATTTCTTTTTCCTGATCCGTTTTAAGAGTGGACGTTTCCGTCAGCTGGCCCTCTTTCTCCGTCAGTTGAGCTTGCAGCTCGGAAATTTTACGAGTCATATTTTCTGCCTTGAGCGTTTCATCTGTGCTTTCACCGCCAGTTGACTGCGGATTCGGCAGCACATCTTTGAGCAATGGAATCGAATTTCCGACGGTGAGCGCCTGATTTCGCATATCGCTATTAAGAAGGATCAGCAATATGCCCAGCACAACAATCGTAAACAACACCGGGGTCATAAAAAACATGGCCCGCTCAAATCCACTATATCCTTGTTTCTCCACATCTGTATCTGCCACTGATTTCACTCCCTCTAGCCTTGCGCTGCAGCCGGATATTTACGGCACGCTTACCATGAAACGGACAGTTGCCATTTCATCCAACTCGTTTTGCTCCTTAAGCTGCATCGCATACCGGAAACGTTCCTTCTCGTTATCCTTTGCCTTCAACCATACTTTCTCGTCCTGCATTTTATCCGAAAGCTTGATCCGATTTTGCTCGACGACCTTTTGCGCCCGCTTCACTTCAAGCCGTTTTGCTTCAATACAGGAGTCCAAATAATCCACATATTGTTGAATGGTCTGAAGCTCAGCCAAAGAAACGCCGGATTGCGAAGACTGATGCTGCTTCTGCTCCCATTCTGCACGGCTTTCACGCAATTGCTCGACGGTCAACTCGGCAGCCTGCAGCTCTCCAATGGAAGAGGACAGTATCCATTCTGCCTGCGTTTTTTCACTTGTCTTCAGATCAACGATTTTTTGGTAGGAATAACGAAATGCTCCCATTCAACGCTTCATCTCCTGTAAAAATCAATTATTAGCCGCTCCTGAGCTTCTTCCAAGGTGACTTTTTCATTTGTTTTTTGTCTCGTGAACTGATGAATCGAATCAATGAATTGCATCGCCAAATCAATTTCTTCATTAGAACCGCGTTGGTACGCCCCAATATTTATAAGGTCTTCCGAATCTTTATAAATAGATAATAGGCGCTTCAACTGATTAGCCGCATCCTGCTGCTCCTCCGTAATAATTTCTTTCATAACCCGGCTCACGGATTGCAAGACATCAATGGCTGGAAAATGTCCTTTATGCGCAAGATGCCGGCTCAGAACGATATGGCCATCCAAAATCCCCCGGACTGCATCCGCAATAGGTTCATTCATATCATCCCCATCTACTAGAACGGTGTAGAACGCGGTGATTGAGCCTTTTGGACCAGTTCCTGCTCGTTCTAGCAATTTAGGCAAATTCGCAAATACGGAAGGCGTATATCCTCTCGTTGCAGGTGGCTCGCCGATCGCCAGACCTACTTCACGAAGTGCCATAGCGTAACGTGTAACGGAGTCCATCATAAGCATGACGTTCAGACCACGATCGCGAAAATATTCAGCAATGGAGGTGGCGATTAGTGCCCCCTTCATCCGAATGAGTGCTGGCTGGTCCGAGGTAGCGACAATGACGACCGAACGGGCTAAGCCTTCAGGTCCCAAGTCCTTCTCAATAAACTCTAGTACTTCACGACCACGCTCGCCGATTAATGCAATGACGTTGACGTCGGCCGAGGTGTTTCGGGCAATCATGCCGAGCAGGGTACTTTTCCCTACCCCAGATCCGGCAAATATACCTACACGCTGGCCTCTGCCAACCGTCAGCAAACCGTCGATAGCTCTAACGCCAATGCCCAGCGGCTCCAGAACACGAGGACGCATAAGCGGATTGCTTGGTTCATTATGAGTAGAATAATGCTGCATTCGGCTTGGTAAAAAAGACCCATCAAGCGGCTGGCCGAGGCCATCCAGCACTTTTCCAAGCAGCTCGGAGCCTACCTGCACACTAAGCGGCTTGCCTGTTCCTACAACATCACAGCCTGAGCTGATGGAGTGCAAATCGCCCAGCGGCATTAGAATAACTTTATTGTTCCGAAAGCCTACAACCTCAGCCTTAATCGGCTTTGCCGCTTTATTCGGATAGATATAGCACACATCACCGATACTTGCATCTGGCCCTTCCGATTCAACGGTAAGCCCGATGACCTGGGTGACCTTTCCATTCACACGTATGGGATCAATTGCCTGCAAATGCTCGACATATTTGCCCGCCTGCAATGAACTATTGCTCATCAGCCTGTCCTCGCTCGTCCCTTGATTGATGAGCGAACTGGACCAGCTCGCGTTTTAATTCTGACAGCTGTGTATCGATACGGGCATCAATGCTTCCGTATGCGGAACGAATAACGCAGCCAAAATCTTTAACCGTCGCATCCGGCAAAATTTGCAGCTCGGCTTGCGAGTCGACTGCCAAATTCAGCTCTTCTTGCGCAGCTTGGACGAAAGCCAACTGACCAGGTGCGACGCACAGCGTAATAACACCTTGCTCGCGTCTTCTTGCAAGCGATTTTTTAATTAATTCAATGACCATTTCTGGAGCTTGCTCCAGCTGTTGGCCGATTACCTTTTCCGCTACCGCGCAGCTTAGTTCCACCAAAAACGGTTCCGCTTCCTGAATGATCTGCTCACGCATTGAATAAGCGGAAGATAAAATCGCATTCGCTTCGAACAGCTTTTGCTCCCATTCCTGCTTGGCTAGCATATTCGCTTGCTCGATGCCTTCCGCAAAACCACGTTCATAGCCTTCGCTGCGGGCAGCTTCTGTCGTCGCTTCATCCTCGAGTCTTTTTTCCAACCACCAGGCTTCCACATTCGCTTCAGCCTCGGTCAGCATTTGCTCGCATTGAGCTCCCGTTTCCCGCAATCGTTCTTCTGCAAACTGCCTGGCATCAGCAATAATTTGATCCCGCAGCGTAATCGTTTCTTCATCAGGCTGTTCTTCCTCTGGAGCTTCAGCTTCACCATTCGCATCTGCTGCGAGTGCTGCATGCTTGTTCTTCCAGTAAAGCTCTCTTAGTTGATCGATAGAAACAACGCTTGTGGATTTAATCAAATTAGACAATGATATCATCTCCTCCGCCACGGGCGATAATGATTTCACCTGATTCCTCTAATCTGCGAATCGTTGCGACAATACGGGTCTGCGCCTCCTCTACATCACGCAATCGGACTGGACCCATAAACTCCATTTCTTCCTTGAATGTTTCCGCCATGCGCTTCGACATGTTTTGGAAAATGGCATCCCGCACTTCTTCGCTAGCGACTTTAAGCGCAAGCTGCAAATCGGCATTTTCGATATCGCGGATAATCCGCTGAATCGAACGATTGTCGATGTTGACGATATCTTCGAAGACGAACATCCGCTTCTTGATTTCTTCTGCAAGTTCAGGATCTTGAATTTCCAGAGAATCAAGAATGGTGCGTTCCGTACCGCGGTCAACACCGTTCAAAATTTGAACGATAGAGTCGATACCGCCAGCATTTGTGTAATCTTGAGTGACGGTAGCTGAAAGCTTCTGCTCCAGCACACGCTCCACCTGCGATATAACTTCCGGTGAAGTGCTGTCCATGAGCGCAATCCTTCTTGCAACTTCCGCCTGCTTTTCTTGTGGAAGAGAGGACAAAATGTGCGAAGATTGCTCCGATTGGAGATAGGACAACACGAGTGCAATCGTCTGAGAGTTCTCGTTTTGAATAAAGTTGAGTATTTGCATCGGTTCTGCTTTGCGGGCAAAGTCGAATGGCCGTACTTGCAAAGTAGCAGTCAATCGATTTATTACTTCTGCCGCTTTGCTCTCACCTAGCGCCTTCTCCAAAATATCTCTGGCATAAGTAATACCGCCTTGCGAAATATATTCCTGAGCTACACAGATTTGATTGAACTCTCCTAAAATCGTTTCACGCTCTGAGCTGTCCACTTTACGCACATTGGCTATTTCAAGAGTTAACTGTTCAATTTCATCTTCTCTTAAATGTTTAAAAATTTGAGCTGACACTTCGGGACCTAGTGTAATTAGCAGTATTGCCGCTTTCTGCCTTCCGGTTAGCCCATTCATCGATTTACTCATGCAAACGACCTCTATTCATCGACAAGCCAAGTCCGAAGTAAATTAACAAATTCATCCGGCTTGCGTTTGGCGAGTGTCTCAAGATTTTTACGTGCTTGGCTGTCATTGCTTAAGCTATCAAAATCAAGGGTAGGATATTCTACAGCCGTTGATGCTACAACCGCTTCCTGTGCTTCAGCTGCTGCTGCTTCTGCCGCTTGCTGTCTGCGTCTGCGAACGAGCAAAATAATCAAACCGGCAATAATCGCAAGTGCTGCTGCTCCAATTCCGATTGCCCATCCCATTGATAAGCCGCCAATCGTGTTTGTAGCGGTGCTTTCAGCAAATGTTTGCCCAATAAGTGAAACCTTTTTGTTGATTAAATCGTCATTATTAACATCTTGACCTGAATCAGCAAGCTGTGCACGTACCAAACCTGTCAAGAAGGTCGTAATCTCTGTACGAGATTCTGGAGTGAGTCGACTTGCTTCAACACCGATGCTAATGGATAGATCTTTAATTACGAAAGGCCCTGAAATCGTGGTACGATTAATTCTTCCAAAATCGTAATTAACAGTAGAAGAGCTTTCTTCCGAGGTAGAGTTTCCAGCGGCATCCGTTGCAGTATAGCCCGGAACATCCGTTTCTCCCGTTCCTGCTACACCGCCTGCACTGGAGCTGCCACCTGTAGAAGAACTGGTCTGATCGGACTGGCTAACAATAATTCCGTTATTATTATTGTCAGGCAGCGGCACAACCTGCTGTTCCTCTGTCTTCTTATTATCGAAGTTCAAGCTGCTTCCGATGCTGATGACTAGATTTTCGGAACCGACAATCGGTCCCAGAAACTGTTGAATATTCTTTTTCAATTCCGCTTCATATTTGCGTTGAATTTGGAATTGGCTGTCAACCGCTTCCGCTGTGCCTGCAATCGTGCCCCCTGCTTCGGAGGACATCAGCTCGCCCTGCGGACCAGAGATGGTAATGTTGTCTATTGTCGTACCTGGAACTGCCGATTTTACCAGATTGTAATAACCGTCAATTTCCTTTTGAGTTGGACGATAGCCAGCCATAAATTCCAAGGAGATGGCAGCCGTTGCTTTGTCTTTCTCTTCAGGAGTTAGAAACACGCTTTCTTCTGGCAAGTTCACAAGCACTTTAGAACTTTTCACGCCTTGCATGCGATTCAGCAATTGTTGGATCTCGCCGTTCAAGGCGCTTAAATATTTGACATTAAATTCATTTTCTGTTGTGCCGAAGGTCGAAGAGCTTTGTGTAAAAGCTTCAAAGCCAATTGATCCGTTCTGCACAAGACCAAGTGAGCCGATCGTTACCTTAGTACGTTCGGCTACAGCGCTTGGTACAGAAATACTAGTTCCGCCACTCCCTAGTTCATAAGGGATACCATTGCTATCCAGGTAGTTCATAATGGCTGCTGAGTCTGTTGTATCCAAATTTTGAAAAGCCAATTCATAATCCGTTCTTGTAAAGATTACAGTAAGAAGAATTATAGATAACAACAGTACGCCTACAGAAGCCCCCAAGCCTATTTTCTGTTTTTTTCCCATTTGACTCCAGAATTGCGAAATTCTCAGTCTAAATTGGGCGATTTTCTCGTTCACCTTGTCACCTCACCCAAATTCTTTGCCAGGTTTTTTTATCGTTCATTATACCTGCATCCGCATTATTTCTTGATATGCCTCTACAACCTTGTTGCGGATTTGTGAGGTTAGTTGAAGACTAAGCTGCGCTCTTTCGCCAGCAATCATGACCTGAGAAACATCAACTTCACCAATTAAAAACTTATCGTTAAGCTTATGTACATTTTGTTCCTGGGCGCTAACACCCTCAATTGCGTTATTTAAAAACTGGCTAAATGTTTTTGTAAGTTCTGCCGGAGTAGCTTGCTCTACAGGCGCAGCTGTCATCGTCTTTAAAGGCTGCAACTGGTTCATCGAAATGGCTTGAATCACTATATTCCTCCTCGGCTATTGTTTAATGGTTGTTGCTACTTCCCAATTTCCAATGCTTTTACAAACATCGCTTTAGAAGAATTAATGGCTGTGACATTCGCTTCATAAGAACGCGAAGCTGAAATCATATCAACCATCTCTTTCGCGACATCTACATTCGGCATATTTACATAGCCGTTTGAATCGGCATCAGGATGGGTAGGATTATATACAAGCTTCGTTGGGGCTGTGTCATCAATGATTTTGGCAACCTTTACCCCACCAGTTGTTGTACTTTTTCCCATTTTGGCATTCAGCGCATTGGAAAAGCTTGATTTCAACGGCTCCAAAACGACCATTTTCCGTTTATAAGGCACGAATTGTCCATTCTCATAACCGGCACGCGTCGTTTCCGCATTCGCAATATTTGAAGAAATAACATCCATTCGCAGGCGCTGTGCGGTTAGAGCAGAGGCGCTCGCATCAAATCCGCTGGAAATTTTCACTCTTTAACCTCTCCCTTCTATTGCTGTTCGCATCATTTTGATTTCATGATTGACTTGCTGCAAATAAGCGTTATAGCTCAGCTGATTTTTCGCAAGCAGCGACATTTCCCGATCAATATCCACATTATTCTCATTATTGTTCATGGCGGTTTCTTTATCGCTTATGACTTGAGGCGTAGGATTGACCGGCCCACCTATAGGAATATGCCTTGCATTCGTAAGCTTTCCTTTCAGCTTAGGTGAGCTATTACCCATTTGTTGTTCCAAAAGCTGTTCAAATTCAACCTCTGACCGTTTAAAATGCGGGGTATCCACATTGGCTATATTATTCGAAATGACATTTTGCCGCATTTCTGCTGCATGAACTGCCCCCTCTAGCCTTTGGAATGAAGATCCGCTTAATAAGTTCACTTTATTATCACCACTTTCGATAATTAAAAGATCCTAATATAAGGTATTCAACACACTTCGTAGCATTCCTGCTTTGTTCGACATTAAATTATTAAAAAAATGAGATCATGCTGTCGATATTTGCCGACATGTTTATATTCAACAATTCTCCAAATTATTACAATAAGAAAAAAGCCCTATCTTTAAAATAAGATAGGGCTTTTTTAGTCGTTTAGACTCATATTTTATGATTTAATTTTTTCCAGCTCTTGAAGTAGCTGGTGATTTAATATCTTAATGTAAGTTCCCTTCATTCCGAGTGATCTAGTCTCAATGACCCCCGCACTTTCTAATTTTCTTAGGGCATTTACGATTACAGACCTAGTAATACCGACCCTGTCAGCAATTTTTGAGGCTACAAGCAGCCCCTCTTTTCCTTCCAATTGCTCAAAAATATGCTCGACTGCCTCAAGCTCGCTGAACGATAACGAACCAATAGCAACCGACACGACAGCGCGACTGCGTGCCTCATGCTCAATTTCTACCGAACGCTCGCGTAAAATTTCCATGCCGACAATCGTAGACCCATATTCTGCAAGCACTAAATCATCGTCGTCAAAAGCGCCTTGGTGCCGTGTCAAAATTAGCGTGCCTAAGCGATCTCCGCCACCTGTTATCGGGACAACCGTCATAATTTCCTGCTGCCCTAGCGACGGGAAAGTCTCATAAACACCAGCATACGGCGCCACATTCGTGACCGATTCCGTCATTTCAAGAAATTGCTCGTTGCTTTCCTGCGGGAAACGCAGCTCTTCTGCCGACATGGAACGCAGCGAGTCATGATCATGCGGATTCACAGCTGCACAACCGAGCACCTTTCCCCTGCGGCTTACGACAAATACACTCGTTTGAATGGTGCTGGTCAGCACCTCCGCCATTTCTCTGAAAATAAGCGGTTTGCCAGCCGCCCGCTGCAGCAGGCGGTTTAGCGTCCTTGTTTTTGTTAATAACGTCATGCCATTGCCTCCTAAAACTCATACCAACTACAATATATATTGACTCAAATCTTTATTTTGCGCAATGCTTCCCAGCTTTTCACGAACATATTCCGGCGTGATCAGCATATGGTCCAATGTAATATCAGGCGCTTCAAAGGAAAGATCCTCAAGCAGCTTTTCCAAAATCGTATGCAGCCTTCTCGCTCCGATATTTTCAGTATTCCGATTCACTTCTGCGGCAATGGATGCCAGCTCATGAATGGCCTCATCTGAAAATTCGATTTCAATGCCTTCGGTTTGCAGCAGTGCTGTGTATTGCTTAGTCAGCGCGTTTTTCGGTTCCTTCAAAATGCTCACAAAATCATCAAGCGTAAGCGAAGTAAGCTCCACCCGAATCGGAAAACGGCCTTGCAGCTCGGGAATCAAATCGGATGGCTTCGCAATATGGAATGCACCTGCGGCAATAAAGAGCACATAATCCGTTTTTACCGGACCATATTTGGTCATAACCGTCGAGCCTTCAACGATTGGCAAAATATCACGCTGCACGCCTTCACGCGAAACATCTGGGCCATTTCCACGCGAGGAGCTCGCAATTTTGTCAATTTCATCGATAAAAATAATGCCTGACTGTTCCGCACGTGTAACCGATTCTGAAATGACATCATCCATATTGATCAGCTTGTTTGCTTCTTCCTGAATAAGCACTTTACGCGCTTCCTTAACCGGCAGCTTGCGGCGCTTCGTTTTTTTCGGCATCAGCTGTCCGAACAGCTCCTGCATATTCATGCCCATGCCTTCGGGACCTTGGCCGCCTGCGAGCATGTCCAGCATATTCGGAGCAGCATCTTCAACTTCTACCTCAACCATTTCATTTTCCAGCTTGCCAGCAGCAAGATCTGCCTGCACCTGAGCCCGTTTTTGCACAATCGTCTGATCCTGCTCCGGTTCTTCTGCTTGCAGATTGTCATTTTGCTGGTTGCCAAAAAGCATCTCGAACGGATTTTTTTGCGTCTTTTCCTTTATTTTCGAAGGAACAAGCAGCGTCACCAGCAATTCGTTTGCCAGCTTCTCCGCTTTATCTTTAACCTGCTCGGTTTTTTCCGTTTTCACCATGCGGATCGCTGTTTCAACCAAATCGCGAACCATGGATTCAACGTCGCGGCCTACGTAACCTACCTCGGTGAATTTAGTTGCCTCAAGCTTTACGAAAGGCGCTTTTACAAGCTTCGCCAATCTGCGGGCAATTTCTGTTTTACCAACGCCTGTAGGACCGATCATTAAAATATTTTTCGGCACGACCTCATCACGCAACGATTCATCAAGCTGACTTCTGCGATAACGATTGCGCAAGGCGATTGCGACCGAACGTTTCGCAGGCTTTTGACCGACAATATACTTATCCAGCTCCGCTACGATCTCTCTTGGTGTTAACGCTGCATTTGCCATATTAATCTCCTCCGTTTAAGAGCCGATTTCTTCGACAATAATATTGTGATTCGTGTAGACGCAAATATCTGCTGCAATTTCTAGCGCCGAACGGGCCATTTCCTTCGCATCCAGATGAGTGGCATGGCGCTTGAGTGCTCTAGCTGCGGACAAAGCAAAGCTGCCGCCCGAGCCAATGGCCAAAAGACCATCATCCGGCTCAATAATTTCGCCATTTCCTGAAATCAATAAAAGTCCCGTCTGATCCATGACCAGCATCATCGCTTCCAATTTGCGCAGCACACGATCCGAGCGCCATTCCTTCGCCAGCTCTACAGCCGAGCGCTGCAAATTGCCATGATGCTCCTCAAGCTTTGCCTCGAACTTCTCAAAAAGCGTAATCGCATCAGCAACCGAGCCAGCAAAACCAGCAACGACTTGCCCGCGATACAAGCGGCGTACCTTTTTCGCTTTATTTTTCATCACCATGCTGTTGCCGAACGTTACTTGACCATCCCCTGCAATCGCGCCTTTTCCCTCGTGACGGACTGCACAAATCGTCGTTGCATGAAATTCCATTTCCATCTCTTCGCCTCCTCTATGCAAATGCGCCTGTACTGATCCAAACCTTCAAAAATAGCTGCATGACCGTAATTAGTTGTTTACCAAATGCGTGAAATGCTCCTGCTTAAATTGCTCAATGCCGGCAAGCGCACGGCTCGCAATCGCTTCATTCTTTTCCTTCTTGCTCTTCAATCGTTTCTCAAGCGGCGGGAACAACCCGAAATTCGCATTCATAGGCTGAAAATGCTTGAAATCCGCCGTCGTAATATACTGTGCCATACTGCCCAGCGTCGTGTCTCCAGGAAGCACAAGCGGCTCAAGATTGCGTGCGAGACGAGCGGCGTTGAAACCGGCAATTAACCCGGAAGCCGCTGATTCTACATAACCTTCAACACCCGTCATCTGGCCAGCAAAAAATAAGGTAGGGCGATTTTTAAGCTGATAGGTCGGCTCAAGCAAACGTGGCGAATTGATGAACGTATTGCGGTGCATAACACCAAAACGCACAAACTCGGCATTTTCTAGTCCTGGAATAAGCGAGAATACCCGCTTCTGCTCGCCCCATTTCAAATGCGTTTGAAACCCAACCAAGTTATACAGCGTACCAGCCGCATTGTCCTGACGCAATTGAATAACAGCATGAGGCAGCTTGCCTGTATGCGGGTTCACAAGACCAACTGGCTTCATTGGTCCAAAAAGCACCGTTTGCTTGCCGCGGCTTGCAATAACTTCAATTGGCATACAGCCCTCAAAATATACTTCCTTTTCAAAATCTTTTATTTCCGCTTTCTCGGCATTAACGAGCGCGTCATGAAAAATTTCGAATTCCTCTTCCGTCATCGGGCAGTTCAAATAAGCGGCTTCGCCTTTATCATAGCGGGAAGCGAGATAAACTTTGCTCATATCGATAGAATCTTTCTCCACAATCGGTGCAGCAGCATCGTAAAAGTAGAAATATTCCTCGCCCAGCAGCTCGCGTACTTGCGCGGACAACGCAGGAGCTGTAAGTGGACCTGTCGCAATAATGACGATTCCGTCCGTTGGAATTTCCGTTACTTCCTCGTTGCGGACTTCAACGAGCGGATGCTCGTGCAGAAGGCGCGTTACTTCGCCGGAAAACCCATCCCGGTCAACAGCAAGCGCACCGCCCGCTGGAACTGCATGACGATCCGCGCAGCCAAGAATGAGTGAATCCAGCTGACGCATTTCCTCTTTAAGCACGCCTACGGCATTTGCCAGTCCATTTGCACGCAAGCTGTTGCTGCATACGAGCTCGGCAAACTGGTTCGTGTGGTGGGCTGGCGTTTTCGTCTCGGGCCGCATTTCATAGAGTACGACGGGTACGCCTTGGGATGCGATTTGCCAAGCGGCTTCGCTGCCGGCCAGGCCAGCTCCGATAACGGTTACTTTTGGATAGGATGATGATGACAATGAACTTACCTCCAAATCATAATACGCGCTTCGCGCAAATAAATATCATTTTTTTGCTGGGATTGCGGGGTAAACCAACAGAACGGATAAAACACAGCTGTCCTCCCTATTCAGGGAGGACCGGGTCCACTCACATGTGGAGCTGTGCACAGCATCGTAGATGCCGCTTTATGCTTCTTCTTGTTCTTCATCCTGCAGCTCTTCGGAATAATCACATGTAGGACATTGCAGCTTTGCTCCGCTGCGATTGCGTTTTTCTACGAGCATGCTTTCGCATTTCGGACATGGCTTGCCTGAAGGCTTATCCCATGAAACATAATCGCAAGCTGGATACGTATCACAGCCGTAGAAAATCCGGCCTTTTTTACTTCTCCGTTCAATAATTTTGCCTTCCTCACATTTCGGACAAGGCACGCCGATATCCTTAACGATCGGCTTCGTATTGCGGCAATCCGGAAAGCCGGAGCAAGCGAGGAATTTGCCGAAGCGCCCCATTTTATAAACCAAATGACGGCCGCATTTTTCGCAAATTTCATCGGAAACCTCATCTTGAATTTCGATTTCCTTCATTTCCTCTTCCGCTACTTCCAGACGCTTCTCGAACGAGTCGTAGAAGGTCGCAAGTACTTTGACCCAGTCCTGCGAGCCTTCCTCCACATGGTCGAGATCCCCTTCCATGTTGGCTGTAAATTCAGCATTCAGAATTTCCGGAAAAAACTCTTCCATTAGCTGGATAACAAGGTCGCCAAGCTCAGTCGGCATAAATTTCTTCTCTTCTATCGCTACGTATCCGCGCTTCTGAATCGTTTCCAGCGTAGGCGCATACGTACTTGGCCGTCCTATGCCGAGCTCCTCAAGCGTTTTCACGAGTCTGGCCTCCGTAAAACGCGGCGGCGGCTGTGTGAAATGCTGTTTAGGCTCAATGGCTTCCGCAGGAATCATATCCCCTACTTCAATTGGCGGTAGGAATTTATGCTCCTCTTCTGCCCCATCATCATTGCCTTCCACATATACTTTCATAAATCCGGCAAACTTGACCTTGGATCCATTCGCACGGAACTTGACATCGCCAGATATCATATCGACGGTCATCGTATCGAGAACGGCTGAAGACATTTGGCTGGATACGAAACGTTCCCATACCAGTTTGTACAACCGGAATTGATCGCGGCTGAGGAACGGCTTCATCGTATCCGGATCACGCATAATAGCTGTCGGCCTGATCGCCTCATGCGCATCTTGGGCATTGCTGTTCTTTTTCGCATAAATGCGAAGCTGCTCTGGCATATAAGGAGCGCCATAGCGTTCCGTAATGTATTCCTTTGCTTCTTCCTGCGCAATCGGGGATATACGAGTGGAGTCCGTTCTCATATATGTAATTAGACCGACCGTGCCTTCCTTGCCTAGCTCTACACCTTCATAAAGCTGCTGGGCAACGGACATCGTCTTAGACGCCCTGAAACCAAGCTTACGGGCGGCTTCCTGCTGCAGGGAGCTCGTAATGAATGGAGGTGCAGGATTGCGCAAACGCTCCTTCTCCTTCACTTCCGCCACTTTAAAATCAGAGCCGCTTTCCATCGCATCCAGCACGGCTTGCATTTCCTGCTCGTTGCCGAGCTCGCGCTTCTCGCCGCCAATGGAATGGTATTTGGCCTCAAATGGAACGCCGTTTTGCGATACCTTTGCAGTAATCGACCAATATTCTTCCGGCACAAATTCATCGATCTCATTTTCGCGGTCAATAATCAGCTTGACGCATACCGATTGAACGCGGCCAGCAGAAAGGCCCTTCTTGACCTTTTTCCACAGAAGCGGACTGATCTTGTAGCCGACAAGACGATCTAGAATACGTCTCGCCTGCTGCGCATTAACCAAATCCATATTGATTTTGCGCGGCGTCTTAAAAGCATCCTTAACCGCTTGCTTCGTTATTTCATTAAATACAACGCGGCAAGTATCCGAGGCATCCAGCTCCAAATAATGAGCCAAATGCCATGCAATAGCTTCCCCTTCGCGATCCGGGTCAGCCGCCAGATAAACATGCTTCACTTTTTTGCTGGCGCTTTTGAGTTCTTTCAGTACGCTGCCTTTGCCGCGAATCGTAATATATTTTGGATTGAAATCATTTTCAACTTCGACGCCAATCTGACTTTTCGGCAAATCGCGAATATGGCCCATGGAAGCCTTAACAATATATTTGCTGCCTAAATACTTCCCTATTGTTTTCGCTTTGGCTGGTGATTCGACGATAACTAATGAGTCTGCCACGTTAGGCGCCCCCCTCTCTACTGCTTACTACAATGCTATATATAGCGATCCAGACTGCTGCTCGATCCTACGTTTTATACATAAATTTATCAGAAGAGCGCTTAAATGTCCAAAAGGAACAGCTATCAGCTGGTGTAATTCATTAATGGATAATGGACGCTCTCGCAGCAGTGCGATAATTTTTCGTTCATCAGCGGACAATTCCTTGTCCGATTGGCGCTGTGAAAAGGCAGAAGAATTCGACTGTTTCAGCCATTCATCGCCAAGCCATGTGTATTCTTCAAAAATATGCTCGGCCGCGCTAACCAGCTTTGCTCCTTGGCGTATAAGCGAATTAGGCCCTTCACTTTTAGGAGAAGAAATCGGACCCGGCACAGCGAATAAATCACGGTTCATATCCAGCGCTTGCGCTGCTGTAATCAAAGAACCGCTGCCAATTGCCCCCTCTATGACGAGTGTGCCAAGGGAAAGCCCTGCAATAATTCGGTTGCGCAGCGGAAACATGCCGGGATGCAGCGGCGTACCGATTGGCGTTTCCGAGAGCAATAGCCCCTCTTCCGCTATATGGCGATACAAAGTTCTATTCTCTGAAGGATAACAACAATCTACGGCGCATGCAAGCACGGCTATCGTGCTACCAACTCCTCGCAGAGCGGCCTCATGCGCCTTGCTATCGATTCCACGGGCTAAACCGCTCGCAATAGTCATCCCGCCTGCCGAAAGCTGCTCAGAGAGCATAGAAGCAGTATGACGGCCATATGCGGTAGGATTGCGCGTTCCGACGATTGCTATGATTGGGCGCTTCAACAGCTCCAGACGGCCAATCGCATACAACACCCATGGCGGCTGCGGAATTTGCAGCAAATAGTTTGGATAGGCTTCATCAAACGGTGTAATGACACTAGCTCCAAGCTGAACGGCCTTTTCATAGGAAGAGCCTGAAGCAACGAGTCCTTGCCCTATTCGCTTAACAGCCGACCGTGCCTGCTGGGTGCTAAAACCGGCCTTAACATAGGCTGCTTCATCCTGACCGCTGCCCTCTCGCCACGCGCCGCTCGCTACTGCCTTCTGAATCGTGCGCCAGCCAATGCCTGGCACTTCGCTAAGCATCATTACGATTTGCCTGCATTCATCATGATCACGTTCCATATCGTTCGGCCTCCATTATAATGAGGCACGCCCTTACATTCTTTCCTATTGTGCGTTACATGGCTGAAGAATGCAAGTCGCCCTCTCATCTTCATAAAAAAAAGCAACCTTTCAGCTCCCGCTAACGGGAATCGAAAGGTTGCTTACCTTTTTCAAAGCTTTATTATTTTGCAACAGTTGTGCATTTTTCCAACAGGCCTTGCTCTTCAAGCACCGATACGAGCGTGGAGCCCATATCCGATGGAGTAGGCGCTACTTTAATTCCGCATGCTTCAAGCGTAGCGATTTTTTCAGCAGCTGTTCCTTTGCCTCCGGAAATGATCGCGCCAGCATGGCCCATACGTTTGCCTGGAGGCGCTGTTGCGCCGCCGATAAAGCCTACAACCGGCTTTTTCATATTGGCTTTAACCCATTCTGCCGCTTCTTCTTCTGCTGTACCGCCAATTTCACCGATCATAATAACCGCGTAAGTATCAGGGTCATCATTGAAACGGCTCAAAATGTCGATAAACTCGGAGCCTTTCACTGGGTCGCCGCCAATACCGACTGCAGAGGATTGTCCAATGCCGCGAGTCGTCAGCTGGTGAACCGCCTCGTAAGTCAATGTTCCCGAGCGGGAAACAACGCCTACATGGCCTTTCGTGTGAATGTAGCCTGGCATAATGCCGATTTTACATTCGTCTGGTGTAATAACACCTGGACAGTTAGGTCCGATCAAAATCGATTTGCTGCCTTCCATATAACGCTTAACTTTGACCATGTCTAGTACCGGAATGCCTTCCGTAATACAGATAACAAGTTCAAGTCCAGCGTCAACGGCTTCTAGAATAGAATCAGCTGCAAATGCTGGCGGCACATAAATAACCGAAGCTGTAGCGCCAGTCGCTTTTACCGCCTGCTCAACAGTGTTAAACACTGGAAGCGATACCGTTGAACCGTTTTCAAGAGTGATATCGACGTTAGTTCCGCCTTTACCCGGCGTTACTCCGCCTACCATTTGCGTACCGTAATCGAGTGCGCCTTTCGCGTGAAACAAGCCAGTTGCGCCCGTAATCCCTTGCGTAATCACTTTTGTATCTTTGTTTACCAAAATGCTCATCGAATCTCACATCCCCGTCCATGAATTCATACGCGTATTTATTTCACGAGAGCGACAATTTTTTGTGCGCCGTCTGACATAGAGTCCGCTGCTACGATGTTCAGTCCCGACTCGTTCAGCATTTTTTTACCCAATTCAACGTTTGTGCCTTCCAGTCTTACGACAAGCGGACGATCGAGGCCAATTTCCTTCGCGGCCGCAATAACGCCATCCGCAATAACGTCACAACGCATAATGCCGCCAAAAATATTAACGAAAATCCCTTTAACATTTTCATCGGACAAAATGATTTTGAACGCTTCTGTTACTTTCTCTTTCGTTGCACCGCCGCCTACGTCCAGGAAGTTCGCAGGGTCGCCGCCATAATATTTGATAATGTCCATTGTCGCCATAGCAAGGCCTGCGCCATTAACCATGCAGCCAATGTTGCCATCAAGGGCAATGTAGCTGAGATCGTATTTGGAAGCTTCGATTTCTTTCGCATCTTCCTCTTCCAGATCGCGCAATGCGACAATATCCTTATGACGGTATAGTGCATTGGAGTCAAAATTCAGCTTCGCATCCAATGCCATCACTTCACCATCGCCAGTTACGACAAGTGGATTGATCTCGGCAATAGAACAATCTTTCTCAACGAAAGCGTTGTACAACGAAATCATGAATTTAACAGCTTTGTTAACGAGTGCAGTTGGAATGTTGATTGCATAAGCGAGCTTACGCGCTTGGAACACTTGCAGTCCCACAGCTGGATCAACGATTTCCTTAAAAATTTTCTCAGGGGAATGCTCGGCAACTTCTTCAATTTCCGTGCCGCCTTCCTCTGAAGCCATAATGACGACGCGGCCTGTGCCACGGTCAAGAACAGCACCGATATAATATTCTTTCTTGATGTCACAGCCCTGCTCAATAAGAAGGCGCTTAACTTCTTTACCTTCTGGGCCAGTTTGATGCGTAACGAGCACTTTTCCAAGGATTTCTCCTGCATATGCGCGAACTTCATCCAAGCTTTTTGCGACTTTAACACCGCCAGCTTTACCACGGCCGCCCGCATGGATTTGTGCTTTTACAACAACAACTTTCGTACCAAGCTCTTCTGCTGCTGCAACCGCTTCATCAACGGTGAACGCAACTTTGCCCTCAGGCACAACTACACCATACTGTTTCAATAACGCTTTGCCTTGATACTCATGGATATTCATTGTTGAAATCCTCCATTTCATAGACCGAAATCAGTCGTATGTACACAAACATCTATTATCATAGCATTTTTCCTCTGGTGTTACCTTATATTCGTGCAAGAAGACTTCGGCTTTTTTGATATGGATTCAATCTCAATTTGAGATTAAACGCCACAATCCGCTAATTTACTGCCTTTTACTCGCATCCACCACCCTTTCGTTCAATATTTGACAAAAATGGACAGCGCCCATTATGATTAGTTTGTACCAAACATTCGTTTGCTACTCCATAAGAGCAATCCATTATGGCATTTCACTTAAAATCATAACCGCGATATACAGGACGTAAGGAAGCACCTTCATCCCACTAATTGGAGGTGCTTTTTGTTATGTTCAGCTTAATGCAGAGCGCGACCGTTTATGGCGTCGAAGGCAAAGAAATTGCAGTGGAGGTCGATATTGCAAGCGGCCTGCCGCAAATTGCGGTGGTCGGGCTGCCAGACCCCGCTGTACGGGAATCCGTCGAGCGAGTACGGGCTGCTATTAAAAATAGCGGCTTCACCTTCCCGATGGAGCGTATTACCGTCAACCTTGCCCCTGCCGATTTGCGCAAGGAAGGCACGGCGTTTGACCTTGCCATAGCTGCTGGCATTTTGGCGGCTAGCGGACAATTAAATGCGGCACTCTTTCATAACACGATGATGCTGGGCGAGCTTTCGCTTAACGGATCTATTAGGCCGGTAACCGGCGTGCTTGCGATGATCGAACAGGCCAAAAAATCAGGCATCCGCCGCGTGCTGCTGCCGCTCGCCAATGCTCCGGAGGCTGCCTGGATAGCCGGTATGGAGCTTTTTGCTATCAAGCATTTAATGGATTTGCGTCCACAGGATAGCGAGGGGTTGGAGGCGATTCGCTGTCCTCCGTCCCAACAAAATGGCGACAAGAGCTATTCTGGGATGTTGGCTGAAAATAAACCTAAGCTTGCGCCTCACTGCGGCGACTACAGCGATGTTATCGGTCAGCAGCTGGCCAAGCGTGCGCTCGTTATTGCTGCGGCAGGTCGGCATAATGTGCTGTTTTCAGGCCCGCCGGGCACAGGAAAAACGATGATGATTCGCAGGCTGCCAACCATTCTCCCGCCTTTGACCGAGCAGGAAGCGATTGAAGTGACCAAAATATACAGCGCTGCCGGAAAGCTGTCTACTGACAATCAAGGACTGATTGCTGCTGCCCCTTTCCGCGCCCCGCATCATACGATTTCTGCAGGCGGACTCGTAGGTGGCGGATCTGTGCCAAAACCTGGCGAAGTGACACTCGCCCACCATGGCGTGCTGTATTTAGACGAACTGCCTGAGTTTTCGCGGCAAACACTTGAGGTACTGAGGCAGCCATTGGAAGATGGAATTGTGACGATTGCGCGCACTAGCGCCGTCTTTCATTTCCCCGCCCGCTTTATTTTAGCTATGTCATTTAATCCTTGTCCTTGCGGATTTTCAGGGCATGAGACATTAGATAAACGCTGTACCTGCACGGATGCCATCATTACCCGGTATAAATCCAAGCTGTCCGGTCCGCTTCTCGATCGGATCGACATCCAGCTTGAGGTTCCGCAGCCCATTGACCTCGGCAGCTCAATAACGGATATTAGCCGCAACAATCTGTCCTCTGAAGCGATGCGCCGCCTTGTCGAAGCAGCTCGGAAACGGCAGAAAGCACGTTTTGCAAAGCTGAAAATCGAGGGCGATGCAAGCTTATCTGGCTCATCCCTGCACCGGGTGATGCTGATTCGCCAGGATGCTGCGGAGCTGCTTGGGCAAGCGCTCCAAACGCTCCCTATCAGCATGCGTGCCCATGACCGCATTATGCGCCTTTCGCGAACGGTAGCTGATGTTGAAGGCAGCCACTATATCGAGGCCGAGCATGTAGCAGAAGCTATCCAATATCGAAAGCTACACTTATAAGCTGTTCAAAATAGGGTTAGGCATATAAGAGCAGAGCCGATTTAAACAAGTAATTTTAAACAAGTAATCCATCAAACAACAAAAGGAGCATCACCGCCTATTGCGCAGTGATGCTCCTTTCATTTTTAGCAGGACGGCTTTCATATTCCAATATCTGGGACTCACACGCTTTAAATGTTCGCAATTCAACCATGCACCGCTAAAATGCCGCTATTATATGCTTCAGCTCACTTATTGCATCATCGTGCTCCAGCGTAATAGCAACGACATCAAAGCGTATGCTCCGTTCCAGCTGCCGAGTCAGCTTCAAGTAAACTTGCGCTGTTTCCGCCACTTGTTTTTGCTTGCGCCAGTCAACCGACTCCGCGGCTGTGCCGAAACGCCCGCCTGACCGGCGTGTGCGCACCTCGACAAATACCAGCTTGTCTTCCCCGCACACAATGAGATCCAGCTCGCCCGATCGGCAGCGCCAGTTGCGCTCCTCAATCGTATAGCCGGCTTCCAGCAAGTAGGCTTCTGCAGCAGCTTCCCCAAGCTTTCCGGTCCATTTGCGCTTGTCCGCCCGCTTGCTGCTTGTCAGTTCAGGCTGGTCTGGCTTTCTATTAGTCATTCAAATCCCTCGCCTTACGATCCGAGCGATAAACAAAGCTGAGTATTTCCGCTACCAGCGTATAAAGCTCAGGTGGAATCGTCTGATCGATATCAAGCTTGGACAGCACTTCTACAAGCGAAGCATCCTCCTGCATCGGAATGCCGTTTTCCTTCGCCTTTTCTATTAGCTGCTCTGCTAAATAGCCTTTGCCTTTCGCAACGACGACAGGCGCTGTTCCGACGCCCGGCTCGTATTTGAGCGCAACTGCCCGCCGTATCGGTTCAGGTTTGTTGTTCTTGTTTTCTTCTGCGCTCATACCTTCAGGTCCACCCCTTTATAACGGCCGGAAAGAAACGTCCTTGGGGCAGTAATATGTCCTTCTGCAGCTCCATCAGCAGCGTGCTCCTCATTTTCTGCAATCGGAGAGGTTCGCAGCGACAGCAGCTGGTAGCCCGCCTGATTCAAGCTGTCTGCAACTTCCGCTCGGGAAGATTTCGCAAGACCATCCATTGCCGGATGATTATTCCACAGTGTCAAGCTTACAATTTTGTCCACGACATGGACGTCTACTACCGTATCTCCTAGCGTTTTCATCGATAAATCAAATAGCAGCCGGCAATTATCCGCATCCAGCTCGCCCTTTCGGCCTCGCCGCGTTTGAATATGGACCGATGCCGTCTGATTGCCGTCATCTCCCTTAAAAGGAACGAAAACGGTGAGATGGCTGAAAAGGGCGCCATTGCGCTCAGGAGACATTAGCAGCTGCTGGCCTGTAATATGCTGCACTAGCTGATGCGCCGCCTCTTTAAGTGCGGCGGGCGCGTCATCGGAGGTTGAAAGCGCGAGAAGTACGCTTTTCAGCGATTCCTGCACATTCTGCTTATTATCTTGAGCAAGAGCAGGCAATGGCTCCCCTTTGTACCCTTGCAGCGTATTCGCCCCAGAATCGGCTTTCAGCAAGTCAGCGCCAAGTTTACTGCCTTCAGGCAGCTTGTCGCTTGCCGCTGCTGCCTGCTGGTGTGCTTGGGCAGCTGCTAGAGGCCGCTCAGCTGCTCCAGAACGCTCTTGCAGCTGTCCGGAGCTTGCATTGCGCCCAGACGCGTTTTCACCGCGCAGCGCCTGTTCTGCGCCGTTACGGGACTGATTGGCGACACCCTGCTCTGCTTCTGCAGCGGCAGGCTCCGTCGAGCCTGCCGCTGGCTGTATCTGAATGCCAAGCAGTTGCTTTCCGAGCTGCTGCTCGTGATCGACACCGAGCCACTTCATCATCTGGCCGAGCCAGTTGGCCGGACTGGCTTCCGCTTTGCCAGCCGCTCCTGCTGCCGCAGCGGCGGCCCCCGTTCCCGCAGCAGCATCGCCTTTGCTTGCTGCCACAGCCGCTTCAGCCCCGCTCGCCTTCGCGGGCTGTCCACTGCTTGCCGTCTCCGCCGCTCTCGCCGCGGCGGCTCCCGCTTCTGCTCCGCGCGGCTGCAGCGCATTCGCGCGCCCGGCTTCGCCAGCGGCGGCTTCCGGCTTCTCGCCGCCGCCAAGCCCCCGCAGCAGCTCTGCGCCTTCGCCGAGCAGCGCTTGCAGCTTGCCCAGCTGCTGCGCAAGCTGGGCCTCCTTCCCGCCCGCCTGCGCCTGCCCGCTGGCGGCTTCCTTGCCGCCGGCTGCAGCCGCAGTCGTCGCCAGCTGGCTCAGCTGGTCCAGCAGCTCATGCGCCGCTGGACCAAACATCACCTGCTGCAGCGCACTAATCGTTGCTGCCGTCACAGGCAAACCGCGCTTGAATGCCGAGGCTGCCGCCTGCATCCATTGCTCTGTATCCGCACCAGACGGCATAGCTGCCGCCGCTTGCTGAAACACCTGCGCGGCATCCTTGTTCAGCGGGATGCCTTCTTGATTTAAGTTCTTTATGATTTGCGCCGCCCATTTCTGGTCGGGCAAAGCGAACTGCTTAAGCAGATCCTTAATTGACTGTTCCGGCAGCTCGGCGAGCGAAGCGTCTATTTGCTTCAGCATAATAAGGCCGCCTTCCGCCTGCGCCCCAACCTGAAGCATCGCTGCTTGGCCTGCGGCCAACGGCACCTCAAGCGTCGCCCTTACCTGCACGCCGTTGATTTGCACAATGGCCTCATTGTTGTCCGATACCTGCAGCACCAGGGCGCGTACCGTCTGTCCCGGCTTCAGCTCAGCTGAACGTATATCCGTTCCCGACGCTTCGCCCAGCATGCTTCTCATCATTTGTCCAATATTCATTGCCATCGCTCCCGTTTTACGATGAAATTCAGCTTACGCCCGTCAGGCTTCATTCTGCTTCGCTATCAAAACATGCTTTATTACCTTTATCGGCTAGTCGCCTTCGTATGATGAATCAGCTTTTTCGCCGCTTGCTCAATCAACCCCTATTTAACCCCCATTATACAAAAAAAAGACGGCGCATGCGCTGCACCAACAGCGCGCCGTCTTTCTTTATTTAAGCAAATCTAGCGATAGCCAAACCGCCCAATGCCATTATCCAAATAAGCATATAAACTTATAATCCGCCGCTCGTTTAAAATAATTGCTGCTGCTCCGCAAATATTTTCCCAAGAAAGGTTTTGCGATGCAGCGGGCTCGCCCCATACTCTAGCAGCCGCTCGCGATGTAGCTTGGTCGGGTAGCCCTTATGTACAGCTATGCCGTATTCTGGATACAGCTGCTCCCATTCATCCGCACATAAACGATCGCGCGTTACTTTGGCCAAAATCGATGCAGCAGCAATCGTCTGGCTGTTGGCATCCCCTTTGATGATCGCAAGCTGCGGCTTTGGCACATCCACTTTCTCTGCATCAATGAGCAAATAATCAGGCTCTATCGCCAATGATTCGATTGAAAGCTTCATTGCAAGCCTAGCAGCCTGCTTAATATTAATGCGGTCAATTTCAGCAGCGTCTACACGGGTAACCGACCACGCGATACACTTTTCGATAATGATATCATAAAGCTGATCCCGCTTTTTCTCCGAGAGCTTCTTGGAATCATTTACCCCTTCAATGACCAGATCAGGCGGCAAAATGACAGCAGCAGCGACGACATCGCCGAACAGGCAGCCCCGGCCAACCTCATCCACACCAGCAATTGCCTGGCAGCCTTCACTCCACAGCTTACGTTCATACTCCAGCATATCCGCCTATCCCCCGCTTCAAATCCTCAGGACTACAAGGACACTCATTGCATCAAAAATCTAGCTATTTTGCTTCCACGGTGCTTCAAGCGAAATATGGCCGAACTTGCCCGCACGCAGCTCCCGCAAAATAATGCCCGAAACCTTCTCCAGGTCAACTCGCGCTCCGCTCTGCAAACAACCACGCTTGCGTCCGATTTCCTCCATCACCTTGACGATTTCATCAGACTCATTCGTATCCGGCTGTTCCATCGTCAACTCGAAGCGCTCTTTCACACTATTCCAGTAACGGTCAACCAATTCCTTCAAAGCAAAAAACGCAATATCTTCAATATTCAAAACCTGCTCGCGAATCGCACCTGTCATCGCAAGGCGATAGCCGACAAGCTCATCCTCGAACTTCGGCCACAAAATGCCCGGCGTGTCTAGCAGTTCCATATCCTTGCCTGCTTTTATCCACTGTTGGCCTTTTGTTACGCCTGGCCGATCACCAGTAAGCGCAATATTGCGACCCGCCAGACGGTTGATCAGCGTCGATTTCCCCACATTCGGAATGCCGACGATGAGACCGCGCACCGCTCTTGGATTAATGCCCTTTGCGATTTGACGGTCAATTTTTTCCTGCAGCAGTTCTTTTGCTTTAACCGGAACCTCGTTTACCCGCGTTCCTGTTGAAGAATCGACCGCAATACATTCATGGCCTTCTCCCTTAAAATACGTAATCCATTGCTCTGTCACCTTTGCATCTGCTAGGTCAGACTTGTTGAGCACGATCAGCCGCGGCTTGCCGCCCAAAATTTCATCGACAATCGGGTTGCGGCTGGACATTGGAATACGTGCATCAAGCAGCTCGATCGTTACATCAATCAGCTTGAGCTTGTCCTGTATTTGTCGTTTCGCCCGCGTCATATGACCGGGGAACCATTGAATCGTCAATTTCTCACCTCATTCAAATGCCAATTAATGCTTAATAAAGCTCAGCTTGTTCAGCGGCCAGAAAATAACTTCCGCCCGTCCTACAAGCTCTTTATCCGAAATATAACCAAGGGCACGGCTGTCCTGGCTGTTGCTGCGATTGTCGCCCATTGCGAAAATCGTATCCTCCGGCACAGTCGCTTCCGTTATTCGCTCATTAGGAAAATCTGATTCTGTATTATAAAGCTGACCATTTGCCTGAGCCTGTTTAATGGCATCCGCAATGTATGGCTCTTCCAATTTCACATCATTAATGAAGACGTCATCGCCTTGAACCTTGATCGTATCTCCTGGCAGTCCAATGACGCGTTTAATAAAATCTCTGCCTTGTTCCGGGACATGGAATACGACAACCTCGCCTCTGTCAGGCTCACGGAATTTGTACAAAATTTTATTCACAATGAGACGCTCGCCTGTTTCAAAGTTTGGATGCATGGATTCACCTTCAACCATAAACGGCGCAAACAGAAAACTGCGGATAATGACGACCAGCACGACTGCTATAGCAAGCGCTTTGATCCACTCTACCGTTTCTTTCATCGCTTTTGCTTTTTGGCTAGGCGCTGCCTTGTCAGACTCAGCAGATGGAGTAGCCGTTTCGGCGCTATCTGATGTGATTTCAGTTACATTTTCATCATTACGTGATTGCTGGTCCATAAAAACGCCTTCTTTCCATCCTCGAATTCATACTTTCTGACAAGCTGTAAGAATAACGAAAGGGAGCTTGTTTAACCAAGCCCCCTCTTGTCTATTCGACTTAACGAATTTCTTTAATTCTAGCTGCTTTACCACGAAGGTTACGTAGGTAGTACAGTTTAGCGCGACGTACTTTACCACGACGTGCCACATCGATACGATCGATTTTAGGCGAGTTCAACGGGTAAGTTCTTTCGACGCCAACACCGTAGGAAATTTTACGTACTGTAAAAGTTTCGCTAATACCGCCGCCACGACGTTTGATTACAACGCCTTCAAATAGCTGGATCCGCTCGCGGGATCCCTCGATAACTTTAACGTATACTTTCAACGTGTCACCGGGACGAAAGTTAGGAAGGTCTTTGCGAAGCTGCTCTTGCGTAATCGCTTGTACGAGATTCATCTTGGATTCACTCCTTCCACCATAGACGTTCTTAATAGCTCTCCAACTTCCCATTTGAAATTGGGTCATTACCATTAGCGGACCGTCCGATTAATACGAACAACATTTGAAATCATACCATATTCAAACCCAAATTTCAACATCTTTTTCCGGGCTTGCCAACATTATCGCTTAAGACTGCTGTTTGTCCAAGGAAGCAAGCCATTTACGCTCCTTGGCGGTCAATTCAGCCTTCTCCAGCAGGTCAGGACGCCTGCTCCGTGTGCGAAGCAGCGATTGCTCGCGGCGCCATGTCTCGATGCGGCTATGGTGGCCGGAAATAAGCACCTCCGGCACCTCCATATCACGAAATACAGCGGGCCTTGTATAATGCGGATGCTCCAGCAGGCCTGTGCTGTATGAATCTGTTACTGCCGAAGTTTCATTGCCAAGGACGCCAGGAAGCAGGCGTGCTACGCTGTCGATAACAACCATCGCAGGAAGCTCCCCGCCAGTCAGCACATAGTCGCCAATCGAAAGCTCATCCGTTACTAAATGCTCGCGTATACGCTCATCATAACCCTCGTAATGACCGCAAATCATAATCAGATGCTCTTCCTTCGCCAGCTCCTCTGCCTTCTGCTGGGTGAAGGTTTCCCCTTGTGGACACATTAAAATAACACGCGGACGGGATCCTGTTCCGACCTGCTCCATTAAGTGCTCAACAGCCGAAAATACAGGCTCTGCTTTAAGCACCATGCCTCCTCCTCCGCCATACGGATAGTCGTCTACCGTATTATGCTTATTGCCGGAGTAAGAGCGAAAATTAATGGCATTCAGTGCTACGATGCCTTTTTCCTGTGCCTTGCCAAGAATACTGGCCCCAAACACGCCATCGAACATTTCAGGGAAGAGCGTAAGCACATCTACTCTCACGCTAAATCAACCCTTCCATCAGATGAACGGTTACCGTCTTCGTCGCAATGTCTACGTTCAGCAGTACTTCATCGATAACGGGAATTAGCACTTGGCTTCCTTTTCCTTTAGGGCGGTCCACGACCCACACATCATTAGCGCCTGGCCGCAAAATTTCAGAAATGGTGCCCAGCTCCTCGCCCTCGTCTGTTACGACGCGGCAGCCGATAATTTCGTGGAAATAATATTCCCCATCATCCAGCTTCCCAAGCTGCTCCTCTGCTACCTTCAGCAGCCAGCCCTTGTACTTCTCCACTTCATTAATATCATTATATCCCTTAAGCTTAATAATATAATTGCCCTTATGCTCACGGGAGCCCGCAATCTCTACTTCCAGCTTCGTGCCATGCTCCTCATGAATCATAACGAGCTTATTGCCTGCTGCAAAACGCAGATCTCCAAAATCGGTCTGGGACAGCACCTTCAACTCGCCGCGCAGACCATGTGTATTAACGATTTTGCCAACTGTAAACCATTTGCCGCTCATTATTCATGTATCCTTTCTTTCGTGTTTTCTTTTTATTATGATCAGGATTTTGCATAAATCAATGAAGCGCAGAACGCCAATAAGCGGTTGCTCCGCCATTCAAGGCCATTTATGCAAAATCCTCATGATACACGCATAAACGGCTGACGCCGGCCCGAAAAAAGGCGGCAGCAGCCGTTTTGCGTAAAAACAGAAAATATCCGCTATGAATATCATCCTGCTTTTATGTTTGAAAAAGGGTTAGGATAAACTACCCTAACCCTCTCCGAATACGTTTTACGATATGATGTCCACGATAACCCGCTTCTCTGATTTGACAGCTGCGGAGGTTACAACCGTACGCATCGCTTTCGCGATGCGGCCTTGCTTGCCGATAATTTTACCGACATCCTCCGCATGAACCGACAGCTCATATACGATGCCGCGGTCATCGTCTCTTTCCTTCACGTTTACGTCTTCCGGATGATCCACTAACGCCTTTGCTATGACAAGAATCAATTCTTTCATTATAAAGGCCCTCCGCTGTTCAACAGTTATTTCTGTTGCTTAAGCTCATGGAACTTTTTCATTACGCCTGCTTTGGAAAGCAAGTCGCGAGCTGTATCCGAAGCTTGCGCTCCGTTTTGCAGCCATTTCAAAGCTTTTTCTTCGTTGATGGATACTTGAGCCGGTTGTGCAACCGGGTTATAAGTACCGATCTCCTCGATAAAGCGACCGTCGCGCGGCGAACGGGAGTTAGAAACAACTACGCGATAAAAAGGGGCTTTGTGAGCACCCATACGTTTCAAACGAATACGTACTGCCATGTGAAATTCACCTCCTTCAACTAATAAACCTATTTGCTATTTAAAACGGAAACTTCATGCCTTTGCCCAGCATGCCTTTAAGGCCCTTCTTGCCGCCCTTGAGGCCTTTAGGCCCCATCATGGACGAAAACTGCTTCATCATTTTGCGCATGTCATCGAACTGCTTGATCAGTCGATTGACTTCGGCAACCGATGTTCCGCTTCCAGCAGCAACCCGCTTCCGGCGGCTGTGGTTAAGAATTTCCGGCTTCGTCTTTTCTTCCTTCGTCATCGAGCGCACAATCGCCTCAATACGGCCGATTTGCTTCTCATCGATTTTCATGTCTTTAAGGCCTTTGACCTTGCCCATCCCTGGCAACATATCCATCAACTGGTCAATCGGCCCCAAATTGCGAACCTGCGCCATTTGCTCCAGAAAATCATCAAATGTAAACTCGGCCGTGCGCATCTTGCGCTCCATCTCGGCAGCTTTGTCTGCATCAATGTTCATCTGGGCCTTCTCGATAAGAGAAAGCATGTCACCCATGCCGAGAATCCGCGATGCCATCCGGTCTGGATAGAACGGCTCAAGCGAATCGATCTTCTCGCCCATAGCAGCAAACTTGATTGGCTGGCCTGTTACAGCTTTAACGGATAATGCCGCACCACCACGGGTGTCGCCATCAAGCTTCGTCAATACAACACCGGTCAGCTCAAGCTGCTCATGGAAGCTTTGTGCTACGTTGACTGCATCTTGACCTGTCATGGAGTCAACAACGAGCAGCACTTCATCGGGCTTAACCAGCTGATGAATTTGCTTCAGCTCGTCCATCAGCGTTTCGTCAATATGAAGCCGGCCCGCTGTATCAATAATGACGTAGTCATTATGATTTTCTTTCGCATGCTGCAAGCCTTGCTTCGCAATTTCTACCGGAGAAGCTTGATCGCCAAGCGCAAACACCGGAGCATTGATTTGCTCGCCGAGCACTTGCAACTGCTTGATCGCAGCTGGACGATAAATATCGCAGGCTACAAGCAAAGGCTTATGATTGCTCTTCTGCAGAAGCTTGGCAAGCTTGCCGGACGTCGTTGTTTTACCTGCGCCCTGCAAGCCGACCATCATAATAACCGTTGGCGGTTTATTCGCTTTCGCCAGCTTGCTTTGCGTACCGCCCATCAGCTCGGTCAGTTCTTTATTAACGATGTTAATAATGACCATGCCTGGAGTAAAGCTTTTCTCCACTTCCTGACCAATAGCCTGTTCCTTTACTTTGGCGATAAAATCTTTGACGACTTTAAAGTTAACGTCTGCCTCCAGCAGCGCAAGACGTACTTCACGCATCGCCTCGTTTACATCAGCATCGGATACTTTGCCTTTGCCCTTCAGCTTGCTAAAAACGTTTTGCAATCGGCTTGACAAGCTTTCAAATGCCGCCATGATCCATCACCTCCGTTATTTCCTTACCTGTTGTTCGTCGTTATTAATTGCTCAATTATATCTAGAATTCCCTGCTTGGCATCCGTTCCAAGGGAAAGCTCTGTTACGCTATTTCCCAGATGTTCGGCAAGCTGCTGCAGCGCTTCATGCTTCTCCAGCAAGCGAAGCTTGCCCTCGTAGCTTTCAAGCACCTGCACCGCGCGCTTCACATGCTCATAAACCGCCTGCCTGCTAATGCCGGATTCCGCTGCAATTTCCCCAAGCGAGAAATCATCGTGAAAATAATATTTAAGTGAAGTCCTCTGCTTCTCAGTGAGCAGGGGCTCATAAAAGTCAAACAATAAATTAATTCGGGTCGTCTTCGCAAGGGCGTCTGGTTCACTAGCATTCATGACCTTTGCTCCTTCCCGTCAAGGGTAAATCCTTTACACCTAAGCAACGTCTCTTATCTTACACGATTGAAGCAGGCACTGTCAAGCTTTAAACCTTGTCATCCCTAAATGGATGCATTTTAGACCAAGCGTAAACGGCCGAAAGCCGTCCTCTGGCGGTAAAGCTAACGTTTCGCGGTGAAATATAAGCGGAGTATAAAGGGGAAACTTATACATTCTTATATTTTCAAAAAGCTTATTTACTGCTGCGTTTCCGCCTCTTCCGATCCCTCTTGATCCTTGATAAGGCCCGCAAACAAGGCATGTACAAACTGCTCCGAATCAAACTGTTGCAAATCCGTCATCTTCTCGCCTAAGCCTACCAGCTTCACAGGCAAATTCAGCTCATTGCGGATAGCAATGACGATGCCGCCTTTAGCTGTACCATCAAGCTTCGTCAATACGAGGCCGGTTACGCCGCTTTTCTCGCCGAACAGCTTCGCTTGGCTGAGTGCATTTTGGCCAGTAGTCGCATCGAGCACCAGCAGCACCTCATGAGGCGCATCTGGAATTTCACGCTGAATGACGCGGAAAATTTTATTGAGCTCTTCCATCAAATTGGACTTGTTTTGCAGCCTTCCCGCTGTGTCGCAAAGCAAAATATCTACGCCCCGCTGCTTCGCCGCCTGCACCGCATCAAACATGACGGCTGCCGGATCGGAGCCGGACTGCTGCTTAATGACGTCAACGCCTACGCGCTGGCCCCACACCTCCAACTGCTCAATGGCACCGGCGCGGAACGTATCGCCCGCTGCCAGCAGGACGCTTTTGCCCTCATTTTTATACTTGTAGGCCAGCTTGCCAATCGTCGTCGTTTTGCCAACGCCATTGACGCCGACGAACAAAATAACGGTAATGCCGCTACCCGACATGCGAAGCGCTGTTTTCTCGTTGTCATCACCCCTCAGCAACTCAACGAGCTTCTCCGACAATACCGGCTGCAAATCCGCCGCATCTTCGATTTTGCGTTTTTTCACTTCTGCACGCAGCTCGTCAATCAGCTTCATCACGGTATTGACGCCTACATCGGCGCCAATCAAAATTTCTTCAAGCTCCTCGTAAAACTCCTCGTCAATCTTTTTCCGGCGCGTAATGAGCTCTTCTACTTTTTCGACAAACGCTGTGCGGGTTTTGGATAACCCTTCTTTAAATATCGTCGTGACCGCTTCCGTCTTGGAAGCGATGCTTTCCTTCAATCTTTTGAAAAAACTCATCGCGATTGCTCCTCCGTCTTCGTAACTATGCTATATGATTTCCTCATTCTTAGATCCGCATGCTACGCGGTAGCCTGCTCCTCTTCTTCCTCCAGACGGACCGATACGAGCTTCGATACGCCGCCTTCCTCCATCGTTACGCCATAAAGCACATCGGCTTCCTCCATCGTGCCTTTGCGGTGGGTAACGACGATAAACTGCGTGAGCTCGGAAAATTCACGCAAATATTGGGCAAACCTAGATACATTCGCTTCATCAAGCGCTGCCTCTACCTCATCCAATACGCAGAAAGGCACTGGCTTCACCTGCAAAATTGCAAACAGCAGCGCAATTGCCGTAAGCGCCCGCTCACCGCCGGAGAGAAGCTGCAAGTTTTGCAGCTTCTTGCCTGGCGGCTGCGCTACAATGTCGATACCCGTATCGAGCACGCGATCCGGCTCGACCAGAACAAGATCTGCCCGGCCGCCGCCGAACAGCTTGGCAAACACGATGCTGAAGTGGCCTCTGATCGCTTCAAAGGTCGTTTTGAACCGTTTCGACATTTCATCGTCCATCTCGCGAATAACTTGATAAAGCGTCGTCTTGGCTTCTACCAGATCATCCTTCTGCTCTGATAAAAACTCATAACGCTCCTTGACGCGCTCATACTCGTCAATAGCGCCCAGATTCACGTCGCCTAGCATCGTAATTTGGCGCTTCAAATCACGAACTAGATTTTGTGTACCAATGACATCTTCAGGCACAGGGTATTGCTCTCTCGCCAGCTCAATGCTTAGCTCGTATTCCTCGCTGAGCTTGCGCAGCAAATTGTCCAGCTCCACATCAAGGCGATTGGCGGCGATTTCGTTTTGGCGCAGCTGCTCCTCGATTTGCCGGAGCTGCGTACGCTGCTCCTTCGTCTCGCTCTCGCCCTGTTCCAGCTCACGGATTCGATCCGCTCTTGCCGAACGCTGCAAATCCGTCTGCTCCGCGCATTCCTGCTTCTTAAGCTTCAGGTGATTAAGCTGCTCCACCTGCTGCACGCTCTCGTCTGCATGGCGAGCAATCTCCTCTTCCTGCTGTGCAAGCAGGGAACGGACATTGCCAAGCTCCTGCTTCGCTCGTACAATATCAGCCCGAACACGGGCGGCTTGGTCTTCAAACGACTGCTTTTCTTGGTCTGTCTTGGCTGAGCTGATTTTCAAATCGGTCAGCTGGCCTTGCAGTGCTTCCTTCGCCGTTTCGCTCGCTTTGCGGCGCTCCTCGGCAAGCTTGATCGCCTCCTGCAGCCTAGCTTCATCTGCTACCAACTTCTCAAGCTTCGCCTGCGCCTGCTCGGTAGTAGCCTGCATCGTTTGCTGCTCAGCCAAATGGCTGCTGCGATCAGCGGAATACAGCTGCTCCTGCTCATTAAGCTGCTTTTCCTCAGACAGCATCTGCTGAAGCTCTGCCCGCACCTGCTGCTCGTCAATACGCGATTGCTCCGAACGCGAGCGCAGCTCCTCCATATTTTGCGATCGGATCGACTGCTCCTTGCGTAGGTCGCTGAGCTTGTCGCGGAGCTGCTTCATCGTTGCCTCAGCTGCCGTAATTTCCTCATCCAGCCCTTCAATTTGCCGCTGCCGTCCAAGCAAGCTTGCTCCTTTTTTCTGCAAGCTTCCGCCTGTCATCGAACCCCCGGCATTTACAACATCGCCCTCTAGCGTTACAACCCGGTAGCGATATTGACATTTTGAAGCGATACGGTTCGCCTGCTCCAAATTTTCAGCAAGCAATACATTGCCGAGCAAGTTTTGAATAATAGACTTATATTGCGGGTCGCAAGAGACCAGATCAGCAGCAACGCCTACAAAACCTTCTGCGTTTTCAGCAAGTCGTCTGTCATGCTCAGGCACTTGCCTTCCGCGAATGACATCGAGAGGCAGAAAAGTAGCCCGGCCGAGCTGACGCTGCTTCAAAAATGCAATCGCTGCGCGAGCTGTCTTCTCATCCTCCATGACCACATGCTGAAGCGCACCGCCAAGCGCTGTTTCAACCGCTACCTCGATCCGCTCTGGCACGCGAACCAGTTCAGCAACCGCGCCATGAACGCCGCTAATGCCGCCCGAAGTGCGGCGCGACGCCTTGAGCACCTCCCGAACGCCGTGCATAAAACCGTCGAGTGCATCCTGCATTTCTTTCATCGTATCGCGACGGGAAATGCTGGCGTCGATTTTTTGCTCCCATTTGCGAATAGCAGCAGCCGCTTCATCTACATACTGCCCGGTCTGCTTCGCTTTTTCAGCCTCATCTATGTATTTGTTGCGAGCGCCATTAATATCTTTCAAAATCGCTTCCAGCTGTGCTTCCAGCTGCGCACGTCTAGCTCCACTTTTCCGCTTCTGCTCTTTCCACTTCAGCTCATCCTCGCCAAGACGCTCCATCCGCCGTCCAACAGCTTCCTTCTGCTGCTGGGCATAACGAATTTCGTTGCGCAGCTCCGCCATTGCACTAAGCACATCAAGCAGTTCGCCCTTCAGCGTCTCCTCGGCATCCGGCGCAGCTCCGCCAACAACGCCAATAAGACGGTCTTCCTCTTCAGCCAGCTTCGACTTCAAATCGGCAAGCTGCAGCTCCAGAGCAGCTGCACGGCTGCGGAATTCCGCCTCTTCCTGCATCAGCGTGCCAATGCGGGCATCCTGAGACGCAGCAGATTCCTCAAGCTGCAGCTTGTTATGCTCCAAGTTGCGTTTGCGTTCCTTCAAAACCTCGCCGTAGCCTTCGCATTTTTCATAATCCTCGCTATATTGCAGCATCGCTTCATGAAGGCGGTCGAGCTTCTCCTCAATTTCGCGCAGCGCAAGGCGATCCTTCTCCAAATGCGCATCATGCTTGCTCACAACCGTTGACAGCTCCAGCTCGCTTTGCTTGAGCACCTCCAGCTTGGCATTTGCCTCCGACCAAGATTTATGGACCGAATCAATGTTGTGAACGTACATGGAAATTTCTTTCGTTCGCAGCTGCTCCCGCAGCGCTTTATAATGAATCGCTTTCTCCGATTGTTCCTTGAGCGGCCCTACCTGGTCTTCGAGCTCAGTAACCAAATCGTGAATGCGCAGCAGGTTCTGCTCCGTCTCATCAAGCTTCTTCTGCGCTTCACGCTTGCGCGATTTATATTTAACGATACCGGAAGCTTCTTCAAAAATACCACGGCGATCCTCAGACCTAGTGCTTAGTATTTCCTCAATTCGGCCTTGTCCGATAATCGAATAAGCTTCCTTGCCGATTCCCGTATCCATAAACAGCTCTGTAATATCCTTGAGCCGACATGATTGCTTGTTAATCATATATTCACTGTCACCGCTGCGATGGACACGGCGGGTTACTGTCACCTCATTGTACTCCAGTGGCAGTGCTCCATCCGTATTGTCGAGCGTCAGCGACACTTCGCCATAATTGACTGCTTTGCGCGCATCGCTTCCGGCGAAAATAATATCTTCCATTTTGCCGCCGCGAAGGCTTTTGGCGCTTTGCTCGCCGAGCACCCAGCGGATGCCGTCGGAAATATTGCTTTTGCCGCTGCCGTTAGGGCCGACCACTGCCGTAATCCCCGTAACGAACTCCATCTCCGTCTTATCGGCAAACGATTTAAAACCTGCTAGTTCAATACGCTTAAGGAACATAAATTGTCTTTCACCTCACCCGCTATTGTACCACAAAATCCAGACGCCGGATAACCTCACTTTATGCCTTCTAGCATCCTTTCTTACAATAAAAAAAGAGGCTACCAGGATTTGTAACAATCCTGGTAGCCTCTTCCTATAGCTTCCTCTTTACGGCTGAGCGGAAAGGGAGTGCCACGCTTCTTCCGCTGCGCGCTGCTCCGCTTCCTTCTTCGTCCGACCGCTGCCGCTGCCGCATCTGGCATCACCCAAAATCACTTCCACGACAAACTCGCGATCATGCGCCGGTCCGCGCTCCTCGGTAATCCGGTATTCTACCGTACCGAGCCCATGATGCTGGGCGCGCTCCTGCAGCTTGGATTTGAAATCCTTCACGAGCAGTCCGTAATCGTTCGATTCGATGAATGGAAACACATGCTCTTCAAGAAAAGCACGGGCCCGGTCCATACCCGCATCGAGAAAAATCGCACCGACAAACGCTTCAAACAAATCCGCCAGCAGTGCCGGCCTTTGTCTGCCGCCCAGCTGCTCTTCGCCCCGTCCCAGCAGGACGTAGGCGCCAAGAGCGAGCCGTTCCGCAAAAAGGGCAAGTGACGGTTCACATACGACCGAGGCGCGCATACGCGTAAGCTCGCCCTCCGGCCGACGTGGATATGAGCGAAACAGAAATTCCGAGACGAGCAGCTGCAATACCGCATCGCCCAAAAACTCCAAACGCTCATTATGCTCGATTGTGCCATGTTTATGCTCATTTACATACGACGTATGCGTGAAAGCTTGCTTCAGCAGCCTATGTTGTTTGAAGCGTAGCCCCAGACGCGACTGCAGCTCGCTTAGAGAATCATGCTTCATAAACTTTCATCACGATCGTCGCATTATGACCGCCAAAACCGAAGGAGTTGGACATTGCGATACGAACATCCGCTTTGCGCGGCTCATTCGGCACATAATCCAAATCACATTCTGGATCTTGGTTGTCTAAGTTAATCGTTGGTGCAATGATACCGTTTTGCAGCGTCAAGCCTAAAATAACCGCTTCCACTCCGCCGGCTGCGCCAAGCAAATGTCCCGTCATCGACTTCGTCGAGCTGACTGCCAGCTTATAAGCATGGTCGCCAAATGCTTTCTTAATCGCTTTCGTCTCCGAACGGTCGCCTACTGGCGTTGAAGTGCCGTGAGCATTAATATAATCGATTTCTTCTGGAGCAAGTCCAGCATCTTTGAGCGCTTTCACCATACAGCGTGCTGCGCCGTCTGGATCAGGCTCTGTCATATGATGCGCATCGCCGCTCATGCCATAGCCAATAATTTCAGCGTAGATCCGAGCTCCACGTTTTTGGGCATGCTCGAGAGATTCCAATACAAGCACGCCTGCACCCTCGCCCATAACGAAACCATCGCGGTCTATATCGAAAGGACGGCTTGCTTTGCTTGGCTCATCATTGCGAACGGACATGGCGCGCATGGAGCAGAAGCCGGCCATTCCCGTTGGACGGATAGTCGCCTCAGCACCGCCGCACAGCATGACATCAGCGTCGCCGCGCATAATCATCTTATAAGAATCACCAATGGAATGCGTGCCTGTCGCACAAGCGGTAACCGCCGTGCTGTTCGGGCCTTTCGCGCCAGTCAGCATGGATACTTGACCAGATGCCATATTGGCAATCATCATTGGAATAAAAAACGGGCTGACGCGCTTCGGGCCTTTTTCCAGCAAAATATTATGCTGATCTTCCCAAGTGCCCAGGCCGCCAATACCGGAACCAATCATAACGCCTACGCGTTCTTCATCAGCGTTTTCACCGATTTTCAAATCTGCATCCTTAACCGCCAATTGGCTGGCTACCGCAGCGAACTGCACGAAGCGGTCCATACGGCGCGCTTCCTTCTTGTCCAATCCGAAATCCTCCGGATTGAAGTTTTTGATTTCTGCGGCAATGTACGTAGGGTATTCCGAAAAATCGAACGCTTCCACAACGGACACACCAGACTTGCCTGCGAGCAAATTGCCCCAAAACTCCTCAAGCTCATATCCGAGGGAAGTCATAACTCCCATACCTGTAACGACAACTCTTTGCTTCATTTCGATTCACCTCTATGAACTGCAATATAGATAACACGCTGCTGCGCTGTATCTTTTATATATAAATAGCTCTTACGCTCATTTATTCGTATTCATAATCACATGCCCTAGATGGAGAGAAGTCCCGTTTGTGACAACGGGACCCAGGCTTCCTTAGTTAAGAGATTGTATGTATTTAACAACTTCTCCTACTGTTGTGATTTTCTCTGCATCTTCATCAGAGATCTCCATATCGAACTCGTCTTCAAGCTCCATGACCAATTCCACGACATCGAGCGAGTCAGCGCCGAGGTCATCTTTAAATGAAGCTTCAAGCGTTACTTCCGCTTCGTCTACACCTAGGCGGTCTACAACGATACGTTTTACGCGATCTATTACTTCGGACATCCGGTTCACCTCCTCTTTGGTATTATACGAGAATTAAAACTAAAATGCCATACGTAACCGTTTTAATTCCCGGCAAGGCCTTTGCGGCACTTTTTTTACATGTACATGCCGCCATCTACATGAATGGTTTGACCCGTCATATAGCCTGCTACATCAGACGCCAGAAAACGCACAGCTGCTGCAATATCCTCAGGGCTACCAAGGCGCGCAAGCGGAATTTGACCGGCAAGCGATTCCTTCATTTCTTCTGGAAGCTTGTCCGTCATTTCAGTCTGAATGAAGCCTGGCGCGACGCAGTTGACCGTAATGCCTCGCGAAGCCAGTTCCTTCGCGCTAGCTTTCGTAAGGCCAATAACGCCAGCCTTAGCGGCAACATAGTTAGCTTGTCCAGGATTGCCAAGCACCCCAACGACGGATGAAATATTAATAATGCGGCCTGAACGCTGCTTCATCATTGGACGAGTAACCGCCTTGATGCCATTGAATACGCCCTTCAAGTTCGTCTCAATAACTTGGTCAAATTCCTCTTCCTTCATACGCATGATCAGGTTGTCTCTTGTAATTCCGGCATTATTCACCAAAATATCAATAGCACCGAACTGCTCCAGCACATCCTTGACCATAGCCTCGAATTCAGCCGCCTTGCCTACATTAGCCTGCAGTACAATTGCACGGCGTCCAAGCGCCTCTACAGCTTGAGCTGTCTCAGCGGCGGCTGCCTCGCTGCCCGAATAGTTAATGGCCACATCGGCCCCGGCTTCTGCCAGCGCGATCGCAATCGCTCTGCCAATTCCACGGGAAGCGCCCGTTACAAGCGCCTTCTTGCCTTCCAAATTCGCGAACATGATAAAACCTCCCCTATTCGGCTGCTTGCAAAGCATCCAGAGCTGCAATGCTGTTAAGCGAGATCACCTTGACGGATTTATCGATTTTTTTGATCAAGCCGGCAAGCACCGTGCCTGAACCGATTTCCACGAAAGTATCTACGCCTTCCGCGATTAAATAACGAACGCTGTCTTCCCACAGTACGGGCGAGTAGACTTGCTCGACCAGCAGTCCGCGAAGTTCCGCCGCATCCGTCACTGCACTAGCAGTAACGTTAGCTACAACAGGCACAGCTGCATCGCTCATGCTTACGTCTGCCAATACGCCAGCAAGCTGCTGGGCAGCAGGCTTCATAAGCGATGAATGGAAGGGGCCGCTAACCTCAAGCGGAATGACCCGCTTGAATCCTGCTTCCTTGCCGCGTTCGACAATCGCCTGAACACCAGCCGCAGAACCGGAAACGACGATCTGCCCTGGGCAGTTCACGTTCGCAAGCTCGACAACATGGCCTTCTGCCGTCACTGTACGGCATAGCTCGGCAAGCGCCTCGCGCTCTGCGCCAAGCACAGCTGCCATTGCGCCATGTCCACCCGGAACCGCCTGCTCCATAAAGAGACCACGGGAACGCACTGTACGAACGGCATCCTCAAAGGACAAAACGCCCGATGCTACTAGCGCGCTGTACTCCCCAAGGCTGTGGCCCGCTACATAGTCCGCTTTCAAACCGCGGCCTTCTAGCGCTTGCAGCAGCGCGACGCTTACCGTAAGCAGCGCAGGCTGCGTATTCGCCGTCTGCTTCAGCGTATCTTCCGGCCCGTCAAAAATAATCTCGCTCAGCTTGAAGCCAAGCGCTTCGTCTGCCTGTTCAAAAACCTGGCGCGAGCGCGAGAACGCTTCATAAACATCTTTGCCCATCCCTACAGCCTGAGCACCTTGTCCTGGAAATACAAAAGCGGTTTTACCCATCCTGCAATCCCTCCGTTACCAAATCAATACAGAAGCTCCCCAAGTCAGTCCGCCGCCAAAGCCGACGAATACGAGAGCGTCTCCTTCTTTCACACGATTTTGCTCAACCGCTTCCGCCAGCGCAACCGGAATCGATGCTGCGGACATATTGCCGTAGTTGTTCAAATTTATCATGCATTTCTCCTCAGACAAATTCAGACGGTTAAGCGCCGATTGAATGATTCGAATATTCGCCTGATGCGGAATAAGCAGATCGATTTGATCCTTCGTCATATCCGCTTTGCGAAGCGCTTCCTCTGCTGCGCTGCCCATAATGCGCACCGCAAATTTAAACACATCATTGCCAGCCATATGGATAAAATGCTGCCGTGATGCGACACTTTCCTCCGAAGCCGGCATGCGGGAACCGCCGCCGCTTACTTTCAGCAGTTCACCGCCGCCTCCATCCGCTCCGAGCTGGAAAGACTTGAAGCCTCTGCCTTCTGGCACCTCGCCAAGCACAACCGCACCCGCACCGTCGCCGAACAAAATGCATGTATTGCGGTCTGTGTAATCCGTTATGCGCGAAAGCGTCTCTGCGCCAACAACAAGCACATGCTTATACAAGCCGGAAGAAATCATGCTCGTTGCTGTCGCAAGGCCATAAATAAAGCCCGAGCAAGCTGCGGAAAGATCGAATGCTGCCGCCTGCTTGGCTCCAAGCTTCTCTTGAAGCAGACAGGAGGTCGATGGAAACGCCATATCAGGTGTTATCGTCGCCACGATAATGAGGTCGATATCCTCTACCGTAAGTCCCGCAGCTGCAATCGCAGCTTTGGAGGCTTGATAAGCGAGGTCTGAAGTCGCTTCTTCGGGGGCAGCCATCCGGCGCTCGCTAATCCCGGTGCGGGTAACAATCCACTCATCATTCGTTTCGACCATTTGTTCAAGCTGCTGATTCGTAATAATACGTTCAGGCACATATTTGCCTGTACCAATAATGCCTACAGGATGCAAATTCACCACAACACACTCACTTCCCGCTTATTTCCGCTGCGATCGATTCGGTCAGCTTGCCTTGAATGGCAATTCGCGCCTGGCGAATCGCGCTTTTGACAGCTACCTCGTCAGAGGAGCCGTGGCATTTCATGACGAGCCCGTTCAAGCCGAGCAGCGGAGCGCTACCATGTTCTTTATAATCCATTTTGTTTTTGAGCTTGCGCAGCTTCGGCAGCATAATCGCTCCGGCCAGCTTCGTAAGCAGCGTTTCGCCAAAAGCGTCTTTGATGAAGCCAAACAGGCTGCCTGCCGTGCCTTCCATCGCTTTCAACATAATATTTCCAGCAAATCCGTCGCAAATGAGAACATCACAGCTGCGGCTAAGCACGTCTCTTGCCTCAACATTTCCGATAAAATGAATCGGCGACTGTTCGAGCAAATCGTATGCCGCCTTAGTCAGCTCATTGCCTTTGCGAGCTTCCGTTCCAACGTTGAGCAGCCCGATACGCGGCTTTTCCATTCCATGCACTTTGGAGCGATAAATGCTTCCCATAATAGCGTATTGCAATAAATGTTCTGGCTTCGCGTCCATATTAGCGCCCAAATCAAGCGCCAGCATGCCGACATCGTCCATCGTCGGAAGCATAGGCGCGAGCGCCGGGCGCTCAATGCCGTCCAGACGGCCGACAACGAGCAGCCCTGTCGTCATCAATGCTCCGGTATTTCCGGCAGACAGCATCGCATCTGCCCGTTTTTCACGGACGAGCTGTCCCGCCACGACCATGGAAGCCCCTTTTTTACGCCTAACAGCCTTTACCGGCTCATCATCAGGTCCGATAACCTCATCGGCATGACAAAGACTAATATTGGCTGGCTTATTGCCACCCATCAACTGCTCGATGATGGCAGTATCGCCAACCAGTACAAGCTCCGTATCCGGCCACTCGTGCGCGGCTTCAAGCACGCCCTTCACAATGAGCCCTGGCGCATTATCTCCGCCCATAGCGTCAATGGCGATCCGCATGTTCGTCCCCTCCTTCATTCTCCGCCTCCCCCGCGGAGCGGAAAATCACAAAATTCCCTTGAAAAACCATTTCTTCACCAACATACGTGAAAATTTCGACCTTCGCTTTGGAGCGTTCGCCGGAAATGGACCTCACATAGGCTTTCGCTATGCATTTTTCATCTAATTTTACCGGGCGAATGAACCGAATGTCCGCCGTTACCGTTAAAGCGATGGGATTGTCGATAATGGCGACGGCTAGCGAATTGGCTTGGGCAAAAACATGATGGCCCCGGGCAATGCCGGTTCGCGAGAACACATGCTCCTCACGTATTTCAAAGATCGAAATTCCGCTCTTGTCCAGCTGAAGATCAACAATATCACCTATCACTTCATGAAGCGGCAATGACCGTACCGTATCGTACGAACGCTCCGCCATCAGCTTCAGCCGCTCGCGCAGTTCGGGAATACCAAGTTCCATCCGATCCAGGCGGATCGTTTGGATGCTTACCTTTAAATGCCTGGTAAGCTCCCGGTCTGTCATGAACGGATTTTCCTCCATAAGTTTGGCAAGCAGCTGATGCCGCTGCCGTTTGGGCATTCGTTCGATCGTCGGCACCACCTTGGACTGGCGTGAGCAGGCACAAAAACGGCCTTTTTCACCAATCATATATTTTATAAAAACGCCGGTCCAACAGACCAACATCTGCTATTATCACCTGGTACTAAACTTCTCTATAAAAAAAAGCCTCTGTAAGCAGCGAAGCAAGCCTAGACGGTTACTTCCACCTAACTAAAGGCGGCTTCGTCCCGAGAAGAAACGAAAAACGCTGCTATAAGGAGCTAAACGTGTGCAAAAAAACAGCACCTCACCAAGCGATGAAGTGCCATTGTGAGATCCCGGAAATTATTGAGCAATAATTTCTTTCGTTTTGTAGTATCCGCACACTTTGCATACGTGATGAGCCAATTTCAGCTCTCCGCATTGCTCGCATTTTACCATACCTGGCACAGCCAGCTTAAAGTGAGTGCGACGTTTGTCGCGGCGAGTTTTGGACGTTCTTCTTTGAGGTACTGCCATGTTTAACACCTCCTTCACAATATTCGCGAAGCGATACACTATTGATCCTTGAACAAATCCTTCAATGCTGCAAAACGATGGTCTAGCTTCTCGTTGTTGCAACTGCATGTCTGTTCATTTAAGTTCTGTCCGCATGTGTGACAAAGTCCTTTACAATCGCTCTTGCAAAGCGGGGCAAACGGCATAAACAGTTGAAGCGCCTCTTCCACATAAGGCTGCAAATTCAATCTTTCACCGGATACCGCAATGAAGTCGCTGTCGTCATCCTCTTCCTGCTCATCCTCGTCTTGGCCACGTTTCGGCGCAGGCTCAAACTGCTCGGAGAAAGGAATGACTGTATGCTCCTGAACGGCTTCCAAGCATCTGGAGCAAGCAAGCTCCCAATCGATCGTCATTTGACCATCAACCAAGATCGACCCTGCATTTCCTTCTACCTCAAGCGCTACATGGAGCGGACCTGTGTGAATCACATCAGCCCGTCCTTCAAATAGAGGGGCAACATCAATGGATTCATTGATTGTATGCTTCAACCTCTTGGACATCGTTTCTTCTACATGAAACTGCATATTATCACCTCAAACAAACAAAATTTATTATAGCTATTTTATAAGGGTTTTGTCAACATTTTCACAGAGGATTAGCTATTTTCCACTTTCAACGGTTGAAAATGAGGGTCACGATTCATATGTTGATCATAGCTGTGCTATTCTTAAAATATAAGCAATTATAAGTTGTACACTTATTATAGGCTTATATTTCATCGCGAAACGGCTGCTTTGCCGCCAGAAGACGTCTTCAGTCGTTTACGCTTGAAATATAAGCAATTATAAGTTTTACAACTACAATAGGCTTATATTTCTCGGACTGAAACGCGCCGCACCGACAAAGGACGGAGGGCAGCCGTTTCACCTTGTAATGCAATCATTTTACAATTAAGGAGCACGGTTATATGCGTACGGTAGGATTAATTGTTGAATATAATCCGTTTCATAACGGCCATCGCTATCATTTGCAGCAGTCGCTGCTGGCAAGCAGGTCTGACGCCGTTGTCGCTGTCATGAGCGGGCACTTTCTCCAGCGCGGCGAGCCTGCCGTGATGGACAAATGGAGCCGTACGGAAGCTGCGCTGCGCGGAGGCTGCGATCTCGTCATTGAGCTGCCTGTAGCCTACGCTACTCAGGCGGCGGAATGGTTCTCCTACGGCGCCGTTGCGCTGCTGGAGGCAACGGGCGTCGTCGATGGCTTCTGCTTCGGCACGGAAAGCGGCGATTTGGCTCCACTTATGGATGCCGCCTCCGTCATCGCCCAGGAGCCGCCCGCTTTCGCCTCGCAGCTCAAGGAGCTGCTGGCTACGGGAATGAGCTACCCGAGCGCTTACAGCAGCGCGGTAGCCGCTTATTTGGGCAGCATAGGCAAGGCGGAGGCTGCCGCTTTTCCTTTTGCCATGCCCAACCATACGCTGGGGCTGCATTATTTGATCGCCCTTGCGCGTCTTGGCGGGCGTATGGAGCCTTTTACGATTCGCCGCGAGAAAGCCGCTTACAACCAGGAAGACGTAACGGACAGCGCCATTGCCAGCGCTACAGCCATACGCAAACAGCTTCTGCTGGAACGGCAGCTTTCAGGCATTAAGCCATTCGTGCCAGACACAACCTATGACGTATTGGCACGCGAATGGGGTGCAGGGCGAAGTCCCGTAAGCTGGGACAGCTTCGCCTCGCCGCTGCTGCATGCCATCGTCACCCGTTCAGCAGCGCAGCTGGCCGAGCTGCATGAAATAACGGAGGGGCTTGAACACCGCATTCGCAAAACGCTGCCTCGCCTAAAGGAGCTTCAGGTGGAGCATTTGCTTGCTGAGCTCAAAACGAAACGTTATACCCGAACGAAGCTGCAGCGGTCTCTGCTTTCGATCTTGCTTGGACATGCCAAGTCGGATTTCACACCGGACAAGCTGCGGAGCGGGCTGCAATATATTCGCGTGCTTGGTTTTAGCGAAAAAGGCAAAGGGCTGCTGCGAAAAATGCGCACGACCGCGACGTTGCCTGTCCTATTAAGCGCATCGGCTGCCGAGCAGCCCTACCGTTATTTAGAGCTCGATACGCAAGCTACTGCTGCCTATATGCTCGCTAATACAGGAAGCCAGCAGTCGGGCGCCTTATTTCGCGACTATTATGCCAAGCCGATCATGCTCTAATTCACACGGCCTATTTTTCGCTGACATACTGCTCAATGACCTGCTTAGCCTCGCTAAGACTATTCACGCTGACGACCTTCATGCTCGTTCCTATGTCCTTCGCCTTGTCCGCAGCCTCCTTGTAGTTCGCGGACGGGGCGAGAAACAGCTCAGCTCCCTCGCGGCTTGCCGCAATGACCTTGAACGCAATTCCGCCAATTTCACCGACCGTCCCATCCGCTGCGATTGTACCTGTTCCGGCAATAATCGCGCCACCCGTCAAATCCTGCTTGCCGAGCAGCAAATCAAGCGACTGCAGAGCAAACATCAACCCCGCCGAGGGGCCGCCAATGGCTCCTGCATCGATTTGCAGCTTAAAGCGGCTGTCATCCGGCTGCAGGCTGCGAAGCTCAGCGAGCTGTACACCGCCAAGCGCGCTAGGAAGCTTGTCCAACGTTAAAGGAGCCTCATAGGCGCCCAGCGTAATCGCAACGTCTTGCACCGCTCCTCCCCGTTTTACGGTAAATACAGCCTCATCGCCAGCCTTATAGGCTCCAAGCTCAGTGACGATTTGCTTGGCATCCGCAAATGGCTTGCCGCCTTTTAACGAAACGAGAACATCTCCAGGCTCCCATCCACTTCCCTCACTGCCGTCACTGTCCTGCAACACATCCGACACCGCAATGCTGTCGACCACTGATTGATAGGAAAGATGGGCGAAGCGGTACGCGGCTTCAATAGCTTGATTTTGCGAGCCTTGCATGACGACGGTCATTCTCTCGGCATATTCCTGCTCCGTATAACCGCGTAAAATCGATGAGCGGCTGTATGTCGCGATATCCTTATCCCATGCCGAAGAGAGGGTTTCCCACCAATTCGCATCCGAGAGCCTGACAGCCGTCATAAGAAAAGCTCCCTCTTCTGGCGTCGAATTGAGCGATGGGCTTGATGAAGGCTTCACCGCTGCATCGTCATTCCGCTCCTCTACCAAACGCACCATCGGCTTCGTCGGAGCAGCAAGCCCAGGCTCGTACATGACATAAGGCGTTGGTGCGTACAACAGCAAATACATGAATAAAGCGGTCGCCAACATAATAAAACCTAGCTGCCTTACTCCAGACGATTTCAAGGACAACTTGCGCCCCTCCGTTCCTCATAAAGCTTCTTTATCACATATAACAACGGTCTAACGGGCCAAGCGAGTGCATACATATCGTACAAGCCGCTATACTAGCTGCCATTTGCAATCTCCCAACGCTCTCAAGCAACCGTAGTATTGCAAAATTTCTCTTTGGCGGCCTTACAGGCGCTGCAAATAGCCCGCATTTTCCATAAGCGCAGCTGTAAAATGGATATTCTCGCCCTTATCGAAGGCATTCCATTCCCTACGATACGATGACCTGAAATGGAGTTGATCGTCCAGTGGCTAAAACCTTGCTCGCAGCGCTAGCATCCATTCTGCTGGTCGGAGCTGTTATTTACCAGTCCGAGGCAGCCTTTCAAGCTTCCCTTCAAGGGCTGACCTTATGGTGGAATATTGTTTTTCCCGGGCTGCTGCCGTTTCTCGTCCTATTTGAGCTCATTACCGCCTTTGGCCTCGTTCACGGAATTGGCGTGCTGCTCCAGCCCCTCATGGGCCGATTGTTCCGCCTTCCCGGTGAGGCTGCACTGCCCTTGCTGTTCGGCTGGCTATCCGGCTTTCCCGCCGGTGCTGAAACGACGGCCGTGCTTCGCAGGCATGGGCATGTTACGCTCCAAGAAGGCCAGCGGCTGCTCGCCTTTTCACATATGCCAAATCCTATTTTCATGCTTGTCGTTCTTGGCGCAGGCTTTATGCATCAGCCGGAGCTGGGGCTCTTGGTCGCAGCAGCCGTCTGGCTGTCTGCGCTGTGGACCGCCTGGCTGCTGCTGCTCACCAGCAGGTCCGAGGCTTTCCCGGCCCACGCCGCCCAGGTGCAGGAAGGCCGATTGGTCGAGCGGGCGGCCAAGGCGATCACCGCTGCGCGGGAGAGCGACGGCCGCGGCTTCGGGCGGGTGCTCGGCGAAGCCGTATCCGGCGGCGTGCAGAAGCTGATGCTGATTGGCGGCCTGATCATTTTCACCGCTGTCATCGCCCGGCTTATGCAGCCGCTTTGGCTTTTTATCAGCTCAGGAAGCTGGTGGGAAGCGCTCTTCCTGCCCGCGCTGCTCGAAAGCCATATCGGCACCTACACAGTTGCCGTATTGGAAGCACCGAACCTGGCACCTGTGCTGAGCACAGCAATCACCGCCGCGATACTCGCATGGAGCGGCATCAGCGGGCTGCTGCAGGCAGGCTACTCAACGAGCGGCACAGATCTTAAGCTGCTCCCGCTCGCTGGCGCCAAGCTGCTTCATGCCGGGCATGCCGCTTGGTTCGTGGTGCTCTTGTGGAAGCCGGCGCAGCTGATTCTCGCCAGCGCCTCTTTTGATTTTTTGCGGCAAGCCGCTAGCGCGCTGCCAGCTGTTTCATCAAACGGGGCGTGGATGAATAGCCCTTTTCCGGGCTATTTTCACGCGCAGCATTTCCCTAATCTGTGGCCCTATACGTTGGCTGCATCAGCGCTGCTCGTACTGCTGCTCGCAGCGTTGTATATGCTGGCACGAAGAGAGGCTGAAACACCTAAATAATGCCTGGTTTCAACTATGGATACAGCTTAATTAAGCCAAGTGCCTTCTACTGTTTCGACTTGTACTTCTCAGTCAGGCGCTTCTCCACCGCAGGCGGAACGAGCTCAGATACCGCACCTTGAAACTGCGCGATCTCTTTCACGATGCTGGAGCTGAGATAGGAGTATTTCGGATCGGTCATCATAAAAATTGTATCAATATCCTCATCGAGCAGCCGGTTCGTCGATGCCAGCGTAAGCTCGTATTCAAAATCCGTCACGGAACGAATGCCCCGTACAATTACGTTGGCGTTGCGGGACTTCATAAAACGCACAAGCAGATCGCGGAAGCTTTCAACCGAAACATTCGTCAAGTCCGATGTCAGCTCAGTGATCATTTCCTTGCGCTCCTCCAGGCTGAACAGCGGATTTTTGCTCGTGTTATTAAGTACAGCTACTATTAAATGGTCGAACTGCTTCGCCGAACGGCGGATAATATCCAAATGCCCAAAAGTGACAGGGTCAAAGCTTCCAGGGTATACGGCTACGCGAATCTGGTCATTCGTCTGCATCGTTAAGTCCTCCGTTTTGAGCTTCATTCGGCTCGTAGCGATAAATTGTTACCGTCGTGTCGCCGTATTTGTTTTTTTTCATTTGAAAAAAGCCGTTCCACTGCTCTTCATAGCTATGGGCTGCGTCATGTTCAACGACAATCGTTGCCCCGTCTTCAAGCATGCCATGGTCAGCCATATACGTCATGAGCTTGTCCGCCGTTATGATTCGGTAAGGCGGGTCCAGAAAAACAAGCGAGAAAGCGATTCCACGCTTTTCCAGTAATTTTAGAGCCCGTTCCGCATCGTTGCGGTAAATTTCCGCTTCCTGCCCCATGCCGGCCGCCTGCGTATTGTGGCGAATGATGTCGATGCTATTTTTCTCCTGATCGATAAAAATCGTCCGCTCGGCCCCCCTGCTCCAAGCCTCTATGCCAAGCCCTCCGGTTCCAGCAAACAAATCCAGCGCAACGCCCCCATCAAAAAAAGGCCCTATCATGCTGAAAATCGCTTCCTTCACCTTATCGGTCGTAGGTCTTGTATTGTTGCCAGGCACCGCCTTCAGCGGTCGTCCCTTGGCTGCGCCCGCAATGACTCTCACTGCCAAATGCCCCCTTTATTCGCTATCCCGCCTATCGTACCATAATTGCCCCGGGATGTTAAAGAGGATGAAGCTTTTGTAAAAAAAGCTCGACTATCGCCAATTTACAGCTTCTAAGGAATAAAAAACCACAGCCCGCAATTGTTGCTGACACTACGCGGCTCGGGACACAGCCTCCTTTTTTTGAGGACAGAGGTTCCGCTATTCCGGCTTTTGATCCGATTTTATGACGTATGCGGACAGGAAATCCGTTATCTCCCTCAATATCCTGACAAAATGGCTGTTTGCAGCGTATTAACGTCCCCTGAGTCCGCGGGCTTGCCTTAACACGTGATTCTGTCGAAATAACCGCTGCTATGTCCGCCAACTATCTTTGTACAGGGAGTAAAACCCGGAAGCGAAGTGCATAGAGCGACCTTTCGGTATATAGGTTCACGTTCGTCAGAGGCGACATACCCGGCAGGAGAGGCAATACGTCTGGTACTAAAATCGATCTAGATCAGGCTTACATACACGGACTAGCTAAGTGGATTGATAGAAACTACCATACTCTCTACTCCTTCTTCCACATATCGCCAAAACATAACTTTTGTAGTATATTGGTGTCGAAACAATGATAAAGGGAGCGGACACATTGCAAACGAGAAAAACATTTTACAAAAAGATTAGTTATGGCCTATTAACAGCGGTCGCTATTGGCGTTCTGAGCGGGTGCTCCTCGGATGAAGCGGCTACTGCATCACCAAGCCCTTCAGCGAAGATTGAAGCTTCGGCATCGCCTTCACCAGAGACCGAGGCAACTGCCGCACCGACCGCCGAGCCTGAAAAGGACTTGAACGTAAGTGAACAGCTTACGCTTGGTTATATTAACTCCTACTACAACGAAACCGATGTAGAGGCCAGAAAGAAATTTGCTCAGGAGTATATGCATCCTGATGTTCAAAGCATATTTGCATTTGCCGCATCTGCGGTTATTGATGAGAAGGATCATTTTTTAAATCCGAAAGTTGTGGAAACGGTCGACTATGAAAAAGACGGAACGAAAGGCTCCTTGACCTTGGTCAAAGGAGACGGGGATAAGGAATTTATCGGCCTTATTATAGAAGATAAATTCAGCTTTGGATTCATTTCAACCGCAACTAGCGATGATATGAAGGCCGCTTTTGAAGGGGTTCGCGAGCAATTCAAGTAGATTTTAGTATAGGAGTCGGTATTGTTGAAAAGAAGAACACTGTTGTTCAATCAGACCCGGTTTATCATTGTCGCTCTCGTGGCAGGCAGTCTGGTTGGGATCATTTATACGGGGAATAAAGATAAGCAAATAGCGGATGAAGTGCCATCTCCCCCTTCAATAACAACGAGTTCGGAGCGGCTGACATCCTTTTCCCCTTCACCAGAAGTGTACGAATACGATAGGAGCAAGCATGAACAATGAAGAGCCAGCCGTTTTATAAAAAATGGTTGTTTTGGGTAATCACCGTCATTTTGATTGCTGGCCTAGTTAATGGCGGGCTGCGTGATGATGATTCCGCAGACACATCTTCCGTGAAAAGTAATGAAAGCAAGCTCGATAAGGCATCGTCCAAGTCGGAATAGCTGTAAAGAGTATAATGAGATCCTAGGGGGCAATTAAAATGCAGCAAAGAAAACCGATTTATACAAAATGGTGGTTCTGGTTAATCATCGTCCTAATCGTAGGAAGTGTAAGTAATTTGAATAAAGATAGAAGCACTACTCCAACTGCTACAAACGCAGAAAGTTCAAAAAATGAAACCAAAGCGGCATCTGAAACAGCGAGCAATGCAACAGACTCTAAGAAGGACGAGTCCTCGAAAACTGAAAAAGCCAAAGCTGAAGGTGTGGTAGCAACCGACGTGGAAAGCTTCCGTAAAGCGTTCAATAAAGCATCAGAAACGCTGGGAGCCAAGTTTACCGTTAAGTCTTTGAAAGTAGAAGGTTCAGGCTTTCAGCATCAGCTTACTGACTCCATCTACCTCAATGGGTTTGTAAATAAAGAAACAGGAGCTATTAAAGAGCTTCTTATTATGGGCGCTGGTGATGGTACTCCGCAATCGGGGGCTAATTTGATTTTGTCATTCGGAGCTTTAATCGGAGCAACTAATCCTGATTTGGAAACCAATGAGAGCGGAGATATTTTTGAGGAGCTAGGTTTGATGGAAAGCAATGTTGATTTATACAACCTTAATAAATCTGCCGAGCGCAATGGCATTGTATACACCATTAAATCCTCAAAGGAAACAGGTATATGGTTTATGGCTCAGAATGCTACTGTAAAATAAAATGCAAAAAAATAGAGCGCCCCTTTCGGGGCGCTCTATTCATGGGAGATGTGTTTTTACATTCCTAAGCGTGGATGACGTTGCCTGAAAATGCTTGCTATATATGGAGTTCTATTGCCCGTTACTTGATGGTTTCGGGCTTTTTTGATGCTTGATGAAGCATTCTGTCATCAATCCGTCATCAAGTGGCGAGTGCTATTTCTTCCTAATTTAATATTCACCGTCCATCAACTTTCTATAATTTTTACCGATAAATAAATAAAGGAGTGTGAAGCATGTTTGAATTTTTCATGGGATTTCTAGCGTTTAGTTTGTTAATAATAGAGGTAATATTCACATATTACCGTTACCATCAATTAAATAGCCCTCTTCCAAAGATAACGGATACTTCCCCTGTGCGCACTCACAAAAAAGTATTTAAAAGGCGATTAGCTTATGAAAAACTAACAGTAGCAGAATTCGATATTATAAGCTTGGCATTGAAATCGATGGATACAACCAGCACAATAGAAAAAATAGTTGATGTATATTCTAAATTAATATTTTCCACTTTTCTCGGAATAATTGCAATTTTGGTGTCAGCAAATACTGATATGCTACCTCGTCTTGCAAACACTACTATGTTCATTTTGTATGCAGCATGTATTCTTGCATTATGTGCCTCTATTCACTTTGCCTGTTTAGACTTGAGAAACTCCATGACTCGTGCCCATCTTATTATCATTGAAGAAATAGAAAAAAGCCGGCAGAACCAGCCGCAGCCTTAAGAAAAATTATCATGGCATATTTAAGTAGGGATTGCTCTATATTCTGATCAAACCGTATGGGAAAGCATCCCTGCGGCTTTTTCTATTTACTTAAGAAGATAAAAGCACTACCGAAAAGGAGCCCGGCAATGTTCAATCCATATGATTACTACATAACGCCAGATGAGTACGAAGAAGCAGCACGGAATGGAATTAAAGCACAATATGTTAACAGTAGAATTGGAGCGCTAGCATGGGATAAACGATCCGCAATTACTAGGCCAACCCAAATAAAAAAAGACCGTTCTAGGATCGTTTCAATTGCTAAAGCAAACGGAACCGCATATGGGACATTCACAGCCAGAGTCAGAAAAGGGTGGAATTTAGAAAGGGCCGCCACTCTTGCCCCAGCATATTCGAATGGAGCTATGCGTCTTAAAGAAATATATGGCGAAGACTACCTTAGAAAATTGAATGAAAAACTATTTATTAATTCAAGAGCTAAATGATTGCCCCAAACTAAAAATCCGGCAGAATAAGCTCGCCAAACTTAAACATACATGGTCGCATCCCCAGGCATATCGACTCTCAATATCCGAGCTATCCTTGCGCCCTATAGTCTCTTTAACACCCAAATCGTTCAAAACATTTCAACTATGTCATTCGCGGACTGCTCTCCTCCAACCCACTCGTTGGTGCGACGGGATTTTGGATATAAACTCTTGTTCAGTAGCTTTGCTTTGTGTAATTAAACTCACTCAAATACAGCTTAATAGAATATTATTTAATCAGCTGGAATCTCTATCATAATTGTAAGTTCAAAAAAATTTATGAAGTTATTTCCGAATGAAGTCAGCTTTGTTTCATGTCTCTTTGCTGAAAAGTGACTACTAGCTCTATATCTGGAAGACAGACTATTGCTAAGGTGTTCAAACATTTGAGTAACAACATCATCAAGACTTCTTATGCCTGTATCAATTAGGCCCAGTTTTTCAAGCTGATTATCTAAGTAAGAGGTGTAGCCTTTATTCTCATAATAAAGCTTCAATTCTTCTGGATCATCTGGAAGATAGTTGCTCTCTTGTTTTCTCGAACTTCTGTTATATTTAATCAGCCGTTTTAGTCCATCAATTCGCAATTCTCGAAGCACATCAAAATAACCCATCATTCTGCTTTCTTCTCTGATATTATTTTTGTATGTATACTCAAGGCCATTCATAATTAGGTCAACCTTTTCTTCTTCTTGCTCTTCAAACAATTCATTTAGAGTGAATGGAAATGCTTTTTTACGTATGAATTCATTTAATAACTCGTCATTCTTTTCAATCATAAGGGACGTGATCGTTAATAATCTGCTTTCAATTTTCTTGACTCTTGCTTGAAGTCTGTGCATCTTATAGGCATTATACAATTTCCCTATATACGGAACGGCATCTGCTGATCCTTCCAATAAATCGTAAGCTGGTGAATCAGGACTAATCCCTAACATATCAGCTAGTAATATTAAATTATTAGACTCCATTTTGACTCCCCTTTCTTTTATAACCAATACTAAGAATGGAAACTAATCGAAATATTTAAAGTATCCCAACAAGCCCGCCATTACCGATATACCAATCACTGGACGCATTAAGAAGCGTGGTAAAAACCACGAAATAATTCCCCCTATAATACCGCAGCAGAACATAACAATCAGCACAATAATCAACTTGTTAAATATGGCGTCCGCGCCAGACTGTACTCCTGAAAAATCTATCATCCCAATCCCTCCATATTCTTTATCGGCAGATCACCACTGGGAGTATATAGTTGATTCAGAGACCTATATAGGAAACCAAAAGTCTTTGAACAAACACACTCTACTTGGCTGTGATATCCTACGTTTGATTTCACCGATCTTTGTTTACCCCGGTGTTGTCACCCTTTCGGCAAAATAAAAAGCCGTCCGAATGGACGACCTTTATTATTAATGATTTTTTTTCAGAACAGATTTTTCAAAATCGCCCCAATTAGGAAATTCGTCTAATGAATTGTAGTACGTTCCCCGATACCCAAATGTGTTCCCGTCAAACTCACTATCAACATACCTGCGACTTTTTCTTTCGTCATCTGTGGCGGTCTGAATATAAAAAATTCTCACTACACTCATAATATCTTCCGGCGATTCCCCTGTTAATGCTGAATAAGAAGAGACGTCAATGGAAAAATTCTCAATTGTTGACCCATCAATAAAGCACTGTAACTGCCCCTCATGCTTGACTATACTTGCATTGAAAATTGCAAGATAGGCGCTGCGACACAAAGTATAGAATTCTTCTTGATAACCGCCATCCAATATCTTTTTATTCAGATCAGTGCCTTCTATTTCTTCGTTTAACTTTTCAAAAAATGTAGTCCTAGGCATACTATTCATCCCCTTTTATACTCTAGCAGAAACAACAATTCGACAAAAGGAAGTTTTTTCTACAAATATGTCAAATATACCATATATATCATTTAAGGAGGTTTTGAGCAAATGAGACATTTCCTAGTCGGTGCGTCATATATTGTTTCTGGAGAAGATTCAAATGGCAGATTTATTGGAATAGATAGCCACAACGAAGTCAATGGTCGAGTTGGCGCAATTTTTCGTTTTGCCAACAAAAATTATATTAAACCAGACGAAGTTTTTAAAGAATGTCTTCTGCTAAAATCAAGGTCAGAATTAGCAATTGATGAAGGGTATTCAATTACAAGCAAATCTCTATCGCATGAAGATAGCGGAAACATTCCGCTCGATTTGCTATTAATCAATTTCAGTGGGAATGAATACGAAGATTTGCTTAGGATTAAGAAAGGCTGGGCTCTGGAGCCTGAGTAGCCTTACTGTTCTTATTTGACAATCAACTCACATTCGTAATAAACTAAATATTATTTTGATTGTTAAAGGTAGAGGTTTAAATCCTCTGCTCTCCAAGTTTACGATTCAATTAAGAGAGAATCCGATATTGAATAATCTGCTCGCAGGTATTCAGTCGGTCGCTCTCGCAATTGTTCTCCCACTTATTATTACAAAGGGGTTGGTGCCTATGTGCATAATCGTAATTCTGTTGTCCTTGGTTGCTTCTGGAGAGCTGGTGTAAATAGCACAATATACAATAGAAAGCGTTACGGCCAAGGGCAACGCCCAACTACAATCCGTCCACTTTGGGCGGTTTTTTATTTTGGTCGACAACCATTTATCAACGTGGCCCGGTCATGGTGAATCGCCATATCCGAACCGGTAAAACAAACCTAAATTATTTTGATTTCGGTAGTGCTGTTTCCCATAGCCTACAAGCTCAGCGCAAAATTGCGTTCTCAGCATCGAAACTTCTCCCCAAAACGGAGGAAAAGTCTTTTTCTCAATTCTGAGAAAAAGTCCGCTCTAAAAATCAATTCTTAAATCTGAGGGCTGATAATTGAGCCGTGAGCAGTAGGCTATTGATATTAGGTATACTCAAAGTTGAGCGCACTCCATGGTATCCATCAATTGGATAGAATCCTTTGATCTTGTCGAATGAGTGGCAATGTCACCACCTAATCATTCCGACGTCTGAACATTCGATATTCGTCGATGTTGTTCGTTTTCCATTCCCGTGATTAAAAGTGCGACGACGTACTTTTTGTGCATGTTCTAGCAATGACAGGCAAGCCCTGACTATTCCCCTTTAATGAGCGTCAGCACAAAGCCTCTGACTACCTTCTCAGCAGTCTTTATTCCTTCTTGCCACCTCGTTAATCATCATTTTCTTATAAAAGTTCATTTTCAAAATTCATAATATCCTCTCTTAAGTTCAATCTGCATTGATTTTTTTATATTATCGAGTGACGATTTTAATTCTTCTTTCTGAGTGGCTATCTCAACACGTTTCCCCTCTAACTCTTCACGTGAAAATATTGGTAAGTACTCAATATTTAACAAGTATAGCTTAAATGTTTGAATGAGTTTATTTAATTCGGTTGACACCTGATCGGATAAATACAAACTAGTTAAGAGACATAAGTTTTTGCTTCATTTATTGTATTCTGCGCACCATTAATTTCAGCTATCCTCAAATTCTCTTTCAAATCATTTATTAATTCAAGCTTCTTTTCATCCCAAGTAACTATGTATTTCTGTATAAAAATATCTGGTAAATTATAATCATGTTTAAGGCTGTATTCCAGCTGTTGGGCATTCATGTTGATAAAACTCGGCTCACTTCTGAGTCCCATTAAACTCATGGCCCTTCCTTCGGCAAGCAGTAATAACTCATATATTTTGGGATATGCTTCATGCTTTTTCACAGTAAATAAACTAAAGTCATGCATTCTTCGTTGTAAATCAAATTTGTTAAGTTCTAATAAATTTTGAAGGTCAAGTTTATGATTTTCCATTTTCTTATCAAAAAGATGATCTAAGTTCTTTTTAGTAAAGTAACGAACTCCTACCCAAATAGTTGCTAGCAACACTCCAGATGAAATCACCAATTCTAAAGGTTCAATTATAATTGACACAAACTATCCCTCCATAAAATATACATCTTACAAATGATCATTCGACAATATGAAATATTATCCTTTAAAATTTTCAATTAAAAGAAAAAAGAGCCCCAGGGCTCCCTAAAAATTATTGAATCAGCCACGCAGTTGCTGCACTTAATATAGTAATTATGACACTCATTTTTTGAGAACCACTGTGTTTAATTCCGTCATCAAACGCAATTTCTAGCGCTCAATTAGAAAAATCAATTCCTTGAAACCCCCTTGATTCATAAAAGTTTACAAAAAAAATCGAGCGCCCCTTTCGGGACGCTCTATTCATGGGAGAGGAGAAACCGGACGAAGAGCTTATGGGGAACGTAAGTCTTCTCCGCGGTTGTCTACGACATCTTGCGACGCCGATAATTTTATTTTGTCCGTTTTGCGGACATTTATACCTTCACGACAAGAAAAAGATGGAAAGACAGCCAAAAAGCTTCGGACATCCTGTATAATTCATGGTAAGCACAAGCGTAAACAGCTGTCGCCGTCCTCTGGCGGCAAAGCAAGCTGCCGTTTTGCTTTGAAATATAAGCCCATTATAAGGATGAAACTTATAACTTCTTATATTTATAAAAAACTTACACCAATTTAAAGGGGATGCACCATGGACTTTGTGGCAATTGACTTTGAAACCGCCAACTCCAATCGCTCCAGCGCCTGCGCGATCGGCATCGTCGAGGTGCAGGGCGGCAAAATCGTTTTCGAGCAGGTTTGGCTCATTAATCCGCAGCAGCATTTTGACCGGATGAACATTGAAATTCACGGCATCACTCCGGCTATGGTGGCGGATAGCCCTACTTTTTCCGAGCTATGGCCTGTACTTGAGCCATTATTAAAAAATAAACAGGTAGTGGCGCATAATGCTTCCTTCGATATGAGCGTCCTGCGTTATTGTCTAGATGATGCGGCTCTGCCTTATCCGGCATTTCATTATTACTGCACCTATCAGCTTAGCAAAAAACTGCTGCCGGACATGCCCTCCTACCGTTTGAACGTATTAGCTGGCCATTATCAAATTCCGTTAAATCACCATGATGCGCTTGATGATGCGAGAGCGGCAGCATTAATTTTAGTAAGACTGCTAGAGCGCGAGCAGCAGCCAAGCCCTACCGAGCTTGCGCTCGACAAGGGCTATAAAATAGGCAAAATGCATGCTCGCGGTTACTCGCCCTTCTCAACAACAGCTGCTAAAAGCAAGAAGCAACCAAAGCCAGCCGCCTCTGCCAGCACTAAACGTGCTGCAGCTAGCGCCACAGAAATAATAACCGAAAATTCTGGACTAAAGCTTGTCAGAGGGCAAAAAGCTGACATTACCCTCCATTTGGGGTTGAATCAGCTGGTTGCTCGCGTTTCATGGAAATTGTTAAATCCGGCGCTTGAAATTGACGCCACGGCCTTCCTGCTATCTGCTGCAAGACGGTGTGAGCGGGATGAAGATTGTATTTTTTACGGAAATCCCGTTTCATCTGATAACTCCGTCTCCTACTCCAAGCTAGGCCCCAATGCAGCACAGTTTAAAATCGATTTCAGCAAGCTGCCGCTGCAGATCCAGCGAATGGCCTTCACTCTCTCGATCTACGAAGGCGAGACACAGCAGCATGATTTCAGCCAGGTGACCGAAATCAGCATCTGTCTGCTGCATCCGCAAACGGAACAAGTGGTAGCTCAATTCGATTTTGGCGAAGATCTGCTTAAAGAAACAGCTATCGTCATTGGGGATTTATATTTGCACAACGGCAATTGGAAATTTGACGCCATCGGCAAAGGTTTTTTTAGCGGCTTGCAAGCTTTATGTGAAAATTTCGGCCTGGAAGTTAGCCATATTTCAAATGAGGCACATTCATTATAACAACCTTGATGACGCTCTGGCCTTACTCCCAGCTATCATATCTCAAGCCTTCAATGATCTGCGGTCGTTTCGTAATGCCCGCAGCGGCTTGCAGGGCTATTTTGCCTTTGCCGCTCTTCACCAGCTCAAATAGCTGCTCCGTATGGAATACACCGCCTGGCAGGCCGCCTTCATAAACAGCGGTGGCAACAGCGGTCGCCACTTTAGCGGTCGCTGCCGCCTCGTGGGAACCATCGACCAAATATTGAACATGCTTCTTCTTACCCGCTTTCATTCCCCAGCCATCTACTTTAACCGCATAGCCGTCTGAGCCAAAACGCATCATCCCAAAGCTGCTCACAGCGGCAGAGCGAATCCATTTGACTTTCAGCAGCCGGAATAATCCCGTTGCGCGTATCCACGCAACCAAGCGGGTGACCGCACCTGAATCGAAACAAAGCCTTGTTGATACGGTCGGCACTTTCAGCGTTCTTGGCAGCGACTGCTGATCGGAGAACGGGAAACGGTAAGCCATGCGGCTGCCCAGCTCCTTGCCGAAGTCGGTGCGCTTGCCGCCGCTAAAGCTGACCGTCTGCGCGACACCGCCATTTTCAACAATTGAAAATGCACTGCCAATGCTGTCGACCGTCCACTCTATCGCCGCCTTGCCATGCTGATCGCCAAGCCCCAGCATAATTGCGATATCTACGCTATCGAGCTGATCCAGCTCCTGCTGCGCCTTGCGTGCGAGCAAATTCGTTACACCTGGCGCTAGCCCGACGCTCAGCACCGCTGTCGCCTGTGCCTGTGCAGCTTCCTCTGTATGCTTCTCTAAGCTGGTCAGGAAAGGGCCATACGCTGAAATATCCACGTAATGCGTTCCACTCCGCAGGCTAGCCTGTACAAAGGCATCATCCGTCTGATCCATACACATGACAATTAGCTTGACACGTTCGAAATCCATTTCCTGCTTCCAGTTGCTTAAATTAAATGCCATTGGTTTCACCTGGCCGCCCGTCTGGTCCGCGAATTGTTTCGCACGCTCTAAGCTTCTGCCCGCCGCATACACTTTACCTGGAAATTTTGCTCCGAGCTGCTTGCTTATATCTCCGCCCACATGGCCGTAGCCGCCTATAACAACGATGTCTTGTTTCATTTGTCCTGCCTCTTCTCTTCTATGTTATGCTCCCCGTCTGCTTTGACAGCAAACCATCCTGTAATAAGGTAGGAACCGAAAAATTTTGAAATATGGTTAAAGCCAACTTCCCGAAGCAGCTCTTCCACCTGCTCTGGCGGCACAGGATCTGATTCGGCGCCAAGAGAGGCGGCAAACCGCTCCCAATCCTCCAGCGGAATGCCATTATCCAGCATGTGGCTTTGCCAAGCGCTCATTTGCACGGCGAATGCTTCCTCCTGGCGATCACAGCTTATTGCGGCAATCAATAACGGCGCTCCCGGCTTCAAACGTTCGGCTATGCTGCGCAGCAGCTTCCTTTTCTGATCCAGCCCCTTTATAAAATGCAGCACTAGCAGGGAAGTCGCTGCATCATACAGCTTGTCCTTCGGCAGCTCGTCTGCCGTTCCCTCGTGCAGCGTTACTCCCGCTTCCAATCGCTCCATCCGAATGCGCTGCTCGGCTATTGCCAGCATGCGTGCAGACGGGTCAACCCCGGTAAAGCTCCACGCTGGATGCGCACCGCCGAGCGTCACAATCTCCTGCCCGCCGCCTGCGCCAACAACTAATATGTCCTGTTCCCTTTCAGGACCAAGCATCGCGTTCATTAAACGATCTGTCATATCATACAGCATGAAATAGCCGGGTATTTTTAAAGAAATCGTTCGTCCATAGCCCTCCACTTGGGGATCATTCCAACTCATTGTTTTCTGTTGTTGCGGCTGCTTCTCATTCATCGGTACAGCTCTCCCTTCAACTCTGTATATGGTCCACCCTTTTCAATTTGGCGGGTATTCTGTAAAATGTAATCTGTAATTAATGTTAATTATATCGGGTCGCCACAAAATCACTATCCCATAAATGTGGGTAATCAGGAGAGCTGGGATGAACAAGCAAAGAGAAAGTGTACGGAAACAGCTCGCCAAATTAGAGGAGGCTAACCTCCGCTCCAGCGAATACAGGGAGAGGCTGCTTGCAGAGCTGCGAACGACGATGCCTTTTGCAGCCGCATGCTGTACGCTGGTCGATCCGCATACGATGCTGTCTACTGGCGCAGTTACGGAGGAAGGCGTAGAGGCCATTCATCATCTATTGTTTGAATATGAATATTTGCGGGAGGATTTCAATTCGTATGAGGAGCTTGCCAAGCTTGCGGAGCCCGTTGCTACATTAAGTGGCGCAACCGAAGGCGATTTAAGTCGAAGCCTCAAATATACAAAGGTGCTGCAGCCTGCCGGCTTTGGAGATGAGCTGCGTGCAGCACTTACGGTGGATGGGGCTTGCTGGGGGTATTTGACGTTATTTCGGCAGCTCAATGAGCCGTTTTTTCAAGAAGAGGAACGCTTGTATATCGCTTCCTTAGTCCCAAGCATGGCCCGCACCTTGAAAAAAGCGAGCTTGCTGCTGCCAGATAGCGAGGGCGCCGCCTTTCAAGACGATCCTGGCATTCTGATTCTGTCTGAGCAGCTGCTGCTTCTATCGAGTAATGACGCTGCAAACAGCTGGCTGTCGCTGCTCCGCGAATGGGAGTTCATCGACGAGCAGACACTGCCGAGACCAATCCGTGCCGTTTGCTCGCGTGCTTTGGCTGCAAGCACCTCGGATAGGGAGCCACAGACCGACGCAAAAGTATGTATCCGCATTCCTGATGGCCCCTACTTATCGCTGCGAGCCAGCAAGCTCCAAGCCGCGGATCACTCGGTTCAGCTTGCGGTATGGTTCGAGCTTGCGAAGCCTGGCGATATTTTGCCAATCATTGCTGAAGCTTATGCGCTAACTTCGCGCGAGAAGCAGCTGGTCGAACGGTTATGGCGTGGCCTTTCCACGAAGGAACTGGCCAGTTCCTTGCATATTTCCTCGTATACGGTGCAGGATCATCTCAAATCTATTTTTGCGAAAACGGAAGTGTCCAGCCGCAGAGAGCTGATCTGGAAGCTTTTTTCCCGTTACAATCTCCCTGCGAATGAATAACGAATCGATAACAGGTTCATAAAGCAGCTATTTGCCTATGTTTCAGCTGTCTTCCTCTGAATGCCAAGAGGGGTAGGCAGCCGATCGAGGCTGTAGCTGTTTTTTTCATTTTGATAGTCCGTTAGCTTTTGATCACCTACCTTCTCAGCCCAGTCTTTCAGCTGTTCCCGCTCGCCCTGATAGTCATAAAAAGGGATGCTGAATCCGCACGCCGTCGTCACCTTATGAATATCTAGCACAATAATTTGCCTAGCGCCTGGCAGCAGTTCAAACCTCCCAATCAGCTCATTCCAGCGCTCAGTTCCTGGCAATACAACTTTCCCTGTGCCGAAAAGTCGCATAATAACGGGCTTCCCCTCCATTGCTATAAACATAATCGTCATCCTGCCATTTTCCAGCACATGCGCACTCGTTTCATTGCCGCTCCCCGTCAAATCGAGATAAGCGACCTCCTGGTTCGACAATATGCGAAACGTATCGTAGCCTTTCGGAGATATATTAACATGCCCTTCCGCCGTCAGCGGAGCCGATCCTACAAAAAACATGTGCTGCCGCCCGATAAACTCCTCGTGCTCCGGCAATAATTTATCAAATGCTTTACCCATTATTTTCAGTTCCTCCTTGTGCAGCTAGCTAACCAAATCATAAATGCCGACTGGATATGTAAGCTTATTATCTTATTATATATCGTTTTTTCTTATTCTATATTCTACTTCTGTATCCCTTTCCTCATCGCCTGTTCCACTGTATAGTATACAGGGAGAGCTTATCCATTTTGTTGCACCCCTACGCTGCAGCACTCTATAGAAGGAGAGAAAACAATGACTACCACCACCCTTACCTTGCTTGATGCTTTGAAACAAAGACGCGCAGTGCGTAATTATTTGCCGCAGGAAGTAGAGGAAGAGAAAATCGCCGCTTTGCTGGAAGCTGCAACGCTCGCCCCTAACGACCGCCTGCGGGAGCCTTGGCATTTTTATGTCGTTCGCGGCGAAGCAAAGCAGCGTTATGAGCAATTGGCGCGTACCTATCTGGAGGAGCGTTTTCCAACCAAGCCGCATTTAGTAAAAGAATCGATTAAAGTGCTGGAAACGACGCCCCTTGCCATTGTTGTAACGGCCGATATCATTGAAGGGGACGAAGCTTCCTCCAAGGACAACGAATATGCCGCAGCCTGCGCCATTCACTCGATGTGGCTGACCGCCGAAACGCTGGGACTTGGACTTGTATGGCGTACACGCGGCATCGGCCTCGTCCATGACGAGCGGATGTTTGCCTTTATTGGATCGCCGGAGGGCAAAAAAATAATCGGCACCCTTTTCATCGGATACCCGCAAGGGGAAGCGCCAGCTACTGCGCGCAAGCCTTATGCAGAGAAAACAACCTGGCTGTAACGCTTAATTTTGCGCAGCTCCTATTTTCATGCAACCTGCTAAAGATTGCTTCGTATGATAAGGGATGAGTTCCTTATGCTAGGAGGTGCGCAGATTTTATGAATACTTTCGGAAGAGGCTGTCTGTATATTATTATCGGCTTCGTGCTATTGTTTATTTTCGCTTTTGTTGCTGGCAGAACCATTCACATTCCGTGGTTTATAACGATTCCGCTGATTGTGCTTGCTTTCTGGGCAGCCTCCCAGCGTAAAAAATAGCTGCCTTGCCCTTATATAATCGTCACGGTGCGTGTGCTCGGCTCCCATTCGATTTTTTTATTCAGGGAAGCAGCCAGCGCACGCATCGTTACATACCCCGTTCCTCCATCCAGCAGCGACTCCAGCTCCTGGCTATTCACCGTTACTTTTGAACCCGTCCAGCCAATTTTTCCGCCGAGGCGGCTGCCGAGCGCTCTCGCTGGCACCCACACGGTGCCATCACGCTCATAACCGATCACCTCCACCATTCCTCCTTGCAAAATCGGCACCGTCTTCGCGCCCTGAAATACCGTTGTCTTTACAGCCGCTGCAGCCTCGTTATCATACTGTCGAAGCCCATTGCTGTTTATGATGGCGATCAGCTTGGCTGCATACGCCGGATCGGTTGCATAGCCGCAGGCCAGCAGCATTTGCGCCTGTTCCTCTGGCGTCTTCGCAAGCCTCACTCGATCATACCGCGCTTTCATAAACAGTAGATCCTGATCCTTCATAAAATGATAGACACTGCTGTATGCGCGAAAGGCCGCACTCGTATTTATATTTCGGCCATCGACATGCTCCCACGTCCCTTTTACGACCGCTTGGCCCTGCCAATAGGCATTGGGCGAAGCTCCCAAGACTTTAATTCCACCTAAATTATACCAGGAATGAATGACACCTCCGGTTTCCAAAATATACTGCGCCAGTCGTACAGATGGCAGCATCGGTGAGCCCTCGCGCCGTACTTGTATGACGGCAGGCACCAATGCCGCAATAAATTGCTGTCTTGTCATAGCCACCATCGCTCTCTCTCCCCCTTCTTTTTCCCAAGTTGATTATTCGTCAAGTTGTCCATCTATTATGGCTTATGCAGCAAACCTGTTTTGTGGCACGGCCACCGCACACTCTCCCACGTTCAGTGTATCAAGCACAGCTTCCTCGATGAGTACCGCTCGGTTATTGCCGCACATTCTGCATGCTTCTAGTCATACGCCGTTTTTTACTATCCATTAGGTCATTGTCCATGAATCTGAGGTCCATCGTGAATACAATATAGTCAAGCGCGTATCCGCTAACGATTTCTCCACATGCAAATGACGAGAAAGGAAGGAAACAAGTGGCCAAATCACTTAAGCGCAAGCGACATCAAACGTCCGCCAAACGCAAGCAGCACAGTTCTTCCACAAAATCGCTTCTGGCCAAACGCCGTAAACGCAAAGCTATCAAACCGCGGGCCAAGCGGCGGGCCGAACGCAGAAAGAAAAATAACGGCGGCCTTCGAAAAACAAAAAATCGCGCCTCCTCCAGCCTATCGCAGCACGTCAAACAGACCCGTCAAGCAGAGGATCACCCATCTGCCGAAGAGGTAATTGATCCGCAGCCTTGGACCGCACAGGGCATAAATCTTGTCGGCTTTATTCATGCGGAAATGGGCATTGGCGAATCGGCCAGACTTGCGGCAAGAGCGATTGAGCGAGCCGAGATTCCTTTTGGCATTTTAAACTTCCCGCTTCAAGTCGCTACCCGGATGTCGGATATGAGCTGGGAGCATAAAAAAACAGAAGACCGCCCCTTTAACACGAACCTGTTTCATATGAATGCGGATTATATGGCGCCGGCTATGGACCATTTTGGACGCAGCCTGTTCCACAACCGCTACAATATTGGCTACTGGCACTGGGAGCTCCCTGATTTTCCAGAAAAGTTCGTTCCAGCGTTCAAGCTGGTGCAGGAGGTGTGGGTATCCAGCCGCTTCGTGCTTGATTCGGTCGTGCAGAAATCACCTGTTCCTGTCGTCATCATCCCTCATGGCGTGGAGGTTGAGACTTCTCCTGAGGTTACGAGGGAATCACTTGGACTGCCAACCGATCGCTTCCTATTCACGATGATGTACGATGTACAAAGCTATACGCATCGCAAAAATCCGCAAGCTGTTATAGAAGCGTTCCGGCTCGCTTTTCCGAAAAATGATCCAACGGTCGGACTCGTACTCAAGGTCAACAATACGAATTTCCGCCCGGAGGATATAGAACCGCTGCATCAGCTCGCTGCCGAGCACAGCAATATTTTTATTATTGATCGTATTTTCTCCCGCCTGGAAGTCAACTCGCTGCTGAGTGTCACGGATTGTTTCGTCTCGCTGCATCGCGCTGAAGGCTTTGGACTGGGCCTCGCAGAAGCGATGTATTTGGGGAAACCGGTCATTGGCACGAACTGGTCCGGCAATACCGACTTTATGAACGAGACCAATTCCTGTCCCGTCAATTACGAGCTGGTGCAAGTCGGCACCGATTGGGGACCGTATCAGGGATATCAGACTTGGGCTGAACCCGATGTGCATCATGCCGCCTTTTATATGCAAAGGCTTATTCAAGAGCCGGAGTGGCGCGAAGCCATTGCAGCGCAAGGGCAGCATACGATTCATACGTCCTTTTCGCCGCAGGCGGTTGGCGGCATGATCCGCGCACGCCTGACCGAGCTTACGCTTCTCTAACTTTAAAATCACACGAGACACGGACTGCCTCTGGCGTAAATGCTGGGGCAGTTTGCTTTTTCCAGCTTATGCTCAGTTCTCCACCACGCCTGCTTAGCAATTACATAATAGCAACGTAAAAACACCCTCTACACCTTTATCAGACAACGATAAAGCCGCCGTCCGATTTTCCGTCTAGAGGGTATTAGCCAAAAAGTACTCCAAGCTATGCTGTTCCCCACAGACGTGGTCATTCTACATGCAGCCTAACCTAATTCCGCCCGCCAGTAGCTTAACAAATCCTGCATCGTCTGCTCAAAAGGAATCTCCGGACGCCAGCCCGTACGATGATGAAATTTAGAATAATCGCCGACTAGCTCGGGCACATCCGCAGGCCGCAGCCGCGCCGGGTCTTCCTGAATCGAAATGGTGCTGCTGCTAAGGCCGACCAGCGTCTGCAGCATCTCGCCAATCGCCCGCGAGCTTCCCGATGCAATATTGTATACTTCTCCAGGCTCGCATTTTTCAATAGCCAAGTGGTACGCTCGCACAACATCGCGCACATCGGTAAAGTCGCGCTTTGCCTCCAAATTGCCCACATATAGAACGGGCGGCTTCAGTCCCCGTTCGATTTCGACGATTTGCTTCGCAAAGTTGGAGGTTACGAACTGCTCGCCGCGCCGCGGTCCCGTATGATTGAAAGTTCGCATGCATACAATATGCATCCCATAGCTGCGATAATATTGGTAGCCTAAATAATTTTGTGTAATTTTGCTGACAGCATAGGGACTGAGAGGACGCAGCGGCGTCGTTTCCTTAATCGGAATATCCTGCGTGTCTACCTGGCCATATTCCTCACTAGAGCAGGCGAGCAGCAGCTTGCAGTTGATTCCTGCCTTTCGTACAGCTTCCAGCAAATGAATTTGCCCGGCAATATTGTTGTAGATCGTCGCAAGCGGCGATTCCCAAGACTTTGGCACGAAGCTTTGCGCTGCCAGATGAAAAATCATGTCCGGCCTAACGTCCGCTATCATTTTTTCCACATCGGCTTCATTAGTCAGCTCGCATTCATACAGCCTCACAGCGGGCAGCAAATGAGCGATATGCTTAATACTGCTGGTCTTTCTTACGGTGCCGGACACTTCCATTTGATGCGCCAGCAAATACTCTGCCAAATGGCTTCCGGCAAAGCCGGTTATGCCTGTAATCAATGCTTTCACGGCATGCCTCCCTCTCGCTCAGCATCCATCGCGGCTATCGCATGTTTAACCGCCTGCTCCTGTGTTTTATGACAAATCAGCAGTCCTTCGTCCGTCGATACGACGATCAGATTATCAACGCCAATGACTAGCACCCGCTGCCCCTCCGCGTAAACAATGCTATTGCTCGTGCCCGTCGGATAGATTTTCCCGAGCAAAATATTCCCATCAGCATCCGCCCCGAATATGCGTTCAAGCGACGTCCACACGCCAACATCGTCCCATGTAAAAGCAATCGGCAGCGTATACAGTCGTTCCAGCTTTTCTATCAGTGCATAATCGATAGATTGCTTCGGCAGCTGCACATAAGCTTTTGCAAGCTGCTCTCCTTCAAGTTCAAAAACACGCCACATATCTGGCTGGTAAAGCTGCATGTAACCTGCAATAGTCGACGGCTTCCATATAAAAATACCGCTGTTCCAGTACATATTCGGTATCGCGATCAGTTCCTCCGCCCGCGAGAGCGTCGGCTTCTCGATAAAGGCTTTTACCGTCTTAATGCCTGGCCCATATTTGCCATCTTCATGCTCACCCGCTTCAATATAGCCGTATCCCGTCTCTGCTCTTGTTGGCACAATCCCCATCGTTACGACAACGCCTTCATCCCGAGCTGCCTGTTCCGCTGCCCGCAGCGCCTCCATCAGTTCGGCAGCATCTGGAATGTATTGATCCGAAGGAGCCGTTACAATGACTTCATTTAATCCCCGTTTCTGAAAAAAACTCGCCGTCAGCGCAATGCAAGGCGCTGTATCCCGCTGCTCCGGCTCAATAATGAGCTGTTCCTCGCTAAGCTGCGGCAGCTGCTCCCGAACAAGCGGCAAATAGTTGCGGCTTACTGCTACATAAACATCCTCCTCCGGCAAGCAGCTGCGAAAACGGCTGTACGTTTCCTGCAGCATGGTTGCCTCGCCGGATGTTAAGGAAAGGAACTGCTTCGGCTTTGCCGTCGTGCTTCTCGGCCAAAAGCGCGTCCCTTTTCCCCCTGCCATAATAACCGCCTTCATGCCGGTTCACCCCAAAATAAATGGCTTTCTATTATACATGTGCGTGTAGCCAATGTGCAGCTCCTTCCTACCATAGCCGGTGCCGAAAGTATAGTATCGTCTCTTCAACATCGTATGCTTTGCTAGAGCTTTCATAGTGGACGAATTGCCTGCCCTTGCCGCAAATCGGGCATTTATCGCCGCCTTTATTGCATTTGCCAGGAGAAGACTGATCGGATCGCTTGAGTCAGACTTTAGAATCTATCATTTTGTAAAATATACGATTATTCTTGGACAAATACCGTTGCTATTACGCTCTATCAACATATGATGTGATATATGATTGAAAGGAGATGAATCAATTATGGGTGAAACTGGATTAACTGGTTTAACTGGCCTTACAGGACTTACTGGTGCGACTGGCCCTACTGGCCCTACCGGACCAACAGGACCTACTGGTGCGACTGGTCTAACAGGCGCAACTGGACCTGCTGGTCCCGGTTCTCATGTTGTAGGTATCCAAGGTGCTGTTCCGACTGCTATCCCAGCTGCTGCTACAGCTGTCACTGCTGCAACTCTGATTGTTCCGGTAACGGCCACTTCCAACCAGGTGATTATTGAAGGTACCGTTAATGTATCCCTTAACTTTACTGCTCTTCTGGTTGTAGCGCTCAACCCGACCATTACTGTAGACCTGCTGCAAGATAGCGTCACTGTAGCTACAGTAGTAAGCACCGACTTGCTTGCAATCACATTGCTCGGATTGTTCTCTTTAGAAAGAGCGATTCCGATCACTTACTTCAACGGCGGTCTGGCTGCTGGCAGTCACACGTACGAACTGCAAGTTACAGTATCGGGCGTCGTCATCGCGGCAGGTACTACAGCTGACATCACTTACTCGTCGCTTACTGCTACAATTGGCACTATCCCTTCCTAAGCTGCTGCGTCCATTACAGCAAAACAACCGTCCCTCACGGGACGGTTTACATAAGATCGCTTTAAGAAAGAGCTTTACGGTGGAGTTTCGCTTCACCGGCTTAATTATGAGGAGAAAGAGTCTGATTAACGCTGCTGCCACCGATTTAAGCCTGCAATGGCGCCTCCCCTTTGATGATTGCATTAGCCATATGGCCGAAATCAAGCGCAGCCTTGCCCATTTCTGCTGCTATCGCATCCGCAAGGATTACAGCCGCAATGCCCGCTGACACTAACGCCAGATCAAAGTTTTGCCCTCTGATCTCCCCCATCACCCGGTCCACATCATGGATTCCTTGAACCTGCGCAACAGCTCCTGCAACCGCCACGCCGCTCTCAGCGAGCACTTCGGCGAGCGGCTGCGCCAAATTCCCAACAACAAGCACTTTTCGTCCTTTCATCAGGCGGGACAAATGACCGTCCTGATACAAACGATAATTGACGAGCGAATCTGTCAGCACTTTGCTGCGAAAGTCAATGCCATACGATTGAAAAACGTCCGTGGCCAGCCGTTGGTAGTTCGGCTGCCGCAGCTTTGGAATGCCTACAATGTCAGCCCGCTTTACCGCTGCCAGCAAGCGGTCGCGTGCAGCAATGTCCGGCACCTTCACTCCGGCATACTCTAAAAACCCGCCCTCCTGGCGAATCTGTTCAGTCGGCAGCACACTCTCCTGTGCCAGCGTCAACAGCTCACCATCACCAAGACGCACGACAGATAGCGGCTTGCGCTGCTCCAGCGCTTCCAGCAATCGCCCTGCCACCTGCTCAGCAGTCAAAAGGTGGATGATGCGTTCTCCTAGCGCAGCGATGCCCGATGCGATTACCTGTGCTACGGATGTATCTGGAAGCACATGAGTTTCCGACAGCTGCTCGTCGATGATGGCATCGCCGCCCTCGTAGCGTCCGATTTTCAGCCCTTTCTCGTAGCCAGCCTTCTCAGCGAGCTCCCAGCCGTGCGAGTGGTCTGTCTTTTCTTCCTCTGCCTGCTTGCTTCCATCTTCATAGCCTTTGCTGTAGCCTTCCTGATGACCGATTTGATAACCATCCTGATAGGGTGCCTTAGCCGCCTGCGGCTTGTCGGGCTTTGCCGAGCGATTTTTCCTCTTTGAAACGGCACGCCTCTTCCGCCGCTTAATCGGAATGCTGGAGGCTTTGCGCCTTCTCGCTGTTTTCATGCTGAACACCTCCTGCTTTGGTGCAAAATTTGGATTTGGTCAAGGTGAAACGGCTGTCGCCGGCCTTTGGGGGCGCAGCGCGTTTCATTCCGAGAAATATAAAGAAAGGATAGCGTTACGATATCCTTTCTTTATATTTTAAATAAACTGCTGCGGATCCACGCCCCATTTGTCTGAAAACAGCATCCGATTGCGGGCAAGCAGACGCTCTACCGCATCCTCGCCCTCCTGTTTAAAGCTTGCACTGCCATGATGATAAACGAATGTATCCTTAACCATCAGCAGTCGGTAGCCTGCTTGCCGCGCACGATAGCAATAGTCATCATCCTCATAATGGCCTGGCGAGAAACGCTCATCCAGCAGACCAATTCGGTCCATCAGCTCCCGTGAAAACAACAGGCAAAAGCCAACCAATCGGTTGACCTCCTCATAATTGCCTGCCGCCTCTGTGCCAAGCTGCTCCGCCATCTCCGTATAATTGCCGCGCATTTCGATTTGCTGCCTGCCGCTTACAAAGTTGGACATCGGCCCCGCGATGCCGACCTGCTTGCTGCTGCATAAAGCTTGCCTCAGCTTGCCAAGCCAACCAGGCGCCACTAGCACGTCATTGTTCAGCAGCAGCAGTTGCTCCCCGCGGGCCAGACGCAGCCCCCAATTACAGGCGGCGGGAAAGCCCTGATTGCTCGGCAAGCCGACAAATGTAATATGCTGCTCACGTAAAAATTCGATTGTGCCATCCGTTGAGCCATTATCCACAACGATCAGCTCATAAGCTTCCGGTGTACTGCTGCGAATGGAATAAATCGCCTCCTGCAGCAGCGGCAAGCGGTTGTAGGTTGGAATAATAATACTGGTCAGCATCTATTCCCCTCCTCCGCCAGCACTTCTGCGATCCCTTACTCCGTCCGTATATTGCAGGCGGGCATTTCCCGCGTTCATCATCCACGCCAGTGCTTCCAGATGGTCGCCTACAATAAGCCTCGCTACCTGGTTGCCCATGCCTACATTTCCCGGACGCAGCCGATTATGTCGAATGACATCCACCATGCTCGCTGTACCTACCTTGAGGCCATATCGGAGCGCAATCGCCTGCGCCTTCGGCGGAACGGCCAGATGCGCTGCTCCAATCGCCTCAATCGCTTTGCGGGAGAGCGCATGCGGAACGGCAGTCAAGGAATTAACCGTAAGATCGGACCGGTTCACCGAGCGGTTAATGAACTCCTTCAGCATCATAACTTCATCTCTTCCCGAAAAATTTCCCATATAAGATGATAAATTATTGAGCACCATATCCGTCCCTCCAGCGACTGCTTCAATAAAAGGCAGCAATTGCTCCGCAGCAACCGGAATATCCGCATCGACGAACAATACGATATCCGAAACCGTTGTTCTTGCGCCCACCGCCCGTCCCACATCATGACCGAGTGCTCCAGCGTAATGAATGAGTACAGCTTTGCCGCTCTCCCGAACTTTGCTCGCCGTCATGTCGGTCGAGCCGTTCACGACGACGACGATTTCATGTAGAGGAAGCCTCTCCAATTGTCGAATCATCGAAGCCATGGATTCCTCTTCATTCATCGCCATCACGACCGCCGCCACCGTCCGATTAGTCGGCAGCAGCACCCAATTTGGCGCCGGGCTTCCCGTAGCGGCAAAATATCCCTCTATGAAGGCCTTCATACAGGCCAAATATGCTGATTTAGAAGCTGCTCCGCCCGCCGCAAGGCAGTAGCTATGCCATAACCGCTGCAGATGCTGCTGCTCATCGGCTGGCTCAGGCTCCTGTCTCGTCGTTAAGCCCGCTGCGAGCCCGCCGTTTCGTGCTTTTGCACACATTCCTCGGATGATCGCAGGCTGCAGCGCCCCCCCGCGCTGCGCCTGACCCCTGCGCTGTCTGCGCCTGCGGACCGCCGGACGTCTGGCCGTGCGGCGGCGAATGCCGCCTTGTGAGCTGCGCGGGGTTCTTCTTCCCGCACGGCCGCTTTTTCTACTGCGGCTTCTCAACCTATTCCACCTCGCATCCATTCGGATATATTCGTTTATGTTGTCATTGTATGTAGGGGAAAAGCGCGCGCAACGGCGGCTGTACGTCTATAAAGAGGAGAAATGTGCGCTTTGACTTGGCGCAACTGCCCTATCCTATCTGGCAAGCTGCACATAGGATAGTGTAGTTATGCTTCTATTTTGCAAGGCAGGGGGATGTTATGGACTGGACGTTTCACAACCCGAAATTTATTGCAGATGCAGCACCTGAGCTTCCCGCAAGCTTTATTGCAGGCGGAGCTTGGTCCGGGCATCGAAAATTTGCTTATGATCTTGTCCGTTTTGCACGCCCAAGCCTAATTGTGGAGCTAGGTACGCTGTACGGCACATCCTATTTCAGCTTTTGCCAAGCAATTAAGGATGCTCAGTTGAAAAGCGCATGTTATGCGGTGGATACATGGATGGGCGATGCCCATACCGGAGCTTACGGTTCGCTTGATGATTCGATGTATGCTGCGGTCAATGCTGTAAGCGCTCGTGAATTTCCCGGAATCGGAACACCGCTGCGCGGCACCTTTGACCAGGCGCTGGCTGCCTTTCCGGACGGTTCCATTCAGCTATTGCATATTGACGGCTATCATGTGTACGAAGCCGTTCTGCACGATTACACGACTTGGCTTCCGAAGCTTGCGGAGGGCGGCATCATTTTATTTCATGACACCGTTGTTCGGCTCGCAGATTTTGGTGTTTATCGGCTTTGGTCGGAGCTTTCGGCAATGCCTCATTTGCATTTCGAGCATTCCAACGGTTTAGGTGTTCTGTTCCCTAAAGGCTGCCCAGCCAGCTTCCAGCCGATCATTGGGCGGCAGCAGGAGCTTGCCGCTCATTACGGTTAGAGATAGAAGCATATTTTGCAATTCTAGCATTATGCAGCGCGCAGAACGATACGCTACGCCAAGCGCGCTGCATAATCAGGATTGAAGGAGGCGATCCCTATCTACACTATCCCTCAGCAGTTTTATGAAAAAACGAGAGATTGGGCGCAGCAAGCGGCTGTCCCTCCCGATCTGCTTTCCTATTATTATCAAGTCATTTACCCAGCTGAAATGCTGACGCTTCCTTCGGGCAAAGGCATCGATCAGCCCCGCTGGGTGACGACTTCTGCCTTTGACGAAGCTTTTGTAGCGGCCATTCCTGGCGGAAGGCTGGTGACGAGCAATGCTTATGTTGTTACGCCGGACAATAAGCGGCTGCGTGATGTCGAGCTCGACTGTCCGCTCATTGATTTCTCGGAACTGCCAGAGCCTCAGCATTTCAAGGGAACGGTCGCCACGCTCATTTGGGGCTGGAACATGCCGCATATTAAGGCGTGTACGCAAAACATTTTTGGACACTGGTTTTTCGACCTGCTGCCTAGGCTCCATTTGCTGGAGAAAAGCGGCATTCCAATTGACAAATATGTCATTGGCAAGCTGTTTCACCCCTTTCATTATGAATCGCTCGCCATGCTCGGCATTCCGCTCCATAAGTGCATTCAGGTCGAGGATGCAGACTTCCATCTGCTCGCCGACCGCCTAATCGTGCCGGCGGTGCCGCTGATGGTCGGCAAATGTCCGCCGTGGGCATCGCATTTCATGGCCAAGCGGCTTAAAGCTGACCGGCGTGTGAAAGCCAAAAAAGGCTTTGAGCGTCTTTATATTACCCGCAAGGATGCCGCGGCCCGCTTTGTCGCCAACGAGGACGAGGTTCTCCGTTTTCTCAAAGGCAAGGGCTTCAGGGAAATCGTCCTCACACCGCTCTCTACCGCAGAGAAAATCGCGATTTTCTCGTCAGCGCAGCATATTGTGGCTCCCTTCGGGAGCGGCAGCATCAACATCGCTTTTTGCGAGCCGGGCGCAGCTCTTTTTGAGCTTGCTCCTTCCACCTTCGTTGACCCTTATTTCTGGAAGCTATGCGCACATGCTGGCGTAGACTATTATGAAATCGTATGCGAGGTGGAGCAGCCGCCCAAGCCCTTCGTTGGAACAGACAATATTGTCGTTAATATCAATAAGCTTGAACATGTGCTGAAGCTCGCAGGCATTTAGACCCGCTGCGGGCCTGGACATTGCTCCTGCTGCGAATAACTGCCCTCGCGCCAACATATATTGAATTCGCAAGCGCAACACTTATCATATTTCACGGAGCAACGGCTGGCATCCTTCCTATTAGGCAGGAGACAGCATCGTCGCCAGCAGGAGGTTTATAACAATGCGGATTCTTGTATGGTCTGTCCATTTTTCCATCGGCGGTGGGATGAGACTGCTCCATAATTTAATTTCGGCTATGGCCAGGCAGCCGGACGTCGAGCAGATCAGGCTCGTCCTCTCACCCGATTCCCTCATACGCAACGTGGCGGAACTGCGTGCATTAGGCAAGGTTGAGATGGTATCCACCCAGTACAGCATCGATTCCGACCAAAATTCCTATTTGCTCGCCGGTATCGACGTCGTCTATTACTACTGGCCGCACACCCACCCCTATCACGCGCTTGACCGTCCAACCGTCTGCACCTTTCACGATACGACGATGTTCGATTATGTACCGCCATTTACGGATGGGGAGCAGCTTAAGAGCCACTGGATTTTATCGAAAAAATGGCTGGACCACGTCACGTCCGTCGTCGTTTCTTCGGAGCATGTGAAAAATCGCCTCATTGCCCATTTCGGCGCCCGCAATCAATCGGCAACTGTTGTGCCCCATGCCATTACACCGATTGCCGCACAATATGCAAGCCAGGTCTCTCCAGCCACCGCTGCCCGCATTCCGTCCAAATACATCATCTACCCATCCAATACTTCGCCGCATAAAAACCATAACAATCTGCTCGAAGCCTTGTCCCACTGGAAGGGGCGCACGAAATGCCCGCTAGTGCTCACCGGCTATTTAACTGAAACGCTGCGGCAGCCGTTTCCGGATTGCACACCGCAGCACAGCTGGATTCCAACGCTCATTTCCACCATTCGCCGAACAGGCCTTGTCGTCAATCGTGATCTTTACCCGCTCGGCTTTGTAGGGGATGAGGATATTCCCGCGCTCATTAAAAATGCCTGGGCGCTCATTATGCCCAGCCTTTCAGAAGGTGGCGGGAGCTATCCTGTCGAAGAAGCGCTTCGCCTCGGTACTCCGGTGCTCTGCTCGGACATTCCGGTCATGCGCGAGCATCTGGCGCGGCATAGTGCCAAAATCGCCTGGTTCAACCCCCATAGCCCCGATTCCATCGTTCAAGCGCTTGAAGATTTGACTGCAAATTATGATGAATACAAAAATGCCGCCGTAGCGGGCATTCATGATCCAGCTGAAAGCTGGGATGATGTGGCAAAGCGTTATTTGAACGTTTTTCGCGATACGTATTGGCGGTATTATGGCAAGCAGCTGCGCTAATCGGCAGCTGCTTGCACCTCATCAATGACGTTTGCATAATCTCCTGCGACATCCAGCCATCTCCTGTTCAACGCGCCGCTAAGTGCGGCCTGCTGAAGTGGGACAACCTCTTTTCCCTCCAGTGACAGACGTGCGATAGCGTCCGCCATCTCCTGGATATTATGCGGATGGAAGGTTGCGAAGCGGCTCATGTCACTGATAACCTCCTGCACCACTTCCAGTCTTCCGAAGGCGACTGGCGTATTCATCAGCAGCGACTCGAGTATAGGAAAAGGGCAGCTTCCCTCGAAGAGCGTCGGGACGATTGTGCCTGCGGCATAGCGGTATAGGGAAGGCAAATCTGCCGAAGCTATGCGCCCCATAAACACAATTGAGCCGCGGATAACGGGATCGGCAATTTCGTTGAGCGCTGCCAAAATTTCCTGCTGCCGCGGGCGGTTTCCAAGATCATCTGTAAAAACAAGCTTCATCCCAGAAGCTCTTCCTGCTTCCGTCTGCTTGAACAGCGAAAAGGCTTTGATGAGGCCTTCATGATTTTTATGCAGCCTTACCACCGACGGGAAGGTCAAATATGGACCATCCAGCTTGTAGGCATGGCGGAACTTCTCCTCGCTATGCGTTTGAAAAACCGCATATTCCTCATGCGGCGCTGCAAAGCGCACGACAGCCGTTTTATGGACAGCCAGCTTAAGAAACTCCAACCCCTCATGATTGCGCGTAAACTCGGAAGCGAAGACTACCTTCGCCGCTTTTTCCGTCACCTTTTGCGCTACAGAATGGATATATTGGTAATGCTGGGTATACGCGCTGTACAGCTCAGGCAAATGCAAATATACGAGATCATGCAGACAAACCATATAAGGTTTTTCCAAATATTGCGCGAGCGCCATCCCTACATACGGCACAATCCATATATCCGCAGGCACGCTGCGATTCACCGTATCCATGCTGTCTGTACGGTGCAGCCTCAAGCGATTGCCATAAACCGCGAGCAGCGGGGCATAAACAGCCGCAGCCTCGGCATAATTTGCTTCCGTTGTCGCCACATGAAGTGTGAACTCATGCTCCAGCGCCAGTAAACCTTCCGACAAACGAACGATGAAACGGCCAATGCCTTCGCCATCCATCGCAATTTGCACCCCAAAGCAAAGGAACATACCGATTTGACGGCTGTTTACACGGGCTGCACTTGCTGCAAGCGGAGGCAAATAAGCCATTTCAATGAGCAGGCCGAACTCCTTCGACATGACAAGGCTCGCTATCCATGCGCGCCGCAGCAGTCCTTGCTTCAAGGCCGTCGTGTATCGTCCTACTTTATTGCTATCCGGTGCCCGATTGAGCATTTGCACGTGAATGCCATGAATAAAATCCAAATCCGCAGCGGGGAACAAATGCTGAATCAGGTGGGCAGTCGTATTCGCTTCTCCAGATGGCACGCGGGAAAAAATAGCTTCCGCCTCTGCACTCTGAAGAAGAGCCGCAGCAATAACCGCCCGAGGCGTACCGTGGGCCAAATGGCTGCGATGGCCGTTGAAGCCTTCGATATCCGGTTCGCGCTGGAGTACCTGACGATACAGCTCCCATATAAAATCTTCGTCCCCCAACCGGAATACCCGGCGCAGCAGCTCTACAATTGGTGCCCCTGCGGGCAATCCGTGCCGGAATGCCGCATTATTCGCTTTTAACTGCTCCGTATCTATTGGTGCTGGAGGCGGCTCGACCGGTGCCGGCGGCTCGACTGCAAGCTGTATCTGTTCGATTGCCTTCTGCCTATTCCTGCTTTTTTTCGAGCCGCGCAGTTTCCTGCCGCCCCGCTTGCCTTTGCGTCTTCCTGTCCTTGCTACTTTTCCAACTCGCGCCTGCTTGCCGCGTTTTCTTCGCGATATGCGGCTATGCGAGCCGCGCTTCGCTGTTCCTTGTTTACGAGCTCTTTTGCGTTTCATATCACGCCTCCAATCGCTCTGCCTTCTCCATAGCGTATTGTCCCGCTGATAAATAGCAACGGCACATGCCCCCGCCTGCTAGGGATTTCAACTATATTTGAAAAAATGGACGACTGCCCGGCTGCATGTGAAGCAATTTTCCGGCCTTTGAATATGATGGGAGTAGCTGCATCACCCCCTCATTTTATAGTTGAAGGAGCCTATACGGCATGAATGCTGTTTCAGCGAATCCTTATCGTACCATTGTTGTTGGAGCCGGCGGACATGCCAAAGTCGTCGTTGATATTTTTCGGACCAGCCAGACATATGAGGTTATTGGCTGCATCGGCCGCGAGCAAGGCGGGCAGATCTTGAATGTCCCTGTGCTTGGCGATGATGCCCTGCTCCCTCTGCTGCTGGAGCAGGGCGTACGCCATGCTTTTATCGCGATTGGCGATAATGCGACGCGGCTGCGGCTCGCCCGCCATGTGCAAAGCCTCGGCTTTGAGTTGATTAATGCCATAAGCCCGTTAGCTTATATCGCTCCTAGCGCCAAGCTTGGCTATGGCATTGCGGTTATGCCGGGAGGCATCATTCAGCCGGATGCCCGAATTGGCTCCCTCACTATTATTAACACGGCTGCAACAGTTGACCATGATTGCATCATTGGCGAGGCTTGCCACCTGGCACCTGGCACCACGCTGTCCGGCGGCGTAACCGTCGGCGACGGCTCTTTTCTTGGAACAGGCACCGTTGTCATCGATGGCATTCGCATTGGCGCAGGCTGTATGATTGGTGCCGGTGCCGCCGTCATTCGGAATATTCCGGACCAAACGCTTGCCGTCGGCGTTCCCGCCACAGTGAAGCGTCTTTTGAACCATGAGCGAACGTAACACGGAGGAGGCATAATGTTGGGCGACAAATTTTATCCGGTTGCCGTTCCGATTTTTAATGGAAATGAGAAAAAATACGTGATGGATTGCCTGGATTCCACCTGGATTTCCTCAACAGGCAAATATATTCATACGTTCGAGGAAGCTTTCGCCAACTATTGCGGGACGAAATTTGCTGTCTCCTGCAGCAATGGCACAACCGCTCTGCATTTGGCGCTGCTGGCTCACGGGGTAGGCCCGGGAGATGAGGTCATCGTCCCAACGCTGACGTTTATCGCTACAGCCAATGCCGTCACGTATTGCGGAGCCACTCCGGTCTTCATTGACAGCGAGTCGGATACGTGGAACATGGACCCGGAGCTGCTGGAGGGACTTATTACTCCGAGGACGAAGGGCATCATTCCCGTCCATCTGTACGGGCATCCTGCCAATATGGATGCTATTTCGGCAATTGCGGAGCGGCATGGGTTGTTTGTGCTGGAGGACGCTGCGGAAGCGCCCGGTGCAGAATACAAGGGCAAGCGGACCGGCTCGCTTGGCCATACGGGAACGTTCAGCCTATTCGGCAACAAAATCATTACAACCGGCGAAGGCGGCATGATTACGACCAATGACGAGCAGCTTGCCCGCAAAATGCAGCTTTTGCGCGGACAGGGCATCGATCCCGCCCGCAAATATTGGTTTCCTGTCATCGGCTACAACTACCGCCTGACGAACTTGCAAGCGGCGGTCGGCTGCGCGCAAATGGAAAACATCGACTGGCATGTCGGCGAGCGCATACGCGTCGCCTCGCTTTACCGCAAGCAGCTCGAAGGAAACAGCGCCTTCACGCTGCCTACCGAGCAGCCATGGGCGAAAAACGTTTATTGGATGTTTAGCATCCTGCTGAACGGCTATAACGAAGAGCAGCGTGGCGCTTTCATGGAACGCCTGAAAGAACGCGGCATTGAAACGCGGCCGTTCTTTTATCCGATGCATGTGCTTCCGCCGTATCAAGGCATGCAGCGCAACGAGGAATTCCCCGTCGCAAACCGCATTGCTGCGCAAGGACTGAATGTGCCGACCTACGGCGGCTTGAATGAACAGGACATCGCCTACATTTGCGATTGCCTGCGGGAAAGCCTGTTATAAAGCGGCTGATTGCTGGGCCCCCTTTCCAGTCTTCATCTATGCTGCTCCAAGACAATAAACTTCCGGCTCCACGCTATTGGTGGGGACGGAAGCTTATTCGGGCTGATGGGTATGGGGCTACCCTTTTATACTACAGCGGCTTGTTTACTTGGGTTCGCTCGTACCTTAGTAAGTTTTCTTTATTCGTCACTGGTATTTCCCACCATTTAGGTCTAGAGTTTCACCTCTTTAAGATTGAGAAGATTATGATTCATAAGTAGTTCTTTCTTGAAACTGCTATACGTCGCGTTGAATTATGTTTAAATTTCTCCATGTTCATGGTTATTCATCTCCTTGATACGATCCTGTTAGTGCAGTTGCCCCAACTCGTATGGAGTGGTTTTATTTCACCTCACTTTTCAGGGTCATTTCCGTTACAAAAAAAGCATACTCCATCTTCTCATTTAAGTGGAATATGCCTTTCAATTTTAGTTGTTTTTGATTAAATCAATAAAGCATGAAAATTATAATTCATCCGGATTTGGTTTGCAAAAAATATTTATATAAGTAAAATTCATGCAGTTACAATAGATAGAAAACTTGCTAAAACTCTAGAGGGCAACATCTTGGTATCCTACCCTAGCGACTTCTTCATCGATTAGACGAATGCCAACCCCATTTTCCATGTCCCATTTACAGTCAAACGTTAGTCCAATATATCTAGCTTCAAATCGTCTTGCATAAGGTACATAAATCCCTACTAGCCTAATATTTTCAAAAAGTTCGTCGATGTCTTCAATTAATGGATAAATCTCATTGTATGAAACATCATATCCAAGCTCAAACCGTTTTTGTTTATAATAATCTAATATCGGTTGCAAAATACTTTGTTGAAGATGCCCCCAGTTTTCTATTAAAGAATTATACGAAGCATACTGTTTCTCACTAAATTCACCATTGTCGTCTCCGTCTACCATCAAAGCAATATTGGCTTCTGTTCCACAAAATTCAATGGTAGTATTCCTGCTCCACACATAATCATATTCAAGTTCACCGAAAACCACATCATTTATTTTCACTTTGAGAAAGCTCCTTTCTAATTATTTGTAAATCCACCCGGCTTAAATGCTCCTGCGTTTATCTCTCCTACGCCACCTAGATGTCCGAACTTGCTATTAATTTCTGATGGCACAAGTTGTATCGTTTACCCATCATTTACTTCGTACCATGTTAACCGCGGGTACAAGATTGTCACCCATCTTCTTAATCGTCATAGTAGCATTCTGAAGCTTCTTCCAACCAGTAGCTGCTGCATCCTTGATATCCAATACATCACGTATCAATTTCGCTTTAACCACATCTGCGGCATTCCCAATCCAGCCCGTCATTTTGTTCAGCGAATTGCCAAATGCGTTGCCCAAGGATTTAACCATTTTCGCATTTGCAATCTTGCTACCAATTGCTTTATTGAGACGTGAATCCATTATACCACCGGTTAAACCGCCAATTCCCATATCCAGCGCCATTGTGCCAAAACTATGGCCTTTGCCTTCCATCGTCTGACGAATGACACTCTCGAACCCACTCTACACTGCACCAAACGCCATACGTCCACCTAGATTCGCCATCGGTCCGAACGGGCCAAACACCGCCCCAGATATCGCCCCAATGACCGTCTCTCGGAAGGCCGTTGAAACATACGTGCCCATATCGCTGACCTCACCGCGGGCAATATCGGACACTGCTTGGCTCACAACAGCAGTGGTACCCGCAAAGGCTGCTCCAGCCAGTACCATTCCTTTGTAGACCGCAAAAAGGACATTGATGACTTACATCAACTTTTACAAATACGAACGATTACGGGCGAAACTAAACGGCCTCAGTCCGATGAAATTCAGGACTAAGGCCGCTCAACTGATCTTATTTATGGATAAAAAAATGTTTTTAGGTTTTATTAAGCAAATAAATTTGGGGTCTATGAAAGGATGCTGTAAATGAGTTTACATAAACTATTTTACAGACTCAATAGAACCACAAAGACTCAGTGAATTCTCATTTGATTGGTTTTAGATTTTTATAATTTAGTTTTTCAATGAACCTATGATAGTTCTCATTATCCCAGTAACCAAATTCATTATTAATATAATATTCTCCATTATTTCTATATAATATCTCTGTATCATTTAACAACAACAGTACATTCGTGTTAATATGACTCAATATATTAAATATTATTGCAAACATATTCACAACAGCTAGTTCTGTATCATACTCATTGTTTAATCTGAAATCCAATCTTTTTAAATTTTTAAAATCATTCTCTAAAAACTCTGATTCCCACCCATACAATAAATCAGATGTTGCCATTAAAAATACATAAAAACCTAATTCATTGAATAGATTGGCGATTTGAATACCATTCTTTAGATTAACTATATCTTCACAACAATACCCCAATAATTCTAGTTCATCGATAAGAATTTCTTGTGTTAGTGTGTCATCTTCCATTTTTAGAGAGTATTCCGTAGCCATAGTTCCTCCTAAATTCATTTTAATTTTATTTTACGGGTAAAAATTCAACACTTTACCATCCTTTGAGATCACGATTATTTCTTCTAATCCCTCTACAGGGTAATCCACGAATTGCTTTTTCAAAGCACTTATATCTCCTTCCCAATCTGCAAGATTCAAAACAATCCTACTGGCTTGGTTATCTTCTACCTTTTCTTTAAGTTTAGATGCTATATTTCGAGGAGATTTATTTTTATCGGGTGCAAAACAATCAAAAACTTTATTTTCGATAAGAAAATCAGGATTTTTAACCGTATTAGGTATATTAGGACTTTGTTCAATGTCATAACCATTTTTCGCTAATATTTTAGCAGCTTCATTCTCTCTAGTTCGCCCTCGTTTAGTTGCTTGATCGTCTTGAGGTCTTATCTTTGCCGGATTCCCTCTTGGAACAGCGTTTGGATCAGGCACTCTACTCGGGAGAGTATTACCCGTCCCCTCAGCCTCATTCTTCAAACGATCCGCTAATTCCTTCTTACCCGCTTCAGATTCGCTAAAGAAATCCTTATGATGCTGTGACGGACTTGAAGGTATCGAATCAGGACTATCATGAAGTTTAACATTTCCTCCAGGACCTGCGGGAACAAGATCATCCCCCACCTTCTTAATCGTCAAGGCATTCTGAAGCTTCTTCCAACCAGTAGCTGCTGCATCCTTGATATCCAATGCATCACGTATCAATTTCGCTTTAACCACATCTGCGGCCTTTCCAATCCAGCCCGTCATTTTATTCAGCGAATCACCAAATGCGTTGCCTAAGGTCTTCACGATTTTCGCACCAGCGATCTTGTTACCGATTGCCTTCGTGAGACGTGAATCCATTATACCACCGGTTAATCCGCCGATTCCCATATCCAGCGCCAGTGCACCAAAACTAAAGCCCTTGCCTTCCATTGTCTGACGAATGACGCTTTCAAACCCATTCTGCACCGCACCAAATGCCATTCGTCCACCTAGATTCGCCATCGCTCCAAACGGGCCAAACACCGCCCCAGATATCGCCCCAATGACCGTCTCTCGGAAGGCCGTTGAAACATACGTGCCCATATCGCTGACCTCACCACGGGCAATATCGGACACGGCTTGGCTCACGACTGCGGCGGTTCCTGCAATCGCCGCTCCAGCCAACACCGCACCTACAACGACTGCTCCCGCTCCCAGCGTCGCTACCGTAAACGCTGCCGCTACAGCAACTACCGCAACAACAGCCAATCCCGCCAGTACATTCCTCGCTAGTTTGCCCCAACTGAATGGCGGCTTTTCCGGCGGTGGCGGTGGGGGAGGTGGCTCGCCTTCTACTGGCGCATCGTCGTAAGGCGCATAGCTCGTCCGATCCTTTCCTTCCGTTCGGATCTGCGCCCCCATGAGATTGTACTCGCCTTCCAGCGTGATCCCGCTTGGCGCACTTGTCTTCTTTGCGACCAGTAACGCTTGTGCACCAATAACTACACGCTTCGGTGTGAGCAGCGAAATCTCTTCCTTCGCCGTCAGCGTCAGCTTGCGCGGACTACTCAAGATAATGCCTACGGCATCGTCCAGCTTCAAAAACAGCGGCTCCTTGCTTCCGCCTGTAAACTCAACTCCTGTTGGGGACAGCTTCATTTCACTGCCATGCTCCGTCCCAAAATAACGGTTATTCGGATCTGCCGTCTTCTCCGCACTCGCTCCGTTTGTTCGCACGCCGCCAGTGACGATGGCTTCTTGACCGCCTGCATCTGCCAGATACAGATTCGCTTTCGTCCCTACCTGCGGCATACTGTACATCGCGCTTCCCGTCTCTGGGGCATAGCGGTACCAGTGCGCTGTTCCCTTGTCCTGCTTATCGTCAATGGCCAGATGCACCTGCACCTGCTCTCCCTTCACCGCCAGAATTTCTCCTTGCAGTGTCAGACCGGACAGTCTTGTATTCACGATCTGCTGCTCTCGTATCCCCGCTTCCCGCGACAGACGGTAGTGGTAGATGAGCTGACCCTTCTCTAAACGCGCCGTCATCGACGATACGATTAGCTCAATATATCCTCGAATCTTAAAGCGGTCGCCTAAGCGATAGAACGTCTTGGATTGTATTTCATAGCCGAAAAAATCCGTATCATGCAGGCCTGCTGCCTCTCCGCCTGCTTTTTGAAAAGCCGCCAAATCCTTGCTCACCGTATACGATGCGCCATCAGGCAGCTTATGCTCTTTTCCCTCCGGCATCCCAATAAACAGCTTCGGCGTTTCTTCCAATATATCACAGACGACAACCGACTGGAACTGGCTCGCTAGACGTTTCATCAGCTCCCAATCCGTTTCCTCATATTGAAGGACAGGCTCGGATGGCTTTTCCTTCTCTCCCTGTTGAAGCAGCACATCCCCACCTGAATATGCACGAAGCACGGTGGTCATAATGGCCCCATATGTCTGGCTCGTATCCTGAAAAGATCGCTTCCGCTTCTTCAGATCGCTATAGATACTTCCCGATACCGCCTCGATCTCGACCGTGTACACCCCATTGCGATGCACCGTCTGCACGGATGTGACGACTCCCTTAAACAGAGGCTTCCGCGCGCCTTCTTCTTCGTCGTACAACGCGATTGTATCCTGCCACACCGCTTCCAGCGTGGCATTCGTCCGCAGCTCTTCCTCGACCATTCCGCTAATTCGCAGCGTCCCATGCTCGCCCGGTTTCCAGCTCATCGCCACATCCGTGATATGTTTCAGCTTGCAGGGGCCTTCTACCCGCAAGCGATCATATCCAATCACATGTATGCCTCCTCCCAGGTTGGTTTCTTTTTTGTACACTTTCAAGTTGCCATTTTATTAACCAATTTGTATTTCAACCCCATACATCAGTAGTCGATCTACTACCAGTACCACTTGGAAACATGTGTTATTTCATTGATATAAATGGATATTCGACAAAATAAAACATTTTCCTCCAAATCCTAATACTTCTATGTTTTTGACTGAATCATTCCTCAACTCTAACGGTTCCAGCTTTTAAAATCGCTTCAGCCCATACAAAACAAGCGGACAGGCGACCTTTCCGCCCATCCGCTTGCTTTTTGCTTTTTGCTTTTTTCTTTATGCTTTTATTCCATATCCAAACTCACATCATAACCCAGCTTGCGCAAATCTGCTACGCGCTGCGTCTCCTCCAAGTCGGCGGCGACCATATCCTTGACGAGATCAGCAAGGCTGCTCGCTGGCGTCCAGCCGAGCTTCGCCTGCGCTTTTCCCGGGTCGCCAAGCAATAGCTCCACCTCGGTCGGGCGATAATATCGCGGGTTAACCTGGACGACCAATTGGCCAACTGGAAGCTGGTATTCAGGATGCTTGCAGCTGACCACATGGCCCAGCTCATCCGCTCCCTCGCCCGTAAAAGCAACCTCGATGCCTGCCTCGGCAAAAGCAAGCCGCACAAACTCACGCACTTCTGTTGTCTGCCCCGTGGCAATGACATAATCCTCCGGCTCGTTTTGCTGCAGAATGCGCCACATCGCTTCTACATAATCCCTCGCATGGCCCCAGTCACGCTGGGCCGACAAGTTGCCCAGCTCCAGCGTCTGCTGGAGGCCAGAGGCGATGCGGGCAACAGCGCGGGTTATTTTTCGCGTGACGAACGTTTCTCCGCGCACCGGGCTTTCATGGTTGAACAAGATGCCGTTACAGGCATACATGCCGTATGCTTCCCGGTAATTGACCGTAATCCAATAGCCATACAGCTTGGCGACCGCGTAAGGGCTGCGGGGGTAAAACGGTGTCGTCTCGCTTTGTGGAACCGCCTGCACAAGTCCGTACAGCTCTGACGTGGACGCCTGATAAATTTTCGTTTTATGGGTCAGACCAAGCAGCCTTATGGCTTCGAGCAGGCGCAAAGTACCGATGCCATCGGCATTTGCTGTATATTCCGGCATATCAAAGCTGACATGCACATGGCTCATCGCCGCCAAATTATAAATTTCATCCGGCTGAATGTCCTGTACCAGCCGTACCAAGTTTGTCGAATCCGTCAAATCGCCATAATGCAAATGCAATCGCTGCTCTACGCGATTCGCTTGCTCCACAATACGGTCGATCCGCCCTGTATTCGCCAGCGAGCTGCGCCGTCTCAAACCGTGAACAATGTAACCTTTAGCTAGCAGCAGTTCGGTTAAATACATGCCGTCTTGTCCTGTCACACCTGTAATGAAGGCGACCTTATTCATGGCTCCCTCCGCATTCTCTCATATTTGGATAATGGCTATCCTATTCCACTATCTTATGAATAAGGGAGGAAGGTCGGCATCAGGCAAAACACCATTTTTCACAAAAAAGTATATTAACCATACAAAGGCGCGACGCCTTCGCAAAATGCGAAGGCGTCGCGCCTTGTTTACTTCTCTATATTTCGAGTTAGCCTGCTTTAATTATTTGCACGCCCCACGGTGCAAGCGTAAGCTGCTCGCCACTGCCAACCGAACGGCCCTCAAGCAATTCATGTCCCGCTGCATGCGGATAAACGAAGGATACCGGCTCAGCAGAGTAGTTGAAATAGTAGCGCAGCTGCGCTCCCTGCCCATTAACCCCATGCTTCACGATGATCGGGAAGCTGACCTGCTGATCTTCACCCCATAGTCCCGCCTCTTGAACGGTGCCCTTCAGCACCTCATGGGCAGAAGCTCCATCCGTCAGGCAGCCAATGTATGTCGCCGTACCTTTGCCGTAGCGGTTGCGGGTAATGGCCGCATATTCGCCCCACTGCGGATGGTCATAATGCGCCAGCACCTCAACTTCGCCGGTAAGCGGCGTCAGCAGCTCCATCCAGCTCGTAACCGTGCCTGGCGCTGCATCCAGCCCTGCACCTTTCAGCCCGACATTTTTCGGATCGATAAACAGGCTGTAGCCGACGCCGCACGCTTTTCCAATAATGCCCGGCTGCTGCGAGGTCCGTACTTTTATCCGCTCGTCGGCAAAGCCGCTTTTGAACGAATATACGGCATGCCCGCCCTGCTCGACAAAAGCATTTAGCCGCTCAAGCGTCAGATCCGGTACGGCATACAAAGCCGGAACAATGACGACCTTGTAATCATCCAGCTTCTCGCAAGCTGGCGTAATAAAATCGCAGCCGATGTTCATTTTGTACAGCTCGTCATACAACCAGCGCACAACATCATTGTACAATTTGCCATCCGGCAGCTTGAACCACTCCATCGCTGTCAGCGCTTCGTTGCTCACCATAACGGCAACGTTGTTTTGCTTGCGCAAATGCACCAGTTCATCGCTCAGGCGGGCAAAATCCCGTCCGATCGTCCCTGCTTCGTTATAAACCGGATTAGGCAGAAAATCGTGGCTGAGCAGCCCTTTCCAATACGTCTCGAACGAATTATGGATCGAGTGCCAGTGCCAATAAGCAACCATATCAGCGCCAGATGCCACATGGCTGAACGCCTGCAGCCGCAGCTGCCCCGGATATGGCGTCCAGTGCGGGAATGCCTGCGCCTGGGTTTCCAGCACCAAATAGTTGCTGCCCTTCAGTGAACGCGTCATGTCGCCGCCAAATGAAATTTCAATGCCCGTCAGCTCATCCTGTGACGGATGATAGATGTCTACACCAGCAATATCGAATGGCACCGCCGCTTCGAAATGGTTGACCGACGGCTGAACGCCAAAGGAATAACCGCGCCATTCAAAATCGAAGTTTTGCGTCACGAACTGCCCTGGCTGCTTGTATTCATTGACAAGGCCTACCTGCCATGCAAGAAACTCATTAACCAGCCCGCGTTGGAATTTGGCAAATTCTGCGCCTAAGCTGCCATTGATGGTTCCGACAACGGACGGAAAGTCCTCCCAGCTGTTAATGCGGTTGCTCCAATAATCGAGGCCGAATAGCTCATTGACCTGGTCCAGCGTCTCGTAAGTATCGCGCATATATTTGACGAAGCGCAGCTGTACATTCGGCCCAGCCGTGCCGTAGTGTTTTGTCTCATTGTCCGTCTGATAGCCGATTACCGCCGGATGCTTGCTGACGCGCTCGATCAGCTTGCGAATGATCCGCTCAGCATGGAACAAATACACCGGATGCGTAATATCCATAATTTGGCGCGCGCCATATTTGCCAGGTCCGGCTGCTGTTATAGCAAGCACATCCGGGTGCTCCTTGACCATCCAGGTCGGTATCGCATAAGTTGGCGTTCCCACGATAACATGGATACCTGCTTCATGCATCGCATCCAGCACGCGGTCTACCGAGCTGAAATCAAATACGCCATTTTGCGGCTCATGCGTGCTCCAAGTAGATTCGGCAATACGGACTACGTTAATGCCCGCTTCCTTCATCATGCGGATATCTTCACTCAGCCTCTCATAAGGCATATATTCATCGTAATAAGCAACGCCGTATAATAATTTATCCATTAGCCCTTCACTGCTCCTTCTGTAATGCCCTCCATAATAAAGCGCTGGAAGAAGGCGTAAATAATAATAACCGGAATCGCCGTCAGTACAAGCGAAGCGAGGATGAGTGTCCACTCTTTGTTGTATTCGCCAAACAATGTGTTCGTGGACAAAATAAGCGTATAATGATCCGAATCCGTCAGCATCAGCATCGGCAGCAGGAAGTCATTCCAGATCCATAGGAAATCGAGAATGGCAATCGTCACCGTAATCGGCAGCAGCAGCGGAAAAATAATCCGGAAAAACGTCTGGAACTCGCCGCAGCCGTCCATATGAGCCGCTTCCTCCAGCTCGCGCGGAATCGATTTTACGAAACCATGATAGAGAAATACGGCCATATTGACGCCTAGTCCAATGTAAATAAGTGCCAAGCCATAAGTACTGCCCTGTACGGACAAGCCGTTCGCCATGCGAGTAAGCGGAATCATAATCGAGTGAAAGGGCACGAGCATCGAAGCGACGAATAGGAAAAAGATGGCCGCGCTCGCCTTGCCTGGTGTCCTAGACAGCTTATAGCCCGCTAGAGCGGCGCAGAACACGATGCCGCCAATGCCCAGCACCGATACGATTACCGAATTTATCGTGCTGTTAAGCATATTGATTTTGTGAAAAGCCTGCACGTAGTTGTCAAAGGTTGGCGCAGACGGCAAAGCCACGAACGATTGAAACATTTCTCCTTGCGTTTTAAACGAGTTGGCAATGGCCATATAAATCGGGAAGAAGGAAATGGCGGCGCCGATCGAAAGAAACAGCGTAATAAATAACGAGCTCGCGCTTCTGTTTCTCATGCCTCCACCTCTTTTCTTTTCATGACTGCAATCTGAATGAGTGTGAAAATCAAGACGATAATGAATAAAATAACCGATTTCGCGCTGGCATAGCCGTAGCGGAAGTTGTTCGAGAAGGCCTCTTCATAAATATTCATCGTAATAACCTGCGTCGACCGGCCCGGACCTCCGCCCGTAAATCCATATACGACCTCGAACACTTTAAAAGCGCCGTTCAGCGTCAAGAAGAAGCAAATCGTAATGGCATGTGTAATCATCGGCAGCGTAACCTTCATAAAGCGCTGCAGCGGATTCGCACCATCGATAATAGCCGCTTCCATCAAGCTTTGCGGCACCCCTTGCAAGCCGGCCAAATAAATAATCATCATGTAGCCGACGCCATTCCAGAGCGAGATAACCAAAATCGCATAGAAGGAAAACTTCGGATCGCCAACCCAGGATTGATCCAGGAAGGTGAACATTGTTTTTTCCGCCAGCTGCGGCAGCACTTGTGTAAACACGAATGTCCACATAAAAGCGCTAATAATAATACTGATCATGTTTGGCATAAAAAATATCGTGCGGAAAAATCCTTTGCTTTTGCTCCGCGATTCAATGAGAACGGCAAGCAGCAGTGCGATTACATTTTGCAGCACAAGCATATACAGCACATATTTTAATGTGAACAGCAGCGAGTGGACAAAATCCGGGTCGTCCTTCAGCGCCTCCACAAAATTGTCGAGACCAATAAATTGATAGTTGGTGTTCAGTCCATTCCAGTCTGTAAAGCTGTAATACATACCGCCAATAGTCGGAATCAGCAGAAAAATGGCGTACAAAATAAATGCAGGCGCGACGAAGGCCAGCAGCGATACATATCTTTTTAAAACACCCTTCATTGGCACGGTTGCTCACCTCTCCTAAGATGATGATGGGAAGGCTCTGCAGGGTGGGAAGCCTCTCGCTCTATCCCGCCCTGCTCGCCATTCCTTCTTTATTTATTTACTTTGTTAAACGATTTCCATGCCTTGTCGAGTGCCGCTATAACACCATCCTGCGACAGTTGTCCAGCGTAATACGATTGCAGCGCTTTGCCTGACTCATCCTTAACCGCTTGCGGGATGGAAGGATCCAAATACGATTTGCCTTCTTTAACGTAAGTCATTGCATCTTCTACCCAAGGATAAGTGGTGAACGAATGATTTTTGGCAACCGGATTAAATTTGAGCTCTTCGTAAAAAGCATTAGAGTCTTTGTCATCCAGCACGTAGTTGACGAAGTCCAGTGCCACTTCCTTGTTCGCACTGTTTTTCGATACAACGAGTGAAGTAGATGTACTCAGGTTGATCATCGTTGCATTAGGATCATCATTAATCGGCAGCGGAGCTACGCCAAAATCCATATCGGCATTTGCTTTTAGAATCGATTCTGCAAACCATGGTCCTTGGATCCACATAGCCGCTTTGCCTGTAGCGAAAGCTGCTGATCCATCGTCGCCGCCTACCTCCATCGCTTTATCCGTACCATTCTGGTTGACCAGATCGATCACTTCGAACATCGCTTTCATTTCGTTGAAGGAGCCTTCGTCCTTGTTCATTCTTTCCACAAAATCTTTATCTGTCGTATTTGAGATAGCTCCTACTGCCAGCGGCAGGAACAGCTGCGGAATCCATGATTCCTTGTAGGACAGCAGGAATGGCGTTATTTTATTTTCCTTCAGCTTCGCGATAACCGCTTTCATTTCTGTCAAAGTAGTTGGCGGCGTCAAGCCGAGGTCTTTGAAAATCTTTTTGTTATAAACGTATCCCCATGACAGCGTTTCCATAGGTACGGCAACGATTTTACCGTCTGTTGTCGTAACGGAAGGCTTCACGCTGTCCAGTAGCTTGTCGACAAATGGCTGTCCGGACAAATCCTCCAAATAGCCTGCTTTGTAAAACGAAGGAATTTCATTGATCGCATGAACGGCGAACACGTCCGGGGCATCATTGGAAGCCAGTCTTGTTTTCAAAATTTGCGGAGCCGTGTCTGCTGTCGGCATTTCAAGTTGAACTTGAACATCAATGTTTTTCTCTGCTTTTTCCTTCGCTACAAATTGAGCAATGTATTTATCGTAGCTTTCTTTGAGCCTTGGCTGAGCGATAAACATTTTGAGCTTGACCGTTTTCGCGCCGCCTTCGCCTGTCTCTGTGCCATTATTGGTTGCCGTACCGCTGTTCGAGCCGCAGCCTGCCAGCAGTGTTGTAATTAATGCTGCGCTTAGCGCTGATTTCCAAAGCTTCTTTTTCATCTGTAATGACCTCCCGTAAGCTTGTTTGTTTACGCTTTCATTGTATCTGATTTATGAAAGCGTTTAATTGGACAGAATTAGACTGTTCACTTGGACATTTTTAAACCAAGTTAAAGATTGTCCAATCTGTCCAACCTGTCCACTTAATCGCATTAATTCTCGCTGCCACGACGCATTTCTCCTGGGGCAATGCCGAAATGCTTTTTAAACACGCGATAAAAATACGTTACATCTTCATAGCCTGCCATTTCCGCGACTGTTTTAATCGGCAATTTTTCATCAAGCAGCCACTCCCGCGCCTTATCCATGCGAAGCTGCAAAATATAATCGGTCATATTGCAGCCATATTCCTGCTTAAACGTTTTACTCAAGTACTCCTTGCTAACGAAAAAAGCGCGAGCTACCTGCTCCAGGGAAATCGGCTCGGCAAACCGCGCCTCCATATACTGCCTAACCTCGTCCAAATTAAGCCGTTTCTTGAATTTCCGCTGCTGAATCAGCTGCTCCAGCGCCTCCTCATAGCGGGCAGTCAGAAAAGCGGCTGCATTCGCGCTTGAGGCGAGCTCCGCCCCGTCTCTTGCGCCATCCATCGCATTTGCCTCCAATGAATTAGCCAGCAGCAGCTCCTTCAGCATGAGCAGCAGCTCTTGGATAATGCGCTCCAGCAGCTGCGGCTTGCCAGCACCACTGCTATCCATCTCTCTCTCCAGCTCCCCGAACAGCTCCTGCATGCCTTCGCGGTCCAGCTCATTGAACCGGGCACGCAGCCGCTGCTTCATCGATGTCAGCGACAGCAGCCATTCGAGATCCAGCGTCAGCATGCGCCGGCTCTCCGCCGCCGCCGCGATCCCCGCTGCACATTTTGAGAGCACTGCGTTCAGCTCTTTCGGATCAATCGGCTTCAGCAAATAATCTACAGCCTGGCAGCGAATCGCATGCTGCATGTATTTGAAGTCATCATAGCCGCTAATGACGACAATTTGAATATGAGGCAGGCGTTCATGCAGCTCATTCAGCAGCTTCACACCATCCATGCCCGGCATCCGCATATCGGTAATGATGAGCTGTGGCATATGCTTCTCAGCGAGCCGCAGCGCCTCTTCGCCATCCTCCGCCTCGGCGACAATTTCCATCTCATATTCCGGCCAGCGGCCGAATGTGCGAACGATGTCTCGTCCCCAGCTTTCATCATCGACCAGCATTACTTTAATCATGCAGTTCTCCCCCTTGCCTCTCACCAGGAATATGAATGGTTATGCGCGTGCCAACCCCGACTTCACTGTCGATCGCCAAGCCATACGCTTTGCCAAAATGCATTTGCAGCCTTGAGGCCACATTGCCCAGCCCAATCCGCTCCCCGTGTGTCCAAACCTGCCCATCCGCATAGCTGAGCCTTTGGCGAACTTCCCGAAGCCGCTCAGCGCCAATCCCTACTCCATTGTCACTGATTGTAATGGTTACTCCTGCTAATGCTAATGCCCCAACTCCGCCTTCCGCTTCTGCGATGCTGGCTTGAGCTACCTTTACGCTCAGCTCCCAGCCTCCGGCCTGCGAATCGAGTCCGTGCATAAATGCATTTTCCACGATGGGCTGCAGCGTCAGCTTCGGAATGCGGCTTTGCAGCAGCCGCTCGTCCACCTCCAGGCTGTATTGCAGCCGCGACTGAAACCGCTGCTGCTGAATGACCATGTAATTGTTCATATGCTCCAGCTCCTGCTTCAGCGTAGCAAGGTCATCTGGCTCGCGAATGACATAACGGAACATTTCGCTAAGCGAGCGAATCGTTTCATAGCTTTCAGCGGGCTTTTTGGAAAAGAGCATGCTGCCGATCATTTGCAGCGTATTTTGCAAAAAATGCGGATTGATCTGCGCCTGCAGCGCCTTGAGCTCCGCTGTCTTTTTTTCCAAATTCATGCTGTATTCGCTCTTAATATGCTCCCTAATTCGATGAGACATATTGTAAAGCTTCGTCTCCAGCAAGCCAATTTCATCCATGCGTCCACTCAGCGGCTTATCTCCCTGTCTGATAAGGTTCAGCCCTTGCATGGAGCGCGCAAGCAGCACAATCGGCGTTGCTGTACGCCAGGCAAGCAGCACGGCAATTAAAATCGCGGCGGCAACCGTTATCGTGCCAATCAATATCCCATAATGCATCGTCGCTTGCGCGCTTTGGTTAATCGCGCTCAGTGGAATAATTTTAATGAGCTTTAGCTTCATGGGATCAATCGTATTGTAAAATACATATTCATCCCCCTGTCGCTCATAGCCAGGCTCTGTACCGCCCTTCACGATTTTCGCAACCTGCTCGGCCGAAAGGGCGTCGCTGCCCATTTGGTACAAAATTTCTCCATCCGGTCCTGCAATAATCACGGTTTGGTCATTGGCCGGATTAAGCAGCGACAGCGTCTGGTCGAGAATGGCCCAGCGCACCTCCAGCGTAATACCGCCAAGAATTTCACGGTTTTCAAACCGGTTAATGCTCCGTATCAGTTGAAAACGGTCGCCTTCCGGACTGTTTTGAATCATAAAATCCTTGCGCTGATTAAACAGTTCATTATAAGGCACAGGTACGCGGTCTAGCGTTTTAATTTGATTTTGAGACGCATTCATCGTGAACAGCTTGCCGCTTCTTTTCAAATAAAGCTCAATGCCCGATATATAATGATTGCCCGAATAAAAAAGCGAGGCCATTGCATCCTCAATGTTGCGCTGTGCCGAAAACTGGCTGGACAGGCCCGATTCCTCCTCGCTGGCAATGTATTCATTCAGGTTCGGGTTAATGAGGACGGAATATAAAACGCTGTTCATTTGCGAAAACTGCTCCCCGAGATAAATGCTCGTCCACTTCATATTGGATACATTCGTCCCAATAAGCTCGGTCTCCATCGATTGGCGGTTATTGTCCACGGCAAGCGCAGTTACCGCTATAATCGGCAGCACCGATACAACCACCATAATGAAAATCAGCTTATTGCGAATGCTGCGCCGGAACGGGTGCAAAATCGCCCGATATATTTTAGACAACAGCCTCATTGCTCTTCCCTCCCTGCTTTTTACTTTCAATAACGACAAAACAAACGCCATGCTTAAGCGCAAAGGCGTTTGTTCATTGAATTTATATTATATACTAAGACAGCACAATCGTATGGAAAGATTCCGGCTCCAGCTCGAATACATGCTCCGCTTCGCCATCGAACAGCCTAAGCTCTCTTGTATCGGTATACGGATTCGTAATTACTACGACCCGCGAGCCGTCTTCGCGCTTGAAAGCAATGGAATGGCCGCTCCACGGGCCTTCCAGCCCGATACGCTTCGAGCCCGGTGCCACAAAATGGCTGAAATGCTTCATCACGTAATATTCCGGATTGTTCATAGCCCGCTTCGTATCCGGCTCTATTGTAATCATGGCATTTTGCTCCCAGCCCCATGTGCTGCGCCCTTTCGGCTCCAGCGCCATATTCCAATAAATGTAGCTGTTCACGCCATTGCTGAAATAATGCTGGTACAGATGAAACACATATTTGGCATACGCCCACGTGTTTTTGCCATCCCCGCATTCATTCTCCGTCTGCATATAACGCAGCTCCGGATAGCTCTGCGACGTCCGGGCTATCGCATATTTGCCTGCCCACTGATAGCCGACGCCTTTAATATATTTATAAGCTTCGGGGTCGCTCAGCACAAGACCCGCATAAGCGTCATAATCGTTCGTCGTCCCTTTCATCAGCTCCAGCCATGGATCGGGCGCATTGATCGTTCCAAGCCAAATTTCCGTATCCAGCCCATGCTGTTCAAAAGTAGGTCCTAAATAATCGCGGATGAACTCCTTAAGCTGCTCGCCCGTCCATACGCAGGAAGGAAACTTCTGATCGGCTACGACTTCATTTTGCACATGGACCTGATGAATCGTAATGCCTTCCTCTTGGTAGGCCTGAACGAATTTGACGAAATACAGCGCATAGGCTTCGAGAATTTCCTTCTCCCAGCGCAGCGTTCCGTAGTTATAAGCCTTCGGCGTCTTCATCCACGTCGGCGGGCTCCATGGCGAAGCGAACAGCTTCAGCTCCGGATTAAGCGCCAATGCTTCTTTTATATAAGGAATCAAATACTTGCGGTCGCGTTCAATGGAAAAATGCGCCATCGCCACGTCGCCGTCCGTTTCGTTCAAGCTGTACCACTCCAGCGCATAGTCGCTGGCGCCGATAGGCAGGCGGCAAATGCTGAAGCGCTGCTCGCCTTCCGGGTGGAACAGCTCGTGCATGACTGCCGCGCGTTCTTCCTCCGTTAAGTGGCTCAGTGCAGTAAAGCCCAGCTCATTGAAGCAGCCGCCAAAGCCCTCTACTGTTTGGTATGCGCTTTCAGTTATTGCCAAGTTAGATAGAGCAGGTGAAAAGGTGCGTGTTTGTGTGCTTTTCTCCGTCCAGCTCGCTGTTTGTGTGCTTGAAAACCATTTTGCCGTTTGTCCCATATCGACACACCCCTATCGTTTCATCACTTTTGCTTATTGCTTTAGCTTGCCCTCTTAGTATAAATTAAATAGAATAAATCGCCGATTGTCCAAACAACGTGAAATTTACCCAAATCAAAGGTGGTTCTGCCTAATGGATCATGAAGTGACACTTTCGCCGTGGATTCAAAATGTGCGCTTTCTGCCCGCTATCGACTGGAACATTAAGTTTTTTGGCGCGCATGAACAGCGTGTAGACAAGCATTGGCAGATGCCGCTGGAATCCCATATCGGCTTTGAAATGATTTTTATTCAGGAGGGCGCGCAGGAGACGGTCATTGGCGAAAGCAAATATCAGCTGGGCGCCGGCGACTTTCTGCTTATTCCGCCCGGCTTTAAGCATAAGAGCCGCTGCATTTCGGAGGAAGGCATGGCTTATTTTTGCGCCCACTTTAATGTGGACGATCCGGCTTTTCGCCAAGAAATGATTCGGAGTGGCCGCCTGCTGTTCCCTGCCGGAAGCGCGGATCATGAGCGGCTGCTGCCTATTTTGAAGCAATGGATTGCGATGCTTAGGCGGGGAGGCGGCTATACGACGGCGGATCGCTTTCGGCTGCAGGCGGATTTGTTTGAGTTGTTTGGGCTATTAGTGGGCACGATCTGTTTGCCGGAGGAGGAGATGGCAGCTATGCCGCCAGCGTCGGTGCAATATGCCAAAGCGATTGCCGAGGCGATCAAGGGGAATTTTGACCCGCATAAGCTTCCAGGCGAGCCTGCGGCGGAGAGCGCTTTTTCTATTGAAGAGATTATGCGCTCACTCGGCATCAGCCCGGGCTATGGGCTTGAGGTGTTTCGCAAAGTGTATGGCCTGTCGCCACGTCAGTTTTTATCTGAGCTCAAGCTGCAGGAGGCTAAGGTGCTCATTCGCCAGCCGGAGCTGTCGCTGAAGGAAATCGCTGTGCGTCTGGGCTACTCCCAGCTGTCGCATTTCAGCAGGCAATTCAAACGCTGGACCGGGATGAGCCCGCTCCATTACCGCCAGCAGCATTTTCAGCTGTAAAGGTTCACCCTCGAAAATGCGATTAGCCTACGTGTTTTGCCAGCGCGGATAGGCTCTCTAATAGGACCTCTCCTTTTTGGAGGACTGAGGTTCCGCTATTTTAGCTTTTTTTGTGATTTAAGTATGTAGGCGGACAGGAGATCCTTTATTGGTCTCATTATCTCGGCAAAATAGTGATTGGGGGACCATTAGCGGCTTCTGTGTCCGCGAGGCATCTCCATGACCGTTTACTTGAGTAAATAGCGGATTTGGTGTCCGCCAAAATAGGGGCCATCGAATCAACGCTCGAAGAGCCTAGAATATGAAATAAGGCGCAAAATTTTCGCTGCTGCGAAAATCCTGCGCCTTATTTATTTTTCTTAATTGATTACAATTGTACAAAGCTCCTTAGATGTATTCTTGCAGCTCTTGCAGCTCTTGCAGCTCTTGCAGCTCTTGCACTTGCAAGCTCTACCCGTTCTACCCTAGCAGTCCTTCCTGAAAGGCAACAACCTGATTATTCTTTGCCGACTCGTACGCGCCATCCAGCAATGAAACCGTATGCAAATTGTCAAACGCGCTATTTTCGGCTTCTACTCCCGTTTCCAGCCAGACGAGCAGCTGATTGAGGCCGTCAAATATCGCCTCCTCTATCGGCAGCGCATGCTCCCATGTCTGCACAGGCTGCGGGTTCCAGTTCGGCTCCCCGCTCGGTTCGCGGCGATACAATCCGATCGTATTGGACGTCGTGCTGAGCACGCCTTCACTGCCAAGCACAACGAGATCATTTTTATGAAACGGACTGGAGAAGCTTTGGGTAAAATGGGCGCGCACGCCGTTCTCAAACGTCATCAGCACGGTCGCATCCGTCTCCCCTAAACAATCGACCGCCTCCGAGGAGTAGGCGCTGCAATAAATGGAAGCCGCCTTGGCACCCGCGATTCGGCGCATACCGTCAAACCAATGAATCGCCATGACGGACAAGGCATGACGCTCCGTGTGTACTCGCCAGCCTGCATCCTGCCGATAAAACAAGGAATCAAATTGAATCGACTCCAGCTTGCCAATTGCGCCTGACTTGACCAAATTGCGAATAAAATCAAATTGATGATGCTTGCGAAAATTTTGATTAATGCATACCGGAACGTTCAGCTGCTTTGCAAGCTCCGCTATTTGCTGGGCCTCGGCAAACGTGTCGGCGAAAGGCTTTTCCAGAAACACCGGAATGCCTGCTTCCAGCAGCGGCCGCATGATGCTTCCGCGTATCGTCGAAGGTGTACAGACTACTGCGGCATCTAGCCCGCTATGCGCCAGCATTTCCGCAAGGTCCGTGTATCTCCCCGCAATGCCGAACTCATCTGCCCGCTCCTGAACGGCCGCTTCGCTTGGGTCGCAAATCGCAACGACTTCCACGCGATCCTGATGATTGGCATAACCTCTCAAATGCAGCCGCGTGACAGCCCCCGCGCCGACAAATCCAATTTTATATTTTTTCATTCCGCCACTCTCCCAACACCTGATTTCATGAACGGCAAGCATTGCTGCATGCCCGTCACTATCTCACCGCCGCTTTCCTCATCCGCCGACATCCAGCCCGCATAGCCTATCCGCTTCACTTCCGCCATAATCGGCTGAAAATCAATCGAGCCCTCTCCTAATATCCGATATTCGCCAGCCGCAAAATCCTTCATATGAAAATTATTGATAAATGGCGCAAAGCTGCGAATGACCTCCGCCACATCGGAAATGCCCGACTTCACCAGATGCGCCGTATCGACCGTCAGTCCAACCCCGTCCTCCGGCCGCAGCTCGCTGAAAAATATATCAAAGTCCGCCCGGTGCATCACCGGCTGATCATAATGATGATGCAGCGACAGCTTGAGTCCGCTGTCTTGCGCCTCCTTGCCCAGCTCCGCGAACAGACGCGCAAAGCCAGCAATAGCTTCCTTTTCCAGCCCCGTCCTTGGGACGCTGTGGCAGTAGACAATTAGCTCCGTGCCCACCTGCTTCCCAAAGCGGAAAATACGGCGCAGCTCCTCCTTGCTATCGTCGCTAAGCAGCGTACCTCCCGTAATAAGCGCGGATGCGAGGCCCGGCGGCTGTCCCCAGCGTTCCATAAACCGCTCCGGCTCCTGCACGTGAGGCATATATTGATTCCATTTGAGCTGCAAACCCTCGTAGCCTGCCGCCTGATAGCCATGAATTAATGCCTTCTCTTCCTCTGCCCCTGCCGTTGGCCGGGAAAAAGCATACCGGATTCCCACTTATCGTCCTCCCTGCTTATACTAGGTCGCCCAACGCTCGAATGGCCGCCCTATTCGCCCACCGTCTGCCGATCGACTGCGGAATACGCAATGATCATCCGGCACGGCTCCCAGCCGGTTACCTTGGCATGATGCAACACATTTTGCGGAATGCGCAGTGCCATGCCTGGCTTCAGATGATACGTTTCATCCCCCAGCGAATGCTCGCATTCGCCCGACAGCACAAAAATAATTTCCTCGCAGTTCGGGTGCCGATGGCGTCCATTTTCCTGGCCTGCATTAATGTAAACCTGCCCAAATGTCATTTGGCCCGCAGGATCAATTTCTTGGCCGTACAACCACGATATTTTGCCCCAGCCCATATCCAGCACATGCTGCTCCTCATTCAAATCCGCCGCTTTGACCATTTTGTCCCTCCCTGTTTCGTCTATCCTTCAATGCTTCAAGCACTTAGCTTAAGATGATTGCAGGTTTATTTTAATTCAACTAAGTTGAATTATCAACAACTTTATTGAATCGTTTTCAACTCGGTCCTTTTATGATACGATAGAAAACAAGTATGACAAATAAAGGTGTGTGACTGATGAGCCTCGGCAAAAGAATCCGGCTGATCCGCATGGAACAGAAGCGGACGCAGGAAGAAATCGCAAAACAGTGCGGCTTTACGAAGAGTCTCCTGTCCAAAATTGAAAACGATCTATCCGCTCCTCCGGTTGCGACACTGATGAAAATTGCCGGAGCTTTAGGCGTCCGCGTGTCCGACCTGATTGAAGAGCAGAGCGCCAATGCGACCGTGTTCAATTCTAGCCTGCAGTACAGCGATAAAGACAGCTGGCTCCGGACAGACAGAGGGTATTCCTTCTACGCGTTTGCCAGCGAGCGCAGAGACAAGCTCGTCCAGCCTTATTTGATTACGGCCCGCAAAGGCGAGGTCAAGCCGCACGGCTTCTCCCATGAGGGCGAGGAATTTATTTATATGATCAGCGGCGAGATGACGTATAAGGTTGGTGCGACTGAATATTCGCTGCATCCGGGGGATACGCTTTATTTCAATTCGCTGGAGGAGCATCTCCTCTGCCCCGTATCGGACGAAGTGACGTACATGGCTATCTTTACGCAAAAATCACTGGAGCAATAACGGCTGCGGCCAGAGATGAGCATTTACTTTTTCAACGAAAGCGGAGGAATCAGGGTATGAAATACAGACGCATCGGTTCAAGCGGCATTAAAGTAAGCGAAATCGGTCTTGGAAGCTGGCTCACTTATGGAACAGCTACCGAGCAGCAAGCGGCTGACGCTTGCATTCAGCAAGCCTTTGAAAGCGGAATCAATTTCTTCGACACTTCCAATGCCTATAACCGCGGCGAAGGCGAGCGGGCGCTTGGTTCTGCCCTGCGGCCATTCGAGCGCGCAAGCTACGTGCTTTCGACGAAGGTCTTTTTCAATATGGGTGACGGCCCCAATGACGGCGGCTTATCGCGCAAGCATATTATGGAGCAGTGCGATGCCAGCTTGAAACGTCTGGGCACAGACTATATTGATATTTATTTTTGCCATCGCTATGATCAAAATGCTCCGCTGGAAGAGACGCTGCGGGCGCTGGACGATTTGACCGCGCAGGGCAAAATTTTGTATTCCGCTGTCTCCGAATGGAGCGCCGCTCAAATCGCCGATGCGACTGGCATTGCGAAGCGGCTGAATTTGCGCCCACTTATTTCCAACCAGCCGATCTACAATATGTTTGAGCGATATATTGAGCAAGAGGTCATCCCTGTCAGCGAGCGGGAAGGCATCGGCCAGATCGTCTTTTCGCCGCTGGCGCAAGGCATCCTGACCGGAAAATATAGAAAAGGCCAGCAACTGCCTACAGATAGCCGCGCTGCCAATGATTCGATCAACCATGTGCTGAAAAGCTATTTGCGCGACGATGTGCTTGACTGCGTAGAACAGCTTGACGGGCTGGCTAGCCAGCTTGGCGTCTCCATTTCCCAGCTGGCGCTGGCTTGGGTACTGCGCTTGCCGGGCATCAGCTCCGCGCTGATTGGCGCGAGCCGTCCGCAGCAAATCGTCGAAAACGTCAAAGCTGTCGAGCTTGAGCTTTCCGCAGATGTGATTCAGGAAATCGAAGGCATTTTGGAGCAAGTGAAGCATTTCGCGCCGCTTAGGTAGTAGCTGCGGGTGCTAAATTCTGCATCTTGCTGTCTATTTTCAATGAAAGAACCCCTCTCCTTGATCGAGCAGCGTTCGGCTTGCCGGAACTGCTATAGCTCAGGAGAGGGGCTTTTTTTCGCCTAAAAGCTAGAAAATATCGTGTTTGATCCTCATTCTAGCCCCGCCGCAAGCTTCGGCGCTTAACGGTCAGGATCGATTCCTTTTGTTTCTTTACCTAGGAAAGCAACCGCCAGCGCACCGCATACGATCGCCACAAAGAAAATGATGAACACCGTTTGAATCGATGTGCCGCCCGCCACGAGCATCCCTACCATGTAAGGGCCGATGATGCCGCCGATCCGGCCGAAGGAGGCAGCAAAACCTGCTCCCGTTGCCCGAACCGCCGTCGGATATTGCTCCGGCGTGTAAGCGTACATCGCTCCCCAAGCGCCAAGGTTGAAGAAGGACAGGCAAGCTCCGGCAGCAAGCAGCATGCCTTCTGTCGTCGCGCTGCCGAACCAGATGGCACTTACCGCCGTCAGCAGCAAATAGGTGACCAGCACAAATTTGCGTCCCAGCTTCTCGATGAAATAGGCCGCCGTAAAATAGCCCGGAAGCTGCGCAAGTGTAATGAGCAGCACATATTGAAAGCTTTTGACCAGTCCGAAGCCTTTCAGCACCATGACGGTCGGCAGCCACAGAAACATGCCGTAATATGAGAAGACGACCGTCAGCCATAGCAGCCACAGCATAATGGTCGAGCGGCGATGCTTCGGTGACCAAATCGCCGCAAGCCGCTGGCGCAGCGGCAAAACGTTCCCCTTTTGCGCCACATAACGCGGTGAATCCTCAATGGCTCTGCGCAAATACAGCGCGTACAGCGCCGGAACTGCTCCAATAATAAACGCCGCTCGCCAGCCATAGGCCGGTATAACAAAATACGAGACGAGCGCAGCGACAATCCAGCCGCCTGCCCAGAAGCTTTCCAGCAGCACGATCGCTCTGCCTCTATCCTTCACGGGAACCGACTCGGATACGAGCGTCGAAGCGACGGGCAGCTCGCCGCCAAGTCCAAAGCCGCCAGCGAAACGCAGCAGGCACAGCACGGTAAAGGTGCCCGCCAGCGCCGACAAGCCGCTTGCTGCCGAGAAAATGAGCAGCGTCCATAGCAAAATCGTCCGGCGTCCGTAGCGGTCCGCAAGCGCACCCGCCGCTGCCGCGCCCACCGCCATGCCAATGGAATTAATTGCAGTCAGCTGTCCGATCTGCTCGGTGCCAAGCCCCCATTCTACGCTTAGCGCAGCCACGATAAAGGACAGCATGCCGACGTCCATCGCGTCAAACATCCAGCTGAGCCCAGCGCTGAACAGCAATTTGCGTTGTTTTTTGTCTTGCAGCAGTGATGCCTGTTTCATTTTGTTCTAACTCCTTATGTAAGCATGTGATTTATTCATCATCGCATCTTCTGACCTTTTGGACAAGCTTCATTATTATAACCGCCCCCGCAAAACGCTAGCCTCCTGCCACTTCCCGAAGCAAAGCCCAAGCTGGTCGAAATTACCTGTTCAAGAAACCTTGCATAGAGAACATACATTCGGTATATAATACAGAATACGAATAAACGTTCGCGTCATGGTGGTGTAGCTATGAGTGTCCATTCAATCATCGAAACGGAAGAGGATCTGCAAATTATTAAAAAGTTTACCTTGCTGCCGATTCTTCTCGATATGCTAGCTAGAGACATCAACGAATTAAAAATGCATCGAAATAAAATCATTTATAACCATATCCTTTTTTATCTCAATGAAATGGAGCAAAGCATCTATCTTGAACTGCAAAGCATTAAGAAAAAGATGAGACAGCGGAACATTAAAGCGTTAAACACCGAGATGAATGCACGGGGGGTCCATGTTGAATATAAAGTTCGCGGTTATATCCACCATTTCACCATGCTGAGAAGCTTAGTGAAAGCCGAGCTAATGACCATGCTGATGAATATGCGGAGGCGGTTGGAATGAGGGAAACAGCTGAAAGAGTTATATTGCTCGCAGATTGTCAAAGTTTTTACGCAAGTATTGAAAAAGCCAATCATCCGGAGTGTAAAAATAAACCCGTTGTTGTAGCCGGCTCTGTTGAGCGCCGCTCAGGCATTATTTTAGCGGCTTGCCCCATTGCCAAGCAATACGGCATCACGACAGCCGAACGGCTTGGAATCGCGTTAAATAAATGCCCGGAGCTCGTCGTCCTGCGTCCCCGCATGCAGCATTATATCGATGCCTCCCTGATGATTACGGGCATTTATGAGGAGTTTACGAATCTGGTTGAAATCTTTAGCATTGATGAGCAGTTTCTGGACATTACGGCAAGCCTCCCTCTTTTCGGAGACCCTGTTACGATAGCTAAAGCCCTTCAACAGAAGGTTCTCCTGCAAACAGGCGTATGGATAAGGGTAGGCATAAGCTCCAATAAAATGCTCGCTAAAATGGCGACTGACATCTGGGCAAAAAAGAATGAGGACGGCATCTTTACGCTGCCTAAAGCAGAACTCGAAGCTTTGCTGTGGCCGCAGCCGGTCCATAAAATGTTTGGGGTCGGCTCACGCATGACCACCCATTTCACCCGTCTTGGCATGCATACAATAGGCGATATTGCCAAAACGCCTCTGCCGCGTCTTAAGGACCAGTTTCGCTTTCGCTTTGGCAAGCAATCCGATATTCATGCCGAGGTGCTGTGGCGAACGGCCAACGGCATCGATGATAGCCCGGTTACGCCTGGAACATTCAACAACCCGCCAAAATCGGTTGGCCATATGATGACTTTGCCAAGAGATTATATGGAGCCATGGGAGGTAGATACCGTTTTATTAGAGCTGACCGAGGAGGTTTGCCGCGATTGCCGCCGCAAAAAATATATGGGCCATGTCGTTACGGTCAACTGCATGTGCAGCCCCTACGAAGCGCCCACCGGATTTTCGCGCCAAATGAAGCTGCTGGACCCCACTAACCATACCAAAACGGTTTTTGAAGCGGTGAAGCAGCTGTTTTATAAATTTTGGGATGGCATGCCTGTGCGCCGGGTCGGTGTGACCATCAGCCAGCTCATGGACGATCAAAACTATCAGCTCACCCTCTTTGAGGATCAGATTAAGCTTAGAGCGCTGGAGAAAGTGACAGACGGCATCAAAAATCGATACGGAAGCACCGCAATTGTAAGAGCTTCATCCCTTACTGCCGCAGGGCAAGCAGCAGATAGGTCTATAAAAATCGGGGGGCACTACAAATGAGTAAAAAACTTGAAAAGAACGGGCTCTGGGAATCTAGCCGAATGATGCTTCCGCAGCATAAGGAGGCTTTTCAGAACAGGTTCCAAAAGCAAGCACTTCAGCCTGTTCGTCCAACAGCGGAAGAAATCCATATGATGAAGGATTATGTGCTGCTGCCGATGATGCATGCGATCATCGTCAAAAAAGCCCGCGAGGCAGAGCAATCCTCAGAAACGCTAAGACTGCTCTATTCTAAAGCGGCCCAATTGCTGGCTAGAAATGTTCATGATGACTTAAACCGATTAAAGAAAGGATTGACGGAGAAAAGCATCCGCGTTTTTGAAGAGGAGATAAATCATCAAGAGGCCCGTTACCGCTATATTTGCCGGGAATATGAAGATCATTTCACCATCACCAGAGACTACATGCGTGCCGAGATAAGCATTCGAATAGGACGTTATGTGGACGGTCTTGTGGCAACCGTGACCGGTGTTGAAAGGACGAATTGATTTATCACACTTCAATACACGAAGTGAAATAAAAGGAAGAATCCAAAATCAAAGTGGATTCTTCTTGAATTCCATATAAATATCTCACATTACAAAGATGAAAAAGACCGCAGCAAGCGCAAAACGATAAAACGCAAACCACTCCAATCTCAGACGTTTGATCAGGTTCAGGAATGTGACCACGGCAATCATCGCTACTACAAAGGCGGTAATGAAACCAATAAGGAATAATAGAAGGGTATCCCCGTTTAATAGCTCACGACTATCGTACATGTCCAATATCGTTGCACCAAGCATAACCGGGACGGCGATGATGAAAGTAAAGTCTGCAGCGGCTTTCTGGCTAGTTCCAAGCAGCAGCCCGCCGGATATTGTCGATCCTGATCTCGAGAACCCAGGCCATAGGGCTAGACATTGGAATAATCCAATACCAAATGCTTGCTTGTAAGTAATGTCGTCCGTATTCTCGGCGGTTACCTTTCGTTTGACCCTTGCGGCTATAATCATCAGGATGCCGCCGATGATCAAACCGATCAGGACGGGGGCTGGTCCGAACAAATGCGATTTGATATCATCTTTAAAAATCAAATAAACTATTAAAGCGGGAATCATGGCAATCACCATGTGAATGGCATTCAATTTGTTTTTAGCCGAAAAATTAAAAGTTAGCAAATCCTTTAGAATATCCATATACCTTTTCCAATAAAGCATAAATACAGCCATCACGGCTCCCAACTGAATCACGATCTTGAACGTTGTCGCCTTATCCCCTTCAAAGCCTAATAAATTACCGGCCAAGATCAAGTGACCGGTAGACGAGACAGGCAGAAATTCCGTCAATCCTTCAAGGATGCCGAGTATTATGGCGCAAATGATTTCGTACATTAGTGAATATCCGCCTTCCTAAAGTAAACTAGAGTAGCGATGAATCCAACAATCGAAGTAGCCCCAATGGCAATATAAGAATATTCCGGTGGATAAACTGGCAAAAGCGTGCCGTTGGCAATGTCAAATGCGGCTGTCCAAGGCACCAGCCCTTTATATTCAGAATTGGAGCTCATGACATTGATCAGTGTGATGACGATCGTCAAAACGATGGTCGGTACAAAGTTTTTCAGCACGATGGTGATCAGGATGATGGGGGTTGATAAAATAAATAGAAACGCTCCGGCGATTATAAATTTCTGCAAGGATTCCACGAGCAGCAAAGTGCTCAGCCCTTCGAACTGGCCAAGTATGCCGAGCAGCAGCGTTAGCCCCCATGCAAGTATGGTCAGCAGCATAATCCACAAGAACAAGAGGAGCATCTTGCTCAACATAAGGCTAATTCGGGATACAGGGATCGTTAACAGGTTTTTGAGAGTATCTTCCGCATATTCCCGGTTAAAAAGATATGCCGTAACTACACCATACAAAGGAACTCCAACTAATAAAACCGTATACAAATTGGAATCGAAAAATAGCTCCTCAAAAGGAACAAACAACGTGGGGTCCTTCGTCTTGATATGGATGTAAGTGGAGACCACTACCAAAAAAGGTGCTACCGCAGCGCCAATCATGCTTAATAGAAACATTTTGGAGCGTTTAAGCTTCAAAATTTCCGTATACAGCAAATCAACCAATTGTGCCGCCTCCTACCAAATTCGTAAAATAATCTTCCAGTCTATCCTCGCTAAGCATGATCTTGGATACTTCAATTTCATGCTGCACAAATACTTTATTGATCTGCCCCTGCTGCCCCAAATGAGAATATACGCGGATGAGGCCTTCATCATGTACTTCATAATCATAAATATGGAAGTGCTTCTCCAGCAGCATAGCTGCTTTTTTGTCATTCGACACCTGTAATTCCATGTATTTTCGATTGATTTTCCGCAGCTGATCAAACGAAATCTCTTCCAGAAGCTTCCCCTCGTGAATAATTCCGATATGATCGGCCACCTGCTCAATCTCTGATAAAATGTGGCTAGAAACCAGAATGGTAATCTTTCTCTCTTCGGCCAGCGCTTTAATAAGCTTTCGCATTTCTTTAATGCCAATCGGGTCCAGCCCATTCATAGGCTCATCCAGAATCAGCAGCTCAGGATAATGGAGAAGCGCTCTGGCAATACCAAGACGCTGCTTCATACCCAAGGAATATTTCCCCACCAGCTTCCTTGTTTCATCCTGCAGCCCTACCATTTCAAGGGTTTCCTCGATGACATTTTTCTTATGAATACCCATGATTTTGGCGTTAATCAGCAGATTTTCCTTGCCCGTAAGGTTTTCGTAAAAACCCGGAACCTCAACGATAGATCCGATCCGACGTAATATTTCCTTTTGATTGTTCAACAAATTTTCGCCAAAAATTTCGATTTGTCCATGGGTAGGTTTAATTAACCCGACCAGCATGCGGATTGTGGTTGTCTTGCCTGCGCCATTACGACCAAGAAAACCATAAATTTCGCCTTGCTTCACTGTCATATTCATAAGATCCACCGATTTCTGATTACCATAAATCTTCGTCAAATCAGTGGTTTTAATAACAACACTCAAAATGCGGCCCTCCTTCTATAAGCTATAAACCATTATAAAAAGGAAGATTTAACTGCTTCTTACCTATTCTTTAACAGTTTCTTAAATGATGTCCCGAAAACCGTCTTTTGCCACGGCTCACTCTCCACCCATATTGCACCGCCGTTTTTCTCTATAAGAGCTTTGGCAATGGCAAGACCCAAGCCGCTGCCTCCTTTAATCAGCGTTCTGGCTTGATCGGCCCGGTACATTCTCTCGAACACATTAGCAAGATCCACTTTTGAGATACCAGGTCCCCGATCCCAAATGAGCAACTGGTGTTCTTGAGCGGTTTGAGTGAGCTCAACCCCTATCACTTTCCCTTCTCCCCCATAGTAAATGGCATTCTTGATGATATTGCCTATGATTCGCATAACGCTTAGATGATCTGCATGGATAAGGCACTTTTCATCCGGAATACTGACATGCAGATCAATTTCATTTTTGTTCAATTCAGGTAAAAATGCGATTAGCGACTCTCTAATCATTTCTGCCAAATCAAGAGAAACCGGCTTATGAGGCATTTCGTCCGCATCCAGCTTCGCTATCATAAATATTTCATCGATTAATTCCTTCAACCCGTTAGATTTTTTGGATATGATCTCAATGTATTCCTGTTTTTCCTCTTCCGAAATTGCGATATCATCTTTAAGGGCATTCACATAGCCAATAATAGACGTAAGAGGGGTCCTGATATCGTGCGAAATATTGGACAGCAGGCTTCTTCTTGCTGCTTGGGATTTGATCGTCTCGATTTGAATGTTTTCCAACTGCTCCAATAATTCATTAATCGAAAAAATCACTTCATTCCACACGTCATCATCTTTTGCAAATAATCTCATCTTCAAATTCCCGCTCGTTGCTCGTCTTAGCTCCGCCGTCATTTGCTTTAGTCTGGTGCGAGTACGAAATCTAGTGAAGAAAAGAAATGCGCTTGTCAAGCAAAGTGCTGTGAATAAAATCCATCTGAGTACCCCGGACGCATCGTCATTGAATTCCAGAATCAAAAGCCCGGCGATGATGACTGATTGAATGATAAGAACAAAGAAAAACTGATTATGATTCATCTTTTTCACCTGTAAATTTGTATCCAATTCCCCAAATCGTTTGAATAAATTGCGGATTAGAAGGATCCGCTTCTATTTTTTTACGAAGCTTTCTGATATGCACCATCACTGTATTATCGTCTTCTATGTAGTTGCTGTCCCACACATTGCGAAAAAGCTGCGTCTTCGTAAAAACCTGTTCAGGATGGGAAATGAAAAACTTTAACAATTCAAACTCTTTCGCAGTTAGAGATATCTCTTCACCGGCAATATTGACCGTATATTTTTTAAGATCAATCGAGATGCCCTTAAATCGGATCATTGTTTTCTCATAGCTGTGTCCATCACTGCCCAGAATTAAAAATCTCCTTATGAGCGCCTTCACTCTAGCGACAACCTCGTTGATGCTGAACGGCTTGGTGATATAATCATCCGCACCTATACTAAGGCCCAAAATCTTTTCAACCTCATTGTCCTTGGCCGTGAGCATCAGAATGGGGACATTGGTTTTGTTACGGAGTCTTCTGCATACTTCTATACCGTCCACCTTAGGCATCATGAGATCCAGTATGACAAGGTTATAACTGTTTTTATCGAACATGCAAAGAGCCTCTTCTCCATTTTCAGCAACATCCACCTTGTATAATTCTCGATCTAAATATTTTTTTAATAAATCACTAATTTCCCGTTCATCCTCAGCGATGAGCACTCGAACGTCTTCCATACTTCACCTTCCTTTAGTCCAGATCTTTAGCAAAATGCGGGCATTCAAAAGAGACCGGAGAATGGCGTCTTTATGCAGCGCCAAATACGATCCTCAAAGAGCTATACGAATTGTTCGAGGGACAGCATCTTACCTTACTAATTGGTCAAAAGTCCACAAATTCCTTTTTAAAATTCAAATTATTTTGCAAACGACTGCGAAGCCAGCAATGCTAGCTCGCTTTTATTCAGCAGCAAGCTATATAGAATCGTTCCATTAGAAAGGACCACCGGGCAGCAGCCTGCCGCAGTGGTCCCCCATTTTACCCTTTAATCGAACCGATCATAACACCCTTCTCAAAATACTTCTGCAAAAACGGATACAGCACTAAAATCGGCAGCGTAGACACGATAATGACGCCATATTTAATCTGATCTGCATATTTCTGCGCGTAGCCGCCGGAGTCGCCGCCTGTCCCCGCCCCGCTGGCAAACACCTGGTTCGACAATAAAATGTCGCGGAGAATAATTTGCAGCGGCTTCAGCTCGTTGTCGCGAATGTAAATAAGCGCAGTGAAAAAATCATTCCAGTGCCCGACCAAATAATACAGGCCGATGACGGAGATCAAGGCTTTGGACAGCGGCAGCGCCACCTTGACGAAATAGACAAAATGCGAGCAGCCGTCAATTGCAGCCGCCTCATAAAGCTCCGAAGGAAGCGTCGATTCAAAAAAAGTACGGGCGATAATTAAATAAAATACGTTAACGCTAAACGGCACGATAAATACCCAAGGCGTATTTGTTAGATGCAGATCCTTCATGAGCAAATAAGTCGGAATGAGCCCGCCATTGAAAAACATCGTAAACACAAACGCAAACATAATGTATTTTCTCGCCTTAAACTCCTTGCGTGACAGCACGTAGGCAGCAGGCAGCGTGAACAGCAAATTGACTAATGTGCCCACGGATGTGTAAAAAAGCGTATTGCGGTAGCCGGTCCATATGCGTTCATCCTTAAAGATCTCTCCGTAGCCGAAGAAGCTCGTTCCTTTGGGGAACAGCAGCACTTTACCGGTTGATACGAGTGTCGAGTCGCTTACCGACGCGATAATAATAAAATAAAGCGGGTAAGCAATCGTCAGGAAAATAACGGCACAGACGATGACTAGCACGATTCTAAACAAAATTTCACCGCCGCCAAGGCGCGGGCGTATTCTTTCCATTGCAGTGCCTCCTTCCGCTGTAGGCTAGAACAGACTCGTGTCGGACACCCGTCTAGAGATAGCGTTCATCGTATACAGGAATATAAAATTAATGAGCGTATTAAACAAGCCTATAGCTGAAGCATAGCTGAATTGGTTGGACACGATCCCCATTTTGTAGACATAGGTCGCAATCACTTCGGATACGGGCAAGTTCAATGCATTTTGCATCAAAAATATTTTTTCGAAGCCCGTACTCAAAATGCCTCCCATGCTTAAAATGAACAAAATGACGATCGTTGGCATCAGCGCCGGAAAATCGATATAACGTATCGTCTGCCAGCGGTTTGCTCCGTCTATTTTGGACGAATCATAGAGCTGGGGATCGACACTTGACAGCGCTGCCAAATAAATAATGCTGTTCCAGCCGCAATGCTGCCAAATATCCGAAATCACATAGGTAGGTATAAAGGTATTGCTTGAGGCCAGCAAATTGATATGTCCCAGCCCAATCGCCTTCATCAAATGACCGACGATGCCAGTCTCAGGGGAAAGCAGCACGTTCAACATGCCAACCAGCACGATGACCGAAATAAAATGCGGCAAATAGACGGTCGTCTGCATCATATTTTTGAACGATTTCCGGCGAATCTGGTTCAGCACCAGCGCGAGAATAATTGGAGCGGGAAACCCGATAATAATGGTCGCCAGACTGATCAAAAACGTATTTCGCATCAGATCGCTGAACAGATAGCTTTCGATAAACTGCTGAAAGTAGAATAATCCCTTCCACTCTCCGCCAGTCAGCCCTTTGCTGAAATCGTAATCGCGAAAGGCCAGTTGTACGCCATACATCGGAATATAGTTGAAGATAAAAATAGTGGCAAGCGCCGGCAAAATCATCAGCCATAGCTGATAGTCACGCTTAACGGTGCCGAGCTTCGCTGCTGTACGCATCGCCGCGCCTCCTTTCATGAGTAAACCTGCACTACAGCCTCCGTTACAGCTTGCTTACAAATTCATCGTAGTACTTCTGCATAATTTCAACATTTTTATCAAGGCCGGCTTTCTGGCTTTCCTTCACATAAGCATCCCATTCCGCCTCGATTCCGCCTTTCGTAACCCATTTGGCGAACGTCGTATTGGCCAGATTCATAATGTTCGTATTGTTTAAGCTCATCGCATTGTTGTCTTCATTCGTATATTTAACAAAGGTGCCCGGATAAATATCGATCTGGGAATCTACTTGCGCAAGTGCCTCTTTAAGCGGCTCCGACTGGGTCAGCACCTCCTGCATATCCTTGCCGAGTGTCAAGTCGATCGAATCCGAAATGTAGAAAGCGCCATTATCTGCCCAAGTGGACGTCCATTTCCAGGTGCCGGGGTCCATCTTCGCATCCTTTGGTGGAAGCACCGCATAGGAGCCATTGCCCTTGTCCTCAATGTTAGGGCCAATCGAGCCGAACAGCACTTGAATGCCAATTTCCGGCTTATACAGCTCATTAATGAAGCGCATAGCTGCTTCCTTGTTTTTCGTTTTGGCGGACATCACAATATTATTGGCGCCATAATTTAGCGTGTAGCTGTCATAGCTCCAGGATACTGGGCCCGAATAGCTGGAAGAGGATTTAAGCGGCGAAATCGACGCATACTGCGGAGCAAGCTGCTCTCCAAACCGATCCGATGCTACCCAGCCCCACGTAAAGCCAACTTTGGCTATATCCCCTTCCCCGCGGGCAACAGCCTGCAGCTTCGTATAATCGTGAGTAAACACCTCAGGGTTAATGAGCCCTGCCTTGTATAGCTTGTTCAGGAACATAACGAGCTCCTTGTAGCGAGCATCAGTCAGGAAATTTTTCACCTTGCCGTCCTCAACAAAGTAGCCTTGCCCGCTTACATCGGAGGACAGCTTAATGCCCATGCCGCCTAGAAGCACAGCTGGATTGAAGAAGCCGCCGATTCCGCCCGACCAGTCCATCGGAATTTCATCATTAGGATCTCCGTTGCCGTTCGCATCCTTCTCCTTAAAGGCTAACAGCACATCATACAGCTCATCCCATGTGGTAGGCATCTCTAGGCCAAGATTGTCCAGCCAAGTCTGATTAATATATTGTCTGTTAACCGTATCCGGCCAAAATCGCTGATACTTCGCAAGTCCATAAATTTGACCATCGCGCTGCGTGGAAATTTGTTTGGTTTCCGGCTTCTCTTCGAACATTTTCTGAACGTTGGGAGCGCCTTCAATTAACTCGCTCATGTCCTGAAATAATCCCTTGAATTGGGCAAAATCAGCGTCTGTAATCACATTCGGGCCAACGAATAAATCTGGAACATCACCGCTGGCGAGCATCGTTCCTTTCTTTTGCCCCCAATCCGCGGTTATTTCTTGCCACTGGATGTCTACGCCAGCCGCTTCCTCAATCTGCTGAAGCCATTCCATCTCGGCAAGCGGCTTCGTTAATGGATGCTTGACGATAACGCCAGTCAGCTTAACCTTCGAGCCGCTTTGCCCGGCACTTCCGCTCGGGTCGCTTGCGCTGCCTTCATTAGAGCCGGAACATGCCGCCAAGAGTGTCGTCCCGACCACCAACAACGACAACATCGTAATGATCTGCTTCTTCATGTGCATTCTCCCCCGATATACATTTAGTCTGCCGATCTGTTGTTTCTGCTTGCTCGCTGCTAAAGGGAGCAAGCCTGCTGCCTGTATCTGCTCGGCTCCCTTACTCTAACCGTTCTGACACAAAGCTGTATACAAACAGTTTTTGACTGATCAGCACTTTTTGAAAACGCTTTATATTTGGTTTTGCAAGCGATTTCATTCAAGGAATAGCCTCTCTTTGAAATATTGCATATGCTCAAAAAATGTACGTTCTGCATAAAACAAGCGACTGCTCCAGGCTGCTTGACCCGGAATTGCAGTTTAAAAAAAGCTGCCACCATGCCCGAACGGCATAGCAGCAGCTTGATCACGCTTACTTGCAAGAGTCCCGGTATTGGCCGGGAGTTGTTCCAACCATTTTCTTAAAGGATCGAATAAAGCTCGATGTGTTGGAATAGCCTGTCTGCTGCGCGATAGAGTCCAGCGTCCCTCCTGTGCTCCGCAGCAATTGGATCGACTTCTGAATGCGCAGCCTGTCGATATACTCTTTAAAATTATGTCCGATTGTTTTTTTAAAATGATAACTGAAGCCTGACTGCGACATGCTGAAATGGTCGGCGAACATTTGCAATGAAAAATTAGAGTCAAAGCCCTTTTGCTCAATGACCGCCAAAATTTCCTCTTGGGTTGCGGTACGGGCGGCAGGCAGCGTCTCGCGAATAATATCGCATAGCTTGCTGCAGCTTTCTCGCATAATGCCCACCATCTGCTCAATCGTATAGCGGTGCGAAAAGGCAGCATCCGTAAGCCTGAGCAAATTGCCATCATCCTGATGGAACCTTTGCAGCCCGCTCAAAATAACGCTGATCGTATTCGAATAGACCGTTCTGATCATATGTGGCGGCATGCCGCTGCTTGCCAGATAGTCAATGATTTTCTCAAGCACAGATTGTACGATGTTAGGCTCGTTTTTGAGAATCGCCATTTCCAGAGATTGCAGCAGCTCGGCAAAATAAGATACCATCCCATTTGGCGAAATTTCGATTTCGCCAAACTCCAGCAGCTCATCATGCTGGCGAATACGCAAATATTCAGCAGCACGCACCGCCTGCAAATAGGACAAATGCACGCCTTCCGGCGACAACCCGCTCTTAGCCAAGCCGATGCCGACTAGCACCTCCCGCCCCAGCTGCTCCTTCAGCTTGCTCTGCACGCTGGACAAATACGTCTTGACGTCGATGCCCTCATGATGCGAGCAGACAAATATCCATTCCTGGTTGTAAATGCTTGCGAAGAAATGACCATCTAACGTTTCAGGCAGCTGCTGCTCCTCCTGCCGCAAAAAATCGGATACTTCCTCCCTATCCTCCTTGCTCGCATCGAAAGAGAGAACAGCAGCCGTTACCGCATCGCGGTTTTTAAATACGCCGTAATCCGCCCCTTGCGAATGAAAAGCCTCCCAAGTCGCATAATGGCCGCTGACGAGCTCAAACAACATATTGTCGCGCAAAATCGGCAGCGATCTCTGAACCCGTTCATCCAGCTTCGTATTCGTTAAGGAAAGCCCATCCAAGGCGTAACGAATCGTATCGATTTCATTCATCCGGCCTGGGCCGCTATCCTTATGCTTGAACACCTCTGTGGCAAAGCCCACAAGCCGCTTGATCGGATGATAGTTTTTGCGAATGGAAATATAAATAACGATGCCCTCTACCAGCAGGATCAGCAGAAGAATAAGTATCGTATTCCACTGGATGGTGCGTATATCCTGCAAAGATTCGGTAACGGGCAGCATGCTGACATATTGCCAGCCGTTTTTGTCCGATACATTATGCGAGACAATATAGGCTTTGCCGTCAATCGTCTGAACGGTTGATCCTGCTTCACTAGCGCCGAGCTGCTTAACCATCTGGCGGAAATCATCCGTCTCGCTATATGCCGCTTCTTTGGACGCAACAAGCTTGTTGCCCTTCTGGTCAAAAATATAAAACTCGCCATTATACGATTCGGATACCGAATTCATCATGCGAATAATCGTTTCTTCTTTCACAAGAATGAGCACCGATGCCGGGGAATGCTCCCCTCCTAGCGGCATTGGCAGTATAAAGGTCAGCATCCTGATGCCATTATTGCCCGGAACAATGACATTTTCGGCTGGCCTTACGGAAGGCAGGGTGAGCTTGTTCAGCTCCTGAAACATTTCATCATGAGGCCATGCTTCATAATAATAGCCTACGCCACGATCCGCAAAATCCTGCACGCTGTAGACACTGCCCGTCTTGGCGAACAAGTAGCCGATGTTTTTGACATACAGCAGCGTATTGTAGATAAAATCATCGGTTGCATTATATTTGCGCATTTCATTGGCAATGATGATACGCCGATAATCGTCCTCCATCGCCATGTACATCCTCATGTCCCCATTGAGCATTAATTCCGAGGGCAAGTCATAAACATAGCGGGTAAAAATATCGAGAGAGGTCATGAACTGCTCCGTCACATGGGCATTCCATTCCATTTCCTTCTCCTTGGCCGCTTTGGTCGAGTGAGGATAATAGTAGAGCAAAATGCTGACAATCGGCAGCAGCAGCACCAGCACATATGAAATTAGAAATTTGGCCAATAAGTTCACTTTTATTTTTTTCAAGCAGACCCGCCCTTCCTTACCTTTCCTATGAACTGTGCCTCGTCGGCTTTTTGAGCGTATGGATAACTTTAGAAAACGCTTACATTTCAATGCAGCAAACTAGTCGCTTCTTGCTATGGGCTTGCCCTTGCCTGTATGTTCCCGTTGTCCCATAGTCCATTGTCCCGTTATAGCATTCACGGCCCCTCTTTCCCATTTTATAGGATCAGCCTAGCCCTTTCAACCATTTGCTCACACATCCAAGCCGCAAATCTATTTATTTTGCCAAATCATGGCTTCCACTGCTGTGAAGCCAGCACAGCCAGTTCAATTTTATTCAGCAGCAGACTGTATTCATTGGTTATTTCAAAGGAATGCGGCAGCGGCAGTTTTTGAAAATAAGGAAGCACCTGCGCTGCCCCCCGGAACCAATCGCCAGGCTCAGGCGCCTCAACCGCTCGATCCGGCCAGACGCTGCTCAGCTCCGGACTGAATAATGGAGCCGCACCCGGCGCCAGCCGTCTCCCCGATAGCCGCTCCCTGTAAGGCTTCTTTGGCGGATCACGCCTAACTACTGCAAACAAATGAGGGGCATAATCCGCACGTGAACCCGTATGACGAATGGCCCGCGCGAAAGCAATGGCGCCGCCATGCACCTCCGGCACACTGAACAGCAGCGCATACAGCCGTTTGCCGAACTCAATTCGTTCTTTCAGATTGTCGAAGTTTTCCAAAATGAGCCCCGCCAGCTTCATTTCTTCACCTCCGGAGCGATAACAAAACACAACCGCATTAAGCTGCAATAACGACTGCAAGCCAAAAAACACCGTATCCAGCACCTCCTTGCGGAAAAAGGGATGCTGTACAATTCGCTTTTCAATGTAGTTTTGCTCATTCACGATCAGCGCAACTGTCAAAATAGCGGAATCGCCGCTCTCCCAAAACGTTTGCCAGACCGGTATCATAAAGCGGGAAACACCAAGCTGCGGCAGCAAATGAAACAACGGACGCCCAGCTCTGCAGCTCGCCTCATACAGCAGCAGCTGCGGAAAAGCATCCTGAAAAATCAACGCATTCGCGCGCTCTAAAAAGCGGAATACGGCCTCGCGGGCGGAACGGCCGAGCAAATACGGCAGCCACTCTCCTTGTAAATCGGTCATATTCCAGCCGCCATTACGCGATACCAAATGCGCCAGCAGCGCCCAGTGCAGCTCGGGCCTGCGTTCATAGATCGCCAAATAAGCTTCCGTTCTCGTCACATTGTTGCGATTCAAATGAACGGCGTCTGCTCGAATTGCTGCAAGCAGCTCATGCTCAGCTTGGCTGGCAGCGGCAGTGCTGTTCACAGGAAGGTTGGCATTAGAGTTAGCATTGGGACTGGCATTTGGGCTGGCATTTGGGCTGGCATTTGGGCTGGCATTTGGGCTGGCATTTGGGCTGGCATTTGGGCTGGCATTTGGGCTGGCATTTGGGCTGGCATTGGAGCCGCCAGCTTCCTGCTCCCGCTCAAGCAGCGTCCATGAGGCCGCAAGCTTAGCAACGATTGCGGGCTGCATCACAAGCGGGCGCGCCGCAGCAGCCATTTTTTGCGACTCGCCAAAGCTATGCCATTTGCCAACCGCATACAGAAAGGCGTCTGCCGGCAGCTGGATACAACGCCGCAGCCATGCCCTAAAACCGCTCCCAAGCTTTTCAACTGCGCCTCCCATGAGCTCTCCTCCATCCTTTTTCACAAACGCCATATCCCAAAAGCCACAATGCTGCTAAAAAGATAGTATAGCCGGAAAAGAAGCGCACTAGCAGTGCAGCTGCAAGAAAATCAATATATCCGCTTATATTAAAAAAAGCTGACCGCAGACGGTCAGCGAAACATGCCCCAAAGCTTGAGCAAGTGAAACGTATTGTTGGGGTCGATCTTCTGGGCGAGAACGAACGCGACGATCTGCTCCTCCTGCGTATCCGTAAGCGGCTCCTGCAAGATGCTAGCGGTTGATTTCACCAGCTTTTTAACTTTGACGCGATCCTGTAGGTCGAATTTAGTGACATTAGCGAGCAGCAGGCGCACGCGATCCTTCAAAAGCGGATTTTTCAGCTTTCCTTTAATACGTTCGACCAATTGCGGGCGAATACCGTACTTTTGGTAGCTCAATGTTCCAGACACCTCCATCTTGGCATACCGTTTTCACGTTTAACTATATGCCAGAGCTTCCCGGAAATTGCCTAATCGAGCTGTTCTCCTTGAAAAAGTTGATCCCGATTCAGCTTAGCCTGTATTCTTGCATAAGCCGGATTATCCCAAAAATCATCGCGGGCGCACAGCTCAGCCGCATCATCCCGCGCCATTTCCAGCACCTCAAAGTCCGCCGCCATGTCCGCAACACGAAATTCCGGCAAGCCGCTCTGCTTCGTTCCGAAAAAATCGCCCGGCCCCCGGATTTCCAAATCCCGGCGCGCTACCTCGAAGCCGTCATCCGTTTCCGTCATGACCTTCATGCGCTCGCGCCCTGTCTCCGACTTTGGATCGGCGACCAGCACGCAATAAGATTGATGGGCGCCACGGCCAACCCGGCCCCGCAGCTGATGCAGCTGCGACAAGCCGAACCGCTCGGCATCCATGACGATCATCAGTGTCGCATTCGGAACATCGACGCCAACCTCAACTACAGTCGTAGCCACGAGTACATGCAGCTCGTTCGCACCGAAAGAGCTCATGACCTGTTCTTTCTCAGCCGCGCTTAGGCGCCCATGCAGCAGGCCGATTTTCAGATCGGGAAAAGCTTGCTGAACCTGCATATACTGGTCAATGGCATTTTGCACATCCAGCTTCTCCGACTCCTCAATAAGCGGGCATATCATATAGGCTTGTCTGCCCTCTCCTACCTCGCGGCGGATAAAACCAAGCACGCGGTCCATCATGCTATGCTTGACCCAATATGACTTAATCGGCTTGCGCCCATGCGGACGCTCGCGAATCGTCGATACATCCATATCCCCGAAAGCAGTAATCGCCAATGTTCGGGGAATCGGCGTCGCCGTCATCGTCAGCACATCGGGATTCATTCCTTTGCGACGCAAAACGCTGCGCTGATTTACGCCAAAGCGATGCTGCTCGTCCACTACAACCAGACCGAGACTGCGGAAAAAGACCGTCTCCTGAATAAGTGCATGCGTACCGACGACAATATCGATCAGGCCCATCTGAAGGCCAGCGAATACATCGCGGCGGCGGCGCTCCGTCATGCTTCCCGTCAGCAGTCCAACCTCTATATCCATGCCCTCGAACAGCTTCGTCAAGGAACGCATATGCTGCTCCGCCAATATTTCCGTCGGAACCATCAGTGCGCCTTGATGGCCGGACTTCACTGCTCCATACAGCGCAATGGCGGCAACGACCGTTTTACCCGAGCCGACGTCTCCTTGGAGCAGCCGATTCATGCTCGCAGGCTGGCGCATGTCGACCAACAGCTCATTTACAACCTTCTTCTGCCCATCCGTCAACTCGAATGGCAGCGTAGCCGCGAATTGCCTAATCGTCTCCGCTTCAATCGAATGAGCGATGCCATCGCCCCGCTTGCGGCTGAGCATTCGGTACGCCTGCAATTTCAGCTGAAATAGAAACAGCTCCTCATAAACCATCCGCCGCCGCGCTTCGAGACCTTCGCGTATATCACCCGGCTCGTGAATGTGCAGCACCGCATCACGGCGAGGAATGAGCCGGTGCCGCTCCATAAGCTCAAACGGCAGCACCTCTTCGATCATCGCGCCATATTGCTGCAAAGCCTGCTTAATCGTCTTGCGCATCCATGGCTGCGTAATCGCCCCGCCGACGGAATACACCGGCTGCAGCGTCCCTGATTTGGCAGAGCCGGCCCCTTCCGGAAACTCGGACTCCGAGACGGTCATCTGCTGGCGATGCTGCTCCCACTTGCCCGTCAAAATAATCGTACGGCCAGGCGTCAGCTGATCCCTTAGAAAATGGCGGTTAAACCATACCGCCGTAACGAGCAAAAAATCGATCTCAATTTTACAAGTGAGCCGCGATTTATTTTTCCCGTAACGCTGCAGCACGGGCATGCCCCGCACAACTCCTTGCACGGTAGCTTTGTCTCCATCCTTGACATCCGCTAGCGCGCGAACGCGATAATCCTCATAACGAAATGGAAAATAGTCCAGCAAATCGGCAACGGTATGAACGCCAAAGGCGTGAAGCTCTTGCTCCTTCGGAGCGCTCACGCCTTTAATTTGCCGGACGGAATATTGCTCCAGCGTCATCATAATCATTCCTCACACTTTATACATAAATACGGCCGATGTACCAGGTCCCACATGAGTGCCAATCGTCGCACCAATCGTTATAAAATCAATGAATGCCACATTAGGCTTGTCTCTCAGCAGCGCCGCAAGCTCCTGCGCCGTCTGCTCGCCGTGCGTCCAGCCAATCGCAACCCCAACGCGATCACTGCCAAAATCCTTGTCGAGCATTTCCATGATGCGCTGCATCGCTTTTTTCGTACCGCGCACCTTATCGACAGACTGAACCGTACCTTCCTGGTCCAGCGAAAGAATCGGCTTAATATTTAAAATCGAGCCAAACAACGCCGCAGCCTTGCCGATTCGGCCGCCCTTCTGAAGAAATTCCAGCGATCCAACCAGAAAATAAAGGCTGAGCTCTTGTTGAAGACGAGCTACTTCTGCCAAAATCGCCTCTTTAGAGGCGCCTTCGCGAGCCATCCGTGCTGCCGTAACCACCTGAATGCCATAACCATACGAAGCCGACTTGGAGTCAATGACCGTTACGTCCGCCTGCTCATCCAGCATCGACTTAGCTATGACACCGGACTGATAAGTGCCGCTGAGTACAGAAGCCAAATGAATAGAAATAATAATCGCTTGCGGATCATCGTGCAAAATCCGTTCATATACTTCAAGAAACTCCGCCGGAGACGGCTGTGAGGTTGTCGGAAGAACAGGAGAAGCTATCAGCTTTTCATAAAACTGCTCTTTCCCAATTGTCACGCCATCCAAATAGGTTTCTTCACCGAACAGCACCTTCAGTGGAATAACCTGAATGCCAAGCTCTGCACATCGTTCAGCCGGAATATCGGAAGTGCTGTCGGTAATAATATGAATGTTCCCCATCTTCGCCACCCCTTTCATACCCTATAAACGATTGCTATTTCACTAGTTCTCCCTCCTTATTCCACTGCGAATAAATAGGGATAAAGCGGCTGTCCGCCCTCTTGAACTTCAAGCTCTGCATCCGGATAAGCCTCTTCCACCCATGCTTTCAGCGCTTCCGTATCTTCAGCCTTCGCCTCTGCTCCAGTCAGCACCGTAATGAGCTCGCCGCCGTCAGCCATAAGCTCAGCTATGAGCAGACGGCAAGTCTCGGCCAAATCTGCATGTGCCGCAACAATGGCCTTCTCCTTAATGCCGATAAAATCGCCTTCGCGAATGCTCACGCCATCGATCGTCGTGTCGCGAACCGCGTGCGTCACTTGGCCGGAAACGACTTGCCCGGCAGCATTTTTCATCCAATCCGTATTGCGCGAGACGGTCTCATCCTCTTTGAAAGCCAGTACCGCTGCAAGCCCCTGAGGAATCGTTTTTGTCGGGATAACCGTCACGTTGCGCTCACTAAGCTCCGCCGCCTGTTCAGCAGCAAGAATGATATTGCCGTTATTCGGCAGCAAATAAATATGATCCGCGACGAGCGATTCAATCGCCTTGACGAAATCTTCCGTGCTTGGGTTCATCGTCTGCCCGCCGGACAGCACAATATCCACTTCATTATCCAGAAAAATGTTCGAAATGCCTTCGCCCAGCGCTACAGCAATGATGCCGAATGGCGCCAGCTCATGAACTTGTCCAGGCGGCACAACCGCCCCCGACGTTCCCGCCAGCAGCTCTGGCGAGGAAATGCTTCCCGTCAGCGCATAATCAGGCAGTACCGCGTAGGATGGAATCGCTGCTTCCTCCTCTAGAAGCTCGCGGTGCTGATCACGCATATTCAAAATATGCAGGTTCGTCAGCTCGCCATACGGCAGCGCCAAATTCAGCACATCACCCGGCCTGCGGGAATGCACATGAACTTTAATGATATCGTCCTCGGCGATGACGAGAATGGAATCTCCATCTTTGCCAAGCGCTTTCTTGAAAGCGTATTCATCAAAAAACGGCGCAGCTTTGCCCCTAGGCTTGCGATTTATAAAAAACTCCATGTCATAGAAAAATTCAATATCCGCCGTCTCCAGACGGGATTGTGCAGCAAAATTCGTCGTCTTAAGCGGAGCGGGAGCTGGTTGTGCCCTCGGAATGCTTACTTCTTCAGGCGGCGCTGCTTCAGATAACAGCGAATAGCTTTCATACGACCCTTCGCCTTCAACTAAATAGCGCACAAACCCTTCATAAATAAGCACTAGTCCTTGACCGCCAGAATCAACAACGCCAACCTGCTTAAGCACAGGGAGCATATCCGGCGTACGCTGAAGCGTTTCATTCGCTTTATCGTAAACCTCTTTCATCAGCTCAGTGACATCATTCGTACGGCGTGCAAAAGCAACGGCATGCTTTGCAGCTTCCTTCGCTACCGTCAATATCGTTCCTTCCACAGGCTTTACAACAGCTTTATAAGCAAGATCAACACCGTGCTGCAAAGCCGCTGCAATCTGCTGGGGGCCTGCTTGCTCAGCGTTTACAAGCCCCTTGGAAAAACCACGGAACAGCTGTGACAAAATAACGCCGGAATTGCCTCTAGCTCCCATCAGAAGCCCTTTAGACAATACTTCCGTCGCTTTGCCCAAGTGGTCGGACGGCTTGCTGCGCAGCTCACGAATGCCCGAGGCAATCGTCAAATTCATATTCGTTCCCGTATCGCCATCAGGCACAGGGAAAACATTCAACGCATTTACCTTGTCGACATTTTGATTTAACAACTCAGCGCCCAGCACGGCCATGGCGGTAAAATCGGAACCGTTAATGAAGCCCTTACTCAATGAAAATTCCCCTTCCTGCTATGTAGATACCCTAACATCCTGCACAAATATATGGACCTGGTCCACGTTAAGACCAATAACATCGCTCATCACATATTTTACTTTCGTCTGAATATTATGCGCTACTTCTGAAATTTTCGTGCCGTAGCTCACAATAATATACAAGTCAATATAAAGTTTATCCTGTTCTCTGCGAACTTCAACGCCGCGGGCCAGATTGTCTCTGCCCAAAAGCTCAGCAATGCCGTCCTTTAATTGTTTGCGAGAAGCCATCCCGACAAGGCCATAACAATCCAGCGCAGCGGAACCTGCCATGACGGCAATGCATTCCTCTGTTATGAAAATTTGGCCAAGTTCAGTGCTGAGCGCAAGTGGCATGGAAATTCACTCCTTTATCGTGTAGATCTCACAGCTATTTCCCGTCTAGCATGAATTACCCCGTTTAAAGTCAAATGCTACTGAAGAAGCAAGCTAATTCCTTGACTATTTATTATTGTACTATAAACTGTTACGTTATAGAAGGGCAGACGGTGCCAACCTTGGGCAAAGCGCCATAAAAAACAACAGTTTTAGTTGCTCAGACATCACAACTATGATACGATATCAAAGTATGTTTTTGTGCAGGCTTCTTCGACGCTTTTTCAAGCCAATGAAGCGGTTTTGCTCACGCAGAACCGGGAGCTTATGCTACGATGCGGTTTTGCTTATGCAATAACTGACAGCTTATGCTAACAATGCGCTTTTAGCTCAGCACTACTTGAAGGAGGTGTACTCATGTCCCGCAAATGTTTTCTAACAGGCAAAAGCCCTGGTACAGGCAATAACGTTTCCCACGCTAACAACAAAAACCGTCGTTCTTGGGGAGTAAACGTTCAGAAAGTTCGCATTCTAGTTGACGGTAAACCGAAACGTGTTTATGTCAGCGCGCGCGCTCTGAAATCCGGCAAAGTAACTCGCGTATAATTCATCTCCTGCAGCTTTATGCTGTATGGTAGACAAAAAGCACCTGGGCTCAGGTGCTTTTTATTGTTCACATAAACCACGATCATTCGAAGGCGGCTGCAAAGGAACTAACTTTTTTGGAAGGTATTCAAAATCGCCTTTACGAACCCGCCCAAAAATTTCGGCAGCTTGATCGTGTAAAATTTCATGCCCATCCCTCCTCAGACACGCTCATCGAAATGGTGACTTACATGCTTTTTCTTCCCGCATACACATGCTATGTTTCACGCAAAAAAATGGCTACACGAACCTTCGTTCATGTAACCATCCTATGCGCTTAACCTTAGTCCTATTCCATTTCAACGAGTGTGGAAAACCCCTCTACGCAATGCTTACGCCATTGGTGGCGGATTTTCACTGACGAATTGGATTGCCGTATAAACCAATACGGCCAAGAAATAAAACAGCAGCCCCAGCACAATAACCGTTATACGTGCCCATAGCTTCTCAACCCTTTTGAAAAACTGAAAAATCAAATACAAAGCAAGCAAAGAAAAAACGTATTTGATTACCCCAGTCAAAATAGAGAAGGCTGCCAGCAGCAGGCCTATCCCGAGCGCAAATAGCAGCACCCACAGCCATGTCTTCCCTCGAGATGTCTCGTATTCTTCCATTACAGCCTCCCAAGTGCAACCAGCTGTGCCACTAGAGCCAGAGACATCAGCGTTCCACATCGAAATACAAGCCTATTCACTCGCAACCCTAGCAGCCATTATGTAACATCATAATAAGATATGCCACCTAGCGTAAAACGGATATAGCTGCCGCGCGGTCGGCTTGAGCAAATACCGCATTGCCGGCAACGAGTACATTCGCGCCCGCCTCCGTCACAAGCTTAGCCGTTTCTTCATTGATGCCGCCATCCACCTGCACATGCACATGCTGCAGCTCGCGCTCCATAAGCATGCTGCGAATTTGACGCAGCTTGTTAAGAGAATAAGGGATAAACTTTTGTCCGCCAAAGCCCGGATTTACCGTCATGACCAATATGAGATCCAAATCGCCCAGCACAGATTCCAGCACAGATACAGGAGTCCCTGGATTAATAGCTACCCCTGCCGGAAGGCCAAGCTCCTTAATTTGATAAATCGTACGGTGCAAATGCACACATGCTTCTGCATGTATGGTAATCCGATCAGCACCAGCAGCTGCATAATTCGCGATTGACAGCTCCGGACGCTCGATCATCAGATGCACATCAAAAGGCAGCTTCGTTGCTGGCCTTACAGCCGCAATGACAGGAGGACCGAAGGTTAAGTTCGGGACGAACTGTCCATCCATGACATCTACATGAATCCAGTCCGCTCCTGCCTGCTCAATACCTGAAATTTCTGCTCCGAGGCGGCTGAAATCAGCCGATAAAATAGAGGGTGCTATTATAGTCATGGGTTTGTCAGTACCTCCGTTTTTTATCTTTCATTTCATTTAAAAACTGCAAGTAATTTTCATGGCGGCTTGGTTCGATTTTCCCTTCTGCCAAAGCAGCAAGGACGGCGCACCCTGGCTCCTGCACATGCGTGCAGCCACGAAATTTGCAATCCGGAGACAACGCGCGAATTTCCCGAAAACAGTAGCCTAAATCTTCAATGCCAAGCTCGGTGAAATCTAGCTGGCTAAAGCCAGGCGTATCGGCTACATAACCTCCGCCAATTTCAATCAGCTCCACATGTCTCGTTGTATGCTTCCCCCGTCCAAGACGGTTGCTAATCGCATTCGTCTCAAGCTGCAGCCCCGGAACAATCGCATTAAGCAGCGAAGATTTCCCTACGCCCGATTGACCGGCAAAAACCGCCAAATGCCCTTGCAGCCGCTGCGCAAGCTCCTCAATGCCCTTGCCTTGTCTGGAACTTGTCCCATATATCTCGTAGCCAATGGCCGAATAAATGCGGTTGACAGAAGCAGCGGCTTCAGCAGCCGCTTCTGTCTCCTCGCCATCATGCTCCAAATCCTGCTTGCTGAGGCAAAGCACCGCTTCTATTTCCGCATGCTCGATATGTACAAGAAACTTATCGAGCAGCGTTAAATTGAGCGCTGGCTCCGTTACGGAAAACACCAGCATCGCCACATCAATATTGGCTACCGGAGGGCGTATAAGCTCGGATGAGCGGGGCAAAACCCGCTCTACCGTCCCCTCGCCGTTCTCCGTCAAGCTATACACAACTTCGTCGCCGACTAATGGCGTAATTCCTTTGTTTTTCAAAACGCCGCGCCCGCGGCATTGTACCGTTGCATCCTGAGATTCAGCATCATCAGGCAGTACATAATAATATCCACTGAGCGCCTTCACAATGCGTCCGCGAAGCTCAAGAGATGCGTGATTATGGCTGCTGCTCATCTTTTCCCTTGTCTTTTCCTTTCGCTTTTCCCTGGTCGCTTCCTTGGTCATTGCCGTTGTTAACCTCCGATTGGTCCGGCTCCACTGTCGGTTCAGGAGCTGGCGATTCCGATACGACCGGCTCTTCAGTAACAGGCGTTGTCACCTGTTCGTCTTCGCCCGGCACCGTGACCGTAGATGAACTGCTGCTTTGCGCCAGTTGATCATAAGTGACGGATTTCGTATCTACAAACTGGCTGTCCCGATAAATCGTAATCATGGCCTCGGTATTCGGTGCTAGGACAACAGTTACGGGAAACGTCTGGGTATCTTGAATTTGGTTTCTGCCCCATTCAATGTTTTGCCCTCTGGAGTCGGTGTAGACGATGCGGATTTCGCTCGTTTTTCCAGCCTTCGCAGGCGAAATGACAACATTGAACTGATGCTCTTTCGCTTCTGCAGAAGGACCTGAGCTGACTCGAATGGTGATTTTTGTGCCTTTCGGAACAAGGTCATTTGGCTTGTATTGATCTTGATTAAGCACAAGGCCCTTGGCCTGTACATAGCTCGGCTCATACAAAATATCATCGTCTGATAGCGTCAGCCCATTCGCCTTCACCATATCTTTAGCCTCAGCTACTGTCTTGCCAATTAAATTCGGCATTTTTATCGTTTCCATGCCTTTGCTGACCATAAACTGGAATTTCACCGTATTCGGATCAAAATCCTTTCCCGGCTCCGGCTGTTGTGTAACAACCGTATCCACTTCCTGCTCGCTGAATACTTCTTCAACATCGATTTGCGTATCCGGATCAATGCCCAGCGCAGAAAGCTCATCCTTAACCGCCTGCAGCGTCTTGCCCCGGTAATCGCCAAGCTTCTTCAGCATCGGCCCATCACTTACAGATAACTGGATGAACGAGCCCTGCTTGACGCGCATATTTCTCTTCGTCTGCTCAAATACCTGATTGACCGGTATATCATCGCGGTACTCCCGTATCGTCGGCTCCTGCACCTTCAGCCCGAGCTCCTTAAGCTCTGCCGTCGCCTGCTCCAAATCGAGGCCGACAACGTACGGCACATCCACTTCCTCAACGTCCAGCCGGTCGAGCAATGTTACGAATCCCCATATAATGAATGCCAGGACAACCAGCGTGCTAGCCACGATTATCGTCGGTCGCTTCCAGCCTTTTGCTTTCTTGTTCAGAACTTCTTTATCTCCCTGCCGGCCCGTCTGTCCCGAAGAAACCTCCGCCTTGTCATAGCTTGACTCGCTCTGGCGAATAGGGCGGATATCACTGCCGCGAATGGCTGGCATGACACGAGTCTCATCCAAATCATTCACATGGGCAAATGAAACCTTCTCCTCATTCCTGCGATTAGGCGCAAGGCAAGTTTCCAGATCGTTCAGCATTTCCTGGGCCGAATGGTATCGTTCCCCCGGATTTTTGCGCATCGCCCGTAAAATGACATTTTCCACACTTTGGGGAATATGAGGATTCACAACACGCGGCTCCTCAAATGTGTCCTGCAAATGCTTCAAAGCTACGCTGATCGGGCTTTCTCCCAGAAAAGGCAAATTGCCAGTCAGCATCTGATAGAGTACTATGCCAAGGGAGTACAGGTCGGATTTCTCACCTGTGCTTACCCCTTTCGCATGCTCAGGAGAAAAATAATGGACCGACCCTAGCACGGAGCCTGTCTGAGTAATTGTAGAAGAAGTAACCGCACGGGCAATACCGAAATCGGTTACTTTGACCCTGCCATTTTTACCAATCAAAATATTATGTGGTTTAATATCGCGATGAATAATATGATTCTGATGGGCATGACCGAGCGCATCGCAGATTTGAATGGCAATACGAACCGATTCATCCGCCTGCAGCGGGGCACGCTCCACAATAATCTCATTAAGATTGCTGCCTTCGATATATTCCATAACGATATAATGCGTATCTTCCTCTTGTCCTACATCATAGATGCTAACGACATTCGGATGGGATAACGCAGCTGCCGATTGCGCCTCACGGCGAAATCTGCGAATAAATTCTTCATCATGCACAAACTGCTGGCGCAGCACTTTAACCGCTACATTGCGGTTCAACAGGACGTCATGGGCTTTATAGACAAGCGCCATGCCGCCTCCGCCGATGCGAGTCAGAATTTCATAGCGACCGCCTAAATTATGCCCTATCATCAGCTGTACACTCCTCTCGATCTGCGCTGGAATTTACTTGCAGCAGCACGACGGTCACATTATCGTCCCCGCCGGCGCGCAGCGCCAAATGGATGAGATGCTCCGCTTTATCTTTCAGGCTCGCTCCACCCTTCGTTACTGTATGCATAATTTGATCATCGCTGACCATGTTCGTCAGCCCATCGCTGCAAAGCAGAATGAAATCATCGGCCGAGTAGGAAATCGTCTGTATATCAACCTCAACAGATGCATCGGTGCCTACCGCACGGGTGAGCACATTGCGCCGTGGATGAACGGCCGCCTCCTTCTCGCTGATCTGCCCTGATTTCAGCAGTTCATTGACAAGCGTATGATCCTCCGTCAGCTGCACAATGCAGCTTTTGGATATGACATAAGCGCGGCTGTCCCCGATATGCCCGATGACGGCTTCCCGCCCTTGAAACATGGCAGCAACTATTGTAGTGCCCATATTATAATATTGCTCATTGCGCGATGCCATATCATAAACGACATCATTCGCACCTACAATGGCTTTGCGCAAAAATGCTTTGCCTTCCTCAATAGAAAAGTCAGGTCTCGCCGTAATAGGCTCCAGCATTTCACGGAATGTATTCACTGCCAGCTGGCTCGCTACATCGCCCGCCTGATGGCCGCCCATCCCGTCAGCGACTATAGCAAACGTGATGCCATTATCCAGCTGTCCTACCCATGAATGATCTTCATTGACTTGACGAACTTTTCCGATATCGCTCAGGTTTGCCGTAATCAAACGTTATCACCTCGTCGTAGACTCCATGTGCTTCGCACGAAGCTGCCCGCAAGCGGCGGCAATGTCATGCCCTTGCTCCCTGCGAATCGTTGCATTTATTTTGTTTTTCTCCAGTATACGCTGGAACTCAAAAATATCCTCCCGCGGCGTACGCACATAATTTCGCTCCGGCACATGGTTGACCGGAATCAAATTGACGTGGCACAGCAGCCCTTTAAGGACATCCGCCAACTCCTGCGCATGCTCGGGACGGTCATTGACCCCGCCGATCAATGCGTATTCAAACGAAATCCGGCGGCCTGTCTTAGCCAAATAATAACGGCAAGCCTCCATCACATCGTCAAAAGGAAAACGGCGGTTAACCGGCATCAGCTTGGAGCGCAGCGTATCATTCGGCGCATGAATGGAGAGCGCCAGATTGATTTGCGTATTTTCGTCGGCAAATTTGTACATGCTCGGCACGATTCCGCTCGTCGAAACGGTAATGTGGCGCTGGCCGATGTTCAGACCTTTCTCGTGAATCATCGTGCGCAAAAACATCATCGTCGCATCATAGTTCTCGAACGGCTCTCCGGAACCCATAATAACGATGCTTGATACGCGCTCATTCGTTACGTCCAGCATTTGCTGTGCTACAACGACTTGGGCAATAATTTCTCCAGCCGTTAAGTTCCGCTTCAAACCGCCGAGCGTCGACGCACAAAAAGTACAGCCAATCCGGCAGCCGACCTGCGTAGTCACGCAAATGCTGTTGCCATAGTTATGGCGCATAATAACGGTCTCGATCGCATGGTTGTCATGCAGCCCGAACAGAAACTTGACAGTTCCGTCCTTGGATTCGAATTTCGTTATTTCGGAGAGCGTTACAAATTGAAATTGGTCAAACAGCTTCGATCTGAGCGATTTGGACAAATTGCTCATTTCTTCAAAGCTGGTTACACGCTTAACGTACAGCCAATCGTACAGCTGGCCGGCGCGAAACGCTGGCTCGCCATTCTCTTTCATCCAATCTTGCAGCTGTTCGAGCGTATAGTCGTAAATAAAAGGTTTCATTAAATTATCACACCTGACTGTATAATAGCGCGGCAAAAGCTCTCTACCTGCGCCGCTGATGATTTATTTTACCACAAACGTCCATCATGAACCACAGGCAACGATTAGGCGCGCCTCAACAGGCGGGCAATGAAGAAACCATCGCTGCCGTAATGCTGCGGAAGCAGCTGCGCATAACCTTTAAACGCCTCATCGATCGCTCCCGCCTCCTGCAAAGCATGGACAATAGCTTCCGGCCAGTTGCGGTCCAGTTCAAATTCAGGATGCGCCTGCAGAAAACGCTCCACCTGCTCCTCATTTTCGGACCGTTCAATGGTACATGTGCTGTAGACAAGCACACCACCAGGCTTAACAAGATCGCTCACCGCTTCAAGCAGCTCGCGCTGAATGTCCGCAATAGCTGCTACATCAGCTGCCGTCTTCGTCCACTTGATTTCTGGCTTTCTCCGGATGACGCCAAAGCCTGAGCAAGGCGCATCCAGCAGCACAGCATCCATTGAACCGCTGGCAAAACGCTCAGACAGCTGCGCTGCATCACTTGTTATGGCCTCCACGTTCGTCAAACCGAGCCGCGAAGACTGGTCAATAATAAGCTGCCGTTTATGCGGGTGCAAATCGTTCGCCCACACTTTGCCTTTATTACCCATGAGCTCAGCCAAATGCGTCGTTTTGCCTCCCGGGGCGGCACAGCAATCCAGCACCTGCATGCCGGCTGCTGGTGCGACGACCTCGGCTACGAGCATGGAGCTTTCATCCTGCATCGTCCACAGCCCTTCGCGGAAACCGGCCGTCTCCACCAAGTTGCCGCCGCGGCGAATCGTAATGCCTGCGGAAGCAAGCGGCGATGCTTCGGCGTCAAGTCCAAGCTCAGCAAGCTGCTCAATCGCTTCTGCCCTTGTTCCTCGGACGGGATTGACCCGTACGCTTCCATGCGGAGAATCATTGCCCGCTGCGCAAATGGCTTCAGTTGTTTGCTCGCCGTAAGCGAGCACCCAGCGCTTAACGAGCCAGTCGGGATAGGAATGAAGGATCGCGAGTTTTTCCGCCGGTGATCCAGCTTTAATTGCAGACGGTACAAGCTCTGCACGGCTGCGATCCATACTGCGCAGCACCCCATTGACCATGCCGGAAATACCTTGATGTCCCCGCTTCTTGGCAATGGCAACCGCTTCGTTAACTGCGGCATGCACCGGAATCCGGTCCAAATACAGCAGCTGGTAAGCACTCATCCGCAGCAGCTGATGAACCCATGGCTGCAGCTTATTAAAGCCCTTCGCCACGAATCGCGCCAGCCAATAATCGAGTGTGCGCTGATGCTGAATCGTCCCGTATACGAGCTCTGTAGCAAGACCCGCATCCGCACGAGATAAATTAGCATCCTGCAGCGACTGGTTGAGCTTGAGATTGCTGTAGGCACCGGCCCCAGCAACACTTACCAAAATATCCAGCGCCAGCTCCCTTGGCGTACGAGGTACACGCGTCGAGCTGCTTTTGCGCGCTCCCGCCTGACCTGCCGCTTGGTTGCTCCGGCTGGACGCTTGTCCTTTAGCAGCCCCAGCAGTGCGGGACTTGCTGCCTGTTTTGCCCCCGGCCTGCGGGCGGCGTCCTTGCGCAGGCTTAGCCTGCTTCTGCTCACTCATTGCTCTGCACCGTTTGCCATGCTTGCTTCGCCGAAGACAGTCCCTTCAGCCAGCCGTGAGCCTTTCAGCCAGTCAGCCGCCGACATTGCTTTTTTGCCTGCTGGCTGAATTTGCGCAAGCACGAGCACGCCATCACCCGTCTGTACGGTGATGCCCGCTCCACTTGCTTCGCGCACCGTTCCCGGCAGCGCTGCAGCAGCACTACCCGCGCCAGACGTCTCCGCTGGCTTGGCGCAAGCCCATACTTTGAACAGCTCGCCGTTCAAATAAGTGAATGCACCGGCCATAGGCGACAGGCCGCGCACTTGATTATAGATTTGGCGGGCGGACTTCGCCCAATCGATCCGTTCGTCCTCACGCGTCAAGTTAGGCGCGTAAGTAGCAAGCTCGTGCTGCTGCTCCGTAGCCGTCGCTTCGCCTGAAATAATGCCCGGCAGCGTCTGCTCCAGCAGCTCCGCTCCAGCCGCGCTCAGCTTCTCAAACAGCGAGCCCGATGTATCCTCATCCGTAATCGCAACTTCGACCTTGCTGATCATATCGCCAGTGTCCAGCCCTTCAGCCATATACATAATTGTAACGCCAGTTACCTTCTCGCCGTTAATAATCGCGCGTTGAATCGGCGCCCCCCCGCGATAGCGTGGCAGCAGCGAGCCATGAACGTTAATGCAGCCAAGACGCGGCAGCTCCAGCACACCTTTGGGCAAAATCTGCCCATAGGCTGCGGTCACAATTAAATCAGGGCGATACTGCGCCAGCGCCTCTACCGCTTCGCTGCTGCGCATACGCTCAGGCTGCAATACCGGCAAGCCTAAGGCTAGTGCCGCTTCTTTCACAGGCGGAGGCGTAAGCGTCCGCTTACGCCCCTTTGGACGGTCCGGCTGCGTGACAACTGCCACGACCTCATAGCCGTTATTAATTAACAACTGCAAAGAAGGGACGGCGAACTCCGGCGTCCCCATAAATACAATACGCATGGCCTTATTCGCCGCCTTTTTTCTGTCTTTCGGAAATATCGTACACGCTCTCTGCGAGATCCGTGAACAAGATGCCGTTTAAATGGTCAACCTCATGCTGGAACGCACGCGAGAGGAAGCCTTGTGCTTCAACCGTAAACGTCTCTCCATCGGAGTTTTGACCTTTTACAACGATGCGGTCTGAACGCATCACATCTCCGTTTAAGTTCGGAATACTTAGGCAGCCCTCAGGTCCGAGCTGCTCGCCTTCTTCTTCTACGATGACCGGATTGACCATTTCGATCAGTCCATTCTCATCGCCGATATCTACCACGATGACACGCTTGGAAATGCCGACCTGCGGAGCCGCTAGACCGACGCCATCAGCGTCATACATCGTTTCCGCCATATCTTTAAGCAGCTTTTTCAAGTTGGAATTAAATTTAGTAACTTCCATAGCTGGCTCCCTCAAAACGGGATCAGGATCTTTTACAATAATACGAATGGCCATTGCCGTTCCCTTCCTTTACGACGAAATCTATAATATGACTTGCGGATCTACATCAATGCTGAACTGCACAAGCTTCTGAGGCGAGCCTGCAACGAATGGCGCAAGCGCACCGCGCAGAAGCGCAGGCACATCAATGTTCCCCCGATATTTTATCACACATTGAAAACGGTAGCGATCTTTCATTCTCGATATAGGCGATGCGACTGGCCCAAGCACCTCAAGCGCACGCGGCAAACCCGCTCCAAGCGGTCCTAATACGCCTTCGCCAGCTGCCAGCTCGCGCAGCCGCTCCGCAAACTGCTCTGACACCGAGGACAGCAGCGCAAGCTGCTCATGCGACATCGTGACCAGTACAAGCCGGCAATAAGGCGGATAGCCCATGACGCCGCGATGCTTGAGCTCCTCTTCCACAAACCGAATGTAATCATGCTTTTGCGCGGTTGTAACCGCATAATGCTCGGGTGAATAAGTCTGGACAACGACCTCCCCTGGCAGCTGATGGCGGCCAGCACGGCCTGCCACCTGTGTAAGCAGCTGAAACGTCCGTTCCGCTGAGCGAAAATCCGGCAAATTCAGCGACGTATCCGCTGCAATAACGCCCACTAGCGTTACGTATGGAAAATCAAGCCCCTTCGCTACCATCTGCGTGCCAAGCAGCACATCCGCTTCACGGTCGCCGAAGCGCTTCAGCAGCTTCTCATGCGCGTTTTTCTCCGTCGTCGTGTCCACATCCATCCGAATAACCCGAATGCCGGGAAACAGCTTGGCAAGCTCCTCTTCTACGCGCTGCGTCCCCGTACCAAAAAAACGGATATGCTCGCTTTCGCAGGACGGGCAGGTTTGCGGCGCCTGCTCCGCATGACCGCAATAATGGCAGCGCAGCAGCCGCGACTTCTGATGATACGTCAGCGAAATATCGCAGTGCGGACAAAGCGCCGTGTAGCCGCAGGAACGGCACATGACGAAGGTGGAATAACCGCGCCGATTGAGCAGCAGCACAGTCTGCTCGCCGCGCTCCAGCCGCTGTATAAGCCCTTCATGCAGCTTGCGGCTGAACATCGAGCGGTTGCCTGCCGCAAGCTCCGCACGCATGTCAATGACCGTTACGGGCGGCAGCGGCCTGCCACCAACGCGATCCGGCATCGGCAGCAGCGATGATTCGCGCCCTTCTGCAGGACGCCGGCTCGCCGCCGCATACGATTCAAGCGATGGCGTCGCCGAGCCTAATACGACAGCTGCGCCATGCTGCCTTGCGCGCTGCACAGATACATCTCTTGCATGATACTTCGGGCTTTCCTCCTGCTTGTAGGAAGACTCATGCTCTTCATCAATAATGACGAGGCCAATGCGCTCAAAGGGGGCAAAAATCGCCGAACGGGCGCCAATGGCTACCTGTACTTTGCGGCTTCTGATTTTGCGCCATTCATCGTAGCGCTCCCCATTTGACAAGCGGCTGTGCAGCACCGCTACCGCATCGCCAAAACGCCCTTTAAACCGCTCGACCATCTGCGGGGTAAGCGCAATTTCCGGGACAAGCACTATCGCCTGCTTGCCTTGCTTTAGACAATGCTGGATCGCTTGCAAATAGACCTCGGTTTTGCCGCTGCCCGTCACGCCATGCAGCAGCAATACTTGCGGCTCGCCGCGCGTGACCGCATCTGCTATGCGGGTGTATACGCTTTGCTGCCCCTCGGTGAGCGGCAGCGGAACCGTCCGCTCGAACTCGCGGCTCGCATAGGGATCGCGCTGCTGCTCGATTTCCCGCAGCTCCAGCAAGCCTTTGCCTGCAATCGCGCGCACGCTTGCTGGCGATCCGCCTGCTTCTGCAAGCAGCGCTTGCAGCGCAATGGGCTCGCCTCGCTCCAGCATGAAGGCGAGCAGGTCGCGCTGCTTGCCCGCCTTTGCCGGCCATGCTGCCAATGCTTCCGCAGCCGCTTCCTTATCTGCTGGCGGAAACACCGTCAGCACCTTGCGAATGGCCAGACGGTCGCGAATCGCTGTCTGCTCAAGCAGTACACCTTCCTCCAGCGCCGCTTTAATATCCGGCGCATATTGCGGAAACCGTTCCTTCAGTGCTTCCAGCTTCGTCTGCCGCTGCCGCGAGAGCATATCCAGCAGCTCCTGCGGCAAGCGGCTTGCAAGCTGCTCCTGCTCCTCGTCTGGCGATTCGTTCAACGACACATAGCGCTCGGCCTTGCCTTTAAGCGCAGCGGGAATCATCGCTTGCAGCGCGCTTGTCCAGGAGCAGCAATATTTGTCGCTCATCCATTTGGCCAGCCCAATCAAGTCAGGAAGCAGCGGCGGCAACGGATCAAGCAGCTCGGCAACCGCCTTGAGACGGCGACTGTCAACTTCAGCCTCTTCTGCCAGCTCCACAACGAAGCCTTGCAGCACACGGCCACCGAAGGGCACGCCAACCCGGCTTCCCACCTCAATCCAGCTGGACATTTCCGCCGAAACCTCGTAATCGAATGGCCGATCCGTCTGGCGGCTCGGCACATCTACTATCACTCTGGCAATCATTCGCCAAAGCTCCTTTGAATAGGAAGCTGTGAAAGCAGCTGCACCGCAACTTCCAAAATGCGCCTTGCCGTCTCGCGCTTGGACAATAAAGGAAGCGCCTCTATCAAGCCTTCCTTGCCAAACAGCTGCACAACGTTCGTATCGCCGTTGAAGCCTGCCCCTTCCGCGCTCACATCGTTGGCTACGATGAGATCGCAGTTTTTGCGCGTCAGCTTATCCATCGCATAATGCGCGATCTGCTGGGTTTCGGCGGCGAAGCCAACGAGCAGCTGATGCGTCTTGCGCTCCCCAAGCAGCTGCAAAATATCCATCGTGCGCTCCAGCTCAAGCGTGAGCGTCTCGCCCGTCTTTTTCAGCTTCTGCTCCTGCTGCTGGGTCGGGCGGTAATCGGCAACAGCCGCCGCTTTAACGACGATGTCAGCCGTTTCAAAATGCGCGGTGACCGCATCCAGCATTTGCTGAGCGGATTCAACCCGCACCAGCTTTACGCCTGCAGGCGGTTCTACAGTCGTCCGCCCCGCGACAACGGTAACCTCAGCGCCCATCAGCCGCGCAGCCTCCGCGATGGCAAAGCCCATTTTGCCCGATGAATCATTAGTCAAATATCGTACTGGATCAAGCCGCTCCACCGTGCCGCCAGCGGTAACGAGCACCTGCTTGCCTGCAAGCTTGCGGCTGCGGCTGAACCACTCTTCAATCGCATGTACGATTTCCTCTGGCTCGGCAAGCCTTCCTTTGGCCACATAACCACAGGCAAGCTGTCCCTCGCCTGGGTCCACGAACATGACGCCACGATCCGCTAATGTCTGTAAATTTTGCGCCACGGCCGGATGCTCATACATATGCACATTCATAGCTGGAGCCACAAGCACCGGGCTCGTTGCTGCAAGCAGCGTCGTGCTGAGCATATCATCGGCAAGCCCATTTGCCATTTTGCCAATGACATTTGCAGTGGCGGGAGCAACAACGATGAGATCGGCATGATCCGCCAAATGAATATGCGACACGACCGCCGGATCCCTCTCGTCAAAGGTGTCGATATGCACCGGGTTGCGCGACAGCGTCTGGAGCGTCAGCGGCGTAATGAAACGGGCGGCGGATTCGGTCATTATGACATGCACCTTAGCCCCTGCCTGCACCAGCCGGCTGCAAAGCGTAGCCGCTTTATAGGCGGCGATCCCGCCAGTAATTCCTAATATAATTGTTTTATTAGTAAGCAAGGTCCATCCCCCATTACAACAATGCTCTTAATCTATGGTATTGACTGATTTGTGCCAACCCATCCCTGTCTATTAGCTTAAAGCGCAAGGCAGCAGCACGTTTTTTCTCATTTGAGAGCGCTTTGATGCACCCATGGCGCTAGTTTTGAAGCTAGCTTTTTCCTATCATACCATATGATCACTGAATCCGCAGTCTGTTCGATGCCCGGTCCATCTCGCCCAGCTAACACGCACGAATCTGCGGACAACCGCGAAAATTGGCATTTGTCCGCTTAAATCCGTATACTAGAGGGTAGGATTTATACTGATATTTTTAAATAATAGCCGAGGTGACCCCATGGAAGATGTAAAACAAGCCTACGCAAAGCTGGGCCTTCCCGAAAACGCTTCAAAAGAAGAGGTCGAGAAGCGCTATACCCTGTTGCTCCGCCAATCCCGCTCCCGCGCACAAACCGCAGACAATGAGGAGACAACGGCAAATGAATTCAGCCAAGTGACCGCCGCTTATAAACGGATACTTGAAGCGGAGGACCAGAAGTTCAAGCAAGCGTTCAATGAGAAGGAATATGGAAAGTTTAAAAATATGGCGTCTGCCGCAGAAAAAACCGACCATTTCTGGCGCTACTATAAATACCATGTTTTCGGTGGCATTGTGGCGATTGCTCTCATTATTTATGGCGTTATAGCTTATATGGACCATCGCGAGGAGCAGCGCTACCTGGCAAGCCTGCCGCCGGTGGATTTATCGGTCATGTATTTTGGCGAGTATTTTACAGAGGACAATAAGCAGGATATGGCTGTTCTTGAGCAATCGCTGCTGGACAAGTTTCCCGAATGGAAACGGTTTAAAGTTAACCTGACCTATGTGCCGCTTGATGCTAAAGATGCCGTCGATATGGCTTCCCAGCAAAAAGCGATGGTTGTCCTGGCGACGGAAAAGCCCGATATCTACATTCTCGATACAGCCAGCTTCGACTGGATTAGCCCGCAGGGCGTTCTGCAAAACCTCGATGATGCAGTGAGCGGTGAGCTGAAGTCCTCCGTTACTGAGAGCGAGCTGGTCAAAAAAACGACGAAGGATGAACCAGACGAGCATGTCTACGGCATCGATATCAGCAGCAGCCCGCTGGTGAAAAATCTTTCCGTGCTCACACCGAAAAATTATATCGTCGGCGTCCGAGTGAACAGCGAGAATACAGATAAAGCGATTCAATTTATCGATAAGTTTTTGCAAGCGAAGTAACTGCCCGTCCTTAAATAAACGTTTGAAAAATAACTAATCAAAAAACGAGCCTATAGAATCTCTTCTATGGCTCGTTTTTTGTATATGATTCTGAATGATTCGCTCATTCCACTTCTTTTAGTAATATGATTTTGGTTTTGGCGCTACAGTTGGCGCTGGTGTTGTCGGCGCCGGAACTGTAGTTGGCGCTGGCGTTACAATTGGAGCAGGGTTAGTAGTAGGAGCTTGTCCTCCGCCTTGGCCTGCTCCGCCGCCGATACCTTGACCGCCGCCGCCACCATTTCCTTGGCCTGCTCCGCCGCCGATACCTTGGCCTCCGCCTTGGCCAGCTCCGCCACCAATGCCTTTGCCTCCGCCTTGGCCTGCTCCGCCACCAATGCCTTTGCCTCCGCCTTGGCCTGCTCCGCCGCCGATACCTTGGCCTCCGCCTTGGCCAGCTCCGCCACCAATGCCTTTGCCTCCGCCTTGGCCTGCTCCGCCACCAATGCCTTTGCCTCCGCCT